>NZ_JBICTV010000032.1:90193-93857 GCF_043197855.1 Dactylosporangium sp. NPDC048998
CGCGCTGCGCTCTGCCGGGCCGTTTTCGCCGCATCGGGCCGCCATGGGGCGCGCCTCCCCGCGTCGGATGGCTGCTGAAGTCGCTGCTCAAGCCCACCGTTTGTCGCCGACCCCGTTTCGATCTACAGTGTAGAGAGTTTCGTCTCCGGGGAGGTTGCGGTGCGGGTCAGTTCTTCGGCGGTGTCGCTCAACGTGGTCGATGCCGATGCGTCCAGCCGGTTTCTGCAGGAGCACTTCGGGTTTCGGGAGGAGATGGCGGCCGACGGGTTCGCCTCGTTGACGCGGGACGACGTGGGGCTCAACGTCGTCTTTCTTCGGCAGGGGCTGGCGACGCTGCCCGACGATCAGCGGGACGTACACGCCGCCGGGGTCATTCTCGCCTTCGTCGTGGATGACCTCGAGGGCGAGCTTCTCCGCCTCCAGCAGGGCGGCGTCGCGATCACCATGCCGCTGACGGTGGAGGAGTGGGGGGAACGGGCCTTCCAGGTGCGCGATCCCAACGGCGTCATTGTCCAGCTCGTCGACTGGAACGGCGGGGCGGCCGCGAACGCCTGAGGGGCGCGCGTAACCGGCTAGTGCGACCGCCGGTTGGGCGCGGCGCGGTTCGCCGTGATCACGGAGTCAAAACGTACAAGGAGCAGCACGTTTACTCCGTGATCACGGCAGACCCCGCGCGCCGCGGCCGCCGGGTGCATGATCACGGAGACCTGCTGCCGGACCGGTGCCACCAGCCGAGCTACGGGCGTTGCTCGACCTTCCAGATCCAGACGTCTGAGACGTGGTGGCCGGGGCCGAAGAGTTGCTCGGCGGTTTGGCGGATCGCCTCGCTGTTGCCGTGCTGGTCCGGCAGGACCAGGAAGTCGGCATGCCAGAACGCGATGTCGGCCTTCGCCTGGGCCTGCTGGTCCGGGGTGATCTGCGGTACCGTGCCGTTGCCGCCCGCGTCGTTGATGATCTGCATCGTCGGGCGGGTCGCGGGGCCGAACATCGCGACCTTGTCCGGGTCGTCCGGGTTGGGCGCCAGGAAGTAGCCGCCGACGATGCGGAACTCGAGGTTCGCCCGCGTCGCCCACTGCATCGCGTCCAGGCTCTCGTACCAACCCAGCGGGAGCGGCACGATCGTCGAGTTCTCGGGGATCGTCTCGCGCCAGGTGCCGCTGCTGAAGAACGCGGGAATCGGGGAGCGGTCCGACGCCGGCTGCGGGGTCGGGATGAGCGGTACCAGGGCGACCAACAGCGCCACGGCCCACAGCCAGCGGGCCGCCGGAGTGGTCTCCTCCGGGGCTGGCTTGATGTCTGTCTTGACCCCCACCGCCACTTCCGACATCCCGGACAAACCCGACGGGTCGCCGGAAATGCCGCGATCATCGGCGGCCGAGGCCACGGAGGCGTTGGCGGTCGAGGCCATTGAGGTGGCCGTCGAGGTCGGGGCGGGGGAGGCGGCGTCGGGCTCCGGGGCGGGCTTGACGCCGGCCACGTAGCGGTCGACCAGCATCGCCAGCAGCACGCCGACGAGCGGTGCGATGACCAGGGCCAGGCGGGTCGGCACGACGGAGTCGAACAGCGGCAGGTGATGCACCCACTCCCACGGGCCGTGCCAGTCGGTTGGCTCGGCCTTGTACTTGATGTCCGTCCCCAGCGACAGCAGCGCGAAGACCAGCGCCGTGAGGAACACCGCGCGGGCCGCGCGCTGGCGCCACAGGGCCGCCGCGGCGGCGAGCAGCAGGCCGAGCAGCGGCCAGCCGAAGAACGTGTTCTCCTCGGTCGGGCCACCCATTTTGTCGATGGTGGCGACGTCCGGGGCGAGGATCGAGCGCCGGCTGAACTCCTTGAACGAGTCCAGGTCGCTGCTGAAGCCGTGCACGAAATCGGGTAGCCCACGATATGCCTGCGGGCCGAAGAACTGGTGGTAGAGCGGGTATGCGAGGAAGAGGCCCGCGAACAGGGCGCCGATGCCGATGGCGGGCAGGGCCGAGCGGGTGACCCGGAGGTACTCCCGGGGGTGGAGGTACGCCAGCAGGAAGACCAGCAGCGCGATCGCCGTGAGGAAGAGGACCTCCTCGTTGATGAAGCTCTGGTACAGCACCACCGCGCCGAGCACCAGGCCGCGCCGCAGCGTGGGGCCCGGCTTCCCCAGCCGCAGCACGTTCCACACGATGAAGGGGATCAGGAACTGGCCGGCGATGTTCGGGTGGCCGGTGCTCTGCGAGATCATCGAAGGCGCGAACCCGCAGAACAGTCCTCCGACGTACGCGGCCGGCCGGGATGCGACGACGTGCCGGGAAAGAATGAAATACCACGCGGCCGCGGTTCCGGCGAGCGCGATGGTGTCGATGAGCACGAACGTGACGCCGGCGCCGAACAGTAACGTGATCGGTGCCAACGGTAGCGCGAGTCCGAGAACGGACGTGTTCGCCATGAGATTGACGCCGAGTGGCGCATTTAGTTGATCTGTGAAGAACGGGTTGTCACCGTGAGTGAACACGCGTGCCGCATGCGTCAGCACCCACTCGAAGAAGACATGATCCTGGCCGTTGTCGGCAAACATCCGTCCCTGTGGATCGCTCCAGAGGTGCTGCAGGACTGCGACGGCGCACGCGACATAACTGAGCAGCGCGATCACTGCGGCGCGGACCTCGTGCGCCTTCTCCCCGAATTTCACGATGACACGATAGTTGGCGGTCGAAGTGCGCCACAGGGGGTGGCGAGGGACTATCAACGCCGATACACTACGCCAGTTCTGACAGACATGATCAGTATTCACGTAGGGGTGCAGAGTGCCGAATCCGGACGCGGCAATCCTCGGCGACCAGGCCATCCAATCGGAAGTGCTCGAAGGCTTGGCTATGGCCAAGAACCATCGCAAGTGGTTCGTGGCGTTCGCGACGCCCTACCTCGGTGATCATCCTATCGAGGTGAGCGCCGGCCTCGGGGACTACGCCGCGGAGTGGCTCGAGCACACCTCGAACATGACGCTGACCGAGGCGGACTCGGGCCGGATCGTCGCGCTCAAGGAGCGGTTCGCCGACCACCCCGGCGTGTCGGTCCGCGAGCTGTTGCTGCCCAGCGACGTCAGCGCCGACCACAGCGCCGCGATCTCGTACAACGTGCTCGAGCACATCGACGATGACATCGGCGGCCTGCGCACCATGCGCTCGCTCGTGCGCCCCGGCGGCTACGTCATCACCGTCGTCCCGGCGTTCCCGTTCGCGATGGGCCCAGCCGACATCGCCACCGGCCACGTGCGCCGCTACACGAAGAAGACGATGCGCGCGGCGCTCGTCGCGGCCGACCTCGAGATCGTCAAGCTGCACTACGCCAACTCGCTCGGCCTGATCGGGTACTACGTCTCGACGTGCCTGCTCAAGCAGATGCCCGGCCCCGGCCCGATGGTGAAGTTCTACGACACGACCGTGGCCCCGCTGACCCGCTTCATCGAGCGCGGCGTCCGGCCGCCCTTCGGCCAGTCGGTCATCGCGATCGCTCGGCGCCCGCTGGACGCCTGACCCCCCGCGGGGGGGGGGGGGGCCCCCCCCGCCCCCCCCCCCCCCCCCCCCCCCCCCCCCCCCCCGACCGAGTCGCCGATCAGGACCACCTCGGCCGGGTCGAGGGACAGGGCCGTGAGATGGCGCG
Organism: Dactylosporangium sp. NPDC048998; assembly: GCF_043197855.1. Classification (NCBI taxonomy): domain Bacteria; kingdom Bacillati; phylum Actinomycetota; class Actinomycetes; order Micromonosporales; family Micromonosporaceae; genus Dactylosporangium; species Dactylosporangium sp. NPDC048998. The sequence goes on from NZ_JBICTV010000032.1 coordinate 93,827, forward strand.
CGAGGTACTCCGCCATGCGATGGCCGCCGGC
>NZ_JBICTV010000033.1:0-82357 GCF_043197855.1 Dactylosporangium sp. NPDC048998
GGACCGCATCACGCATCTTCAACACCGGCGACACCGTCACCTACCAGGGCAAGAAGTACACCGCCCAATGGTGGACCCGCAACCAGACCCCGGGCGACCCCTACGGCCCGTGGAAACTCGTCGGCTGACCCGACGGTAGTGCAACCCGGGGCCGCCTTCCACGCGAAGGCGGCCCCGGTCGTCGTTACCCCCAGGTGTACGGCGCGCTGTATCGCGTGCCTCACGGCGGCGCCGCCCCGGCGACCCGCCGGCGCGGCATTCGCGCCACAATCGGGTCTTGCCGATGTCGGGTCGCCCTGATGGCACCCGATCGTTACTCCTGTTGGGACGGCTGGTTTGGCGGATGCGGTGACGCCGTGGTGGCAGGCGGTCGACGAGGCCGTCGAGTCGCTCGTCGCGGCCCTGACGGCGGCGGCCGCCCGCGCCGGCGACCGCGACGGCCGCAAACGCCCGCGGGGCGCCCCGCGGCCGAAGCGCCGTGCCAAGAGCACACGCCGCCAGCTGGCCGAGGTCATGCGCTCCCACCGCCTGGCCCCAGGGGTTACCGCGGACCGCACCACGATCGCGGCCCTGTTCGCCGGGCATCGCGGGCTCGTCACCGATCCGGTGCTCGTCGTCGCCGTGGCTCAGGCCGCCGCCATCATCGCCGGCCGCAAACTCACCACGCGGGAGGTCACCCGCCTGCGCTCGGCCAGCACCCGGATAGCCAAGCTCATCGCCCGCGCGGAGGCCGCCGACCGCGCCGCCGCCCCTTCCGCTCCGCTCTCGCCCACACCGACGCTTCCACCTCCCTCGTCCCCCTCGACGCCCACCGTGCCGGCTCCCCCGGTACCTTCACAGCGCCCGTCAGCGGCTTCCGGCGGACCTCGGCACACCCGCCCTCGCCGTCACGGCCGGCGACGCCGGCAATGGCTGGCCGCCTCGGCGGCAGTGCTGATCGCCGCCACCGTCTCCCTCGTCGCCGTCCCGGTCGCACGCTCGGGCCCGTCGAACACGTGCCAGGCCGACGGCGTCATCACCGCACCGCTCCACGGTCAGCCGGTACCGATGACTCCGGCGCTCGACTTCGACGAGGTGCACGGGTCCGTGCGGCGTGCCGACCAGCGCGGCCGCACCTACTACTGGGCCACCGCCGGCTCCGCCGCCGACCGCCCGGCATCCGGCGGCACCAGCGTGCGCTGGCGGTTCGACACCGGCGACACCTGGCACGCCTGCGCCGTCACCTTCCCGGCAACCGCCCGCGACGACGTGCGCACCGCGGCGGTCGCGACCATCCTGGCCGGCCACCCCGTACGCCTGCAGGCATGCCTGTGGCGCGACCACCCGTACCGGCAACAATGCACCACCGTCGGCGACCCGCTGCCGGCTACCGGCCCGGGCAACTGAGTGCGCTCGCCGCCCGCTCCGGCGGGAACGTCACGGCCCACGTCGGCACCTGACCGATGCCGTCGCTATGTCCGACCGGTCGTGCTGGCCGTCGCGGTCATCCGGTCAGCGAGTCCGCCTCGCCCCGCGCCGCCTCGGCTTCTGCGGTCGCGGCGGCCGCCTCGTCGTGGCGACCGGCGGCGCTCAGGTGTTCGGCGTGGCAGGCCAGCGCGCGTGCCAGATCGCGCAGGTGGGACTGCGGATACCGCTCGGCAAGGGATCGCCAGATGGGCAGCGCCTGCTCGTCCGCCGCCACCGCATCTTCCCACCGGCGTACCTTGTGCAGGCTGTCCGCCGTGCGCAGCAACGCCCGCGCGACCTCCGGGCTGGCCGAGCCATAGAGCGCCGGCGCGATCCGGCGCTCGATCTCGAGCGACTCCTCGGCCGCGGCCAACGCCTCGTCGTGCCGCCCGAGCCAGCCGTGAATCTCCGACACCGAACGCAGCGCCGCGGCGAGCCGCTGCGAGCGTTCCGCCGAGCCGGTCGACCCCGAGTCGCGACAGACATTGGCGGCCCGTCTGGCCGCGTCCAGGGCTTCGCCGTACCGGCCGAGCGTCACGAGCCCCGAGGCGAGGATGACCAGCGCCCGGCTGTACGCCGTCGTCCGGCTGCCGGCGACCTCCTTGCGTGCCGCCCGGTACAGCTCGACCGCCTCCTGCGCGGCCTGCAGCGCCTCGTCGTGACGGTCGGCCTGGGAAAGGCTGACGGACAGGTTCGTCAGCGCGTGGCCGAGCCCATCGGCTCGTCCACCCGGGTTGTTCCGGTCCACCCCGCGAAGCATCTCCACCGCCTGCCGATCGACGGCGAGGGCATCGGCGTACCGGCCGAGACGGTCGAGCTGAACCGCGAAGTTGCTGGTCGCTGTCCCCAACGCCGACCGGTACGAGCCCGGATGACGATCCTCGAGCTCGTCGTACACGTCGACCGCCTCGTCGGCGGCGCGCAGGGCCTCCTCGCGGCGGCCCAGCTGGCTCAGCCGGCGCGCCAGCGCGTCCAGCGCTGCGGCCAGCTTCGGCTGGTACGCGTCCGGCTCGGCGCTCGCCATCCGGCGCGCCAGGGCGACCTGCATGGCCTCCATGCGCGCGTCCGCCGGCTCGGCCGGAGCCGGCACTGCGCGAGCCGGCACCGCCCGGGACGGCCGCCGCGCTGCCGACTCGTCGCCACCAACGCCGACTGCGGCGGCGGCCTTCTCGCGATGACGATCTGCTCGCCGCCGCGCCGGCGCCGCGGCGGCCGGATACGCTTCCGGCTCCACGACCGTGAGCCACTCGGCCGCCCGCGGGCGGTAGCCGTGCCGCTTGAACAGGCCGTGCACAATCGCCGCCGTGTGGCCGGCACCATAGACGACGGCCACGTCGATCCGCTCCGCCGACCGGTCCCGGTCGATGGCCGACAACGCCGCGAGCAGCCGCTCGTCCCGCCTGCCGCCGAACACATCGTCGAACTGCTGCGCCAGCTCATGGTCGTCGAACGCCTCCTGCTGGGCGTCCGGAAGGTCGCTCAGCTCGACCTGCGGCCCGAGCAGATGCCGACGGCCACCGAAGAACTGCATCACGGCCACGAACGGCATGACGCACCACAGGACGATCCGCGTTCGCCAGGGAAGAGTCCGCCAGCCCTGCGCGAACTCGTCCGCGGTCACATCCGGTTTGATCAACGGCACGCCGAGCGACCCGTACGCGATATTGTCGACCACCAGGTGCGAACGCTTGTTCGCCGGCATCAACCGGTACGTCAGGGTAATCGCCCAGCCGAGCGCCGACCGCCCACTGACGCCCTCGACCACCAGCAGGTCGCAGCGCCGCAACCGTTCGGCCACGTCGGCGTAGAATCGCGGGCTCGCCACATGCAACATCGGGAACACGATGAACTGCAACTCGGCACCCGGGCGGCGCAGCCGCAGCACGGCCGACCGCGTGCCGATGACGCTGTGCTCGATGATCTGCACCCCGTCCTCCCCCGAAGATCCCGGGCCGGCCCCGCGCCGAGCCGGGTCTCAAGGACAGTGTCGCGTGCCGATGCGAGCCGGCACGTCCCGCAAGCAACGCCCGCGGCACTGTCTCCAGCTCAACGGCTGAGCCGCGCCGCACCACAAAGCCCCCGTACGCGGCCCTTTACCACGGCCGAGCCGAGCGACTCCACAATTCGCGGCGCGGCGGCGTTCTAGAAAGCGAGGGAGCCCGACGTGGGGAGCGGCCTGTGACGTTTGACGAGTTCGTCGGTGCGCAGCTGGGCGCGTTGTTGCGCTACGCGACCGTGGTGACGTGTGACCCGCACCTGGCCGAGGACATCGTGCAGGACGTCCTGGTGCGGGCGCAGTCACGGTGGGGACGCATCGGCGCCGTGGAACAGCCCGAGGCGTACGTGCGTCGGATGCTGCTCAACGAGTTCCTCTCCTGGCGACGCCGAGCGACGCGACGAGCGACGCCGGTGCGACAAGAGACGCTGGACGCCGCGGCGCCGACTGTCGAGGATCCGGCGAGTCTGCTGGTGAAGCGGGACGCTGTCGTTGCGATGATCGCGGCGCTGCCGCCACGCCAACGCGCGGTGATCGCGCTGCGGTTCTATGAGGGATCCACGGACGCCGAGATCGCAGAGATGCTCGGCTGCAGTGAGGCAACGGTACGCAGCCACGCCTCGCGAGCGTTGGCAACGCTGCGCCGCCCCGAAGCACTGGCACGGACCATCCTGGCTGGAGGAGACACAAGGTGATCACAGACAAGGAGATCCAGGCCGCTCTCGAACGTGTGGCGTCGCGCGCACCCGACCCCTCGCGGGTCCGGGCCGGACTGGACGCGCGGGCGCGGGTGCACCGGCAGCGCCGGGCATTGCTCGTGGCCGGCGGCGCCGTGGCCACGGCGAGCGTGCTCGGTCTGCCCGCAGCGGCGCTGTGGCTCGACACTGCCGGTCAGGACGCCGCGGGCGCACCCGACGACGTGCCAGTCGAGCCCGACGTGCGGACCGCCCCAAACCTTGGAGCCGCCATGCCGGAGCCGGCCGCCGCGCCGGGCAACCTACGTATCCCGCTGCGCTACCGGCCCACGTGGTTGCCGGAGGGGTACGTGGAGGCGTCCAGGGAGGCCAGCCTGCGCGGCGGTGCCCCGGACTACCAGGTGCGCGAGTGGATGCGGGCGGAGGACGCCGCCACGATGCCCGACGGCAACCACGACCGCGCCCCGTTCGTCCGGCTGATGCTGGTATCGGCGAGCGAATGGCCGATCGGCGACTGGCGGCTGCCGGTCACCGTGAACGGCGTGGCGGGCGGGTTGTCCCCCAAGGAAGGCCAGACCCCGCAGGTCGTCTGGCCGGTCGCGGAGGGGCTCCAACTGGCCACTATGGTTCAGGGAGTCGGGGACGACTCCCTGGTGGCGCAATGGGTCGCCCGCTCCGTTGAGGCCGACAGTGTGACCGCGGTCGATTCTCCGCTCGACTTCGGCTGGCTGCCCGACTCGATCCAGGGATCGCACCGCATCGCCGTTTCGTACCCGGCCGAGACGTGGACGGCGACACTGTCGGTCATCCGCGACCGTCAGCAGGTTGCCGGAGCCGTCCTCGGTCCGGCGGTCACGGCGCCGTCGGCCGACGGCAGCCCGGCGTCGGTCCGGGGGCGGCAGGGCCTCGTGCACAGCTTCGACACGGGCGGCGGATGGGCGTACGTCGAACTCGCACAGGGCATGCGACTCGCGGTGACCGTCATGCAGCCGACGAGCCGGGAGGAACTGTTGCGCGTCATCGCCGAACTCAAGATCGGTACGACGCCGTATCTCGGCTGGCTCGGCCGGCGTTAGACGGCCCCTCCCCGGTGCGACCCGGCTACGAGGCGTAGGGCTGTGAGCTGGTCAGCCGGTCGAGTCCAGCCAACGTCGCGGCGTCGGCGGATGATGCGACATCTCTTTGTGCGGACATCGCATCGCGGACGGCGGCGCCGGCTCCACCGGCGCCGCACGCAGCGCCGGATAGGTGCCGGCGATGCGGCCAATCAGGAGCCCTGCGAACGGAGCGCCCAAGACTTCGCTCACTGCCGGGCCGCCGGCGCTGTTCAACATTGCCGTCCACCGGCAACCACCACGCGACGCGGTTGCCGGTGATCGCCGATGCGCCCCGCCGGTCGTCGGCGGACGCTGAAGATTCACGCGGCGGTCAGGCGGAGGAGGACAGTGACGATGACGACCGGTACGGCGCCGGATGCCCGAGACACTCGTACGTCCGTCCGCGAAACCGCGCGAGAAGGAGCCACGATGATCAACAATAGGCTCGGCCCCGCGCTCGCGCTCGGATCCGCTGCGACGACGCAACGACCCGCTCGGGTGGCCCTTGGCCCTGACGCCGGCCCGGCAACCGCCGGACCCACAGCGATCGGCCTCGACATCGGCAGCGCCTACACGCGGATCTGGGCATCCGGCCGGCCCATGGTGCACGCCCGCACCGGCTACGGCCCCGCCGCGTACGGACCGATACGACACGGGCGGATCACCGACCCGGCCACCGTGCACACGATGCTGACCGGTCTGTGCGCCGGAGATGCCCGGCGACCGTCGCCCGGCGCGATCGTTGTCGCCTGCCGTCCTGCCCAGACTGCCGCGGGCGACGAGCAGGCATTACGCCAGACGATCGAGGCCGCGCTGGCGCCGAAGCGACTGCTGTTCATCGACACCGTTCGGGCAGCCGCCATCGGCTCAGGCGCGCCGGCTGGGCCGCTGCTGGTCGTCGACGTCGGCGTCGAGTTGGTGGAAGCCGCGGTGCTGGCCAGAGGCGTCGTCGTCGCGTTACGCCACGAATTGGATGCCGATGCCGCGACCGGGCTGAACGCCGACGACATGGTGGCAGCCGCCGTCATCGATCTCCTGCAACGCTTGCGTCGCCTGCCGTTGGGGCGGCAAGCCGCTGCGGCTGCGGAACGCCGCGGGCTGCTGCTCGTCGGTGGCGGCGCCACCAGGCCTCGGCTGGCCGCCCAGATCGCCGCCGCCGTGGATGTCCCCGTCTGCCGACCTGCCGCACCCCACCTCGTCGCCGCCCGCGGGGCCGGCCTGGCCGCGCTCGCCGCCCTTCGTCGCGCCGCGATGTGCCCCTGAGCAACACACATCCGCCCGACGACGGCGCTGTTCCGTTGTCATGAACCTCGCCCAAGTCCGATAGTCCAGAACCTCATCCGCCGTGTCGCCCCCTGGAGTACCTCGTGAACGTCGAACGCAGCTCGCTGCCCGGTATCGGACGCAGCTACCGCTTCACCACCGCACAGGGCCGCTGCGTCGGCGTCATCGTTCACCGCAACGACGGCCGATACGACCTCGCGATCAACGACCCGGACAATGCCGACCGCGGGTGCAGCATCCGGCTTACCCGCGTTGAAGCGGCCACGCTCGCCGGGTTGCTCAGCATCGTTGACCTCGCGGACATCAACATCGTCACCACCGACGCGCAAGCCTGACGCGGCCGACACGACTGGGTCCCGGCCCCAGCATCCTCGTCGGCCGCAACATCGACGTGCTTCGGCCGGCTGCCGGCGCGCGGCTCGGACTCAGCGCTGGTGTACCGCTCCGACTCAGCGCCGACGCGCGGCTCGATGTCCGTACGTATCTGTGTGCGACTGGGCCCCGGCGTCGGCGCTCGCGTTGGCGCCAGCGTCGGCATCCACCTCGGCCTCGGTGGCCGGCTCGGACGCCGTGCCAAGGTGCTGCCTCGCGCCTGTGTCGGGGTGCGATTCGGGATCGGCCCGGGCCAGGCGGGGTTCGGTCAGCAGCAGGGCCACGGCGGCGGCTGTGATGAGGGCGCCCGCGAGGGCGACGGCATGGACGCCCATGCGGTCGATGATCAAACCGCCGAGGAAGGAGCCGGTGGCGATGCCGACGTTGAAGGCGGAGCCCGTGCCGGCCGAGGCAAGGTCGGTGCTGCCGGGCGCGACCTGCAGCGTGCGGTTTTGGACGGCCGCTGCCATGGCGCTGAACGCAAAGCCGCCCAGGGCCAGGGCGGCGATCGCGGCTGGCTTCAGGGTGCCGAGGGAATACAGGGCCAGCAGGGCCACGGCGACGAGCGCCATCGGGGTGACGAGGGCCAACCATGGGTACCGATCGAGAAATCGGCCGACCACGACGGTGCCGAGGAATCCGGCTGTGCCGGTCACGAGCAGGACCGGGCCGAGCGTCGCGGGCGCGAAGCCGGTGACGTCCAGCAGATAAGGCGTCACATACGTCTGTGCGGTCACCGCGCCGGTCACGCCGATCGCGGTGCAGAGCACGAGCAGGAGATATCGCCGCGCATTGGGAGCGCCGCCGCGCGAGGCGGTCTCGGACTGGGGGGTCCTGCGGCCCGGAAGCAGGGTCACCACGACGGCGCACGTGGCGACGCCGATCGCCGCCATGACCAGGAACGCGAAGCGCCAGCCGGCCTGCTGGCCCAGCCAGGTGCCGATCGGCACGCCGAGCACCGGGGCGAGGGCGGCACCCATGGACATACGCGCCACGGTGCGGCCGCGCTGCGACGGCGGGAACAGGCCGGTGGCGGTGGAGCCGACGACGGACCAGAACAGCGCCTGGGTGAGCCCGACGACGAGCCGCGCGCCGAGCAGCACGCCGTAGCCGGGGGCGAGCGCGGTGACCAGCGTCGCGGCGGAGAACACGCCGAGCGTGACGCCGAGCAGCAGGCGGCGCGGGACCCGCTGGGTGAGCCGGGCGAGGGGCATCGACATGAGAACGACCACCGCGGCGTATCCCGTCATCAACAGGCCGACCTGTGATCTGGACCGGTGCAGGTCGTCGGCCATGAGGGTGAGTAGCCCGACGGGCAGGACCTCTGTGGTGACGAACGTGAATGTCGAGATTGACAGGGCGGCCAGGGCCAGGTTTGCGCGTCGGTGTTCGAGCATCAGAGCTCTCCCGTCCGAGGATGATTCCGACTAACCGCCGAACGGTGGTAGCATCCCACACATGGAATCGACGGACAACCCGGATCTCCGCCTCGTCGGCGGACACCCCGCGCTCGATCTGATCAACACGGTCGAGCCGCGGGTGCCGGGTGCCGCGCCGGAGAAGGAGCACCTCAACACCCCGCAGGAGCTGCTCGACTGGGCCGTGCGGGCCCGTGTCGTGCGCGCGGACGAGGTGCCCCGGATCCAGGACGCGTGGCGTGGCGAGCAGGCACTGGCCGCGGCGCTGGCGATCCGGGAGGCCCTGTATGCGGCGGTGATGATCCGCCTCGACCAGAACCTGGGTTCGAGGCTGCCGTATCAGGCATCACTGGAGCAGCTCGCGACGCGTTACGCCGCCGCGGCGGCCAGGGCGAGGCTCGCGCTGGCGTTCGGGGTGGTCGCGGCGGCCAACCTGAAGTTCGGGGAGATCGCGGAGTTCGCTGTCCAGGACCGCCTCGCGCAGGCCGCCATCGACCTGCTGACCACCGAGAACATCGACGCCTTCCGGGTGTGCCCGCTCGACGACGGCGGCTGCGGCTGGGTGTTCCTCGACCGCAGCCGCAATCATTCGCGACGATGGTGCGCGATGGCCGACTGCGGTGCGCGCGTGAAGGCCCGCCGGCTCACCAGCCGCCGGCGAGCCGCCCAGTAGGAGCAGACAGCTACCACCAAAATGCCTTACGATGGGAGCATGAGCATGGCACTCGTCCGCTGCGACTTCTTCTCCGACACACTCGGGTTCGGCACGTCCATGACCGTGCTGCTGCCGGAATCGACGACCGGGCAGATCGGCGTGGGCGGTAGCAGTCGCACCGGCGAGTTCCCGACCCTCTATCTCCTGCACGGCCTCAGCGACGACGACACGGTCTGGACGCGCCGCACCGCGCTCGAGCGATACGTGGCCGAGATGGGCCTCGCCGTCGTAATGCCCCAGGTGCAGCGAAGTTTCTACACCGACGAGGTGTGGGGCCGTCCATATTGGACGTTCGTGGCCGAGGAACTGCCGCGCGCGGCCCGCGGTTTCTTCCGGCTCTCCGACGACCCGGCGAAGACGTTCGTGGCGGGCCTTTCCATGGGTGGGTATGGTGCGCTCAAGCTCGCGCTGCGCCACCCCGACAGGTTCGGCGCCGCCGCCAGCCTCTCCGGCGTGCTCGATCTCGCCGGCCGGATCCCCGACCTGGACCGGCCCGAGGACCCGCGGATGTGGCAGCGCATCTTCGGCGACCCGCCGGCCATCGAGGGGACCGACGACGACCTGTTCCACCTGCTCGGCACGGTCTCCCAACCGCCGCCGCTCTACGTCACCTGCGGCACCGAGGACGTCCTGTATTCGTCGAACTTGCTGTTCCGCGACGCATGCGTCGAGCACGGCATCCCGCTGACGACGGACTTCTCCCCCGGAGCGCACGACTGGGCCTTCTGGGACGACAAGATCCGCGACGTCCTCGCCTGGCTGCCGCTGCAATGATCCCCTACCCCCAGCTGAGCGCCTGGCTGACAGCAACATAGACGAGCGAACCTGCAGAGCCACGCGAGTTGTAGGGCTACGCGGAGGCGCGTGGCCGAATGGCCAACTGGGATCCGAGCCGCGCGGCTGGCTCGCAGACACAGGAGTGACGTCGCCCGGCACGGTTCTGAGGCGAGGCCGGCCGGGGTGTAGCCGGCGAGGGCACAACCGAGTCGAAGGCTGGGCGGAGACGAAGGGAGCGGGGCCGCCCGGTTGGAATCTTGGGTCCAACGGTGGCGACCCCGTTGCGGGCTACGCGGCCTCGTGCACTGCGGGGGCTGGCAACAGTTCGCGCTCTCGTGAGCGAACATAGGCTGATGTGAGCGTTAGTATCGTCGGGTGAAGCTGGCCGAGTGGGCGCGCCGAGGCGGTGTGCATCGGCAGACCGCGTACCGCTGGTTTCGTGAGGGGACCATGCCGGTACCCGCTCGACGGTTCCCGTCCGGCACGATCATGGTTGATGTGGCCGGGACCGCCCCGCAGGGTCGGGTGGTCGTCTATGCCCGGGTGTCGTCGGCCGGCCGGCGAGCCGACCTGGACCGGCAGGTCGCCCGAGTGACCGCCTGGGCCACCGGGCAGGACATGCTGGTCTCGCGCGTGGTAGCTGAGGTCGGCTCGGCGCTGAACGGGCGGCGCGAGCAGTTCCTCGCGTCGCTGCGTGACCCTGGCGTGTCGACGATCGTGGTCGAGCACCGGGACCGGTTCGCCCGGTTCGGCGCCGACGACGTCGAGGCCGCGCTCGCTGCGCAGGGCCGGCGGCTGCTAGTTGTCGACCCGGCCGTGGTCGACGACGACCTGGTCGGTGACGTCACCGAGATCCTGACCGGCCGGTGTGCCCGGCTGTATGGCCGCCGGGCGGCGGCGAACCGGGCCAGCCGGGCCGTCGCGGCGGCGACGGCGACGGCGGAGGAGGACCTGTCGTGAAGCGGTACGAGCCGCCGGCCGGTTGGGTCGTGCAGGCGTACAAGTTCGCCCTCGACCCGGGCGGTACGCAGACCGGGAGCCTGCGCCGTAACACCGGCGCGGCCCGGTTCGTCTACAACCACATGCTGCGGCGGGTCTGCGCAGTAAAGTTGCAGCGCGCCGCCGAGGCCAGCTACGGGGTGCCCGAGGCCGACCGCACGCCGTGGCAGGGCTGGTCCCTGCCGGACCTGCGCCGCACCTGGAACGAGATCAAACAGTGGGTGGCGCCCTGGTGGGCAGAGTGCTCCAAGGAGGCGTTCAACACCGGCCTGGCGAACCTGTCCGCCGCCCTGGGCAACTGGCACGCCTCCCGCACCGGTGCCCGCAAGGGCCGCCGGATGGGCTGGCCGCGCCCCAAGCGGAAGCACGCCCAGCGGTCCGCCCGGTTCACCACCGGCGCGATCCGGGTCGACCCTGACTATCGGCATGTGGTGCTGCCCCGGCTGGGCCGCATCCGCACCCACGAGTCCACCCGCAAGCTGGCCCGCCGGGTGCGGGCAGGCACCGCACAGATCCTGTCCGCCACCGTCAGCGAGACCGCCGGCCGGTGGTTCTGCTCGTTCCAGGTCGCCGTGCGCCGCGACCACAGCCGCCCGGCGCACGCGCCGAGGGCCGGCCGGGTCGTCGGGGTGGACGCCGGGGTCAAGCACCTGGCGGTGCTGTCCACCGGCGAACTCGTGCCCAACCCGGCGCCGTTCAAAGCCGCGCTGCAGAAACTCGGGAAAGCACAACGCCGCGCCGCGCGCCGGATCGGACCGTACGACCCGGCCACCAGACGCAGACGCACTGCGTCGAACCGGTGGCAGCGGGCACAGGCGGCGGTGACCCGACTGCACGCCACGGTCGCGGCTGTCCGCGCGGACTCGTGGCACCAGCTCACCACCCGGCTGGCACAGCAGTTCGACACCGTCGTGGTCGAGGACCTGCACGTGGCCGGCATGGTCCGCAACCGCAAGCTGGCCAGATCCCTGGCCGACGCCGCCCCGGCGACCCTGCGCCGGCACCTCAGCTACAAGACCCGCTGGTACGGCAGCACGCTGCACGTCGCCGACCGGTGGTACCCCAGCTCCAAGACATGCTCGGCCTGCAAGACGGCGAAACCCAAGCTGTCACTGGCTGAGCGCACCTTCAACTGCACCACCTGCGGGCTGTCCTTGGACCGGGACGTCAACGCCGCACGGAACCTTGCCGCGCTCGTGCGGCACGTCGACCTGGAGTTGCCGGGCGACGCAAAAACAGGACGTGGAGCCTACGTAAGACCCGTAAGACCTGCACCCGCAGGCGGGGCAGCGTGCGACGAAACGTCAAGGCCCTCAGGGGCCAACGCCGGCCGGCAACGGACGGCTGCCGACCGTGAGCTGACATTTACTCACTGAAAGGCAACGGTGGGGGCGGGCTTCGTGGTGGTGGCCGGTTGGGGTTCCCAGGCGGGGCGGCCCGTTCGGACCAGCAGCAGGACCAGGGCGGCGCCGGCCAGGGCTACCCAGCCGGCCACGGTTACCACGTGGTTCACCGCGTCCGCGGCGGCGGCGTGGGTGGACGCCGGGGTGGTGGGGTGGTGGGCGGTCAGGCGGTTGGTGAAGATCGAGCCGAAGACTGCCACGCCCAGCGCGAAGCCCAGCTGGCGGAACGTGTTCACGGCGCCGCCGGCCATGCCGCTGCGTTCGTGGGGAACGGCGGCCAGGGCGGCCGAGGCCATCGTCGGCAGGACCGCGGCCACGCCCAAGCCTACGACCACGAGGCCGGGGATCAGGGCGGTGCCGGTGCTGGTCGGCGTCAGGCGGGCCTGCAGGAGGGCGCCGGCTCCGATGAGGATGAGGCCGAGGCCGATCGTCCAGCGAGGGGCGATCCGCTGGAAGAGGCGGCCGCCGGCGCCGCCGACCAGGAAGGAGGCTGCGGACATGGGCAGGGCGCCCAGGAGGCCGGCCTCTACGGGGCCCTTGCCCAGGAACTGCTGTAGCCAGACCGTGGTGAAGGGGAGGTAGGCGAACGCGGCGGCCTGTGCGAGTACGGCGGCGGTCATGAGGACGGCGAAGGACGGCCGGGCCAGGGAGAACAGCCGCAGGTCGAGCATGGGGTGGGCGGTGCGGCGCTCGATGGCGATGAAGGCGACCAGGGCCGCGGCGGCGACGCCGAACACGGTCAGGGTTGACGCGGACGTCCAGCCGGCGTCGCCGCCGCGGATGAGGGCGAACGTCACGGCGGCGGCGCTGATGGTGAAGGTGACGGTGCCGGGGAGGTCGAGGCAGGCGTCGGCGCGGCCGCGGGACTCGGTGACGCCGCGGAGCGTGAACCACAGGGCCAGGACGCTGACCGGGAGGTTGACCAGGAAGATCCAGCGCCAGCCCAGGTGCTCGGTGAGCAGGCCGCCGGCGATCGGGCCGGCCGCGGCGGCGGCGCCGTTGACGGCGCCCCAGATGCCGAAGGCCACGCCGCGATCGCGGCCGGTGTAGGCGACGCTGAGGATCGCCACCGTCGTGGCCAGCATCGCGGCGCCGCCGAGGCCCTGCAGGAAGCGGGCGGCGACGAGGAGCCCAGCGTTGGGGGCCAGCGCGCACAGCAACGAGGCCAGGGCGAAGACGACGGTACCGCCGAGGTAGACCCGGCGGCGGCCGTGCCGGTCGGCCAGGGCGCCGGAGGCCAGGAGCACGGCGGCGAGCGCCAGGGCGTAGCCGTCGAGGACCCACTGCAGGCCGCCGAGGGTGGCGTCCAGGTCGCGGGCGACGGCGGGCAGGGCGACGGTCACGATCGTGACGTCGACGAGGAGCATGAAGGTGCCGATGGAGACGGCGATCAGGGCAGACCACTTTCGCATGCCGTCGAATGTGGGGCTGGCGCCCGGTTCCCGGTACTCGTGGCGGCCACTCTGGCGGATTCCGACAGGCGATAGAGTCCGCTGGTGGAACTCGACACGCTCGACCTGAGTATCGTCGACGGGCTACGGCTGGACGGGCGGGTGCCGTTCAGCACGCTCGCCGAGGTGCTGGGAGTCTCCGATCAGACGGTCGCCCGGCGGTACCGCCGGCTGTGCACCGAGGCCGGTCTGCGCGTCGCGGGGCTGCCCGACGGGGCTCGGCTCGGGTACGACAGGTGGCTCATCCGGCTGCAGACCACGCCCGACAGCGCGGCCGCGATCGCCGAGGCCCTCGCCCGGCGGCCGGACACGACGTGGGTGACGCTCACCTCGGGCGGCACGGAGGTGATCTGCGTCGTGCAGAACCCGGGCACCGCCGACCGCGACGCGCTGCTGCTGCAGAAGCTGCCGCGCACCCCGCGGGTGGTGTCGGTGCGCGCGCACTGCCTGATGCACCAGTTCGCCGGTGGGGCCGAGGGTGACACGCGCATGACGCGACTGTCGGCCGAGCAGATGGACCGGCTGCGGCCGGCGCCGCCGGCCCCGGACGCGGTGCCGGCGCTGAGCGACGCCGACCGGCCGCTGCTGGCCGCGCTGAGCCGCGACGGGCGGCTCGGCTACCCGCAGCTGGCCGCGGCGACCGGCTGGTCGGAGTCGACGGTCCGCCGCCGGCTGGAGCACCTGCGCGGGACCGGCGCGGTGTTCTTCGACGTGGAGGTGGAACCGTCGCTGTTCGGGTACAACGCCCGGTTCCTGCTGTGGCTCAGCGTCGCACCGGCGCACCTGGAGGCGGTTGGCCGGGCGATGGCCGAGCACCCCGAGGTGGTCTTCGCCGCCGCGACGACCGGCGAGACCAACCTCGTGGCCACGGTGATCTGCCGCGACATGGCCGGGCTGTACGAGTACGTCACGCGTCGGGTCGGGCCACTGCCGGGCGTGGACCGGCTGGAGTCGGCGCCATCGATCCGGCACGTCAAGCAAGTCGGCGCATTACCTTGAGGCGACCGGCCGCGGAGGCGATCGCGGGATTGGCCGTACAGCAAGCGACCTGGACCATTCGTCTTCTTGCCTTTGTCAATGGGCGTGGGACGATCACCTCCCATGGAGCGCATCAGTGTGCCCTTCACGGGCGACGGCGCCGGATGCGGCGATCTGACCTGGGGCCAGCAGCAGGTGTGGCGGGCTATGGTCGAGGTGAACACGTCGATGAGCATGGGCGGTGTCGTGCCGGTCCTGGACGGGCGCACCGTCGACGACTTCGCCGGCGAGCTGCGGTTCTTCATGAGCCGGTACCCCGCGATGCGCAGCCTGCTGCGCTTCGCCCCCGACGGCGCGACGACCCAGGAGATCCTCGGCTCGGGCGAGGCCTTCCTGGAGGTGCACACCGCCGCGTCCGCCGACGGCGCCGGGGCGCTCGCCGCCGAGGTGTACGCGGGCTGGAAGGCGCGCAACTTCGACTACGCGCACGAGTGGCCGATCCGCATGGCCGTGGTCCGCGCCGGCGAGGGCGGCCCGATCACGCACGTGGTCGTCATGGTCTGCCACATCGCCGCGGACGGCAGCGGGCTGGCCATGATGGTCAGCGAGCTGGCCGAGCGGGACACGATCGGCTCGCACGCGGCGACGGGCCCGCTGGAGATCGCCGCCGCGCAGCGCGCCTCCGGACGGCACACCGACAACGCGATGCGGTACTGGGAGGCGCAGCTGCGCGCGATCGAGCCGCAGCGCTTCGCCGGGTACGCGAAGCCGGAGGGCGCACGGTTCCGCCAGGTGGTGTGGCGCTCCCCCGCGCTGTACCTGGCGAGCGAACGGCTGGCCGCCCGGCTGTCGGTCGACGCCGCGCCGGTGCTGCTGGCGGCGTACGGCGTCGCCTTCGGCCGGGTCGCCGGCGGCGGGCCGTTCGCCTCGCAGGTCATCGTGAGCAACCGGTTCCGCCCCGGCCTGGCCGACGTGGTCTCCCCGCTCGCCCAGAACGGCCTGGTCGTCTTCGACGTGCGGGGCGTCACGGCGGCCGAGGCGGTGTCCCGGGCCCGCCAGGCGTCGATGAGCGCGTCGAAGTACGCCTACTACGACCCCGGCACCCGACTGGCGCTCATCGACCGCATCGGCAAGGAGCGCGGCGAGCCGATCGACCTGGCGGTGTTCTACAACGACCGGCGGATCAGCGAACGGCCGCCGGCCGAGGCGCTGGACGAGGCCGCGCTGCCCGCCAGCGAGATGGTCTCGGAGACCCCGATGCCGTACTTCAACGAGAAGCTGATGATCAACGTCGACGACGTCCCGGACACGGTCCAGATCACCACCGAGGTCGACACCGCCTACCTGCCGATCGGGGACCTGCGCCGGCTGCTGCAGCAGATGGAGGACTTCACCGTCGCCGCCGCCCTCGACCCGGGGTCGCCCACCTTCTGACGTGCGCATCCGCCCGCGAGGGAAGATGTCTGCATGGAAGTCACCTGGTGGGGCCATGCGACCGTGGCGATCCGTGAGCGCGGGGTCACGATCCTGACCGATCCGGTGCTGCGCAACCGGCTGGCACACCTGCACCGGCGGCGCGGGCCGCGGCCGGTGCTGGCCCACCCGCCGGACGCGGTCGTCGTGTCGCACCTGCACTCCGACCACTGCGACCTGCCGTCGCTGCGGATGCTGCCGCGCGCCACCCGGCTCATCGTGCCCCGCGGTGCGGCCGCCTTCCTGCGCGCCCGGCTCGGCGAGCGCGACTTCACCGAGCTGCGCGCCGGGGAGGAGACCTCGGTCGGCGCGGTGACGGTGCGGGCGGTGCCGGCCGCGCACGACGGCGGGCGCACGCCGAAGTCGCGCATCCGTGCGGTGGCGCTCGGCTACGTGGTCGGCGGCGAGCGGTCGGCGTGGTTCGGCGGCGACACCGGGCTGTTCGACGAGATGAAGGAGATCGGGCCGGTCGACCTGGCGCTGGTACCGGTGTGGGGCTGGGGCTGGACGCTCGGGCCCGGCCACCTCGACCCGGCCGGCGCCGCCGAGGCGATGCGGCTCGTCGGGCCGGCCAAGGCGGTGCCGATCCACTGGGGCACCCTGTGGCCGGTCGGCTGCCGGAGGGTACGGCCGGACCGGTTCGTGCGGCCCGGCGACGAGTTCGCCGCGCACACCCGCACGGCCTCACCGGCGACCGACGTGCGCGTGCTCGCACCCGGCGAGAGCCTGACGCTTTGGTGATCACGTTCGGGGGGCTGGTCGCCGCGCTCGCGGTGACCTTCGCGGTGGTGGCGATCGGCTCAACGGTGCCGGTGCTGCCGACCGGCGCGGCGGTCAGCGCGACCGCCGTCCTGGCCGCGCACTACAACCCGCTGGCGCTGCCCGTCGTGGTCGCCGTGGGCGGGCTCGGGGCGTACCTTGGCGACGCCGTCACCTTCGCCATCTGCCGCGCCGGCGGCGAGGCCCTCACCCGGCGGCTGCGGCTGCTGCGCCAGCCGTGGCGGCTCGCCGGCGCGGTGCGGGAGCGGCTGCGGCGGCGGCCGGTGAGCGCCCTGCTGGTGTCCCGGCTGGTGCCCGGCGGCCGGATCCCGGTGCTGCTCACGGCGGCGATCGTGGGGCTGTCCTGGCGTACCTTCATCGTCTCCAACGTCGCCGCGTGCGCCCTGTGGGCCGGCACGTACTCCGCGATCGGACTGCTCAGCCGCAACGTGTTTCCGCAGCCGTGGCAGGGCGTGGCCGCCGCGATCGTGATCGTCCTCGCCGCCGGTCAGATCGCCGGGTGGGTCGAGCGGCGCCGGCAGAGCCGGGCCGGCGTCGGCAGCGAGGCCGACGTCAGGCCATAGTCAGGCCACAGCCTCGACGTAGATGGTCTCGTCGTTGCGCAGCACCTGGTCGAGTTCGGCGACGTCGGGGCGGGCGCCCTCGCGGAAGGCCCGCACGGCGATCGCGTCCTCGGCGAAGCCGGCCGACGTCAGCGCGTGGCGCAGCTCCTCGAGGTCGTAGAGCCAGCGGTGGCCGTACACGTAGAAGAGCTGGTTGAACATGAACGCCCCGCGCTCCGGCATGGCGGGCGCGACCCCGCTCAGCGCGCGGTTCATGCGCCGGCGGTGCTTGCCGAAGAAGCCGTCGTCGTTGACGTAGCTCTCGGCGTACACCCGCAGGTCGGGCGTGGTGAGCCGGAGCAGGCCGCCGGGGCGCAGGATGCGCCGGACCTCGGTCAGCCAGGCGATGCCGGCGTGCAGCGTCACGTGCTCGATGAGGTGCTCGGCGTAGACCCAGTCGACGGTGTCGTCGGCGACCGGCAGCGTCCCGGTGATGTCCATCTCGGCGAAGTAGGCCGCGTCGTCGATCCGGTAGACCTGCCCGGGCCCGGTGCGGGCGCCGTCCGCCGCGATCAGCGAGACGAGGTCGGTGCCCAGGGCCTGCGGGTGGCGGGTCTTGAACGCGGCGAACTCGATGCCGGTCAGGCCGAGCCGGTCGAAGTGCGAGCGGTCCAGCACCGCCGCGCTCAGCTCCAGCGACAGCTTCTCGACGCGGGCGAGGTCCTCGGTGAACCGGTCGACCGTGGCCGCGAGCTCCTGCGGGTCCTCCCAGTTCCAGGGCCGTAACGCGCCGTCAGCCATCTAGCCTGGTCCTCCTGGGGCGCGCTGGGGCAGAGTTCCAACGATCTAAACACCTCGAACTCTGCCGGACAAGGGAGGGTCCTCGTCGAGCGGCCGGAGCACGGGGGCGCGCAGCCCGAGGTCGTCGAGCCAGGCGACCAGCTGGTCGTGGATCGCGACCGGACCGCGGGGCTCGGCCGACAGCAGCGGCCAGTCGGCCGGGTGGACCAGCACCGCCTCGGTCTGCCAGCCGCCGATCCCGCCGTGCGAGCCGACGAGCTCCTCGAACGCGGCGACCTCCTCGGTGCCGGGGTCGACGCGGCTGAGCACGACCAGGTCCCCGACGTGCGCCATGGCCTGGTGGGCGAGCAGGTCGGCGGCGGCGGACGGGCCGTAGGGCACCAGCGGGTCCTCGCCCTCGACGCGCCCGTCGCGCAGCAGGTGGCGGCCGGCCGGGCCGATGGCGAGCGGGCCGTCCGGGCCTTCGGCGACGACCAGGCCGATGCCGGGGTGCTTGGCCAGGCCCTCGACCAGGCCGGGGCGCAGCGCCTCGACGGTGGCCAGGTCGGCGCGGCCGGGGACGTCGGTGAGGTACAGCATGGCCAGGTTTCCCGAGGCGATCGTGACCACCTCGCCGCGCGGGCGGTTCGCGGCCGGTCCGGAGCGGAGCGGAGGTCGCGTGACCGGGCCGCACGAGCGGGTCTGGTTCGACACCCCGGCGAGCAGCGTGTTGGCCCGGCCCCAGTCCTCGTCGTCGGGGCCGCCGGTCCTCGTCTGCAGGGCCTCACTACCGTTGCCGGCCAGGTCGGCGACGAGGCGTTCGAGCGTCACGCCGTGCCGCTGGCTGAACGTCGCACCCTGGCTCTGCCCGTGGTCGGAGAGCACGACGATCCGGTAGTCACGGCCGGCCACCCGGGCCAGCTTGTGCAGGGTGCCCAGCACCCGGTCGAGCCCTTCGAGGGTCTGCATGGCCTCGGGGCGCAGCGGCCCGGCGTGGTGCGCGACCTCGTCGTAGTCGACGAAGTCACAGTAGACGACCGGCGCGCCGCGGCTCATCTGCTCGGCGATGAGCGAGACGTTGAGGTCGCGCAGCAGCACGTTGGTGACCGCGCGCAGGGCCACGTAGGCGGCCGTGCGCGGCACCCTGGGGTACACGTTGCGAAACCGCTGCCGGCGCGCCTGCTGGATCTCCTTGAGCATCTCGCCGACCGACAGCACGATCGCGCGGGCGAAGCCGTAGGGGCTGGCCACGAACGCGAGGTAACCGCGGGCGGAGCGTCCCGGCAGGGCGGCATTGCTGAACGTCAGCAGACTCACCGGCGCATCGCCGGAGAACACGTTGCTGATGCTCACCCCGCCGTCGGCGAGCAGCCCGCGGCCGGTGGAGATGCGGGCCTCGACGTCGGCGGCGTCGCGCGGGCGGTTGGTCACGACCAGCCGGGCGCCGTCCTTCTCGTACCACCGGAACGCCGGGATCTGCGTGCGGTCGCCGTGCATGATGCCGGCCTGGCTGGCCGGAGTGGTCGCCGGCATGCCGGTGTGCCAGGGCACCATCGCGTGCGTGCCGGTGCGCAGCCACTTGCCGAGGTTGGGCAGGTTGCCGGCCTTGACCGCCCACGACAGCAGCGGCGCGGAGAGGCCGTCGATCTGGACGATGAGCAGGCCGGGCTCGGTGGCGGGGATGCCGCGGTGCCGCCGCGCCATCTGCCGCAGCGCCTGGCCGAGGAAGACGTCCTCGCTGCCGGCGTCGGCGAGCCAGTTGACCAGCGCGGTGAGCGCGGCGGCGAACCAGCTCGCGATCCAGGCGTCGGCGAACGAGTCGACGCTGACGCCCTGGCCCAGGCGCAGCGCGGTGAACAGCACGACGGCCTGGATGACCACGCCCAGGGCGAGCACGCCCACGCCGCCGACGACGACCGCGATGCCGAGCAGCACCAGGCGCATCAGCGTGCCGATGACCGCGAGCAGTATCGTGAGCTCGACGAGGGCCGCCGGGCCGCCACTGGCGCGCACGCCGGGCAGCAGCCAGAAGGTGACGGCCAGGACGACGAAGCTGGTCAGGCCGGAGCGCAGCAGCGATTTGCCCCACGCGACCGTGAGCCGCCAGTCCCGCAGCAGCCGGATCGCGAAACGCACCCGCTGCCTGACGACCCCCACGCCCCAAGATTACGGCCGCGGGGGTCACCGGTCCGATAACCGGTCGGAGTGACCCCGGTCGCACCGCATCCGATCAGACCGGCACAAGTCGGGCGTCAGGCCGGCATAAGAACCGACATGGTGACGAATTCACTGCGAGAATGGGGAGCATGGACGGGAAGCTCGAGGTGGAACGCAAGTACCGGGTGCCGGACGGCTTCGCACTGCCCGACCTGACCGGGATCGGGGGTGTCGCGACCGTCGGCGAGCCCGACGACCAGCGGCTCGACGCCGTGTACTACGACACCGAGGGCCTGCGCCTGGCCCGGGGCCGAGTCACGCTGCGCCGCCGCAGCGGCGGCAACGACGCCGGTTGGCACCTCAAGCGCCCGGTCGGCGGGGAGCGCAGCGAGCTGCAGGTCCCGGCGAAGAACCGGCACCGCACCCCGCCGCGCGCGGTGACCGACCAGGTCCGGGCGCTCGCCCGCGGCGAGGAACTGACCCCCGTGGCGCGGATCCGCACCCACCGCGTGGAGCGGGCCCTGCGCGCCGCCGACGGCAGCACCGTCGCGCTCGTCGCCGACGACCGGGTGCGCACCGAGTCGCTACGCGGCGGCGCCGCCCGCAAGTGGCACGAGCTGGAAATCGAGCTCGTCGACGGCCCCGGCGAGGCCCTCGCCCGGCTCGACGCGGCGCTGCGCAAGGCCGGCGCGCGCCCGGCGAAGAGCCCGTCGAAACTCGCCGAGGCCCTCGGCCGGGACTACCCGGCGCCGGACCACACCCGCCCGCGCGGCTCCAAGGCCCGCCGCGCGCTGGCCGCCTACCTGGCCACGCAGCGCGACGCGCTCGTCGAGCAGGACCCGCACGTGCGCGACGGCGACGCCGAGGCGGTGCACAAGATGCGCGTGGCGACCCGGCGGCTGCGCTCCACCCTGCGCTCGTTCGCCCCCGTCCTGTCCGGCGACCTCGACGCCCTGCACGACGAGATCAAGTGGGTCACCGGCCTGCTCGGCGAGGTCCGCGACTGCGACGTGATGGCCGAGCGCCTGGCCGGCCTCGTCGCCGCCGAGCCGGCCGAGCTGGTCGTCGGCCCGGTGGCGGCGCGCATCACCTCGCTGCTGGCCGAGCGGGCCGCCGAGGCGCGCCAGACGCTCACCGCGGGCCTGGACAGCGAGCGGTACACCACGCTGCTCAACGACATCGACGCGCTCGTGACGCGCACGGCCGAGCCCGACCGCATCCCGCCCCGCCGCCTCATGCGCCGCGCCCACCGGGCCCTGCGCCGCGCCGACGCCCGGCTCGCCTCGGCCACCCGCGCGCAGGCCCGGGCCGCCAAACGGCCGCCGGCGCCGGGCGAGCCGACCGCCGACCAGCTGCTACACGCGGCGCGCAAGGCCTACAAGCGGGCCAGGTATGCGGTGGAGCTGGTGGTCCCGCTGGCCGGCAAGCGCGCCACGACGCTCGCCGGCCGGCTCACCGATATGCAGGACATGCTCGGCGCCCACCAGGACGCCCTGGTCACCTGTGACCTGCTGCGCGATTACGCGCTCAGCGCCCACGGGGCCGGGGAGAACGCCTTCACGTACGGCCTGCTGCACGCCCGCACCGGCGAGCACGGCCGGCAGGCCCTGGACGCCCTGCCCAAGACCAGCCGCCGGGCCCGGCGCGCGGAGCGGGCGCTGTTCGGGTGAGCACCGGGTGACAGAAGGTGCGCGGGTTCGATAGGGTTCGAAGTCCGCGCCCTCCACAACCCCGGGTTGACCAGTGCAGCTGCAGATCCACCTCGAAGCCCTCGGCGACGGTCCGGCACCCGACATCGACACCCTGCTCAGCCTGCAGCAGTGGCTGACCGGCGAGCGCGACGTCGTGCAGTCCGAGATCGGGCTGGCGATGGCCGATCGGCCCGGCGAGCTCGGCGCCGCCGTCGAGATCATCAGCCTCGTGCTCGGCACCGGACTGTCGGTCGGGCAGCTGCTGCTCGCGGTGTCCAACTGGCGGCGCACCCGGCCGGCCGCGCCGACGGTCGTGCTGACCCGGACCGACCCCGACGGCGTGTCGGTGCGCATCGAGTCCGCCGACCCGGCGGCCGTCGCCGCCGCGGCCCGGGCGCTCGACGGCTGAGCGGTGGCGGAGCTGGCCGACCCGCGCGCGTCGCGGGCAGTGCTCGTCGGTGGGGCGCGGTACGCGTCGCTACCCGAGGTACCGGCGATCACCCGCAACCTCAACGGACTCGCCGGGGCGCTGCAGGACCCCGACCTGTGGGGGCTGGCGCCCGAGCACTGCACGGTGCTGGCCGACCCCGACGACGCCCGGGAGGTCGGCCGGGTGCTGCGGCGGGCCGCCGACGAGACCGCCGCGGAGGGGATGCTCGTCGTCTACTTCGCCGGCCACGGGCTGGTCGACCCGATCGACGGCAGCCTGGTGCTGGGCCTTCGGGACACGGATCCGGCGGTACCGTACGAGGCCGGCCTGCCCTTCGAGCACATCCGCCGGGCGGTGGCCGGCAGCCGGGCGCGGCGCCGCCTGGTGATCCTGGACTGCTGCTACGCCGGACGGGCTACCGGCCACCTCGCCGCCGACGAGACCGGCACCCGGATGGTCGCCGACCAGGCCGGCACCGACGAGACCTGCCTGCTGGTCTCGGCGCCGCGCAACCGCACCGCGCAGGCCCCGCCCGGCGAGCCGTACACGGCCTTCACCGGCGAGCTGCTGCGGGTGCTGCGCGGCGGCCTGCCCGACCGGCCCGCGGTCCTCGATGTGCGCACCGTCTGGCGGGAGGTCACCAACCGGCTGCGCGAGCGCGGGTTCGAGCTGCCCGAGCTGCGCTCCGCCGGCGACGAGCTGCTGTTGGTGCGCAACGCCGCCCGGCACCACCGCGACCTCGTCGGCCGGATCGTGGTGGCCACCGCCGCCGTCGAGGACCGCGACCTGCGCCAGGCGGCGGTGCTGATCCTGCGCCACGACCGCACCCGCGGCGCCGTCGGCGTGCGGATCAACCGGCCGACCGCCGATCCGCTGCCGGCCGACATCCCGCAGGGCTGGCGGCGGCTGCTGACCACGCCGGCGGTGCTGTTCGACGCGGGCCCGCTGAGCCGCTACGAGGGGTTCATCGCCGTCGCCCGGCTGCGCCCCGACGTGGAGCCGCCGCTGCGGTACCGGCCGGTCCGCGACCGGCTCGGCGTGATCGCGCTGTCGGCCGACCCGGAGCCGCTCGCCCCGGTGATCGCCGGGCTGCGGCTGTTCTCCGGCTACCTCGGCTGGGGCCCCGAGCAGCTGGAGGCCGACCTCGACGGCGGGCTGCTGCTGCTCAGCGACGCCGAGGTGCGCGAGGCGCTGTCGAGCCGCCCGCGCGACCTGTGGACGACCCTGCACGCCCGGGCCGGAGGGGAGTAGGTGATGGAGGGCAGGCTGATCGACGAGATCGTCTCCGCCATCCGCCACGGCGGGACGATCACGCTGATCCTGGGCGCCGGGATGACCATGCCCGCGGTGCCCGGGCTGGAGGAGCTCATCGAGCTGGCCGACCGCTACGCCGCCGGCCTCGGCGATGACGGCGAGCTGACCCAGGCGCTGCGCCAGGCCCGGGAGTCGCTGCCGCCGCATGCGCTGCCGATCGAGGTGTACCTCGCGTACCGGCGCGTCTTCACCGCCCGCCGCTCCTCCGGCGAGTTCGACGTCGTGGCGCAGCAGGCGGTCCTGGCCGGCTACCGCGCCCCCGACCTGGCCTCCTCCCCCCTGGCCACGCACGGCATCTGGCAGCGCGTCGACCTGCGCCTCGGCGAGCGGGTCGAGAACAGCCTGGACTGGTGGGAGCTGCCGGCCGGGATACGCGCCGTGGGCCGGCTGCTGGCGGGGCGCCCCGAGGAGTTCGGCAACGGCCTGCTCACCACCAACTTCGACCCGCTCTTCGAGGTCGCGGTCCGGCACACCGGCCGGCAGGCGGTGAGCGTCCCGGTCTCCCCCGACGGACGCCCGGACCGCCGCCCCGAGGGCGACGGCGCCGTGCAGGTGTTCCACCTCCACGGCTTCTGGCGCCCGGTCAGCGAGGAGACCCGCTCGCCGCTGCTGCACGACCCCGCCCCCGACGCGACGGTGCCGGAGGCCACGTCCCAGGCCCTGGCCGAGCTCATCACCGGCGACGTGGTGGTCGTCGTGGGGTACAGCGGCTGGGACGACGTCGTCACCGGCGCCCTGCGCGCGGTCGGCGCGGCCCGTCCGGTGCGGGTGCTGTGGGCGCTGCACGACGCCGCCCCGCTGCGGCTGCCCGACCGGCTGGCCGGGCTCGTCACCTTCTACAGCGACATCGACGGCGACCGCCTGTTCACCGGCCTCGCCGACCGGCTCGAGGTCCCGCCGGCCGGCCCGCGCGTAGACCCCCGCCGCCGGGTGCGGCACCTGGAGTGGGAGCGTGAGCTGTTCTCCCAGCCCGGCAACACCGCCCCGGACGGCGTACTCCCCCTGCTGCGCCAGCTGGAGCGCCGCTACGGCTGGGGCGTGGACTGGGCCAACGAGCCGCAGCGGCCCCGCCTGCTCTTCTGGCCGGTCCGGCTGCGCGCCCGCGCGTCGCTCATCAACGCCGTGCAGGCCCTCACCGCCGCCGCGCTCAGCGCCCGCGGCGTGCGCGTGGCGATCTGCCTCGACGACTTCGGCGTCACCGGCCGCGACGAGCTCATGGCCGCGTTCACCGCCGACCTTCGCCGCTGGATGCGCCGCGTCGACCCGGCGGCCGCGCCGCGGGTGGCGTCGCTGCAGGACTACGTCGACTCCGTGCCGGCCCGCTCCGCGGAGTCGCTGCTGCGCCCGACCGACCCGTGGTCGGTGGCGCGCATCTTCTACGGCGAGCGCAACCCGTCGCTGTACAGCGTCCTGGCCGCGATCAAGGTCGTGCCGCATCTCGCCCTGCACGACCTGGAGCGCAACGCCGGCACGATCGTGCAGACCCTGCTCAGCAAGGACGCCAACCGCCTGCTCACCCCGCTCACCAACTGGTCCTACCTGCACCACCTCCTGGAGACCGAGCCGGCCGCCGAGGTCATGGCCTACGCGGGCAGCGACGAGCGGCTACTGTGGGAGCAGTTCCGCGAGCACTTCGGCCTCGGCGGGACGCTGCTCTACAACCCGTACATCAAGAACCTCACGAACGAGTCGCGCATGGTCCGCTGGACCACCGCGGCGGAGCTGCGCACCTACCTGACCTCGACGCGGGGCCTGCCGGGCTGGGGCGAGGAGGGCGGCTACGTCCACTGGCTGGTCCAGAACGCCTTCCTGCTGCCGCGCTACCTGACCGGCGCCGATTTCCCGGAGGCGGGCGGGTACCGCCTGGACTCCTGGGCGGCGTTCGCCGCCGCCCTCGAAGGGGGCGTGCCCGTCCTCGACCTCCTGGCCGAGGACATCTCGGCGTTCTACCTGCCCGCGGCCTGAGCGGATATCCGGATATGTCGGGCGCTGCGCGCCGCGACATATCGGACATTTCGCATATGTGCGGATCGTCGCATCCGGCATCGCGCGTGGCACGTTCGTGGGCTCGCCGGGGCGGCCGGGTGCAGGTAGCGTTTGCGGTATGACCGTGGGGGTCCTGTCGACGAGCGGCATCGACCGTTGCGTGGCGCTGCTGGGCGAGGAGCTGACCGCGTACATCGCCGGCGCCGCCACCGTGAGCGAGTTCAACCGTTGGCGCGCCGATCGTCGCCGGCGAGCCGAGATGGCCGGCCGGCTGAACGGGGCCGTCGAGGTGGCCGATGCGTTCGCGCGGGCCAACCGGCTCGGAGCGGCCGCGGGATGGCTGCGGGAGGTCGGGGCGGCCGGGGTCGAGGGGCGCTCGCCCGCCCGGCTGCTGCGCGAGGCGACCGGGGACACGCTCAAGCGCGTGGTCGACGCCGCCGAGCGGTTCACCCGGCGCTGACGGCCCAGCGCTGACCTGCCGCACGGTTCACCCGGGCAGATAACCCCTTCGCCCCCACCGCGGAGGGGTTTCATTCGGCCGTTACACCCCGGCGCCACACCGGTGCGCGGGAGGCTGTATATGTACTTCCCGGGTGGGATACCGCGCCAAGCTTGCGAAGGACGCGCCGTGGGCAACACGCTGCTCCTGCACCGCCTCGACATCGCCGGGCTGCTCGACCGGCTCGCCGCCGACGTGCGCGCCGGACGCCCGCCGGCCGGGGCGCCCTACCGGCACGTGAACGGGTTCACGAAGATCGTCGCCGCGGAGTACGGCGACGGCAGCCGGCTCACCCTGCACTACTGGCCGGCCGAACCGCGCGCCGGCGAACACGTCTCCCGGCCGCACGACCACCGGTTCCCGTTCAGCTCGATCCTGCTCGGCGGCCACCAGCACTTCATCGAGCTCGACGAGGTGCCGATCGGGGCGGCGGAGAGCACCGAATGGCGCCGCTTCACCTACCGGCCGTACGCCGGCGGAAGAATCGCCCACGTCGCCTATTCCGGAGCAATCGCGTTACGTCCGTTCCGGCTCGTCGAGCGGGCGCCCCTCGACGGCCAGTACGTCACCACGTCCACCATCGTGCATCAGGCCGTCACCGACCGGCGGCAGGCGTGCGCCACACTGGTCCTGCGCGGACCCCGGGAACGGCTCCGCTCGCAGGTCTACTACCGGCCCGACGAGCCACCGCCGCGCGGCGGCCTGCAGCTGGGCCGTCGCCTGGACCGCGCCGAGGTGGTCCGCCAGCTCGAGGACATGGCGGCCATGATCGCGTAGGGGGCTGCCGGTGCTGTCGCCACGGTTCGAGGAGGCGCTCGCGTTCGCGGCGCGGCACCACGGCGGGCAGGTCCGGCACAACACCGGCACGCCGTACGTCTCCCACCTCCTGGCGACGTGCGCGATCGTGCTCGAGGAGGGCGGCGGCGAGACCGCCGCGATCGGCGCGCTGCTGCACGACGTGCTCGAGGACCAGCCGACCGAGCGCGGGGCGCTGCGCGAGGCGTTCGGCGACGAGGTGTACCGAATCGTCCACGATTGCACCGACGCGGACGCCGCGCAACGGCGGCACCTGACCTGGTGGGAGCGCAAGAGGGAGCATCTGGGCCGGATGCGCTCGGAGGCCGGCGCGGAGTCGCTGCTCGTCATCGCCGCCGACAAGGTGTGCAGCCTGCAGTCCCTTGTGGACGATCTGCACCGATTCGGCCCGATGTTGTTCGAGCGCAGCGCGCGCACCGCGGACGAACTGCTGTGGAACTACCGGGAGGTCCTCGGCGTGGTCGAGCGCCGCCTCGGCGACCGGCCGGTCGTGGCCCGCCTGCGCCGCCTGGTCGAGGAGTTCGCGGCGCTTGCCGTTGATCCGCGGCGGTGACAAGATCTCTCGGTGCGGCTTGACCTCTCGGCGCTTTCGTCCTTCCACGGCTCGCTCATCACGCCCTACGACCCCGGTTACGAGGGCGCGCGCGTCCTGTTCAACACCCGGGTCCGGACCCGGCCGGCGCTGATCGCGCGGTGCGCGGACGCCGGCGACGTGGCGGCCGCGATCCGGTTCGCGCGCGCCAACGGGCTGCCGCTGTCAGTGCGCGGCGGCGGGCACCACGCCAGCGGCCTGTCCCTTGTGGAGGGTGGCGTGGTCGTCGACGTCGGCGCCATGCGCGACGTGGTGTTCGATCCTTCCGGCGGTACGGTGAAGGTCGGCCCCGGCATCGGCTGGCGCGACATCGACCAGGTCACCTACGCCGGGCACTCCTTCACCGGGCCTGACGGCCTGGAATACGGGCTGGCCGGCCCCGGCGGCGAGTGCCCGACGGTGAGCAACGCAGGCTACAGCCTCGGCGGCGGATACGGGCCGCTCGGGCGCACCTACGGCCTCGGCTGCGACCACATCCTCGAGGCCGAGCTGGTCGACGCGGAGGGCAACCTGCTGCGCGCCAGCGAGACCGAGCACCCGGACCTGTTCTGGGCGCTGCGCGGCGCGGGCGGGGCCGGGTTCGGGGTGGTGACGAGCCTCACGTACCGGCTCAACCCGCTGCCGAAGACGGTCGTGGGCGGGATCATCGCCTGGCCGTACGAGCGGGCCCGGGAGATCTTCCGCGCCTACCGCGACCTCTACGCGGGCCGCACCGACGACCGGCTCGCGCTGTGCCTGCTGCTGACCACCGAGCCCTACCCGGACGGCGAGCCGGTCATCGCCATGTACGGCATGTACGTCGGGCCGCCCGCCGAGGCCGAGGCGGCCTTCGCCCCGATCCACGCGCTCGGCGAGCCGCTGTTCAGCTCGATCGGCGAGACGAGCTACCTCGACATGATGACGGTCATGGGCGAGGAGATCGTGTACGGGCTGCAGTCCAAGTGGCTCGGGGGGTACTTCTCGGAGACGGGGTTCGACGAGGACGCCTTCGAGGTGCTCGTGGAGCGCTTCCGGCAGGCACCGTCGGGCTTCTCGATGGTGCGCTTCGACCTGCTCGCCGGTGGCGCGATCGCCCGCGTGCCGGCCGACGCGACGGCGTTCGTGCACCGCTCGGCGCTGCACTACGTCTCGATCATCGCGCAGTGGCCCGGCGACGAGGAGACCGACGCCAACGTGACGTGGGTCGACGACTTCGCTGAGGCGCTCCGCCCGCATCTGACCGGCGAGGTGTACCAGAACTACGCCGACCGCGACCTGCAGGACTGGCCCGCGGCGTACTACGGCGCGAACTACCCGCGGCTGCAGGCGGTCAAGCAGGCGTACGACCCGGGCGACGTCTTCCACACGCCGCAGTCGATCAGGCTGCCGTGACCGCGACGGCCTCCAACTCGCGGGCGAAGCGCTCGACGGCGGCGGGGGCGATGGCGTGGGTGTCGGCCCAGATGCCCAGCTGCACCGCGTCTTCGGCGGCGTCGACCTGCAGGTAGAGGCGGCCGTCGTAGGTTGGCAGCTCGCGCTCCCAGCGCACGGTGGTGCGCGGCAGCGCGGCCCGGGCCTGCGCCCCGTCCGGTGCGGGGCCGGGCGCGGACGGGCCGCGGCGGTCGTTGACGAAGCACGACAGGTCGATCGTCGCGCCGCGCTCGGCGGCGAGGCCGTCGAGCATCGCGCGGTGCTCGGCCGGATCGTAGTAGCCGTGCAGATACGCCGCGGTCGCCGACTTCCACACCCGCGCGACGAGCTCGTCGAACGGCACCGGCGCCGCACCCGGCCCGGGGTCGACGACGACCAGGCCGGGCTGGGTCAGGTGGCACACCGCGTCCGCGCAGTCGGGCCGGAACCGGTTGCTCACCAGCACCTGCGCGACGACGGGGCGGATGCCGGTGACCCGCGCGAGGGCGACCGCGTACGCGGCGAGCAGCGCGTGCCCGGTCTCGGCCCGGGTCCGCGCGGCGATCGCCCGCAGGGCCAGGTGCAGCGCCGGGGAGCGGCAGACGAGCTCTCGGAAGCGCGGCGTGCGCGGGTCGTCGGAGCCCGGCAGCCGGGCGGGCGGGACGTCGGCGAGGAGGCTCCGCCAGTACCGGATGGACTTCGCACTCTGCTTCCGGCCGGCCGGCGAGTGCTGCCGGGCGGCGAGCTCGAGCGGCGCCAGCCCGGACGGCGGCGGCGGGTGCTCGGCGCCGCGGTGGGCGAGGTCGCGCACGATCGCGTCGATGCCGAAGCCGTCGACGGCGAGGTGGCTGTACTGCACGACGAGGTGCGACGGCGCGCCGTCGCGCACGACCACGCCCATCCTGATCGGGTACTCGCGCTCGAGGTCGAAGGGCGTGAACTCGTACCGGCCGCGGAGAGCCTCGGCCTCGGCTTCGGTGGGCCCGTCGACGAGGTCGAGGTGGACGGTGCCGGTGGCGTCGACGACCTGCCGGACCGGGTCCCCGCCGGCGTCGAGGACGAACCGGGTGCGCAGCGCCTGGTGGCGGCCGACGAGGTACTCCAGGAGCCCGGCGTACTCCGCCACCGTCGCCGACGGCGGGAGCGCGAGGACGCCGCCGATGTTCAGCGTGCGCCCGGTGCGCCGCATCGTATGCCAGATCTCGCGCTGCCCCCAGGTCAATTCCCCCTCGCCGGAACCCTCGCCGTGAAAGGTCACGGGCAGGCGCGTCGCGACACCCTCGAACATTGACGGGCTCCAAGCTGGACGGACGATTTGAAAGGGTGCGGGAAGGGGGCCTCAGGGCTTGTTTTCGAGCACCCGCGCCGAAGCCTATCGCCTGCCGGGCAACACGAGAAGCTTGCGGTATTGATCGACTCAATCATCGTAAGCTACCGAACGGTATGCCCGATTCTCGCCCAAATCATTGAATAGTACGAAGCCGCGACCTGCCGGTTGACACGATCCGAAAGCCGGGCGATGCTTCTTTTGGTCATCGAATACGGTAGCTCCGTGAATGGCCATCTTTCTCGGCGTGCCGCGATTACATCCGACCGGTCGGTGGAAATCGCCGCCGCCGCACGCGTGCATGCCGCACCGTCGGCGTGCGCGCCCGTCCAAGGAGGTGAACATGTCGGACACGAAGCACAAGGTCGTCTCGGGCCGCAAGGTGGTCTCGGGCCGCAAGGCGGTCTCGGGCCGCGCTGCGGTCTCGGGCCGCAAGGCCGTCTCGGGCCGCGCTGCGGTCTCGGGCCGCAAGGTCGTCTCGGGCTGACCGAATCCCCGCGGGCGGCCTCCCTCGGGGCCGCCCGCCCCCGACCCGGAGTCCACTGTGGAGGCGGCGTGAAGACCTACCCGGCCACCGTCGGCCAGCTTTCGGTCTGGCGCGACATCGAGAAGATGCCGGCCGGCCGGACCTGGGAGGCCAACCTGACCTTCGTCTGGGACCTGCCCCCGGACGCGCCGGCAGAGGAGGCGGATGTCTGGCGCGCGCTGGCCCGGCTCGCGCTGCGCCACGGATCCCTGCGCACCCGGTACGTCGTGGACGACGCCCGGATGCCGCGCCAGTGGCTGTCCGACGACGGCAAGGCGGAGCTCCTCGAGCAGATCCGGCAGGGCACCGCCGACGTCGCCGAGCGGGCCGAACTCGAGGCACGGGAGCTGCAGCGGGCCGTCGACGTCACCCGCGAGCTGCCCTGGCGGGCCTGGCTGCTGCTCGACGCCGGGCGGCCGGCGCAGGTGCTGGTCATCGTCAACCACATGGCCGCCGACGGCGCCGCGGCGCTCGTGATGCAGGAGGACTTCCTGCGCCTGCTCGGCGGCGAGGAGCTGCCGCCGGCCCCCGGGCCGCTGGAAATGGCGCTGGAGCAGCAGACGGACGGCGGCGGCGGGCGGCTGCGCACCGCCGAGCGGTACTGGCGGCGCACGCTCGCGGCGGCGCCCCGGCTCGCGGACGACGCCTGCGAACCCGAGCGGGTCGGCGCCACGCTGCACACCGGCCTGCCCATGCCGGCCGCGCACGACGCCGCCGCCAAGTTGGGCGTGAGCCTGGCCACCGTGCTGCTCACGGCGTATCACCGGGCCCTGTGCACGGCGACCGGCGAGCTCGCGCACCTGTTCTTCCCGATGTCGTCCAACCGCTACGACGAGCGGCACGCCAGCGTGGTGACGAGCCTGAACCAGTGGGTACCGCTGCTGCTGGACCTCGACCCCGCCGAGCCGTTCGACGCCGCGGCGACGAAGGCACACTTCAAGTCGTTCAACGCGCTGAAGAACGGCTTCTGCTCCCCCGACGCGATCGTGGCGATCCGCGCGGAGCACGCGGACGCCGACCCCGGCTACTACTACAACCCGATACTGGCCCCGCCCGGCTTCCCTTCCGAGGACACCCCGGCGCCGGCCACGGTGGAGTGGTACGACCCGGCCCGCACAACGGGCCCGGGCTTCTACGTGATCGCCCGGGGCCTGACTTCCCTTGACCTGATCCTGCGCGTGAACCGCCCCGGCTGGAACCGCCCGCGCGTGGCGACGTTCCTGCACGCGATCGCCCGCGAACTGTCCCCGATCGGTGTCGATTCGCCGCCTATTTGATTGCTGCCCGGCAATTCCGGAAGCAATCCGCGCGAACCGTAGGGTGACGGATAGGGTGCCCGGACTGCTTGCCCCGCAAGAGCTTCCCGGCCTGCAGTTAATTGAAATAGTGGTGGTTGACTTCGGTGCGGGCGGGGGCGATGCTGCATTCGGTCGTCGATTCGGGTGCGGATGAATGGGCGGCCGGGCACACTCGCGTGCATTCAAATGCGCGGGAGTCGCCTCTCGATCGGCCCGGCAGCCGGGCGCGCACGGTTTCGCACCGGGCGCGGTTCGGACCGGCCGCCGGCCACCGAAATATCGGATAAGCCCGGACGCGCCAGCGTCTGGACTTATCCGATATTTCGTAAATGCACCAAGACCCGGAGTCGTCGAGCGCGAGGCAAGGCTGGAACCAGCCGAGCCTCGCGCCACATCGGCGACAAAGACCTCAGTCGCGCAGCGAGCGGCCGGTCTTGGTGAGGAACACGTCGTCGAGGGTCGGGCGGTGCAGCTCGATCGTGGACAGCGGCACCCCGGCGCCCTCGAGGGCGCGCATGATCTGCGGGATCGCGGTGTCTCCGGCATCGACGTTGAGGCGCAGCTCGCCGTCGTCGCGGATCTCGACGCCGCGGGCGAAGGGCTGGTCCGTGAGCACCTCGGCGGCCTTCTCCGACAGCTCGCCGACGCCGACGGTGACCACGTCGCCGGAGATCTCGCGCTTGAGCTCGTCGGGCGTGCCCTCGGCGACGATCTCGCCGTGGTCGATGATGGCGATGCGGTCGCAGAGGGCGTCGGCCTCGTCGAGGTAGTGCGTGGTGATGAAGACCGTCATGCCCTCTTCGCGCAGCCGGCGGATCTCGTCCCACATGTGGGCGCGGCTCTGCGGGTCCAGGCCCGTGGTCGGCTCGTCGAGGAACAGCACCTGCGGGCGGTGGATGATGCCGAGGGCGATGTCGACGCGGCGGCGCTGGCCGCCGGAGTACGTCTTGCACTTGCGGTCGGCGAACTCGGTGAGGTCGAAGGCGGCGAGCGCCTCCTCGGCGCGCGTGGCGGCCTCGGCGCGGCTCATGCCGTACATGCGGGCCTGCAGGATCAGCTCCTCGCGGGCGGTGACGTCGTCGGTGGTACCGCCGCCCTGCGCCACGAAGCCGATGCTGCGCCGCACCTGGGCCTGTTCGGTGCGCAGGTTCGCCCCGGCGATGGTGGCCTCGCCGTCGTCGGGCGGGATGAGCGTGGCGAGCATGCGCAGGGTCGTGGTCTTGCCGGCGCCGTTGGGGCCGAGGAAGCCGAAGATCTCGCCCTCGGCGACGTCCAGGTCGATGCCCTTCACGGCGTCGACGCTGGTGGTCTGCCGCTTCTGCCGGGTCTTGTAGGACTTCTTGAGCCCCTTGGTCTTGATCATCGAGTGTCCCCTAACCTACTTGACCGAGCGCGCGAAGAGGCTGGCCGACCAGGCGACCGCGGCGATGACGACCGCACCGCAGAACACGAGGCTGCCCCACACGTGCGTGTCGCCGGGGTGGCCGGCGTAGAGGGCGCGCATGCCGGTGACGGCCCAGTTGAACGGGTTGTAGTCGGCGATGGTGCGCAGCCACAGCGGGGCGAGTGCGAGCGGCAGCAGGGTGCCGGACAGCAGCATCAGCGGCTGGGCCACGTTGTTGATGACCTGGCCGAGCACGTTGGGGTTGTTCACCTTGATGGCGATGCCGTACGAGATGGACGCCGCCGCCAGGCTGATCAGCGCCAGGATCGCGTAGCCGAGCAGGATGTTGCCGATGTTGGTGATGAGGCCGAACGGCAGCGACAGCACGGTGATGAGTACCGACTGCACGATGACCGTGACCACGTCGCGCAGCGCGCGGCCGAGCAGCAGCGCGACCCGGCTGACGGTGGTGACCCGGGAGCGCTCGATGACGCCGTTGGCGAGGTCGCCGAGCAGGCCGAAGCCGACGTAGAGGCCGCCGCCGATGGCGAGGGCGACCAGCATGCCGGGGACGTAGACGCGGTAGGCGTCGATCATCGAGGTGGCGCCCATCGATTGCAGGGCCGGCTTGAGCAGCGGGGCGAACAGGATGAGGTACACCACCGGCTGCGCGATGCCGAGGAAGACCCACAGCGGCGAGCGGACCATGAGCAGGATGTGGCGCTGGAAGATGAGCCAGGTGTCGCGAAGTACTTTCACTCGTATCGCCTCAATCGTTGTGGTGTGCCTCGAGGATGGCCGCGGCCGCCTCCGCTCCCCCGCCGGCCAGCAGCCGGTCGCCCTCCGCCCGGGCGGCCGCGGCGTAGGCCGGGTCGTCGAGCAGGCGCAGCAGGGCGGCCCGCAGCGCGTCCGGGCGGGTGTGGTCGAAGGAGACCCGCAGCCCGGCGCCGGCGTCCCGCACGGCGTTGGCGTTGAGCGCCTGATCGCCCTTGATCGGCGCGACGACGAGCGGGACCCCGTGCACCAGCGCCTCGGAGAGGGTGTTGAGTCCGCCGTGCGCGACGACCGCGTGCAGGTGCGGCAGCAGTTCCAGCACCGGCACGCGGCGGCGCACGAGCACGTGGCCGGCCGGCTCGGCGAGGGTGCCGTCGGGCGCGACGACGACGGCCTGCACCCGCTCGCCCAGCGGCGCGAGGGCCTCGGCGACGCGCTGGTAGAACCCCTTCGCCAGGTCCATCGACAGGGTGCCCATGGTGACCAGGACGTGCCGGCGGCCCGGGTCGAGCCAGTCGAACGGGAAGTCCGGATCGGGCGCGCGGTCGGCGATCGCCGGGCCGACGAGGTCCACATCGGACGGTAGCTCGGCCGGATCGCCGGCGAGCGCGCCGGCGGTGAACGCGATGACGCCGTGCGGGGAGAAGCGCAGGTCGTGCGGCGGAGTGCCCGGCATGCCGGCGGCGCTCCACGCGCCCGCCATCTGCTCGCCGATCCACGCCTCGACGCGGGGCAGCGCGCGGCGGAACGGTCGGGTCAGCTCCATGGTCGTCTGCGCGACGGAGACCCAGCGCAGCCCGTGCGCATGCGCGACGATCGCGCCGGCGATCGCGTGCTGGTCCACGACGAGCACGTCCGGGGCGAAATCGGCGACAGCCGCCTCGACGCCCTTCCGGGTGCTCTTCGCGTGCGGGACGATGTAGCCCTCCCACCGCGAGCGGGTCGCGTCGAGCCCACGCTCGGCCTGCCCGCGGTGCGCCCGCAGCGGGATCGGGTGGATCCGCGCGTCCTCGCCGACCAGCGGCCGCAGGAACGACTCCGAGCCGGCCCACAGCACCTCGTGGCCCCGGCGCAGCAGGGCCTCGGCGACCGCCGCCATCGGGTTGACGTGCCCGGTGAGTGGCAAGGACAAGAACAAGAACCGGCTCATGCCGGAACCTCCGCTCCGCTCCGGCAGCGGCATGAGCTGAACCTGCGCTTCCGATGAGCGGCCCCTCCGCTTCGCTCCGGACCGCTCATGGTGCACCGCCGGAAGCGTCCACATAGGACGCCACGTCGGCGACGCTCAGCGTCAGCAGCGCCTCCAGCTCCAGCCCGGACACCCACCCGGCGAGGTCGACGCCGGGGCCGAACTGGGCGGCCAGCCGCTCGCCGAGCGCGGCGAGCTCGATGCTGTCGAGGAACAGGTCGCCGTCGAGCCGGGTCGCCGGGCCGATGCCGGCCAGCCACTCCGCGTCCTCGCCGGTCACCTGGCGCAGCAGCTCGGCGACCGCCAGCTGCGTCGGCGTCGGCGTCGTCATGCTCAGTCCCCGGCCGGTAATGTCGCGGGCTTCACCGCGCGGACCGCGCCGTACGTCACCGCGCCGGTGCTGAAGCCCTTGAGCATCAGCGGCCCGGCGTAGAAGAAGCCGAGCACGTCCACGCCGCGGTCGCGGGCCAGGTCGCGCATCATGGCGCGGCCGTTGTCCAGCTCGCGCACCTGCGCGAAGGTCGGCTCCCAGGAGTTGGCCACGTTGGCGCTCCAGTCCACGATGGACACCTCGCCGAAGCCGGCCGCGCGGGCCAGCCGCTCGTGCTCCTCCAGCGAGGAGAAGCTGGGCATCACCTGGTGGCGCAGGATCTGGTCGACGACACGGTGCTCCTCGGCGCTGAGCTCGCCGTCGCGCACCGACCAGGTGGCGATGGCGAGCACGCCGCCGGGGCGCAGCAGCCGCATGGCCTCGGCGAAGAACGCGGCGCGGTCGGCGATGTGCATGAGGCTCTCGACGGCCCACAGCGCGTCGAACGACGCGTCCGGGAAGCCGTTGTCCAGCGCGTCGCGCTGGTGGAACCGCGCCCGCTCGGCGAGGCCGGCCGCGGCCGCCTTCTCGTTGGCGCGCGCGGCCTGTGCGGCGCTGAGCGTGATGCCCTCGACGGTGCAGCCGAGGGGCCCGGCGAGGTACAGCGCGGGGCCGCCGATGCCGCAGCCGACGTCGAGCACGCGCGCGCCGGACGGGATGCCCGCGAACGCGACGAGCTCGCGCACCAGCCGGTCGGTCGCGGCGTGCCGCTCCTCGTCGCTGCCGGGGCGCTCGCCGGCGTCCCAGAAACCGTGGTGGACGTGCTCGCCCCACAGGTCCTCGTACAGGTCCAGCGTGGTGTCGTAATAGCGCTCGACCGCGGCGTTGAGCCCTGGGCCGGCGGGCGCGGACGGGTATGCAGAACCGGTATCGGCTTTCACAGTCGCAAATCTCCGAAAGAAGCAGCACCCGGAATGGGGACGCGGCCGGAAAGGCGGCGAGCCCGGCCATTGTATGAACCCAGCGCCGAAGCTTGTCAATGACCCGCGGAAGTTTCACGAACGCGCTCTCCAGGCCGCGCCACCAGCACACAGCGTTCACCCGGATACCCGCGCAGTCGGTATATCCGCAGTGCAGGAACCTAACGACCGTTCGACATCCCGTTGCTGACGGTAGCGACGAACTCGACCCGTACCGTCCGAACCTGCGGCTTATGTCCGATTGTGCAGAGTTCGCATAGGGCCGTGACCCGGCCTGACCTCAGCTTTCATGGAAATGCTGACCGTATCGATCCAAACGATTTTTCCCGGGAGGTCGCGTGACAGAACGGACATCCTGTCACATGGTCAGGTTGCCCACCCTTGTAAAACGGCTTTGATTGCGTAAGGTCTATCCCTAGTCGAGGTGCCAATTTCATGCGTTAAGCAGCCGGGTACTTGTGTTCGGGCAACGTTGACCGAGCCAGGCGCCACGAGCCCTCGGCATCTTCGCAGTGTGTTCATTCGGGGGTTGTGCACGCTGATCGGCGGCCAGTGTCGGCCGGCCCGGTCGGTGCGTACAACCCTGCGCGCGTTGCCCGAAGCGGGCCTTGGCGCGCCGGTCCGCCGTGCGGCGGTCGCGGCGCCCCCGGCCCGCCGATGAGTCACGCCCGCACGAGGAAAGGGGTTGCCCGTTGACCGCACCGGCCCTCGACCCGAGCTGGGTCGACGAGGTGCTGCTGGCGGACACCGCCGGCCGCCCCGCCGACCGGCCGGCGCTCGTCTTCGACGCCCCCGTCACTCGCGCGGAGCTGCGTCGTCTCGTCGAGCAGAAGCAGGCGGTGCTGGCCGCCGCCGGCATCGGCCGCAACGGGCCGGGCGACTCCGTGGCGCTGTGCCTGGCTCCGTCGCTGGCCTTCGTCGCCAACCTGCTCGCCTGCTGGCGCCTCGGCGCCCGGGCCACGCTGCTGGACCACCGGCTCACCCCGTTCGAGATCGACGCCGCCCTGCAGCGGCTGGCCCCGCAGGCGGTGGTGTCCGCCAAGCACGCCACCGGCGGGCCGCTGCGCGGGTTTCAGGACGTGCAGGAGCGCGTCGCCACCTACCCCGGCCGCCCGGCCGACACCCCGCACGCGCTGGTGCAGCTCAGCTCCGGCTCGACCGGCCCGTCGAAGGTCATCGCGCGCACCGCGGCCAACCTCGTCGAGGAGCTGGAGCGGTACGTGGCCATCGGCGCCGGCGTGCCGCAGCCGGGCGAGCGCATCGTCTGCCTGGCCTCGATGGTGCACGTGCTCGGGCTCGTCGGCGGCCTGCTGTACGGGCTGCACGCCGGCGCGCAGCTGGTGGTACCGGCGCGGATGACGGCCGACGGGATCCTCGCCGCCGTCGCGGCCGGGCCCGAGCCGACCACGCTGCTCGGCGTGCCCTTCCACATCGAGCTGCTCTCCTCCGGGCCGCGGCCGCCGCACCTGCCGCAGCTGACCGGGATGACCACCGGCGGCGAGCTGGTGCGCGCCGAGGTGCACGAGACCTTCACGGACCGCTTCGGCATCCGCCTGGGCAACATGTACGGCATGACCGAGGTCGGGGTCATCGCGACCGACCTCTTCGGCGAGCACCGCCCCGCCCTCACCCCCGCGCCCGGCCTCCGGGTGCGCGAGGAGGACGGCGAGCTGCTGGTGTCGCTGGCCGAGTCGCCGTACCTGGGCCTGGTCGACCCGACCCGCTGGGCCGACGGCTGGCTGCACACCCGCGACGCCGGCACGGTCGACCCCGCCACCGGCCGGTTCCGCATCCACGGCCGCAACGACTCGCAGGTCTCCGTCGGCGGGCTCAAGGTCGACCTCACCGAGGTCGAGCACACCCTCGCGGCGCTGCCCGGGGTGGCGTCCGCGGTCGTGACGTACGACAAGGCGATCCGCGGCATTGAGGCCTACGTGATGCTGCGCGAGGACACCACCGCGGACCAGGTGCAGGCGCTGCTCGCGCAGCGGCTGGCCGCCTTCAAGCGCCCGCGCGTGCTGCGCGTCGTCGAGCAGCTGCCCCGCACGGCCACCGGCAAGCTCGTCCGCGACCGCGCCCTGCTGGTCGCGGCGTCCGTGAAGGAAGGAAACGCCTGAGTATGAGCGACGAGACCACCACCGAGATCCGCCAGTTCTTACTGGACTCGCTGACCGAGATGAACTACAGCACCGACGACATCGACGACGACACCGCGCTCGGCCCGGCCGGCGCCGACCTGGAGTCGCTGTCG
The DNA here is from genome assembly GCF_043197855.1 of Dactylosporangium sp. NPDC048998. Classification (NCBI taxonomy): domain Bacteria; kingdom Bacillati; phylum Actinomycetota; class Actinomycetes; order Micromonosporales; family Micromonosporaceae; genus Dactylosporangium; species Dactylosporangium sp. NPDC048998. Next base: position 39,120 of record NZ_JBICTV010000033.1, read on the forward strand.
CTGGCCGAGCTCGCGGTTCGCGTCGAGGACCGATTCGGGGTGCGCTTCGACGACGACGAGGCCGAGAAGCTCGCCGGCATGACGGTCGGTGAGTTCATCGCCGCCGTCTCCGAGCGCCGGGCCGCCGCGGCGACCGCGGGCAGCTGAGCGTGACCGCTGCACCGTCCCGCGACGAGGTCGTCGCCATGCTGGCCACCTACGGTGACCGGCGGCCCGAGGACGTCGCCGAGGGGATCGACTCGCTGGAGCTGGCATGGCTGATCCATCAGCTGGAGCAGCACTACGGCACCGCGCTCGACCTGTCCGACGACGAGCTGGCCCGGATGTCCACCGTCGGCGGCGCCGTCGAGGTGCTGGCCGGGCTGAAGGTCGAGACGGGCTCCCGGTGAGGCCGTGATGACCGAGACGACCCGGCGTACCGCGGACGTGCTGATCACCGGCGTCGCCGTGCTCAGCGCGTTCGGCCGGGGCATGGGCGCGCTCGCCGCCGGGCTGGACGCCGGCGCGCCGGCGTTCGCGCCCGTCGGCCGCTTCGACGTGACCGGCCGGCGGGTCGGCGTGGCCGCGACCCTGCCGGGCTCGCCGGACCTCGCCGCCGAGCTGGCCGCGCTCGTCGACGAGGCGTGCGACGAGGCGAAGCTGAGCACGGCCGAGCGGGCCGCCGCGCCGCTGTTCCTGGCGGTGCACGGCGACCCGCGGCTGGCCCGCTCGGCGCCCGCGGACCGGCCCCGCCACGGCGGCGCCGCGTTCGCGTCCGCCCTTGCCGCGGGCGCCGGGCTCGGCGCGCCCCGCGCGTACACCTCCGCCTGCGTCGCGGCGAGCACCGCGATCGCCGACGCGGCCGGGATCATCGCCCGCGGCGAGGCCGCGCGGGTCGTCGTCGCCGGGGGCTACCTCGTGGAGGCCGACCAGTTCGCGCTCTTCGACGCCGGCCGCGCGTTCGCCGCCGATGGGGCGGTCCGCCCGTTCAGCTCGCACCGGCGCGGCCTGCTGCTCGGCGACGGCGCCGGCGCCGTGGTCCTCGAGTCGGCCGCCGCGGCCCGCGACCGCGCCGTCGTACCGCTGGCGACCCTGGCCGGCTGGGGCCGGGCCGGGGACGCCCATCACCCGTGCCAGCCGCACCCGCAGGGGCGCGGGATGGCCCGGGCGATCGCCATGGCGCTGCGCCGCGGCGGGATCGGGCCGGACGAGGTCGGCTACGTCAACGCGCACGGCTCCGGCACCGCCCAGAGCGACGCGGCGGAGGCCGAGGCGCTGCGCGCGGCGCTGGGCGGGCACGCCGCCGCCGTGCCCGTGTCGTCCACGAAGGCCCTGCACGGCCAGGCCCTGGAGGCCTCGGGCGTGCTGGAGCTCGCGGTGACGCTGCACGCGCTGCGCGGCGGACGGCTGCCGGTCAACGCCGGCTACCTCGCCCCCGACGAGCAGTGCCCGCTCAACCTCGTGCTCGACGCCGCACGGCCCGCCGCGCCGGCCTACGCGCTGAGCCTCAACGCCGCCTTCGGCGGCGCCAACACCGCGCTGCTGCTGGGCGCAGAAGCATGAGCGGTTTAGGAGCGCGCGTGACGGCGGCCGGCCTGGAGGTGCTCGCCGCCGCGGGATGGCCCGGTCCCGGCGACGCCGAACCGCCGCGGCTGGCCGGCTTCGTCCACTCGAACTTCAACCCGATCGTCGCGGCCGTCGCCGGCCGCTGCCTGGCGGAGCTACCCGAGGGCGCCCTACCGGACGGCGACGGCTCGGGCACCGCCATCGTGCTGGTCAGCGACCTCGGCGACGTCGAGAGCGCGGCGCACGTCGCGCGGGCCGTCGACACCGGTGCCCGGGTCGGGCCGCTGTTCTTCTTCCAGTCCGTGCCCAACGCCGTGCTCGGCCACGTCGCCGCGCGCCACGCGCTGACCGGGCCGGTCGCCTGCGTGTGCGACGCCGCGTCCGGGCTGGACGTGGCCCGCGGACTGCTCGCCGACGGCGACGCCGGCCGGGTGCTGCTCATCGAACTCGACCACGACGAGACCGGCGAGACCGCGGCCGCGGTGCTCGTCGCCCACGGAGGCACATCATGAACGCTCACGCGGCGGTCACCGGCATCGGGCTGGTGACGCCGGTCGGGGGTACCGGCGCCGAGGTCTTCGACGCCATGTGCGAGGGCCGTTCCGGGCTGTCCAGGCCGCCGGCGGACCACCCCCTCGCGGGCTCGGTCGACGTGGCCGCGTTCGGCCCGCCGATCGACCCGCTCGAGGTGCTGCCCGGGCCGGACGCGCGCCTCGTCGACCGGTACATCGTGATGGCGCTGCGCGCCGCCGAGCTCGCGCTCGCCGACGCCGGGATCGAGGTCGGCCGGGACGTGGACCCGTACCGGATCGCGGTGATCCTGTCCGGCACCGGCGGCCTCGCCACGCTCGACGCCCAGGCGGTGCAGCGCGACAAGAAGGGCCGGGCCGGGGTCAGCCCCTACCTGCTGCCCGGGATGCTGCCGAACATGGGCGCGGCCCGGGTCGCCATGAAGTACGGCCTGCAGGGCTACAGCTCCTCGATCGGCACCGCCTGCGCCGCCGGCGCCCAGTCGATCGGCGAGGGCCTGCGGCTGCTGCGCGCCGGCGAGGCCGACGTCGTGGTCTGCGGGTGCAGCGAGGCACCGCTGTTCCCCACGCTCGCCGACACGTTCGGCAACGCACGCGCGCTGGCCCGCGGCTGGGCCGACCCGGCCGAGGCGAGCCGGCCGTTCGACCGGCGCCGCAACGGCCTGGTGCTCGGCGAGGGCGCCGGCGTATTCGTCCTGGAGCGGCCCGAACACGCCGACGCCCGCCGCGCCGCCCGCCACGCCGACCTGCTCGGCTGGGGCGCCACCAACGACGCGCACCACCCGACGACCCCCCGCCCCGACGGCTCCGCCGCCGCCGAGTGCATGCGCCGCGCCGTCGCCGACGCCGGGCTCGCCCCGGCCGACATCGGATACGTCAACGCGCACGGCACCTCCACGAAGCTCGGCGACGTCGCCGAGGCGCTCGCGATCCGCGCCGTGTTCGGGCCCGAGTCGCCGCCGGTCAGCTCCACCAAGGGCGTCACCGGGCACATGCTCGGCGCCTCCGGGGTGGCCGAGGCCGCGGTGACGGTGGAGGCGCTGCGCCGCGGGGTGCTGCCGCCGACGCACAACCTCGACGAGCCCGACCCGGCCTGCGACCTGGACCACCTGCGCGTGGCCCGGCCCGCACCGGTGACCCACGCGCTGTCCAACTCCTTCGGCTTCGGCGGCCACAACGTGAGCCTCGTCCTCGGACCGCCGAGCTCGCCGTGGGCCAAGGCCTGATCCGCCCGAACCACAAACCCCGAAAGGGAAGCTGGCAATGCAGATCCTCGACACGGACCACATCGAGTTGTACGTCGGCGACGCGCGCGCGGCGGCCGGCCAGCTGTGCGCATCGTACGGCTTCCACGTCTACGGGCAGGGCGGCCCGGAGACCGGCCTGACCGGCCAGCGCAGCGTGCTGCTGGGGCAGCGCGACATCCGGATCCTGCTCACGTCCGGCCTCAGCAGCGGGCACCGGGCCAGCCGGTACGTGGCGCGGCACGGCGACGGCATCGCGGTCGTCGCGTTCGGCTGCACCGACGCGGAGGCGGCCTTCGCCGAGGCGGTCGCGGCCGGAGCGACCCCGGTCGAGGCGCCGAGGCGCATCGCGCACGGCGGCGCGTCGGTCGTCGTGGCGGAGGTGTCCGGCTTCGGCGACGTGACGCACCGGCTCGTGCAGCGCGACGGCGATACGCGGTTCCTGCCGGGCCTGCTCGACACGTCGATGGCGCCGGACGGGCCGGCCGATGGGGACCTGCTGCACGCGATCGACCACGCCGCGGTGTGCCTGCCGGCCGGCGAGCTCGACGCGACCGTCGCCTACTACCAGCGGGCGTTCGGCTTCGACATGATCTTCCAGGAGTACATCGAGGTCGGCGAGCAGGGCATGCAGTCCAAGGTGGTGCAGAGCCCGTCCGGCGGCGTGACGTTCACGCTCATCCAGCCGGACATCAGCCGCCGCGCCGGGCAGATCGACGACTTCCTCGCCTGGCACGAGGGCGCCGGCGTGCAGCACATCGCCTTCAGCACCGGCGACATCGTCGCCGCGGTGCGGGCCCTCGGCGCCCGGGGCGTGGAGTTCGCGCAGACCCCGGGCAGCTACTACGACATGCTCTCGGCCCGCCTCGGCGAGGTGGACGTGCCCGTCGACGACCTGCGGCCGCTCGGCATCCTCGTCGACCGCGACCACTGGGGCCAGATGTACCAGATCTTCGCGAAGTCGACACACATTCGGCGCACGTACTTCAACGAACTCATCGACCGCCACGGCGCGCGGACGTTCGGCACGAGCAACATCCCCGCGCTGTACGCGGCGAAAGAGCGAGAGCTGGCGGCGGTGCGCGACATCACTCTTTCTGAAGGGACCGCACTGTGACCATCCCGGTGACCCAGGACTTCGCGCTGTCGGAGCAGGAGCTGGCGTTGCTGCCCACCGACGAGGAGGTCGAGGCGTACGCGCGCAGCGGGTGGTACCTCACCCGCAAGCTCTTCACCGACGAGGAAGTCGACGAGCTGACCGCGGCCAGCGAGCGCTTCTACGCCGGCGCGCGCTCGCGGACCTTACCCGCGCGCCCGCCCCGGCTGGCCTACTGGCAGCCGGAGCACGGGCCGGTGCAGCGGCACAACGACTACATCCACTACGAGAGCGACGACATCGCGCGCATCCTGCGCAAGCCGATCATCGGCGCGGTCGCGGCCCGGCTGGCGCAGGCCGCGGAGATCCGCATCTTCCAGTCGACGCTCATCTACAAGCCGCCGATCGCCGGCGAGCCCTCCAACCTCGTGCCCTGGCACTTCGACCGCCACTACTGGCAGACGTGCACGTCCGACGACATGCTCACCGCGTTCATCCCGTTCCACGACTGCGACGTCGAGATGGGCACCATCACGATGGTCGACGGCAGCCACCGCTGGTCCGAGATCGGCGCCGACGACACGACCACGCGGCACTTCGCCGAGCGCGGCCGGGAGGACCTCGAGCGCATGCTCGAGCACAACGCGGCGCACAACCAGGCCGAGGTCCGCAAGATCCCGATGCTCATCCCCAAGGGGCACATGAGCTTCCACCACTGCCGCACGTACCACGGCAGCGGCGCCAACGTCAGCGCGCGCCCGCGCCGGGCGATCTCGTTCCACCTCCAGCCGGGCACGAACGAGTACCGCCCCTTCCACCTGTCCACCGGAGACGTCGTGACCTACAACCACGACGTGCTCGTGCGCCGTACCGCCGACGGCCGGCCGGACTACGCAGACCCCGAGTTCTGCCCCGTGTTGTGGCGGAACGCCGAGCACTGAAGGAGTTCACATGTCCCGCTATGACTGGGGTCAGCGGCACCCGGGCATCGACCGGTTGGAGGCGCTGATCGCCGACGCCCGCACCGAGGTCATCACCCACCCCATCTACGCCCGCCTGGACGGCCTGCCGGCCATCCGGACCTTCCTGGAGCACCACGTCTTCGCGGTGTGGGACTTCATGTCGCTGCTGAAGTCGTTACAGCGCAACCTCACCTGCGTCGAGGTGCCCTGGATCCCGACCGGCCCGACCGGCAGCCGCCGGCTCATCAACGACATCGTGCTGGTCGAGGAGAGCGACGAGCTGCGCGGCGGCTTCATCAGCCACTTCGAGCTCTACCTGCAGGGCATGACCGAGGCCGGCGCCGACCGCACCGTCATCGACAACTTCATCGACCTGCTGCGCGCCAAGACTCCGGTGCCGGCGGCGATGGAGCAGGCCGGCGTGCCGGCCGCGGCGGCCGAGTTCGTCGGGCTGACCTGGCACCTCATCGACACCGCGCCGATCCACTGCCAGGCCGCGGCGTTCGCCTTCGGCCGCGAGGACCTGATCCCGGACATGTTCCAGCAGGTCATCAAGGTCAACGAGCAGGATGGGCAGCTCGACACGTTCGTGGACTACCTGGCCCGGCACATCGAGGTCGACGGCGAGGAGCACACGCCGATGGCCATGCAGATGGTCACCGACCTGTGCGGCAACGACGAGGACAAGTGGAACGACTGCGCCGACACGATCAACCTCGCGCTCGCCGCGCGGGCGCGGCTGTGGAGCGGCATCCTCGCCGAGATCGAGGCCCGCGCCGGCGCCGAAGCCGTTGCGGCGTAAGGGGGACGTGACGTGACGCAGGTACGGGTGGATGCCGCCGGGCTGTACCGGACGGTCCGCCTGATCCGCCGCTTCGAGGAGCGGGCCATCGAGCTCGTCCGCGACGGCACGATCGTCGGCGGCATCCATCCGTACCTCGGGCAGGAGGCCATCGCGGCCGGCACCTGCGCCGCGCTGCGGCCCGGCGACGTCATCACCAGCACCCACCGCGGCCACGGCCACGTGCTGGCCAAGGGCGCGGACCCGGCGCGCGCGATGGCCGAGCTGGCCGGCCGGGCGACCGGGCTCAACCGCGGCCGCGGCGGCTCGATGCACGCCGCGGACTTCTCGCTGGGCATCCTCGGCGCCAACGCGATCGTCGGCGCCGCCGTGCCGATCGCCACGGGCGCCGCGTGGGCCGCGCGCCGGGCCGGGCTGGACCGCGTCGCCGTCACCTACTTCGGCGACGGAGCGGTCAGCCAGGGCGTGGTGCTGGAGACCTTCAACCTGGCGGCGCTGTGGCGGCTCCCGGTCGTGTTCGTGTGCGAGAACAACGGGTTCGCCACGACCACCCGGGTGTCGGAGGCGGTCGCCGGCAGCATCGCCGGACGCGCGCACGCGTTCGGCATTCCGGCGTCCACCGTAGACGGTTCGGACCCGGAGGCGGTACTGCACGAGGCTGCGACGGCCGTCGAGCGCGCCCGGTCCGGCGGTGGGCCGTCGCTGGTGGAGTGCGTCGCGTACCGCTTCGACGCCCACCACACCTGGGAGCACGCAGCCCGGCCGCGCTACCGCACCGACGAGGAGGTGGCGGCCGGCACGGCCCGGGACCCGGTGGAGATCCAGGGCGCGCGGGTCGCACCGGACGAGCGGGCCCGCATCGACGCCGAGGTCGAGTCCACGCTGGACCAGGCGGTCGACTTCGCCCGGCAGAGCCCGCACCCGGACCCGGCCGGTGCGCTGGAACACCTGTACGCGGACGGCCTGCGGGCCAGGGCGGGGACGTGAGATGCCGATCCTGTCGTACCTCAAGGCGCTCAACCGGGCCATCGCCGCGGAGATGGAGCGCGACCCGGCGGTGTGCGTGTTCGGCGAGGACGTGCGCGTCGCGGTGAGCAACGTGACCACCGGCCTGCACAAGAAGTTCGGCCCCGAACGGGTCGTGGACATGCCGATCTCGGAGCAGGCGTTCACGAGCTTCGCCACCGGCGCGGCGCTGTGCGGGCAACGGCCCCTGATCGAGTTCCAGATCCCGGCGCTGCTGTTCCTGGCCTTCGAGCAGATCGCCAACCAGGCGCACAAGTTCTCGCTGATGACCGGCGGGCAGGCCGCCGTGCCGGTCACCTACCTGCTGCCCAGCTCCGGCTCCCGGGGCGGCTGGGCCGGGCAGCACTCCGACCACCCGTACAGCCTCTTCGCCCACGTCGGCGTGAAGACCGTCGTGCCGTCCACCCCCGCCGACGCCTACGGGCTGCTGGTCTCCGCGATCCGCGACGACGACCCGGTCGTGGTGTTCGCCCCGGCCGGCGCGGTCGGGGTGCGCGCCGACGTCGACCTGGCCGCGCTCGCCCCGATCCCGCTCGGCGTCGGCCGGGTGCACCGCCACGGCGACGACGTGACCGTGGTCGCGGTCGGCCACCTCGTCCACGACGCGCTCGCCGTCGCCGAGGAGCTCGCCGGCACCGTCTCCGTGGAGGTCTTCGACCCGCGGACCCTGCACCCGTTCGACTGGGCCGGGCTGGCCGCGTCGCTGGAGCGCACCGGCCGGCTCGTCGTCGTCGACGACTCGAATCGCTCCTGCGGCATCGCCGGGGAGATCCTCGCCTCCGCCGCGGAGGGCATGCGGCTGGTCGCGCCGCCGCGGCGGGTCACCCGCCCGGACGCCGCGGTGCTGCCCTTCGCTCGCGAGCTGGACCTGGCGCTGCAGCCCAGCCGCGCCCAGATCCGCGCCGCCATCGAGGACGTCGCCAAGTTGGGCCAGGAGGGCTGAATGAGCGTCGCACTGGTCACCGGGGGCGGCGGCGGGATCGGCGCCGCGATCTGCGCGCGGCTCGCCGCGCTCGGGCACGCCGTCGTCGTCGCCGACCTCGACCTCGACGCCGCCGAGCGGGTCGCGAAGGAGGTCGGCGGCACCGCGGTGCGCACCGACGTCGCCGACCCGGCGGACAACGCCGCCATGGTGGCGCACGCGGTCGCCGCGCACGGGTCGCTGGACGTCGTCGTGCTCGCCGCCGGCATCCAGTCCGACGTGCCGCCCGACCCCGGCATCGACCCGGCCCGGTACCGCCGCGCCCTCGGGGTGAACCTCGACGGGGTGGTGTTCGGCGTCGACGCCGCGCTGCCGGCCCTGCCGGCCGGCGGGCAGGTCGTCGTGGTCGCCTCGCTCGCCGCGCTCGGGCCGGAGCAGGCCAATCCGGTGTACGCGCTGACCAAGGCCGCCGCCGTGGCCTACGTGCGGGCGATGTCGACGCCGCTGGCCCCGCGCGGCGTGCGCATCAACGCCGTCTGCCCCGGCTTCACCGACACCCCGTTCCTCGGCATCACCGCCCGCCTGCTGCGCAAGCAGAAGATGCCGTTGCTAAGCCCGGACGAGGTCGCCGCCGCCGTCGAGACGGTCGTCACGGGCTCCGGCACCGGCGAGGCCTGGGCGTTGGTGCCCGGCCGGCCCGCGCAGCGCTACGAGTTTCCCGACCTGCCGGTCGGCCTGCACGCCGACGGCACCGAGATCGTCCTGAAGCCCTTCATGTCGGCGAAATGAGGAGAAAGACCATGGCGTCCACGAACATCCGGGCGGCGCTGGCCGGCGACCCGAGCGTCGGTGCCGGGAACGTGCTGCACAAGCTGATCGAGCACGGCGCCCCGCTGGACGGCCCCGGCATGACGTTCGACACCCCGGTCGACGGCATCCCGGCATGGCAGGGCCTGACGCTCGGCGAGCTGTACACCCGGGCCGCCGCGCGGGCCGCGTGGCTGCACGCCGCCGGCATCCGCCGCCGCGACCCGGTGGCCGTCTACGTCACCAACGCCGCGGACTGCTTCCTCAACTGGATGGGCCTGACCTGGCTCGGCGCCATCCCGGCGCTGATGAACCCGAACATCCCGGGCGAGATCGCCGCCGAGTACATCCGCAAGCTGCGCGGGGTTGCCCTGCTCACCGACGCCGCGCATCGCGACCGGCTGGCCGGGCAGGACCTCGGCGGCATCGCCGTGCACGACGTGGCCGAGACCGGCTCCGCCGACCCGGCCGCGGCCCCGGTCGCGTTCCGGCACCACCCCGACGACCCGATCGCCATCACCCACTCCTCCGGCACCACCCGCATGCCGACCGCGGTCGTGCACTCGCACGCCAGCCTGTTCCACGCCACCCGGCGGATCCGGCTCAGCGGCCCCCGCGCGCAGGGCACCGAGCGCATCCTCAGCGCGCTGCCCGCGCCGCACGCGGCCGGCATCATGACCATCAACCACGCCCTGAGCAACCGCTCGGAGTTGCTGTTCCTGTCCCGGCAGGACGACGGCGCGGCGGTGCTGGACGCGATCGAGCGGTGGAAGCCCACCGGCGTGTTCGGCTTCGCGGTCACCTGGGCGGAGCTGGCCCGCTTCGACCTCGACGCGCACGAGCTGGACTCGGTGTCGCTGTGGTTCAACACCGGCGACTGCGCGCACGAGCCGCACATCCGGCACCTGGTGAACGTGGGCAGCCGCAACGTGGTCACCCGCGAGGGCGTCACCCGGGTCAAGGGCTCCAGCTTCGTCGACGGGCTCGGCTCCACCGAGATGGGCCACTCCGCCTTCCACATCACGCACCGCAACGACACCGAGCGCTACGGCCGCTGCGTCGGCCTCCCGCACGTCTTCGCCGACGTCGCGCTGCTGGACACCGAAACCGGCGAGCAGGTGCCGGTCGGCGCCGTCGGGCACTTCGGCCTCAAGTCGCCGACGCTCGCCCCCGGCTACTGGAACGACCACGTCAACACCTACCGCAACCGGCTCGCCGGCTACTACCTCACCGGCGACCTCATGTACCGCGACGAGGAGGGCTACTACTACCACGTCGACCGGGCCGTGGACTCCGTCGACCTCGGCGGCGGCGAGTGGCTCTACACCGCCATGTCGGAGGAGCGGATCCTGCGGGCGGTACCCGACGTGCGCGACTGCACCGTCGTGTCGGTGCGCACCGCCGAGGGCAAGGTCGTCACCGACGTCCTGCTGTCCCTGCACGCGGGCGCCGACCCGTCGGCCGACCACACCGAGGAGGTCCGCGGCGCGCTCACCCCGGCCGCCGGTGCGACGCTGCGGCGGGTCGTCGTCTTCCCCGACGACGACATCGTGGTCGGCCCGACCGGCAAGGTGCGCAAGTTCCTCATGCGCCAGCGGCACCTCGCCGAGATGGCGAATGCCTAGCCTGCAGGCGCCGCCCCACGAGCTCCGGCCGGCCACGCGCATCCCGGTGCGCTTCGCCGGCGAGGGTGCGGGTCTCGGGGAGCTCTCCTGGGGCCAGCGCGAGATCTGGCTGACGATGCTGCGGCAGCGCTCCTGGCTGCCCATCGGCGGCTGGTCGCGGCTGGCCCCGGGCACCACCCTCGACGACGTGGCCGACGAGCTGCGCTGGATCATGACGCGGTACCAGCCGATGCGCACCCGGCTGCGCTTCGCCGCCGACGGCCGGCCGCTGCAGAACGTCGCCGACCGCGGCACGATCGGCCTGGACGTGTACGACTGCCCGGACGACGCCGACCCCGAGGCGTTCGTCGTCGCGCTCGACGCACGCGACCGCGCCCGCGCGTACGACTTCGTCGAGGAGTGGCCGGTGCGCATGGGCGTGGTCCGGCACCGGGGCGCACCGACGCACCTGTCCACGGTGATGACCCACCTGGTCACCGACGGCCTCGGCGGGCGGATCTTCCTGGCCGAGGTCGCCGACCGGTGCGCCATCGACCCGATCACGGCGCCGGACACCGGCACGCCGCCGCTGGAGCAGGCCCGCTGGCAGGGCGGCCCGGCCGGGCTGCGGCAGAGCGCGTCCGCGCTGCGGCACTGGGAGCGGACCGTGCACCGGGTGCCGGCAGCCCTTCGGATGTCCGATGTGGACGGTCCGCGCTTCTACCGGGGCGAGCTGGTGTCCCGGGCACTGCCCCCGGCCCTGCACGTGCTGTCCGAGCGCGCCGACGCGGACTCCTCGCAGGTGCTCATGACGCTGCTCGCCCAGGCGGCCACGGCCGGCGGCGGGCCGGCGGTGCTGCGGCCGATGGTGAGCAACCGGTTCCGGCGCGGGTTCGCCACGGTGGTGGCCATGGTCGCCCAGCGCGGGATCTGCGCGGTGGACGTGGCCGGGGAACCGTTCGCCGAGGCGCTGCGGCGGGTCGGCGCGGGCGCGATGGCCGCCTACAAGTACGCGTACCTCGACCCGGACGCGGTGGCCGGGCTCTTCGCGCGCACGGGTGCGGATCCGGAGGCGGGCGTGTGGTTCAACGACCGCCGCGTCGGCACCCGGCAGGGCTTCGCCGGGCCGATGCCCACGCCCGGCGAGCTGCGCGCCGCGCCGCCGGGAGCCTTCCGCTGGACGGTGGCGCAGGACGACCCGTTCGACCCGCTCAGCGTCGACGTGGACGACGTGCCTGAGGGGTTTCTGCTGACCGTCTTCACCGACGCGGGCCGGCTCGCCCCGGCGCGCGCCGAGGCGCTGGTGCGCTCGGTGGAGGCACGCGCGGTACAAGAGGCGATCCGGCTTCTGGAGAGCGAGGACCAATGACCGGCCCGGAGCGAAGCGGAGGGGCCGGCCATCATGGGCTCAGGTCCCAGTCATGCCGCAGCCGGAGCGAAGCGGAGGTTCCGGCATGACCGCGTTGGCCTTGGTGGGCACGTTCGTGCCCGCCGACCGGGTCCCGATCGAGTCGTTTGCCGACGCGTTCGACCTCACCCCGATGCAGATCCGCGTGTTCCGCCGCTATCACAAGCTCGGCACGGGATCGCGCTCAACCGAGCCCCTCGAGGGCCTGCTGCGCCTGGCCCTCGCGGACCTGGCGTTGACGCCGGAGCAGTCGGCGCGGGTCCGCTACGTGCTCTACGCCCGATCGTTCCCGGTCGTCGTGCCGTACCCCCGCAACCCGCTGCACGAGGTGCTCGCCGAGGCCGGGCTCGGGCACGCCCAAGCGTTCTCGGTCGGGCAGCAGGCGTGCGCCTCGGGCCTGCTCGCCGTCGACCTAGCCGGGCGCCTGCTCGCCGGCGATGGCGACGACGCCCTCGCCATCGTGCTGGCCGGGGAGAAGGCGTTCACCAACGAGGCCAGGCTGGTGGTCGAGACCTCGATGTTCGGCGAGGGCGCGGCGGCGTGCCTGGTCTCCGCCTCCGGTGAGCGGGACCGGCTGTTGTCCTTCGTCGCCCGGCTGCGCGGGGAGTTCGACGGCGGGCATGACGAGGTGGCCGTGGAGTTCCAGCGCATCTACCACGACGCGCTCGGCGAGGCGGTCACCGCCGCGGTCGCCGAGGCCGGGATCGCGCTGGAGGACGTCGCGGTGATCCTGCCGCACAACGTCAACGCCATCGCGTGGCAGCGCACCTGCAAGCGGATCGGCTTCCCGCTCGAGCGGGTGCTGCTCGACCACGTCGCCGACTACGGCCACGTGTTCTGCGCCGACGCGTTCATCAACCACCGGACCGCGACCGAGCGCGGGCTGCTGCGGCCCGGGGACCGCTACGTCATCGCCGCCGCCGGGGCCGGGCGCGGCGCCACGTTCTCCGCCATGGTCTTCGAGCACTGATTCAGCACTGAAATCCGGAGGATCTACCGTGTCCGACATCGCGACCATCGACCCGGCGCTGCGCGAGCACGTCGTGGAGACGATCTGCGCCCTGCTTCCCCGCGTGCTCAAGCGGGAGGTGCCCGACGCGTCCGAGAGCACGACGCTGATGGACGACCTCGGGATGAGCTCGACCACCGGCCTGGAACTGGTGCTGGAGCTGGAGGACCGCCTGGAGCGGGAGATCAGCGTCGAGGACCTGGGCCGCGACGACTTCGAGACGGTCGGCACCCTCGCCAGCTACGTCGCCGGCAACCTGCTGCCGGAGGAGTGACGGTGCCAGGGGTGTCATGGGGTCTGCGCCGGGCGGTGGCGCGGCGGTTCGAGGGGCCGGCCGAGCAGGCCGCCGACGCCGCGCACACCGCGCTGCTGGCGACCTACCTGACCGACCTGCTGGAGCCGTACGGCCTGGGTCCCGCCGGCGGGACGGGCGACGGGCAGTCGTACGGCGAGATGGCGGCCGCGCTGCTGCCGGACGAGCCGGTGGACGCGCTGGTCCTCGCCTACGACATCCCCGACATCGCGCCCGGGCGGGCGACGGCGACGTACCTCAGCCACCTCTGCCCGGGCAGCCCGATGGCGTTCGCGGTGTCGGACCAGGGCCGCGCCGGCGCGCACACGGCGCTGCGGCTGCTGCACGACTACGCCCGGTCCGGCACGTACCCGCGCGGGCTGCTGATCGTCGCGGAGCAGGCGTCGCTGCCGTACGACCCGGGCGTGCCGGTGGAAGTGCCGGCCGCGCACTGCGCCGTCGCCGTCCACCTCGGACCGTCCACACTGGAGGCCGCCGTGCCGCGGATCCTTCCCGGCGTCGCGCCGGAGGACGTCGCCGGGCTGCTGGGCGACGTCGGCCCGGCGACGCTGGTGCTCGGCGGCCATCTGGCCGATCTCGACGCGAAGGCCGACACGATCGTGCTCGCCGACCCCGCGCAGCCGATGACCGGCGTCTGGGAGGCGCTGGCGTCCGTCGAGGGGCCCGTGGTGCTCGCCGACTACGACCCGGCGCTGCGGTACCTGTGCATCAGTTCGTTCGGGTGACGAACGGCCCTGGGCCGGCGAGGGCGACCGCGGCCCGGAAGCCGTCCGGCGCGGCGAGATCGGCCACGGCGTAGACGACGCCGTCGTGCTCGACGGGCGGCGGCGGGTCGCCGGCCACCGGCAGGGCCAGGCCGCGGGTGAGCCGGTCGCCGGCCGCCTTCACCACGGCCTCCTTGCGGGCCCACAGCCGTGCGAACTCCCCCGCGCCCCACCGCGCCACCAGGTCCGCCTCGGCCGGCGGGAAGAAGCGGCGGGCCATGGCCGCGAAGTTCAGCCCGGGCACCAGGTCCTGCAGGTCGACGCCGACGGGCCGCTCGTCCGTGACCGCGATCAGCGCGAGGTCGCCGGCGTGGGAGAGGTTGAACTGCAGGCGCTCTCCGTCTACGGCCGGCTTGCCGTTCGGACCGCGGACCCAGCGTCCCTCGCGGCCGCCCAGGCGCTGCGTGACGATGCGGCGCAGGACCGCGCGCGCGGCGACCTGGGCGCGGTTCGCCCCGCCGGGCAGCCCGCCGGTGTCGACCTCGCGGGTGTCGACGTGCCAGATGTCGACCGTGGTCACCGCGACAGCAGGCCGGCCAGGCGGCGCACGCCCTCGTCGATCTGCTCCGGCTCCAGGGCGCTGCATGACAGCCGGATCGCGTGCGTCCCGCCGCCGCCGACGTAGAAGAAGCGCATCGGCGTCCACAGCACGCCGTGCTCGCGGGCGGAGACCTCCAGCAGCTCCTCGCTCGCGTCCACCGGCACGTCGACGACGACGAAGAAGCCGCCGGTGGGGCGGTTCCAGCGCACCGGGGTGCCGTCGAAGTGCCGCCGCAGCGCGGCCAGCAGCGTGGCGAGATTGCGCCGGTAGAAGGCGATCTTCGCCTGGTTGGCGGTGCGCAGGCTGAACCCGCAGTCGATGAGCATGCCGCCGACGACGGCCTGGGACAGTGCCGAGGTGTTGACGGTCAGCATGCTCTTGACCGTGGACAGCTCCTCGGCGAGGAGGGTGTGCCGGCCGGCGGCGTCGACGACGGGCTGGTCGGCGACGAGGTAGCCGACGCGGGCGCCGGGGAAGTACGACTTGGCGAACGAGCCGAGGTAGATGACCCGCTGGTCGGCGTCGAGCGACTTGAGCGTGGGGCGGGGCTCGTCGTCGAGGCCGAACAGGCCGTAGGGGTCGTCCTCGAGGATCAGCAGGTCCTCGTCGGCGGCCGCGGCCAGCAGCGCCCGGCGCACCGGGACCGGCAGCGACACCCCGGACGGGTTGGCGAAGTTCGGCACAAGGTACAGCGCGCGGGGCCGCTTGCCGCGCGCCCGGGTGGCGGCGGCGACCTCGCGCACGGTCTCGGGTCGCAGCCCGTCGGCGGACTCGGGCACGCCGACGACCTCGACGCCGAGGATGCGCGCGGCGCCGGTGAGCCCGACATAGCACGGCTCGGCGGCGAGGACCACGTCGTCGGGGCCGGCGCACAGGCCGCGCAGCGCGATGACCATCGCCTCCTGGCAGCCGGTCGTCACCATCACCGCGGCCGCGGGGACCTGGATGTTCTCGTCGACGTCGAGCATCCGGGCGATGAGGTCGCCGACGTGGCCGTTGGTCCGGCCGTACTGGGTCAGCAGCTGCCGGCTCTGGGCCTGGCTCAGCCCGCGCTCGCGCAGGTGCGTGAGGTAGGCCTGGATGTGCTTGTCGATGTCGCTGACCGAGTGGAACTCGTCGAACGGGCGCCCGGCGGCCAGCGAGATCGCGGCGGGGAACCGGCCGGCGATCTCGTTGAGGAAGTTCATCGACGCCGACACGGGGTCGATGACCGACACGTGCAGTTCCTCGCGCGACAACGCCACCATTCAGGCATCGCCTCCCGTCAACGACGTCATCCGAAGCACGGTGCGGTCCAGCGAGGCCAGCGCCGGCCGCCCGGCCAGCGCCATCGCGTGGGCCAGCTCCTGCGTCGCGGTGCGCAGCACACCCGCCACGCCGTCCGCGCCCCCGGCGGCCAGCCCCCACAGCGGCGGGCGGCCGAGCAGCACCATGTGCGCGCCGAGGGCGAGCGCGGCGAGGGCGTCGGCGCCGCGGCGCACCCCGCCGTCGAACAGCACCGGGCACGCGCCGCCGACCGCGTCGACGACCTCCGCCAGGGCATCGAGGCTCGCCACCGCGCCGTCGAGCTGGCGCCCGCCGTGGTTGGACACCACGATCGCGTCGGCGCCGTGCTCGACCGCCAGGGCCGCGTCCTCGGCGGTCAGGATGCCCTTGAGTACCAGCGGCAGCCGGGTGCAGCCGCGCAGCCAGGCGAGGTCGCCCCAGGACAGCGAGGGGTCGAAGGAGTCGCTGGTGTGCCGGGCGATCGCGGAGTGCCCGGCGTCGCGCTCGTGCGCCGAGGCCATCACGGCCGGGTCGATGTTGACCGCCGCCACGCCGCCGCCGATCGCGAAGCCGTTTCGCATGTCGCGCCAGCGCCGACCCATCCGCGGCACGTCGACGGTGAGCATGATGGCGCCGTAGCCCGCCTGCTCGGCGCGCTGCGCCATGGACCGCATCACGTCGCGGCGCCGTAGCCAGTACAGCTGCAGCCACGGCCCGGTCGAGGACGCCTCGGCGATGTCCTCGATCGTGCGGCTGGCGAACATGGCCACAACAAACAGCGCGCCGGCCGCGCCCGCGCCCCGGGCCGTGGCGACCTCGCCCTCGGCGTCGATGAGCCGCTGGTACGCGGTCGGCGCGATCCCGATCGGCGTGGCGTAGCGCGTGCCGAACAGTGAGACGGTGGTGTCGACATCCGAGACGCCAGCGAGCATGCGCGGGCGCAGCCGGACCCGGTCGAAGGCGCGAAGGTTGGCCGCGAGGGTGCGCTCGTCCTCGGCGCCACCCTCGATGAAGTCCCACACGCCCGGCTCGACAAGCCCTTGCGCACGGCGGCTGAAATCCGATGCGGTGAGAAGGATCGGCCCGGTCTCCAGTTCTGTCACCGCCGGACCACCATAGGCGTTAGCCTATCGGTACCCGCCCGCTTCCCGCATGAGCCGAAAGGCCTACATGGCACCGGAGTATGCGCTTCGCTCCCCTGTCGGTGGCTCCGTGGACGGTCCGCTCGCCGGCCATCCGTGGCGCCGCTACGCCGTGCTCGGTGACAGCGTCGTGCAGCAGCCGGGCGGCTTCGCCGAGCTGGTGCGCGACGAGCTCGCCGCCGCCTGGTCCGGGTCGATCGGCGCGGGGCCGGGCCTGGCGTTTCTCAATCTGGGCCGGCGCAACCTGCGCGCCGCCGAGGTCCGCGCGATGCAACTTTCACCGGCGCTCGCGTTCGCGCCCGACCTCGCGCTCGTGGTCTGCGGCGCCAACGACGCGATGCGGCCCGGCTATGAGGCCCGCGCCGACGCCGTCGACGCCGAACTGGCCGGGATCGTCCGGCCGCTGCAGGAGGCCGGGGCACGCGTGATCACGGTGTCGGTGTTTGTGATGCGCGAGTACCCGCGGCTGCCCGCCTGGCTGGGGCCGGGCTTCGCGCGGCGGATGGCGCTGCTCGCGCGGCGCACCAACGCGCTCGCCGCGGCGCTGGGCACCGTCCACGTCGACCTGTCCGACCACCCCGCCATCGGCGACGGGGAGGCCCTCACGGGTGAGGATGGGCTGCACGGAAACGCGCACAGCCATAGGATCGCCGCTACGGCCGTGATCCAGCGGCTGGCCGCCGAGCTGTAGACTCCGTCGACAGGGGGTGCGATCCATGCCGCTCGACCCGCAGGTGCAGGCGATGCGCGACCGCAAGGAGCGCGACCAGGTCGCCCCGCTGTACACGATGAGCCTCGATGCGGCCCGCGCGGCCGACCTCGCCTCGATCCGGGCCGCCGGCGGCAGCCCCGAGAAGGTGCACGAGGTCGTCGACCACTGGCTGCCCGGCCCGGACGGCAAGCTGCTGCTGCGCGTCTACCGGCCCAGCGCCGAGCAGAAACTGCCGGTGCTCATGTATTTCTTCGGCGGCGGCTGGGTGCTCGGCACCGTCGACACCGCCGACGGCGTCGCCCGCAGCCTCGCCAACGCGGCCGGCTGCATCGTGGCCGTGCCCGGCTACCGGCTCGCGCCCGAGCACCCGTTCCCGGCCGCGATCGAGGACTGCTGGGCGGCCACCGAGTGGGTCGTCGACAACGCGGAGGCGCTGGGCGCCGACCCGGAGCGGATCGCGGTCGGCGGCGACAGCGCCGGCGGCAACCTGGCGGCCGGCCTGACCCTGATGGCGCAGGAGGCCGGCGGCCCGCGCCTGGCCGGCCAGCTGCTCGTCTACCCCAACACCGACCAGGTCGCCGACGACGAGTCGATGCGCACCATCGACGACCCCTACCTGTTCAACCATCACTCGGTCGAGTGGTACCGCTCGCATTACCTCACCGACCCCGACGACGCCTACAACCCGCTCGCCTCGCCGCTGCAGGCGGAGACCCTGGTGGGGCTGCCGCCGGCGCTGGTCATCACCGCCGAATACGACCCGCTGCGCGACCAGGGCGAACGCTACGCGGCCCGGCTCGCCCACGACGGCGTCCCCGTCGCCGTGACCCGCTACGAGGGCATGATCCACGGGTTCTTCGCCATGTCGGGCACCCTGGACGCGGGCAAGGTCGCCCTCGCCCAGGCCGCGAAGCAGCTGCGGATCTGGTTCGAGGCCTGACCCGGGCGCCCGCCACCCGGCTCGACGCGGCCCTCGCGGGCGCCGGTTTCCTGGCAGGGAGGGATTGATGCGCATTCGCCGGGCCAGGCGACCGGAACGCCGGCTGACCGGTCCGGCGTGGTGGTTCGTCGCCGGATACGGCCTGTCCGCCGTCGGCACCGGGCTGTGCTATCCGTTCCTGGCCATATATCTGCACCAGTTCCGCGGCCTGTCCGCCGGCGCGACGGCGGTGCTGCTGCTTGTCCTGGCCGGCGCCGCGGTGCCGATGTCGGTCTACGGTGGCTCGCTGGTCGACCGGCACTCGCCTCGCGCGGTGGCGATCGGCGCGCTGCTGGTACAGGCCATAGGGTGGCTGGCGCTGGCCGCCGGGTCCGGGTACGGCGCCGAACTGCTGGCGCTGCTCGTCATCGGCGTCGGCACCGGGCTGTTCCTCCCCGCGGTGATCCCGATCATCGCCCGGCTCAGCCCGACCGACGAGATCAAGGTCCGCACGATGTCGCTGCGGTACCTCCTGCTCAACGTCGGGCTGGGCCTGGGCGCCGGACTCGGCGGCCTCGTGCTCGACCCGGCGACCGACGCCAGATACCGGTGGCTGTTCGCGGCCGACGGCGTCAGCTGTGCCCTGTACGCCGTGCTCATCGCCGCTCTCGTGCGACTGCCTGCCGACACCGACCGGCCGGTGCGGGAAGGGGCGCGACCCGTCCGGTTCCGGCCCGGGCTCAACTTCGCGCTGCTGCTGCTCGCGCAACTGCTGCTCGTCACGTTCGGCCTCGCACAGATGGAAAGCGGCGTGCCGCTGGCCATCCGCGGCGAACTCGCCGGCTCCACCACCCTCGTCGGCGGGCTCTACACCATCGCTACGCTCGTCGTGCTCGCCGGGCAGCTGCCCGTGTCCCGCTGGGTGGAACGGGTGCACAAGACGCGCGCCCTGATCACCATGGGGCTGGCATGGGCAGGGGCCTGGCTGCTGGGTTACGCCGCGGGCGCATTGACCGGCGGGCCACGGGTGGCGCTGCTCGTCGTCATGACGGTCACGTTCGCGCTCGGCGAGTGCGCGTACAGCCCCGCGTTCTACACGCTGGTGGAGAAACTGGCGCCGGCCGGCACCCTGGGTCGTTCCAGCGGCGCGGCCTGGGCCACGTTCCAGGTGGGCAACACCATCGGTCCGCCGGTCGCCGTATACCTGGTCGGCAGCGCCGTACCGTTCTGGCTGGTCCTCAGCGCCGCCGCGACCGCCGCGGCGGCGCTGGTCCTGGTCGTCGACCGGCGGATGCACGCCACGCCCGCACCAGCGTTCGCCCTGCGATAGCACCGCTCATCGTCCCAATACGGTTCCTCCGTTGACGCCCACCAGTTGCCCGGTGATGAACGAGGCCTCGGGCGAGGCGAGGAAATGCACGGTGGACGCCACGTCCGCGGGCGTGCCGGCGCGCCCGACCAGGGTGCGCTCGACCCTGGCCCGGTGGAATTGCGGGTTCATCCGGTCGCCGAAGAACTCGGTGTCCGGCACATACCCGGGCAACACCAGGTTGGCGGTGGCCCCAGCGGGCCCCAGCTCCGCAGCGAGCCAGAAGATCCACGCGTGCAGCGCCGCCTTCGCCGCACCGTACGAGCCGCTGTAGCCGCTGCCCAGCTGGGCGCCGATCGAGCCTATGCCGATCACCCGGCCCTGCTCGGCCAGCTTCGGCCGCAGCGCGGCCACCAGCAGCACCGCGGTCAGCACATTCTGGTCGAAGTCGGCCCGCCACTCCCGGGCGATCGCGTCCAGTTCGGACGGTACCGCCGCGCTGGTGCCCCCGGCGCCGGCCACGATCACGTGCACCCGGTCCACCGCGCGGGCCACCCGCGCGGCACCGTCCGCCGTGCTCAGGTCGGCGGCGACCCAGGTCGCCGCAGGGCCCAGCGTCTCCGCCGCGGCGCGGAGCGCCGGCTCGCGCCGGCCCACCAGCACCACCCGATCGCCGCCCTCGGCGAACGTCGCGGCGACCGCCCGGCCGATGCCGGTACCGCCACCCGATACCACCACCGTACGGCCGCTCATGGCACAAGCATCGTTTTGATGTGCGCCGACGGGCCTCGCATCAGCGTCGCGAACACCTCGACGCCGTCGGCGAGGTCCCGCAGTTCCAGCCAGTCCTCGTCGACGTCGGCGGCAAGCGGCACGGCCGCCGCGAACTCCGCGGCGGTGTAGCAGAAGCTGCCCAGGACCGCCTTCTCGCCTCGGATCATCGCTCTGCAGTCCACATCGGACTCGGCGGCATGCAGGCCGAGCCAGACCGTGACACCGCCCGGATGCAGCAGGGCGACGGAGTCGGCCCGGGTCCCGGCCGTGCCCACGGTGTCCAGGATGACGTCGAAGGTGCCGGTCAGCCGCTGCCCGGTGCGCCCGGCGCCCGCCTTGACCGCGGTCGCCAGCCGCGGTTCGGCCAGGTCGGCGACGTGGATGCCGGTCAGGCCGCGGCTGCGGAGCACCAGCAGTACCGCGATGCCCAGCATGCCGGCGCCGATCACGCCGACCCGGGCGTCCGGGGCGAGCCGGTCGGCGACCAGGTTCGCGGCGTGCACGGCGTTGGCCATGGGTTCGACGAACGCTCCGCGCTGCGCGGACACACCGGCGGGCAGCGGGTGCGCGTTGGCCCGCGGCACGGCCACGTACTCCGCGAAGCCGCCCGCCCGGTGGATGCCGAGGATGCTGCGGTTGTCGCAGATGTTCGTCTTGCCGCGCCGGCAGTTGCCGCAACGGCCGCATGCCACCAGCGGATTGACCGTGACCAGAGTGCCGTCGTCGACCCGGTGCCCGGCAAACTCGTGGCCCATCACCAGCGGCGGCTTGCGGAACGGGCTCTGGGTGGCGAAGCCCTCCACCTCGGATCCGCAGACCCCGACCGCGGCCACCCGCACCAGCACCTCGTCGTCGGCCGGAGCCGGCACGTCGAGGTCGGTGACGACGAGTTCGAGTGGCCCGGCGTAGAGCAGCGCCCTCATGCGACACGCACATCCTTCCGCGCGCCGATGCGCGCACCGCTGTTGCTGTCAAACAGGCAGGCACCGCTCAGGTCGAGCAGCACCCGGCATTCGTCGTCGACGGCGAGGCCGGCGTCACCCGGTACCTTCGCGTAGTGCAGGTCCCGCACGGCGGCCGCGCCGAACTCCTCGCTGTTGGGGGCGAGCCCGAGCCGGAAACCGACCACGGTTTCGGCGCCCAGCCGTTCCACCACCGCCACCCGGGCCGGCAGGCCGGGGCCCGTCGCGGCGATCCGCACCTTCTCCGCCCGCACGCCCAGCAGCGCCGTACCGTCGGCCACCCCGGCGGCGGGCACGGTCGCACCGCCGTCGATCGCGGCCTGTCCGCCGTGGACCGTGACCGGCAGCAGGTTCATGGGCGGCGAACCGATGAACCGGGCCACGAAGGTGTTCGCCGGCTCGTCGTAGATCTCCTGCGGGGTCCCGCTCTGCTGCACGACACCGTCGTTGAGCAGGATGACGCGGGTGCCCATGGTCATCGCCTCGACCTGATCATGCGTGACATAGATGAAGCTCGCACCTACCCGCCGGTGCAGCGCCGTGATCTCGGTGCGCATCTGCGCCCGCAGCTTGGCGTCCAGGTTGGACAGCGGCTCGTCCAGCAGGTAGACGGACGGCTCGCGCACCAGGGCCCGGGCCAGTGCGACCCGCTGCCGCTGCCCGCCGGACAACGTGCGCGGCCGACGGTCGAGGTAGGGCGTGAGCTCCATGCTGGCGGCGATCTGCTCGATCCTTCCGGCGATCGCGGGGTCGCGCATCGCGCGCCAGCGCGCCACCATGCCGACGATCGGGATGTGTTGCCACCAGCGGAAGCGACTCATCAGCAGCGGGAAGGCGATGTTGGCCCGCACCGTCTTGTGCGGGTAGAGCGCGTAGGACTGGAAGACGAACGCGATGTTGCGCTGCTTGGGTTCCAGGTCGTTGACCCGTTGGCCGTCGAAGAGCAGGTCGCCGCCGGTGATGTCGATGAGCCCGGCGATCATGCGCAGCATGGTGGACTTTCCGCACCCGGACGGGCCGAGCAGCACGAGGAACTCCCGGTCCGGGATGTCCGTGGAGAACTCGTGGATGACCGGCGTGTCGCCGTAGGACTTCTGGATGCCCCGGAACGTGATGGCCGGCATGCCTACCCCTTCACCGAGCCGGAGGTGAGACCACTCACGATCCGGCGTTGGACCAGCAGGAAGAAGACGATCGCGGGGACGGTGAACACGAGCGCCGCGGAGAACACCGTCGACAGCGGGGTGATGAACTCCCCGATGAACGACGACAGGCCCTTGCTCGCCGGCCACTTCGTCGTGTCGCGGATGAAGGTCGAGGCGAACAGGTACTCGTTCCAGCCGTCGAAGAACGTGATGACCGCGGCCGCGGCCACCGACGGCACCACTAGCGGCAGCGTGACCTGCGAGAAGATGACGAACCGGGGTGCGCCGTCGACCCGGGCCGCCTCTTCGATCTCGTAGGGGACGCCGTCCATGGCCGACTTGATGATCCATACGGCGACCGGCATGGCGAATGCGGTGTTGGCCAGCACCAGGCCGAGCAGCCCGTTGATCAGCCCCAGCGTCACGAACAGCGTGTAGAGCGGCACGATCAGCAGCGCTTCGGGCAGCATCTGGGTGGCGAAGAGCGCGAAGCCGAGCACTCCACGGCCGTGGAAGCGCCGGTACCGGGACAGGCCGTAGCCGGCCAGCACCGCCAGCGTCAGGCTGAAGAACGTGGTGCCCGTCGCGACGACGGCGCTGTTGGTGAGCCAGCGCAGCAGCGGCACCCCGCTGCTGAAGACGTCGAAGATGCCGGGGAGCCGGTCCAGCCGCGCCCACAGGCTCTGCCCGCTGAACAGTTCCTCGCGGGTGGCCAGGGCGGTGTCGAGCATCCAGTAGACCGGGAAGCCGGAGATCACGATCAGCGCCAGGATCGCGAGCCACCGGCCCGGCCCCGCCCCGGTCAGCCGCTTCACAGCGCCTCCCGCCGCGTCGAGCGCCGCTCGACGACGAAGTAGACGACGGTGACCAGCAGGGACAGGCACAGCCCGAGCATGCCCAGCGCCGCTGCCCGGCCCAGGTCGGAGTTGGCGAACGCCTCCCGGTAGACATTGATGACCAGCGTGTTGGTGGCGTCGACCGGTCCGCCGCCGGTGAGCAGGTAAATGATCTCGAACCGGCGCAGTGACCAGATGGTCATCAGCAGCGCCGCGATGCGCAGCGTCGGCGCGATGTGGGGCAGCACGATCTCCTTGACCGTGGTGAACCGGTCCGCTCCGTCCACTCTGGCCGACTCCCGCACCTCGGCGGGCACCGACTGCAGGGCGGCCAGCACGACCAGCATGATGAACGGGAACACCTTCCAGACGCTGACCGCGGTCACCGACAGCAGTCCCAGGTCTGGGTCGATGAGCCAGCCCTGTTCCCCGATGCCGAGCACGGCGAGGCCCCGATTGGCCACCCCGTCACCGACGTTGAAGATCCAGGTGAACACGAGCACGACGGCGATCGACGGCACCGCCCAGGGCATCGTCAGGATGGCCCGCGCCACCGCCCGGCCGCGGAATCCGTTGTTGACGGCGAACGCCGCCACCGTCCCGAGCACCAACGACCCCAGCACCGTGCAGGTGGTGTAGAGGACGGTGGTGAGCACCGACGACGCGAACCGCTGGTCCACCAGCAGCTCGCGGTAGTTGTCCAGGCCGACGTACTCACCGCCGTCGGGGTTGAGCAGCTTGGTGTCGGTGAAGCTGAGCAGTACCCCGCGCAGCAGCGGGGTGGCGGTGAACACCAGCAGATAGACTGCCGCGCCACCGACGAACAGATACGGCGCGAGCCGCGATCGGGTGCTCATTCCCCTCCTTCCGGTCGTTCGCGGTAGGCGCCGCGGAACGGCGCCTACCGCGTCGGGCGTGGGACCGATCAGCTCCCGACCGCCGCCTTCGCCTCTTGGGCCGCCTTGGCCAGGGCTTCCTCGGGCGGGACGTTCTGCAGCAGTACCTTCTCGACCCACTGCAGGACGATGTGGCGGATCTGCGGGGTCTTGGCCTCGAACCCGTCCACCACGGCGTCGTGTGAGTACGGCGCGTTCTCCCGGTAGGCGGTGACCCACGGGTTGGCCTTCACGAACGCCTCGGGGACGGTCGTGTCGACGGCCACTGTCGAGGCGTTGCCGATGACCTCGGAGAGCTTCTGCTGCGGCTCCGGCTGGACCAGCCAGCGCAGGAAGTCCTTGGCCAGCTCCTTGTTCTTGGAGTTCTTGTTGACGACGAAGTAGATGCCGACCTGGCTGGTGTTCTTGCCCGGGAAGGGAAGCTTCGACGACATGATGGAGGTGCCCGGCACCTTGTCGCTGATCATCGCGGTCGGCGCGCCCGTCGCGTCGATCAGCATGGCCAGCTTGCCCTCCTTGAACTTAGTCCGGAAGGTCGAGGCGTCGTCGCCCACGGCGAACGCGCCGGAGTCGTAGACGGCCTTGTACGCCTTGAGCGCGGCGACGTTCTCCGGGCGGTCGATGGTGAGGGTCTTACCGTCGGACCAGCCGCCGCCGAAGCCCTGCGGCCAGTTGTTGAAGTCGATCCACCACGGGTTCTCCTCGGCGATGCGGTGGCGCACCGCGAAGCCGGTGATGCCGGTCTTCTCCTTGATGGTCTTCGCCGCCGTGACCAGTTCCTCGGGCGTGGTCGGTGGCTGGACCCCGGCCTGGGCCAGGATGTCCTTGTTCCACAGGAACGCGTAGGGCGCGATCTGGGCGGTGACGGCCAGCTGCTTGCCACGCCACTTGCCGCCCTCGTTGGTGGCGTTGAGCTTCACGTCCGGGCCGAAGACGCCGTCGAGCGGCTCCAGCACGCCCGCCTCGGCGAGCTCGGGCAGGAACGTGTCGGCGACGGCGAATACGTCGGGTCCGCCGCCCGCGGCGATCTGCGTCTTGATGGTGGTCTCGTAGTCGGCTCGGGTGATTTCCTGCTTGGTGAGCGTCGCCTTCGGGTTCTTCTGCTGATAGCCCTGGAAGGTCTCCCACATCTTGGCGCCGTAGCTCGGAGCGAGCAGGTCCCAGTGAGTGATCTCGAGGGTTCCGCCGTCCTGGGTGGACTTGGCGGGCTCTTCGGTGCCGCCGCATGCGGCCATCAGGCTCAGCACGGCCACAATCGCGGCCGCGGAAAGTGCGCGTCGGTATCTCAACATTCCTGTCCACCTCGAGTGGCAGTCGGTGTGTCGGTGGGACCCGGGACTTGGTCCACGACTGTAGACGCGGTGGCTCGATATAGGAACCCATGTTCAGATACATGAACGAATTGCCTGTTATCACAGCTCAGAGCAGCTGTATTGCTCGTTCCCAGGCGGTATGGGAACGGGCTCGATCAAGTCGGCGGAGCGGGTCCTGCAGACCCTGGACCTGGTCGCGCGGCACCCCGACGGGATCGACGCCAGCGGCGTCCGCACCGCCCTGAAGCCGCCCTGAAGCCGCCCTGAAGCTGCCCAGGAGCAGCCTGCACGGGCTGCTGCGGGTGCTGGCGGAGCGCGGCTACCTGTTCGTGGATCCGGACTCGCGGGTCTACCGGATCGGCGCCAGGCGGAAAACAGCGCGGGGCGGTGGCGGCGCCCGCCGGGACGCCGCCACCGCGGTCAGGGGCTGACCTCAGCTGCTCGCGTCGTACGGCGCCTCGATCTGCGTGGTCACCGTCTTGCCGTCGACCGTCCCGGTGGCCTTGACGGTCACGGTGCCGGCCGGCACCGACGCGCTGCGGGTGTTGAACGACTGGTATGCGGACTTGCCCGGGGCGACGCCGGTCACCGTCCGCGAGCCGAAGGGCGTGATCAGCTCGATGGTGAGCGGCACGCTGTCGTCGTTGCGGGCGTTGACGGAGACGTAGGCGTTGGCGCCGATGCTCTGCGTGCGGGCCTGGACGTCGACGGCGAACTCGAACGCCGGCGCGAGCTCCCGGTCGGCCCGCACGGCGTCGGCGACGACGCGGTCCTTCTCCGCCGCGGTGAAGACGCCCGCCGCGACGAAGGCCTCCGCCGTGCTGGTGACGGCCGCGACGAACCGGCTGTGGGTGGTGAAGGGCGCCTGGTCCCAGACCAGGTCGAGGAAGGTCGGGCCGCCGGTGCCCGGCGAGACCACGCCCGTCACCGGTACGTCGTAGTTCGGCAGGCCGTCGTTGCGGTTGCGGTTGGGCACTCCGGTGTCGATGGACCCGAACACGATCGTCGGCTCGACCCGGCGGAAGTACGACGAGACGGGCTGCGTGTCGCTGACGTAGTACGGCCGCAGGGTGAACCCGCCCGCCGTGAAGGTCGGGTCGCCCGCCGCCGTCGTGCTCGCGAGCGTGACCGCCGCCCGGGAGTAGTCGCCGTCCCGCTTGAGGTGGCGGTAGAGGGTCAGCTCGCGGAAGTTGCCGCCGCCCGGGTTGCCCAGGATCTGCAGGAGCACCGGGCCCCAGAAGACCGCCTGCGTGTCGGGGCGGTCCAGCGCGCGCTCGGTCCGGATGCTGAAGGGCATCCGGATCTCGACGGTGTCGCCCGGCGACCAGGTCCGGCTCAGCGTCAGGTAGGTGCCGGGCCGCGCGGTGACGTTCTGCGCGACCCCGTTGACCGTGACGAAGAAGCCCTGCTGCACCCAGCCCGGCACGCGCAGCTTGAGGTCGAGCGGGCCGCTGCCGTCGATGGTCAGCTTGGTCCGGTCCGCCCGGGGGTACGTCGTCTGCTGGGTGACGGTGAAGCCCTTCTCGGCCCAGGTCAGCGTCGAGGACGCGTAGAGGTTGACCCACAGCGTGCCGCCGTCGGCGGACCTGAAGTAGATCG
The DNA here is from genome assembly GCF_043197855.1 of Dactylosporangium sp. NPDC048998. Classification (NCBI taxonomy): domain Bacteria; kingdom Bacillati; phylum Actinomycetota; class Actinomycetes; order Micromonosporales; family Micromonosporaceae; genus Dactylosporangium; species Dactylosporangium sp. NPDC048998. The sequence continues at coordinate 66,566 of NZ_JBICTV010000033.1, forward strand.
TCTCCTGGTACTTGGTGTGGTTCTCCAGGCCGGTGCCGCCGCAGCAGGTGCCGGTGTTGCCGTAGCTGCGGGCGGTTCCCGGCGACAGCGGCTGGAAGTAGGTGACCTGCGGGTCGCCGGTGCTCGCGGTGTCGGCGCGCGACCCGGTGATCATGTTGAGCAGGCCCCGCTCGTAGTAGTCCATGTACGCGGCGTCGTGCTCGTGCAGGAACAGGTTGCGGGCCAGCTTGATCAGGTTGTACGTCGTGCAGGTCTCCGCGCCGCTCGTGGCGATCGCGTTGCCGATGTTGTCCCGGTTCTGGAACAGCTCGAGGTTGTTGTTGGAGCCGGGGTAGTTGCCGCTGGTGCCGCCGCTGGCGAACATCCGGTGCGGGACGACCATGCCGTAGAAGTTCTTAGCGGCCTTGAAGTACTCCTCCTCGCCGCTGTGCTCGTAGACGCGCAGGTATCCGACGAACTGCGGCACGTGCGTGTTGGCGTGCAGGCGCTCCGCGCGGCGGCGGCCGGGCCGGTTCTGCGGCGTGACGACGAGGATGTCGCGGTTCTCGACGCAGGCGCCGAACAGCGACTCGCGGTTGTCGAAGCACTTGGCGGTCTCCAGGTGCTTCGCCTCGCCGGTGATCGCGTAGATCTCCGGGAAGACCTCGTTCGCGCCACCGAACTCGCCGCCGATGTAGAGGTCCCACATGTAGTTGAGGTTGTCGCGGGTGAGCGGGCCGGGGTAGCCGGGGTAGTTCTTGTCCCCGATGGTCAGCGCGAGGTGCGCCCAGTCCGCCATCTTCACGACGATGTCGAGGGCCTGCGCGTTGTCCGTGTGGTAGTACGCGTCGAGCAGGCCGCGCATGATCTTGTGCTGGGTGTACCACGGCGCCCAGGTGTTGGTGGCCGCGTTGCCGCCGTAGACGGCCCACCGCGGCGGGCCGAGCCGCAGCACCGCGTCCTCCGGGATCGCGCCGAGGTAGCCGGGGTGGGTCGGGATCCAGTCGGCGGCCCCGGCGGTCGAGGCGGCCACAACGCCGGCGTCGCGGCCGTTGGGCGAGGCGTCCTTGAGGGCGGTGCCGTCCGTCTCGTCGAACTTGTACCACGCGATGTTGCCGCCTCCGGTGCTGCCGGCCGGCGAGTCCAGCAGCGACTGGACCTCCTGCCGGCTCAGCGCCCGGTCGAAGATGTGGAACTCGTCGATGGTGGCGTCCAGGAACGGGTCGCCGTACGCCGAACGCCCGATCCACCGGTTCCCGGGGTTGCCGAGGCGCGACGGGTTGAGGGTCATGTTCGTGTTCTGGCCGACCTGCTGACCGTTGACGTACAGCGTTCCGGTGTTCTGCGTCAGCGTGACGGCCAGGTGTACCCACTGGTTGGTCGGCAGCGCGGCGGTGCCGTTGATCTGCTGTTCCTGGCCGGATCCGCCGACGGTGATGGCGAAGCGCGGAATGTTGCCGGTCACGCCGGCGCGCGGGGTCAGGAACATGTTGACGGTCGTGCTCTGCCCAAAGTCGAACAACCGGGTCCAGGTCTGGGTGGACGCGAGGTTCACCCAGGCGGCGATGGTGAAGTCGGTGAGCTGGTTGATCGCCTCCTGCGGCAGTGTCACGTACTGCGCCTTGCTGGGTCCGTTCAGGCGCAACCCGTTGCCGAAGCGGCCCTGGACCCGGCCGATCTGCGGCGGCTGCGGATCCCCGCCGCCCGGGCCACCGTTGTTCATCCGGGCGGTGATCGCGTCCTGGCAGGCGGCGAGCTCGCGGACCATCCAGTCGAGTTTGGTCTTGTACACCGCCTCGCCCTGGTCGGCGTACGCCTGCGCGAGCGACGTCATGTAGTGGCCGGCCCAGTGGCCGCTGAGCAGCCCGCCGTCCTCCCAGCCGCCCGGCACCGAGACGCCCGCCGGGTTCGTCCGGCCGGCCTGGTTGTTGAACAGCACGAGGAAGCGCCGCTCGTCGTACTGCCGCAGGAAGTTCTTCGTCCGGTCGCGCTTCTCCTGCAGCAGGCCGTTGCCCAGCTTCACGTCGCGCAGCGGGAACGGCCTGACCGGTGCGGTGGCGCCGGGCCCGAGGTCGGCCGCGGCGGGCGTGGCCGCGGTCAGGTCGAGCGCGGCCGAGTCGATGGCGGTCGCCGCGTCGGCGAGGCCCGGCGCGATCACGCCGGCGCCGGCCGCCGCGGCCGCACCGAGAGCGGAAGCTTGAAGGAATTGACGTCGGTTGAGTGGAGCCTTGCCGGATCTGGCCACTGAAGGTCGTCCTTCCACGGAGTGTGTGCCGGGGTCGGGCCGCGATTGCCCGCTGCGTCCACATCGGACGGAGGCGCCCGAAGTGCGCCCTGGTGCGGGATCACGAAAGCCGGAGTCTGTGGTCACCCGATAGACCGAGTGTGAGCGCTCACTTCAGCACCGGTCAAGATTCAATGCCATCAAATTTGAGAAATCTCTATATGGAAGCCGGCCGCAAATGTTAGCGCTAACAGTCACCCCTCCGCCTGCGCGCCACCCGCCAACGCGGCCTGCCGGCCCTCCTGCCGGGCGCGGGCGAGCATCGCCGTCAGCCGTCGGCGGCGCCTGCGGACGACGGTGCGGATCGCGAGCACGAGTGCGGCGAGGACGGCGGCGAGGACGAGCTGCGGCCACGGCACGATCCAGCCGGTCACGTCGACGACCGTCGGGGTGGCCTGCAGGCCCGGCCCGGTGTCGCCGAGCACGGCCGGCGTGAGCGTCACCGTGGTCCGCACGCGGCCGAGGCCCCAGACGCCGCTGACGCGGGTGCCGACCGTGCGGCCGCCGCCCGGCAGCAGCTCCCCCGCGTCCACGGCCGCCGTGCGCCGGTGGGCGCCGAACAGCTCGGCGACCGCGGCGTCCGCGCGGGCGTCGACCCGCACGTTGCCGGTGTTGGCCACCGAGTAGGTGACGTGGACGGCGCCGGGCCGCAGCGGGTTCCAGGAGCGCTCGAACTGGGCGGTGAGGCGCTCGGCCGACAGGGCGGCCCGGGCGGTGCCGCTGGCCCGCAGCAGGACCCGGAAGCCGACGCGGCTCTCCACCTGGACCGTGCCGGAGCTGCTGAGGATCGACGCGGCGATGCCGGCCGGATGGTCGCCTGGGGTGGCGTTGCCCGGGACGGTGACGGTGAACGGCACCACCTTGGTCTCGTTCGCGGCGACGGTGACGGTGTGCTGCACGGCGATCCAGGTGCCGCCGTCCTTCGACGGCTGGTCGGAGGGCAGCATGTTGAAGCGGCCCTTCTCGGTGAGGTAGCCGTCGGCGGCGGAGAGGGCGAAGACCGCTTCGGTCTTGCTGAGGTTGCGCACGGCCAGGTGTTCCGTGACGACCTGTCCCGGATCGAGGGTGCGCTCGATCCAGCGCCGGCCGTCGGGGCCGCCCTGATCGGCCGGCTGGACCGTCCAGGTGACGGCGCTTGGGCTGGGGTCGGCGGCCGCCGCGGTCGGGGTGAGCGGGACGGCCAGGAGCCCGGCGGCGGCGAGCACCGCCAGGGCCCGGCGGGGGCGGTTGACCATCATGGCGGGGGTCCTTCGGCGACAGTGGTGGGCGGGGGCCTTGCGACCCCCGCCCACACCGGTTACTCGAACAGGGAGATCGTCAGGGTGGCGTGGTAGGAGCCGGCCGCGACGCTCGCCGGGGTGCGTAGGTAGAGATCGGCGTTCACGGCGTACGAGCCGCCGGCCACGGCCGCCGAGTCGAACGTCGAGACCAGCAGCTCCTGGTCCTTGAGACCGACGTTGTTGCCCGGCTGGGTCGGGTCGTCCAGCACGGTCACGACCTCCTCGCCCTCGGTGACCTGGCCGGTGTCGCCGCCGTCGATGAGGTGCGGCTTCCAGCCGAGGTGGTCGGCGGTGATGGGGGCCTGCCCGGCGCTGCCGGTGAAGTCGCTGGACGTGCCCAGCACGGCCCAGCTGGCCCCGGCCGGGACCTCCTCGGCAGTGCGGGTGTCGGTGACGGTCACCGTCGGCAGGACGCCGGTGAACTGCCGCACAAGCGCGGTGGATCCGTTCTCCTGCAGCGTGACGGCGTTGCCGGCGACGCTGAGGGCGAGGACGCCGGGCTGGTGCAGCTGGGAGATGTCAACGGCCACCTGGACGTCGCTGGAGTCGCCGTCCCCGGCTAGGGCGGCCGCGGGGAAGGCGGCCGCGCCGGCGAACACGGCGGCGGCGGTGACCAGGTGCAGGCGATGGCGTGCGTTCATGTGTCGAGCTCCAATCGGGGGGTCAGACGCCGCAGTTGAGCGCGGCGTGCTCGGAGGTGATGGAGGTGGTCACGACCTTGCCGTCGACCGTGCCGGTGGCGCGGACGGTGACCGTGCCGGCCGGCACCGACGCGCCGCGCACCGCGAAGGACTGGTACGCGTTGGCGCCGGCCGCGACAGCGGTGAAGGTGCGGTTGCCGTAGGGGGTCTCGACGGCGATGTCCACCGCCGAGGTGTGGTCATTGCGCGCCTGGACGGCGAGGTACGCCGAGCCGGCGATGCAGCGGGGCTGGACGGTGACCGTGACCGGCACGGTGACCGGCTTGGTGCCGGGGTCGTCGGCGAAGACCCGCCACTCGGTGATCGCGACCGCCGAGTAGGTGGTCCCGTTGCCGTTCGCGCTGATGGTGGCGCGCAGCCTCGACGTGGTGACCGGGTTGAAGGTGACGGTGTTGAACGCCGTGGTGCTGGTGCCGTAGGCGGAGGCGCCGGTGACGTCCTGCCACGCGGTGCCGTCCCAGTACTGCAGCTTCCACCCGTCGGGCTCGGCGACGCCGTCGCCGGTGCCGCGGTTGGAGTCCCGCCAGAACTTCAGCTCGGAGCCGGTGAGCCGGATCGGGCGGGTCCAGTCGTACTGGACCCACTGGGTCGCCGGCCGGGTGCCGGACCAGGTGCCCCAGATCTGCGCCTGGGCGGGGCTGGCCGGATCGGCGTTGTCGTTGAGCGCGGTGATGCTGTTCCAGGAGGCCGTGTAGGACGCGCTCGGCACCGCGATCGGCGCGACGTTGCCGGTGAGCGGGCCGGACAGGTCGGCGGGGATGGTGACCGTCTTGGCGGTCTCGGTGTTGCCGGCGTTGTCGGTCGCGCGGAACGACACGGTGTGCTTGCTGGTGTCGGGTGCGGCGACCGGGCCGGTGTACGTGGTCCACGCGCCGGTGTCCACGGCGTACTCGATGCGGGCGACGCCGGAGGTGGCGTCGGTCGCGGTGACGGCCACCGTCCTGGCGTTGCCGTCGACGGTGCCGGTGCTGGTCGGCGCGGTGGCGTCGATGCGCACCGGCAGGCTCGCCGGCGCCGAGACGTTGCCGGCCCGGTCGGTTGCGGTGGCGGTGACCGTGTGCTGGCCGTCGCCGGTGACGGTCACGTCGGTGTACCGCACCGGCGAGGCACTGACCGGCGCCCCACCGTCCACCTTGGACTCGATCGTCATCCGGCCGCCGCGGTCGTCGACGGCGGCGACTCGGACCTTGACCGCCGAGCGGAACCAGCCACCGGTGCCGGCACTGCCGCTCGGGGTGAGCGTCAGGGTCGGCGCCGTCACGTCACCCTCGGTGTCGGTGGGCGAGACGACGGTGACCTGGGTGGAGACCTTGCCGGCCGCGTAGCCCAGCACGCTGCCCTGGATGGTGAACTGGCGCGGGGCGGCGACGTCGTCGGCGGTGACCTTGTCCCAGTAGACCGGCACCTGCAGGGTCTCGGCGCCGAACGTCACCGGCACGGTGGCCGGCAGTTCGGTCTCGCCGACCTCGACCGTGATCGGCGGCGGGGTGACGGACTGTGGCTGGGCGGCGAGCACCTTCCACTCCTCGACCGCGACGCCCGAGTAGGTGCTGCCGTTCGTCGACGCGTCGAAGATCGCGCGGACCTGCGTGGTCGTCACCGGGTCGAACGTGGTGTTCTGGAAGCCCTGCGTGGAGGTGGGATATCCGCTGGGGTTGGGTACGTCGGCCCACTGCCCGGTGGCGAGGTTCCAGTACTGGATGCGCCACTTGGCCGGCGCGGCGACGCCGATCCCGCTGCCCTGCGGCTGGTCGTTCCAGAAGTCGATCTGGGAGCCGGCGATGCGCATCGGCTGGTCCCACGTGTACTGCACCCACTGCTGCGGCGGGTTGTTGGAGGTCCAGGTGCCCCACATGTCCGGCGGGAGCGGGTTGGCGCGCACGATCTCGTCGTTGAGCGCCTTCACCCAGTACTGCGTCGGCACGGGCTCGTTGGAGACGGTGACCTTCGCCTCCTGCGCGATGTTCGCCCGCGGCGTGCGGTCGCGCTCCTTCACCGGCGTCTGGTTGACCATCTTCATCCGCGGCGGCGTGAGAGTGTCGTCCCACTCGACCTTGTCGATGGCGACCGACCGGCGGAAGTGCCCGCCGCCCACGGCGTCGGCGGTGTGGTAGGTGATGTACCACTGGCCGTTGAACTCGAGGATGCCGGGGTGGCTCGTGGTCGAGGACACCGGCGTGAGGATGGTCCCCCGGTTGGTCCACGGTCCCTGCGGCGAGTTCGCGGTGGCGTAGGCGATGCAGGCGTGATAGTTGGCCGGGGTGCACGACGAGGTCGGGCCGGCGTTGTTGCCGGCGTAGGCCAGGTAGTAGGTGCTGCCGCGCTTGAAGATCCAGGGGGCCTCGAAGAAACCGGTCAGGCCGGTGATCGACTGCTGCGTGCCGATCGGGGTCTTCATGTCCTTGCCGAGCTCGAGCATGCGCAGGTTGCCGAAGGTGCCCCAGTAGATGTAGACGCGCTGGTTCGGGGCCTGGCCGTCGATGAAGATGGTCGGGTCGATGTTCTGGATGGTGTTCGCCGTGGGCACCCGCTGGGAGATGAGCGGCGAGCCGATGTAGTCGCTCCATGGCCCGGTCGGGGTGTCGGAGACGGCCAGGCCGATGGCGAACTTGTCCGACGCCGGGCTGTTGCGCTCGCTGACGGGGAGGTACCAGTAGTAGCGGCCGTCGACGCCCTGGATCATCTGCCCGGCGTAGGCGCGGCCGGACGTGGCCCAGGAGAACACCGTCTCCGGGCGCGTCAGTGCCGGGAAGTGGGTCCACTCCCCCGACTGGACGTCGGTGGTACGGAACGCGCCCCAGTCGTTCATGATGAAGTCGTTGGTGGTGGGGCCGGCCTGGTCATGGCCGGTGTAGATGTACAGCTGGTCCTTGCCGCTGTCGTTGCCGGGCGCGCCGGCGGGCACGACGACGGGGGCCGGGTCGGCGGAGTAGTAGCTGCCGTCGGCGAGGATCGGGTTGCCGACGTGGGTGAAGGTGTACGAGTCGGCGGCGTGGGCCGGTGCCGCGGGTGCGACGAGCAGCCCTACCGCGACCAGCCCTGCGGCTGCCGCTCTGCTGAACAGTTTCAAGATGCCGTTCTCCTCATTGGGGTGTGGTGGCGGCGCCGTCCGCCGGCGCCGCCACCAAGGGGAAGGGCTAGCCGCAGCTCGAGGCGTCGAATGGTGCCTCGATCTGCGTGGTGACCTGTTTGCCGTCGACGGTGCCGGTGACCCTCACCGTCGACGTCCCGGCCGCCACCGAGCCGGCGCGGGTGTTGAACGCCTGGTAGGCGGTCTTGCCGGGGGCGACCCCGGTGACCGCTCGCGAGCCGTACGGCGTGATCAGCTCGATGGTGAGCGGCACGCTGTCGGCGTTGCGGGCGTTGATCGACACGTAGGCGTTGCCGCCGATGCACTGCGAGCGGGCCTGGACCTCGACGTCGAACCGCGGCGCCGGCTGGTTCGGCACGTCGTAGACCTCCCATTCCTGCACGCCGGGCGAGCCCTTGCCGTCCTCGGTCCCGCTCGCGGTGAGCAGGGCCCGCAGCTTCGTGGTCGTGACCGCCTTGAAGGTGACGGTGTTCCACCCGGTCGCGGAGGTGCCGTAAGCGCTGGGCTGCTCGACGTCGGCCCAGGTGCCCTGTGCGGTCCAGTACTGCAGCTTCCAGGAGCTCGGCGGCGCGACACCGAGGCCCGACGCGTCGATGTCGTCGGTGAACCAGATGCGGCTGCGGTCGACGGTGACCGGCGACGCCCAGTCGAGCTGGATCCACTGCTCCCCGACCTGCGGCCAGGTGTTCCACACGTCGGTGTTCGGCCCGACCGGCCCGGTGGGCTGCACGCCGTCGTTGAGGTTGTCGACGGTGAGCCAGCCCGGCGTGTACGACGCGGACGCCGTGGCGGTGCGGGCGACGTTCACCGGCGCCTGGCCCGCCGGAACCTGCAGGGTGCCGATGGCGGACGTGTTGCCGGCCTTGTCCACCGCCCGGTAGTCGACCGTGGTGGCCGACGACCCGATCGGCACCGCGCCGGCGGCGGTGGTCCAGTCCTGGGTCACCACGCCACTGACGGTGAGCCGGTACTGCACCGCCCCGATCCCGGACAGCGCGTCGCTGCCGGTGATGGTCACCGACCGGCTGCCCTGGTCGAGGGCCGCCGTGGCCGTCGGCGCGGTCCGGTCGATGCCGATGGTGCGCTCGGTGACCGGCGAGACGTTGCCCGAGGCGTCGGTGGCCCGGGCCCGCACCAGCGTCGAGCCCTCCGCCGAGATCGTGACCGGTCCGGTGTACGCCTGGAACGTGCCGGTGCCGACGGCGATCTCGATGCGCGGTGACGGGTCCTTGTTGTCGGTCGCCGCGGCGGTCACGGTCACGTTGGAGCTGGTCCAGCCGCTCGCCGGGGACGGGTCGGCGGTCAGCGTAGTCACCGGCGGGGCGGTGTCCTGCGAGCCGCCGGCGCCGACCACAACCGTCGCGGTGGCCGTCTTGTCGGTGCCGGCCACCTGGCCGGTCACGTCGAAGGTGCCCTCCGCGGCGTACTTCGCCGGGTCGATCGCCGCCCAGGTGACCGCGATGCCGCTCTGCCGCGAGCCGTCGTTGTACCCGACGGTGACGCCGTTCGGCAGCACCGGCTTGACGCCCACCTTCGTGGTCACCGACACCGGGTCGATGGTGTTGATCTGCACCGGGTCGCCGCCGCGGACCCACACGTGGGCGGTGGCGGTCAGCGTGGTGCCGGTGACGAAGCCGGAGACGGTGAAGTCGCCGACGGCCGTCACCCTGACCGGGTCGATCGCGCCCCACGCCACCGCGACCGGCAGCCGGGTGCCGTCGGCGTAGGTGACGTCCACAGTGGACGGCAGGGTCGGCACGACGCCGACCTGGGTCCGCGCGTCGACGCCCTGGACCGAGCTGGCCGCGGCGGCGAAGACCCGCCACTCGGAGACGCCGACTGCCGAGTAGGCCGTGCCGGCGGCGTTGGGCAGGGCGTTGAACGTGGCCCGGAGCCGGGTCGTGGTGACCGGGTCGAACGAGACCTGGTTGGTGCGCCCGCGCACGGCCGGGTCGAAGCCCGTCGCGCCGGTCACGTCCCGCCAGGCCGCGCCGTCCCAGTACTGCAGCTTCCACGACTTCGGCACCGCGACGCCGCTGCCGCCGGTGGTGCTGTCCGACCAGAAGTCGATCGACGCGTGGTCGACGCGCACGGCCGACGGGAAGTCGTACTGCAGCCAGCGGGTGGCCGGCTCGTTGCCGGTCCAGGTGCCCCACAGGTCGGTCTGCGCGCCGCCGGTGAAGAACGCCGGCTTGCCGTCGTTGACCGCCTTGACGTCGTTCCACCCGGCGGTGTAGCTCGCCGACGGGGTCGCCGTGCCGGCCACGTTGATCTCGCCCTCGGACAGCGCGGTCGCGTCGACCACGACGTCCTTTGTGGACGTCGCCTGGCCGTTGCCGACCGTGAGCCGCAGGGTGTACCGGCCGGACCTGGTGAACCGGGCCACCGTGCTCGGCGAGTTCGCCGGGTCGAACGCGACCGACCCGCCGGCCGGCGCGTCGACGACCGACCAGGCGGACGTCAGCGGGGTGCCGGGGTCGCCGTCGTCCTGGGCGAGGCCGATGAGGCGGGCCGAGCCGGCCTGGCTGTACGAGGAGTCCAGCCACGCGTCGGCCAGCGGCGGGTTGTTGACCGCGGCGGGCGCCGCGACGCCGGTGCCGAACGCCTGGACCTCCTTGATGCCGGTCTTCGCGCCGGGGCTGTGCTGCACGGTGATGCGCAGCTTCTTGGCCTTGACGGAGGGGAACCGGACCTGGTTGAGGTTGCCGCGCGGGTAGGCTGGCGCCCGGTACTCGTTCGGCACCAGCTTCCAGCCGGAGCCGTCGTCGTAGGAGACCGTGAACTGGGCCGGCGGGGCGTAGCCCGGGACCGTCGCGGTCGTGGTGGTGTTGTAGAAGTACACCCGGACGTCGTCGATCTGCCGGTCGCCCTGCAGGTCGATGTCGATCGAGTCGGACGCGTTGGGCGAGCCGGCGGCACCCCAGAACGGCTCGTTGATGGTCGTGCCGTTGACGGCGCCGGCCGGTCCGCGGCCCGAGGCCGAGAATGTCGCGGTGGCCGGGCGGCCCTGGGCGAAGTTCTCCGAGCCGGTGCTGGCCGGGGCGATGTCGGCGCCCGCCTTGGCCATCACGTCGACGATCCGCGCGTCGGCGGGGTACGTGACGTCCTGCGGCGCCCGCACCGACAGCGCGGTGTGCGACAGGATCTGCACGCCGGGCGCGGCCTCGACGGTGCCGGTGGCCGGGTCGTACACGACCTTGCCGAGCTTGTCCGCGGTGAACGCGAGCTGCCCGTCGAGGTAGACGGAGTAGCCCTCGGGGACGTCGTTGCCGTAGTACCGTGTGCCGCCGGGCGCGTCCCACACGATCGTGAGGTCGCGGTCGCGGTAGCGGATGTTGTTGGCGGTGAAGTGATCCCAGCCGATGTTGATCGGGTCGAGCTCCACCTTCGCGTCGGAGCGCGGGCGCAGGCCCATCGCGTCCTCGATGACGGTGAAGTTCGTCGCGCCCAGGATCGTGTGGTGGATCCAGGAGCGGTAGCCGATGCTCTGCCCGGTGGCGGAGCCGTCGGCCCAGAACTCGTTCTGGTCCGGGTAGCGGTTGTCGCCGTTGTTCTGGTACTGCGCCCAGGCGTTCCAGTACAGCAGCTTCTTGTACCACTCGGCGTCGATGTAGCTCGTCGGGTAGTTGCGCAGCACCGACGAGAGCATCCGGAACGTCACGGTCGAGTTGATGACCGAGAAGTTGTTGCTGCCCGGATGGCCCGCCGCGGCCGCGGCCGCCTTGTCGGCCTGGTTGGCCGTGGTGAACGGGAAGATCGGGTACTGGGCGCTGTCGGCGAACAGCCGCAGGGCCTCGACGTAGGGCTGCGTGTAGTCGGGGTCGCCGGGCTTGGGCATCAGCCCGACCGAGAACGGGTAGTAGTTGTTGATCTCCTTCCACGGCACGAGCGTGTTGGAGGAGACCAGGCGGTGCTTGAGCAGGTTGCCGTAGAGCCCCATCTCGTCCGGGGTGCTGCGGACCGGCTCCCACAGGTACTGCAGGACCGCCGTCTTGATCCGCGCGGCGAGCGCCTCCATCTCGTCGGCCTTCGCCGTGTTGCCGGCGGTGCGGTACGCGGCCGCCGCGGCCTTGGCGTTTGAGTAGAGGTACGCGTTCTCGGCGCGGTCCATGTTCCCGGAGCGCCAGTCGAACGACACCGCGTCGGCGTCGTTGCCGGTCATCGCGCCCCAGTTGTACTCGATGAGACCGTTGCCGTCGGTGTCGTACGCCTGCTGCAGGCCCTTGACGTCGGCCTCGGCGTACTGGCCGAGGTTCTGCGCGATCGCCTTCGGCCCGCCGTGCAGCTGGTAGGAGCGCCAGGCGGCCTCGGAGATGTACTCCGTGTAGCTGTTCGACCAGTTCGCCGGGTCGCCGGGGTTGTCGACGTACTTCGAGCTCTTCGACACCTCACCCGCCGACACCCACGGCCCGTAGGAGAAGACCGGGTCACGGAAGTACTTGAGGTCGTCCACGAACATGCCGACGGTCAGCACGATCGCGTTGTTGTAGCCGAGCACGCCCTCCATCGACGTCGGGAACTGGTAGTCATTGCCCGGCAGGTCGGCGTCGAGGAAGTTGAACCGCATGAGCCACCAGCGGTAGAACAACGTCTTGTCGATGTTGTTCTCGGGCGTGTCCAGGTAGGGCACATTGTCCGCCCACCACTTGTTGTAGGCGGTGACGTGCTCGGTGTAGGCGGCCGCCGGGGACAGGCCGCGGTAGTGCTCGTACTCGGTGGCCGCGGCCGGCTGCTCCTTGGTGACGAAGCCCAGCTGCACCTTGGTCTTCACCGACCCGGACGCCGGCACCGCGACCGTCTGCCGCAGCGCGCCGTCGACCGGCGCGAACCCGTCGCCGGAGAAGCGCGGGAAGATCGTGGTGAGCTGGTTGAAGGCGCGCACCGCGCCGGTCAGCTCGCCGTTGTCCGTCGCGATCGTCCGCGCGAAGGGCGAGTTCGCGGTGAGGGTCACGTTCTTCGCGGCGCCGTTGGTGCTGGACACCTCGAGGTTGGTCACGGCGACGTTGGCGTCGGTGATGAACTTGGTCTCGATGATGCGCAGCCCGGCGGAGGTGTTGTTGAAGACGCCGCGGAAGTAGCTCGGCGTCTGCCTGCGCTGGGTGGCGTCCTCGGTGAGCGTGACGTCCGCGCCGTTCACCGACGCGGTGATGGTGTACGCCCCCTGCCCGCCGGCGATGGTCTCGATGTAGGCGACCTCGCCGCCGAAGCCCAGCGTGGCGGGCTGGTGGGTCTTCATGAACACGGCGCGGCCGCGGCTGAACAGGTACTGGTTCGCGTCCCCGTTCGACCCGCCCGGCTGGTTGCCGGTGCGGGCGAGCATGCGGTCGATCCAGAAGTCGTTGTCGGTGCTGGAGCCGGCGCCGGCGGCGACATCGGCGTCGAAGATGGCCTGGAGCTGGTTGCGGACGTGGTAGCCGGTGCGCTCGTCGGGAATCGGGTTCGCGGTGCCGGTGAAGACCGGATATGGGGTGTTGGCGTTCGGCGCCGCGTATGCGGGCACCTGGACGAGGGCGGTCAGCAGCAGGCCGGCGGCCGCGGCGGCGGCCGCGACGCGGGGCCGGACCCGAACGCGTTCGGGTATCGGTACCGCTGGCGTTCTCACGAACGGACACCTCTTCTCGGGATGTGTGCGCGATGCCGGCGTACCGGCGTTCATCGGCCTGCCGCTGATGGGGCGGGTGAGTTGGGCGGCGGGGCCGATGCGAACTCGTTGTCCGACAGGTCGCCGCGGGCGACCGGGTTGCCGTTGCGGGCCAGCACCTGCACCTGCGCCTCGTCGGACAGCAGCCAGAACAGGAAGCTCCACGCCTGGTCGGCCTTCTTGGAGTCCCGGCCGATGCCGATGTCGTCGCCGCCGTCCTCGTCGACGACGAACGGCAGCGCGTGCTTGGCGCCGTCGCGGGTGCCGGCCCGCACGGACCGCTGGTCGATGCGGGCGGCGAAGGGCAGCCGATCGACCCGGCCGGTGATGTCCTGGTACAGGCCCCGGCTGGTCCAGCCCGGCACGTCGGCGATGCCGCCGGTGAGTAGGTCGGGCAGCGCACCGGTGCGGGCCGCGGCGTCGATGCGCCCCGGGAACTCCGCGGCCGGGACGAGCGTCAGCTCGACCTGGTTGGCGTGGGTGGCGTTGTAGGCGTCGACCAGCAGGGTCGCGGGTACCTCGAGCGTGGCGGGGGTCCACAGCAACAGCCGGCCGCCGCTGTCGGCCCCGTCGACGGGGGCCGACCGCGGCTTGGGTGACCCGGTGCACGCCGCGGCGGCGAACGCGAACATTCCAACGACAATGATCGATGCGAACGGGCGTTGCCAGCGCGTCACACGGCCCTCCGGAGGCAGCACGGTACCGTCGGGCCGTCCACTGTGGACGGTCCGTGGGTGGTGCGGGTATGGATCAGCCGCGCAGCGCGCCGGACATGAAGCCGCGGACGTAACTGCGCTGGAGGATGAGGAACAGGATCAGGCAGGGCACGGCCATGAACGTCACGCCGGCCTCGAGGGCGGGGTAGTCGATGGCGCCGAAGGTGGCGGTGCGCATGTTCGCCACAGTCAGCATCATGGTGAACTTGTCGGTCGAGTTGAGCAGGATCAGCGGGGCGAAGAACTCGCCCCACGAGGTGAGGAACGCGAACAGCCCGACGGTGATCAGGCCGGGCTTCACGGCGGGCAGCATGATCCGGATGAGGGCACGGAGGCTGCCGCAGCCGTCCAGCAGCGCGGCCTCCTCCAGTTCCTTGGGCACGGCCTCGAACGAGTTGCGCATCATGAAGATGGAGAACGGCAGCTGGAACATGATGAGCACCAGGCTGAGCCCGACGAGGGAGTCCTCCAGGCCGATCCAGCCCAGCAACACGTACAGCGCGATGAGGATGGTGGCGTAGGGCACCATGAGGATGGCGAGGGTGAGCAGGAACAGCACGTTCTTGCCGGGGAAACTGAACCGGCCGAAGGCGTAGCCGCCGAGCGTGCTCACCAGCAGCGTGCCGCCGACGGTGAGGGCGCTGACGGCGATGCTGTTGAACACGTGCTCGAGGCGGATGCCGTTGTCGGCGGTGAACAGCCGGGCGTAGTTCTCCAGGCCGAAGCCGGTCGGGGTGCGTACCGAGGCGAAGGCGCTCCAGGCGAGGGGGAACACGAACAGGATGGCGAGCGCTGCGCCGGTGAGCCGTCGCATGTCAGTCCCTTCTGCGCAGCACGCCGAGCTGCACGATGTTGAACACAACGAGGACGGCGAGGAGCACGACCGAGATCGCCGCGGCGGAGCCGAGGTCGAGCTCGATGAACGCCTTGCGGTAGATGACCATGACGAGGGAGGTGGTGCTGTTGTCGGGGCCGCCGCGGGTGAGGATCCAGAACTGGTCGAAGGCCAGCAGCGAGCCGGTGACCATCATGGTGAGGACGAGGGCGATGGTGGTGCGCATCAGCGGTACCGTGATCTGCCGGAACGTCTTCCAGCGCGACGCGCCGTCGAGGCGGGCGGCCTCGTATACCTCGACCGGGATCGACTGCAGACCGGTGAGCAGGATCAGCATGTTGAACCCGGCGAAGCGCCACAGCACCAGACCGACCGCGGAGCCCAGCGCGCTGCTTGGGCTGCCGCTGGTCCACGACACGTAGCCGTGCAGCAGGCCCAGCGACTCGAGGATCCGGTTGACCGGCCCGATCTCGTCGCTGAGCATGCCCAGGAACAGCAGCGAGGCGCTGGCGAAGCCGACCGCGGCGGGGATGAAGTACGCGGTGCGCAGCAGTCCGACGCCGCGGCCCGGGTGCTGTACCAGCAGGGCCAGCCCGAAGGACAGCGCGAAGAGCAGCACCGTGACGACCAGCGTGTACTTGAGGGTGAACCAGGCCGCCGTGCGCAGCAGCTCGCTGTCGCTGAGGTTGGCGTAGTTCTCCGGGGCGTTGAGCTCCGGCGCGCCGAGCAGCGGCCAGTGGTGCAGCGACATCCAGGCCACGAGGCCCAGCGGGACGAGGAAGAACATGCCGACCATGAAGGCGGTGGGGGCGGCGTAGAGGGCGCCGACCCATCGCCGTCCACGGGGGCGCCGGGGCCGTGCGGCCGGCGGGGACTCCGCCGGCCGCTCGGGGGCGAGCAAGGTCATTGCGACTCGAATCTCTTCGGGATCACTTCTGCAGCGAGGCGGTCAGTGCCGCGGCGCCGTCGTCGAGGGACTTCTTCGCGTCGCCGAACAGCGCGCCGCGGAAGGCGGTGACCCACGGGCTCTGCGGGTCGTTGTAGGTGGCGTTGAAGTTCTTCGCGTACGGGGTCTTGCCCTTGCCCATCAGGCTGTTGATCTTCACAACCCGCGGGTCGGCCGAGGAGTACTTGTTCTCCGCCAGGTCGGTGCGCACCGGCACACCCTTGCCCTTGGCCACCACCTCGACCTGCGCCTCATCACCCAGGGTCCAGGACAGGAAGTCCCACGCCTCCGTCGCGTGCTTGCTCGTCGCGCCGATCCC
>NZ_JBICTV010000034.1:0-79085 GCF_043197855.1 Dactylosporangium sp. NPDC048998
GGGGGTTGCCGCTGCCGGTGTCGACCTCGTACCAGGTGCCGTTGCTGGGTCGGAACATCGCGATGTCGGTCTTGCCGTCACCGTTGTAGTCGCCGACCACCGGGATGTCGCCAGGGCCGCCCCAGCCCGAGGCGAGCGAATGCCCGCCACCCGACCCGTACACCGCCATCCACTCACCCGTGCCCGGCCGGAACAGCGCCGGATCCGACTTCCCATCACCATCGAAATCCGACGTGACACGCCTCGCCGACAAGTTGTCGATGATGTGGATGTACCGGCGGGCGACGTATTCGGAGTTCGGATGCCCGTCGAACTCCGCCGCGGAGATCGAGATGTTGGTCTTGAGCTTGACCGGCGTCGAGCCGAATGAGTAGTAGTCGAAGGCGGTGTGTGAGCTGTCGGTCCATCGCTTGAACAGGATCACGTGGTGTTGTTCGTCGTTGAGGATGTCACCGGGCTGCAGGTCGGAGCGGCTGATCACGTTTGAGATGTTGGCCATGTTGTATGTCGTGTTGTCCGTGCTGGTGTGCCAGGCCATGTCGACGTAGCCGGAGCAGTCACGGCGGTAGTTCCGGGAGCCGGTCGGATCGGGTGAGTATCCGCTTCCGTCGATCGTGTAGGGGCCGGGCTGATGGTCTAGCCAGTACTGTGCGCGTTCCATGACTTCCGAGCGGGTGATGTCGCCGCCGACGGTCGAGGTGAAGGAGGCCTGCGCCGGCGCGGCGAGCGCGGTGAGACCGGTCACCGCTACCACGCTGCCGAGGAGGGCGACGAGGCTGCGCCGGAGATACGAGGTTGGCATGGTTGGCTGACCTTTCGGTTGAGGGGTGGACAGCTGACCGCGGTGTTCACACACGGCCAGGGCTCGTGGGCGGCAGCGGATCAACCGCAGGCGGAGAGCTTCGCGGCGACATCGTCGGGCACGAAGCCCTCGCAGAAGTCGGCACTGCCGAGGTTCAGCGGATGCCAGTGGGAGGCGGCGGCGTCGAAGCTGAAGACGATCTGCGTGGTCTGGTGCTGCCCGTCGTAGACGGTGCCGGCGATGGCGTATCCGTTCGCGCAGGCCGCGTCCTGCAACGCAGCGGGCTTCGCCGCGCGTTGGTAGAACTCCGGACTGTCGCGCAGGGCGTTCAGCAGCGTGGTGACGGTGACGGGGCAGGGATCCGCGGTCGACCTGGTGGGTGGGGCGGCGGTCCCGGACGGATGGGCGGCGGCCGCGGTGCCGGTCGTCGGGTTGGTGATCGCGCCGGTGGGGGTGGCAGGGCCGGTGGAGGTGGAGGGGAGGGCCGGTGCCGTCGACGCTGCCGGGGTGGTCGCGGTGGTGGTGGCGGGTGCGGATTCGGCGGCCGGTCGGCTGTCGGACGAGCACCCGGCGAGGGCGGACAGGCCGACAACGGCCATGGTCAGGCCGGCGGTGGTGGCCAGGAATCGCAGCGAGGTCGGCATCGAGTGCTCCAGTTCATGCGGTGCGGACTGTTGGACGAATGGTCAGGAATTGCTGCCGGTGAGCCGCCAGCCGATGAATGACGGTTGACGTAGCGCATCTCGGCAGATGCGGCGCGCGTTTGTTTCGGCTGTTTCGCGATTGCGTGCCAGGCAGAAGAGTCCGACCTGCAGGCCATCCGGCCCGGCGCGGGCGCTGATGTGTTCCAAGCCGTCGCCCGGCGTCGCTTCCGCCCTGATCGCCTTGACCAGCAGGTTCGGTTCGAGGACCGGGAACGCGGCTCGGGCGGTCCGCTCGATTGCGACGGTGACCAGGAACATCACGTCACCCCCAGATCGCGCCGTCGGGGTGCGCGGGCGGGGTGGTCGACGGGGACGGAGCAGGGTCGGACGGGGTCACCGTGACGCCGTCAGCCCGCGCCGGCCCAGGTCCGGAGGCCGCCGCCGTCTGCAGCGCGAAAAACGCGGCCACGGCCAGGAGCATCGCTGCGATGATGCCGATCCGGCGGACTGAAAAAGACATGGCTTCGCCCCTGTTCGATTCTTGATTGATGTCACCGGAGGCTTTTCCGGTGCTTCACCCGGGGCGTTTTCTCCTCCGGTGAGGACTACTTTTCCGGAACCGGAAGCGGACGGGAAGGCTTTGCGCTTGTCCCCTTCCGGCCTGGCCGGAACCGTCCACGCCGGGGCGGGCGGGTCGACGAAATGCCGGGTAAACGAAGAATGCCGGAATGCTTCCGGCTCACACAGTGATCGACCTCTTGCTCTGCGCTTATGGCGATGGGATGATCATGTCGCTCGATCGGCGCCTGGGCGCCACAGGCAACAACGGGGCAGTGCATGCTCGAGCTTTTCGGTCTGGACACGACCGCAGAAGTTGTCTACCGCCTCATGCTGACCAAGCCTCCTGGGGTGTTGCCGACCTGGCCAACGAGCTGGCCATCGGGCAGGACCAGGTGCGCTCCGCGCCCGACGAGCTCTTCGAGCTCTCTCTGCTTCGCCAGTCGGTCGAGCGGGAGGGCCACCTTCGCGCGGTCAGCCCTCTGCTGGCGCTGCGCGCCCCTGCCTCCCTCACCCTTTCCCACCGGCGCCTGCGGCGCAGGGCGCGCCAGGCCGATTCCTAGCCTGGCGCGCGCTCCGCGCGGGCGCGGCCGGGGGGTTCCCACCCCGGACCCCCCATGCCCGCTCCGCGGGCACCTCTTGCCTGCGCTGCGCGCCCCTGCGTCGCCTCGCCGTGTCCTAACGGCGCCTGCGGCGCGGGGTGGCGGGTTTGCGGGTGGGCGGGTTTGGGGTTTGGGTTTCCGGCTTACGGTTGTGCCCGGCGGGTGGGATCGCCGTTAGGGTGGGGGCGTGATCTTCGGGCGGTCGAAGCGCAAGGCCGGGGACGGTGGCGCGATCGTGGATTTCTGGGCCTGGTGGCCGACCGTCCGGCCGGCCGTCGAGGCGGCTATCTCCTCCGGGGACTGGGGGCGGCTCACCCCGCAGTTCAACCGGCGGATCGAGGCGATCCACCCCGCCCTGCAGTGGGAGTTCTCCGGTGGTACGACCGCCAGGCACGCCCTCGTCGTGTCCGCCGCCGGCGATGCGCAGCTGCGGCCCGTTGCCGCCCGTTGGGGTGCCCTCGCGCCGGGCGCGGACACGACCTGGGAGTACCACACCGCCCGGCAGCCCAGCCCGGAGGTCTTCCAGGCCACGATCGAGCTGGGCCAGGGGGTCAAGCTCGACCTGGCGCGCATGCGGTTCGCCTTCTCCCGCGACGGCGAGGCGCCCGAGATCGACGTCGTGGCCCACCATCCGGGCTTCCACATGCTGGAGGAGCAGGCGCGCGGCCAGGTGACGTTCCTGACGCTGGACTGGCTGCTCGGCGAGGACGGCGTCGAGGAGTGGATCGGCGCGATCTCCTGGGAGACGGACGAGCCGCCGGGCGCGGCGGTCCCGGCCGAGCTCGCCGCGGCGGTCGAGGCGCTGCGGGAGGAGTACAGCACCCCGCAGTGGGTCCTGATGAGCGCCGACCTGCCCGACGGCAGCCCGGTGATCGTCACGGCGCAGCGGCCGCTGCGGCCGGTGCGCTGGCCGCGCTTCGACACGCACGTGGCGATCACGCTGCCGTACCGGCACCGCAACCCCGCCGGGCTGCCCGAGACGGAGTCGCTGGCGGCGCTGCGCGAGTTCGAGGACACCGCCCTGAGGACGGCGGCCGGCGACGACGGCGTGCTGCTGGCCCACGAGACCAGCCGCGGCACGCGGACGCTGCACTACTACGTCGACGCCGACTCCCCCGCCGCCGACGACCTCGCCGAGGCCGCCGGCTGGTGGCAGGACGGCCGCGCCCGCGTGGAGCGGCACTTCGACCCGTCGTTCGAGCGGATCATGCGGTTCCGCTGACCGCCGCGTTCACCCCCCGGCGCCGCCGCTGCTCACCGCGCTAGCCGGTCGCCAGGCCCAGGGCCAGGGTGGCCGCGGCCAGCGCCAGGTACGCGCCGGGGAAGGCGATGTTGTGGTACACCCAGGCCCGCGCGTGCGTGGCGAGCGCGCCCACGAAGAAGAGCACGAGGCCCACGGCGGCGGCGAGGCCGATCAGCGGTACCCAGGCCAGACCCAGCACGAGCCCGGCCGCGCCGGCGGCCTTCAGCGCGCCGAGGCCCGGCACCCACGAGCGGGGCACGCCCACCTCGGCGGAGTTGGCGAGCACGAACCGGGCGCCGGCGAGGTCGGCGACGGCCATGCCGGCGTTGGCGAGCACGCTCGCCAGCGCCACGGTGACGTAAAGGGCCTGTAGGCTCATCGGACGGTCTCCTGTCCTGCGGCGGCACACGGGTATCGGCTTGGTCGCCCCCCATGACGTCCGGCAAGTGGGAAAGGTGACCTGTGGACGGCGAAGTGCTCGCGGCGCGGTTCGCGCACGACCGGCCGCACCTGCGCGCGGTCGCGTATCGGCTGCTCGGTTCCCTCGACGACGCCGACGACGCGCTGCAGCAGGCGTGGCTGAAGGCGGCCCGCGCCGACCTTCGCGGCGTGCACAACCTCGCCGGGTGGTTCACCACCGTGACCGCGCGCGAGTGCCTCGATCTGCTGCGCGCACGCGGGCGGATCGCGGCCGTCGACGTGGTGGCGGGGCGGGGAGTGCCGATCGCGGTCGGTAGGGTGCTGCGGTGAACAGGCAGCGGGTCGCCAGGTGGCTGACCGAGGCGTTCGCGCCGGCGGTGCTCGTTTCGGTGCTGCTGGTGCTGCTCGGGGTACACAGCGAGCCGGGACTCGCCCGGGGCCTGGCGCTCGGCGCGGTGGCGGCGCTGTTCGAGAGCGTCCTGCCGTACCTCTACATCCTGCGCGGGGTGCGCACCGGCAGGCTCACCGACCACCACATCGGCGACCGGCGGCAGCGGCTGGTCCCGCTGCTGGTCGGGATGGGCTCGGTGCTGGCCGGGTTCGTGGTGCTGCTGCTCGCCCACGCGCACCGGCAGCTGGTGGCCGCGGTGGCGGCCGGCGGGGTCGGGCTGGTCGTCGCGGCGGCGATCAACCACTGGTGGAAGATGTCGATCCACGCGGCGGTCACGGCGGGTTCGGTGGTCATCATCGCGCTGGTGTACGGCTGGCCGCTGCTCGCCGCCGCGCCGCTGGTCGGCGCGGTCGGGTGGTCCCGGGTCGAGCTCAAGGACCACACGTGGGCGCAGGTCGCGGTCGGCACCGTCGTGGGCGCTCTGGTGGCCGGTGGGGTGTTCTCCGCGCTGCGCTGAGCGGGTGGATAGCATCGGGGTGAAACCGACCTACCGAACCCTGGGAGCAGCCCGTGTCCGCAGCGCGCTCGAATACCGAAGCCCCACCGCGCATCGTGGTCACGGCGGGCACGACGGCGGCGGCCGCGGTCGCCGCGGCGGGGCTGCCCACCAGCGGCCCCAAGGCGATCGTCGTGGTCCGCGACGGCGAGGGCCGGCTGCGCGACCTCGACTGGGCGCCGGAGGCCGACGCCGAGGTCGAGGCCGTCGACATGTCGAGCCCTGACGGGCTCAACGTGCTGCGCCACTCGACCGCGCACGTGCTCGCCCAGGCGGTGCAGGACATCTTCCCCGAGGCGAAGCTGGGCATCGGCCCGCCGATCGAGAACGGCTTCTACTACGACTTCAAGGTCGACAAGCCGTTCCACCCGGACGACCTCGGCAAGCTCGAGAAGCGCATGCAGGAGATCATCAAGTCGGGCCAGCGGTTCCGCCGCCGTCGCTTCGACTCGGTGGAGCAGGCGAAGACCGAACTGGCCGACGAGCCGTTCAAGCTCGAGCTCGTCGACGTGAAGTCCGACGGTGGTTCCGGCAGTGGCCAGGCGCTGGACACCTCCGAGGTGATGGAGGTCGGCGGCGCCGAGCTGACGATCTACGACAATCTCGACGCGCAGTCGGACAAGGTCTGCTGGTCCGACCTGTGCCGCGGCCCGCACCTGCCCACCACCCGGCTGATCCAGGCGTTCAAGCTGACCCGTAGCGCCGCCGCCTACTGGCGCGGCTCGGAGAAGAACCCGCAGCTGCAGCGCGTCTACGGCACGGCGTGGCCGACCCGGGACGCGCTGAAGGAGTACCAGCGGCTGCTGGAGGAGGCGGCCCGGCGCGACCACCGCAAGCTCGGCGCCGAGCTGGACCTGTTCAGCTTCCCCGACGAGCTCGGCTCCGGCCTCGCGGTGTTCCACCCGAAGGGCGGGATCATCCGCCGCGAGATGGAGCAGTACTCCCGGCATCGCCACCACGAGTCGGGGTACGAGTTCGTCAACACCCCGCACATCACCAAGGCCAACCTGTTCCAGACCTCGGGCCACCTGCCGTACTACGCCGACACGATGTTCCCGCCGATGGAGCTCGAGGGCGCGGAGTACTACCTCAAGGCCATGAACTGCCCGATGCACAACCTGATCTTCCGGGCGCGCGGCCGCTCCTACCGCGAGCTGCCGCTGCGGCTTTTCGAGTTCGGCACGGTGTACCGCTACGAGAAGTCGGGCGTGGTGCACGGCCTGACCCGTGTGCGCGGCATGACGCAGGACGACTCGCACATCTACTGCACCAAGGAGCAGATGCCCGGCGAGCTGCGCTCCCTGCTGCAGTTCGTGCTCGACCTGCTGCGCGACTACGGCCTCGACGACTTCTACCTCGAGCTGTCCACCCGCGACGACTCGCCGAAGTTCATCGGCGACGACGCCGACTGGGAGGAGGCGACCGAGGCGCTGCGCGCCGCCGCCGAGGCCTCCGGCCTGGAGCTCGTCCCCGACCCGGGCGGCGCCGCCTTCTACGGCCCGAAGATCTCCGTGCAGGCCAAGGACGCGATCGGCCGCACCTGGCAGATGTCGACCATCCAGGTGGACTTCAACCAGCCCAAGCGGTTCGGGCTGGAGTACCAGGCCTCCGACGGCTCCCGCCAGCAGCCCGTGATGATCCACCGGGCGCTGTTCGGCTCGATCGAGCGCTTCTTCGGCGTGCTGACCGAGCACTACGCGGGCGCCTTCCCCGCCTGGCTCGCCCCGGTCCAGGTCGTCGGCATCCCGATCCGCGCCGACCACACCGACTACCTGTTCGACTTCGCCGACCGCCTGCGCAAGGAGGGCATCCGGGTCGAGGTCGACCACTCCGACGAGCGCATGCAGAAGAAGATCCGCAACGCGCAGCAGCAGAAGATCCCGTTCATGGCGATCGCCGGCGACGACGACGTCACGGCGGGTACGGTCAGCTTCCGCTACCGCGACGGCTCGCAGCGCAACGGCGTCCCGCTCGACGAGGCGGTGGCGCACGTCGTGTCGGTGGTACAGTCCCGCGCCAACGCCGGCCCGTCCGCCGCCGCGGATGCATCCCCGGACGGTGCGCCGGGCGCTTCCGCCGACTCGGCCGACTCGACAGCACTCGGCTCGCCGCCCGCCGCTGCCGGCTCGGCCTCGCTCGGGTCGCCGGCGTGACGAACCCCGGTGAACCGGACGAACTGGAGCGCTTGTGGACGCCCCACCGGATGGCGTACATCAAGGGTGAGGACCGCACCGACGACCACGACCAGCCGGCCGGGTGTCCGTTCTGCCGGGCGCCGGGCCTGCCGGAGGACGAGAGCCTTGTGGTTGCGCGGGGCTCGGTCGTCTACGCGATCCTGAACCTGTACCCGTACAACCCCGGCCACCTCATGGTCGTCCCGTACCGGCACATCGCCGACTACACCGACCTGACCGGCCCGGAGACGGCCGAGGTGGCGTCGTTCACGCAGACGGCGATGCGAGTGATCCGCAAGGTCAGCGGCGCGCACGGGTTCAACCTGGGCATGAACCAGGGCGCGGTGGCCGGGGCCGGGATCGCGGCGCACCTGCACCAGCACATCGTCCCGAGGTGGGGCGGCGACACCAACTTCATGCCGGTGGTGGGCCGCACGAAGGTGCTGCCGCAGCTGCTCACCGACACGCGCAAACTCCTGGCCGAGGTCTGGTCGTCGACCTGAGCGTGTAGATCAGTAGATCAAAGGTCCGGACCTCTTCCTCGAAGGTCCGGACCTTTGATCTCTACACGCGGGCCGAGCGGCGGCCTGCCAGAACGGGTCAGCGCTTCCAGAACGCGCCGCGCGACGGCTGCGACGCGGCGCCCGCGGCCTTGTCCAGCTCCTCCAGCACGAACTGCCACAGCTCGGCGAACGGCCGGGCCGCGATCGCCTGCGGGGTCAGGGCCTCCGCCAGGGCCCGCAGCTGCGGGAGCCCCAGCGCCGCCAGCCGCGAGCCCAGGTCCTCGAGCAGCTCGCGCCGCTCGTACTCGGGCCGGCCCTCGGCCTCGCGCAGCCGCGCCGCCTCCTGCGCGGCGAGGTCACGGGCGTCGACGGCCGCCGGGCGTTCCTCCTGGAGGCGCGCCCGGGTCGCGGGGGGCATCATCATGCGCGAGCTGCCGCGCCCGACCGACATACGGCCGCCGGCGCGCCCGCCGTACGACTGCGGGGCCGGCGCGGCCTTGGGCGCCGCCATCGGGGCGGGCATCGCCGGGTGCGGGGGCCCGCCGGGCGCCGGGGGCAGCGCGGCGCTCGTCAGGGTGTACGCGGACGCCGGGTGCAGGGGCGGCGGCGGTACCGGCGTGGGCATCCTCCAGCCCGCCGGGCTCTCCACCGGCTGGGTCACCTTCCGCGGCTCGTCGCCGTCGGTGACGATCCGGCTGTCCACCGCGACGAACGCCGTGAACCGGCACAGTACGCCGAAGCGCAGCGACGTCTCGGTGATGCGGGTCTCGAGCGGGACCGTCTCGTGGGTACCGGTGACGTACTGGTCCTCGAGATCGCGCAGCAGCGCCCGGGCCCACACCGCGCTCAGCGCCGTGGAGTCGTGCCGCTCCGCGGTGACCGTCGCCGACCACGCCCGGCCGTCGCGGGTGGTGCCGGCGACGGTGAGCGCGCCGGCGACCGGGCCGCGGTACCGGCCGGCGACCACGAAGGGTACGCCCGGGAATACGTCCGGCAGGCGCGCCGGGGTGCGGGTGCCGTCGAGCAGTTCGAGGCCCTCGGCGTCGATCGTCACCGCGGTGACGACGGGCGCGCCGATGCGCCGGTGGATGTGGTCCATCGCCTCGTCCAGCCGGTCCTCGCTCTCGACGAGCTCGCACCGGCCGCCGCCGGCGATCGCGAGCCGGCCGAGGAACCCAGCGTTCACCGCCTGGTCGATGCCGACCGTGTGGACCCGCACGCCGCGCAGCGCCGTCGACACGGTACGCAGGATCTGGTCCTCGTTGCCGACCTGCCCGTCGGTGACGAGCACCAGCACGCGGTCCCGCGTCTCGTCCTCGCCGAGCAGGCGCAGGCCGTCCAGCAGCGGCTGGAGCAGCTCGGTGCCGCCGCGCGCGTCCATCCGTGCCAGGTGCTCCACGGCTCGGTAGCGGTTCCGGTCGGTACCGCCGGACAGCCCCGCCCCCAGCGACTCGGGCGTCTCGACCCGGTCGTCGAAGGCCAGGACGGCGAAGCGGTCGTGCGCGTCGAGCGTGTCGACGATCCGGGCCGCGGCGCGCCGGGCGGCGACCATCTTCCAGCCGCCCATGCTGCCGGAGCGGTCGAGCAGCAGTACCACGTCCTTGGGCCGTGGCGGGGCGTCGACGGCCGGCGGGAGCACGGTCAGCCGGTAGGTGCCCTCGTCGCCCTCGGCGTCCGGGGCGAGCGCGAGGCTCTGCGTGCCCGCCCCGTACGCCAGGCGCAGCACGAAGTCGCGGTTGGCACGGTCTCCCGGCAGTACCGACACCTGGTTTTCGGTTTTGGAGACGGCGTGCAGGCTCGACCGCACGTCGCCGAGCGGCAGGCCGGCCGGGTCGATGTCGACGTCGATCGACAGGCGCAGCGGGTTGGGGAATCCGGGCAGCAGCACCGGAGGGCTGATCCGCGAGGCGTCCGGCACGGCGTCGGTGTCCAGCGCGAACCCGTCGCCGACACTGTCACCGTCGAGCAGGCCACCCGGGATGTACCGCGGGGCGACGACGAGCGGGAAGCGGTACGTCGCCTCGCCGTCCTCGAAGGCCAGGGGCCCGACCAGCGAGAGCCGCACGCTGACGCGCTCGCCCGGCAGGATATTGCCGACCCGCATGGTGAACACGTCGGGCCGCTCCTCCTCGGCGATCGAGGCGCGCTGCCCGGCGGCGATGGCAGTGTCGTACGCCTCGCGGGCGGCGCCGCGCTCCTGCAGCTCCGCCTCCACGACGCGCTCGTCGGCCGTCATCGCCATCCGCACCACGGCGGCGCGGTCCGGCAGCGGGAAGATGTAGGTCGCCTCGAGCGGCTCGCGGTGTACGTTGACGAACTCCTGCGTGACGTCGGTGCGGGCGACCAGCCCGGTGATCGAGGCCCGCACCTCGAGCCGGTCGAGCGGAAGGTTGCCGCGCTCGGTGCGCAGCGCACCCAGCCCGGCCTCGTCCGTGGGCGCGGCGACCACTCGCGCCTCGTCGTCGGTCATCGTCGCGAGTCTCATGCGGCGCTTCCTCTCTTCTGCGTCGGACCGGCGGGTTTCGTGTCTTCGTCGGTGTCGTCCCGTTGCGTACCGCTTTGCTGTCCCACCCTGCTCTTCCGCGCCGTCCCGGCCTTCTCGGCCGTTGATTTCGTGCCCGGCGGCGGCTGGGTCTGTGCCTCCGTGGGTTCTTTCGTCTGTGTCGCCTCTTTCGCCTTTGTCGCCTCTTTCGCCTTCGGTGGCTCTTTCGTTCTCGTCGGCCGCTCGGGGGTCTGTTCGGGTGTCACTGCGGCGAGGCCGCGGGCGGCGAGGAGGTCCATCAGGTCCCGGGCCGCGGCCCGGATCAGCGGCAGGTCTTCCGGGGTTGGCGTCGCAGGCAGCAGCAGTACCGCTCCCCCGCCGAGCGGCACCCCGGTCAGCAGCCGTTCCGTGGTGCCCCCGGTCGCCGTGTCCATGTCTCCGGCCGCGTCTCCCGCCGCTGGGCCCGTGTCCTCGGTCGGCGCGTTCGGCGCCGGCTCCGGTTGCGGCCGCACGTACTCGCTCGGCGGCTCCGTCCAGAACCGCCGCGGCGGCGAGTCGACGGAGTGCGGCGCGATGGCCGCCAGCCGGTCCGTCGCAGTGCGCGGCACCCGGAAGGAGACCCCCGGCGGCAGATCCGCGATGCGCAACAGCACGTCATCCGGCGCTTCGGCGAGCTCGGCCTGAATCTCGGCGATCTTGTACCCTTGCGACTGCCGCCGCTTGATCGCCACGAGCTGCAACAGGTGCCGCGGGCCGTACAGCGCGGTCCGCCCGCGCATGTAGGGTCGATCGACGAGCCCGATGGTGGAATACCATCGGACCGCTCGGGCGTCGGGCACTTCTCGCACCCGCCCGTTCGGCGCCCCCGCGTAGGCGGTGCCATCGAGCAGAGCGGCAACCCTGCCGATCAACTCCTCGAGAGTCCATCCCGTAGCGGCCATACCTCCGATACTGACACTGTCACCGTGACACTGTCAACGTTATTTGGGGGGCCCGCCGTTGGGCGGCGACACCCCACGACCGGCAACAGCGCACTGCCCCACAGCAACATCACGTGACACTGTCAGATAACAGTGTCACGTGACGGTGTCGGATGGCCCTGTGGCGTGGTCATCGGGGTGGCATGTTTCCGGGAGCAAACGCGTTCTCGCGGGTCCTAACGTTCTTGGCAACGGCGACAACGAAGACTCAAGGGGATACAGATGAGCGACATCGACACCGGCTACGACGGCGGGCACGACGCGGACTACGGCCACTACGAGGCCAGCCAGGAGCACGACGCCCTTGACCAACTGCACCAGGCCCACGGCTCCGAGGCCGACTACGGCAGCCAGTACGGCGTCTACGAGAACGACCACCACGCCGCCGAGTCCACCGACTTCTCGCAGGGTCACCACGTCGAGTACGACCAGCCGGGTGCGGTGCACTTCGAGTCGGACGACTACACCAACTACAGCCACAACGCCGAGGTCGACGACCACGTCTTCGCCGCCGAGGGCAGCGAGCACGCCCACCAGGCCGACTTCTCCCAGCTCGACGCCCTGCAGCACCGCTTCGACGCCGCCTTCGCCGAGGGCACCCAGTTCCACGGCGGCGCCGGCGAGCTCGGCATGGCCTCCAACTGACTCGGCCTGGCCTCCAATTCCACAGGCGCTTCGACGGCCGGTCACCCGCTGCGGGTGGCCGGCCGTCGCGCGGATTGCGCAGAGCTCAGCTGGCCAGCGGGAGGGTGATCGACGACGGGGCGATGATCTCCTGGCGGACCGGACGCAGTTCCAGCTCGTGGCCCAGGGGCGCGCCGGTGCCGGGGTTCCTCGAGAAGCGCGGGTGGGCGCCGCCGCTGATCTGGACCCTGACACTGCGGCCGGGTGCGAAGCGGTGGGCGGTCGGCCAGAGCTCGACGCGTACCGGGTCGTCGGGGTCGTGGTTGTTCGCGGCGCGGGCCAGGCCGTCGCAGATGTTCCACGAGCGGCCCTGTTCGTCGACCTCGCACAGGCGCACGAAGACGTCGAAGTGGGGGGAGGGTGTCCGCGCGGTACCGTGGCGGGCCAGGCTGGTGGCGCGGACCCGGATGTCGGCGTGCACCGGGCCCACCACGTCCAGCGGCTCGGTCAGCGGGGCGGACGTGAAGGTCAGCACGTCCGGGCGGGCCTCCAGAGGGCGGTTGTCGCGGCGACCGGCGATCTTGCCGACCAGGCGCGGGCCGCCGAGGGCCGGGGTCGGGTCCTTGGGGTTGTACACGAACGAGTCGAGCACTCGGCCCTCGGCGCCGGGTTCCGGGGTGAGTCGGGCGCCCTGTTCGAGGTACCACCGCTGGGGTTTGCTCTTGGGCGGCGGCCAGTCGGCCAGTTCGTGCCAGCCGTCGGCGCCGCCGACGTGCACGCGGACCGGGCGCTCGCGGATGCGCTCGGGGCCGCCGGTGTGGGCGCGGAACCAGGCCACGGCCTCCGCCGCGGACTGCTGGAACAGGCCGGCGCTGCCGTGGTTCCAGGGGCCGATCGTCAGGTACGGCTGCTGGCCCGCCGCTCGTAACGCCGTGTAGTCGGCCAATTGCCAGGGCAGGAAGATGTCGTACCAGCCGCCTATCATGAGGACCGGAGCGGTGACGTGCGGCAGGCGGTGGGCGTGGCCGCGCTGCGTCCAGTAGGGCGATGCGGGATCGGCCTCGGCGAGCCAGCGCTGGTAAAACTCGATCTCGACGCCCGTGGTGATGCGGTCGGCCTCCGCCATCGGCACGCGGGCGAGGCCGCGCTGCAGCCTGGGCTGGCCGCGGAGCAGTTCGACGGCGTTGTCCAGCCTCGGGCCACGCTGCGCCTCGATCAGCGCCGACCAGGTCAGCACAGTGTCGAGCGAGAACGCTCCGCCGGCATAGGTCGGCGGGCCGAAGTCCGACGCAGTCACGATCGTGGCCATCGCCTTGAGCTCGTCGCCGGCCTCGGCGGCGAGCGCCCACTGCACGAAGCCGACGTAGCTGGGGCCGTAGGTGAGCAGGCGCCCGTCGTACCACGGCTGGCGGCGCAGCCAGTCCAGCGTGTCGAGGCCGTCGTCGCGCTCCTGCAGCAGCGGCTCGAACGTGCCGCCCGAGTCGCTGGTGCCGCGGCAGGACTGGATGAGCACGTTGAAGCCGCGCTGGGCGACCGCTCGGCAGAGGACGCTGACGGGAGCGCCCCGGCCGTACGGGGTGCGCACCAGCACGGTCGGGATCTCGGCATCCAGGGCGGGCGTGTAATGGTCGGCTCGGAGGATGGCGCCGTCGCGCATCCGGACCGGGATCGTTCGCGTCACCCTGACCCGGCCGGCCACCGCGGGTGGCAGTTTGAGTAAGCGACCAACCGGATCAAGCCTCATGCGTCCCGAGCGTAGCCGTTTGATCTCCGCACGGCGGTCGGCCCCGATCCCCGGCACGGCGCACTGCGCCGATCCGGCCGCCGCGACCGTGACGGTGATCGGGGCGGTGCTAGTCCAGGCCCTTGACGTCCGCGGAGTCCAGGCCACGGGCCGCCGCTACCGTCTGGGCCTCGGAATCCACGCAGCGGCGGGTCGCGGCGGTCAGCGGCAGCCACGGTGTCACTGTCAGCTCGAGGCGGCTGCGCACCAAGCGGGCGCGCCACGTTCCGGAGATCTCGCCGTCCAGCAGGAGTACGCCGGGGTTGCCCAGGATGCGCCACACCTCCTTGGCCTGGGCCTTGTCCGGCACGAGCACCGAACGGTCGCGGGCCTGCAGGAACGGGTCCGACGGTGGCAGCAGGCGTACGCCGCGGATCGGTGGCGCGGCCAGCAGTGCGTCGACGTCCTCGGGCGGCAGCCACGCCTTGCGGCCGTCCACGGAGACCTCGGCCAGGTCGCCGGGCCAGGCGGGCCTGAGCGCGCCGACCGTCGTCCCGATGTACTTGGCCGCGTCGCCGGGGGTGGCGGGGCCGAGCAGGCGCAGGTAGGCGCGGACGAATCCGGCCGTACCGAACGGGAAATCCGGGATCGAGGGGCGCGGGTGGGCGGGGACGAGCACGGTCTTGGCCGCGTCCTCGTCGAGCGCCACGCCGCCGGCCAGGCCCGCCTGCTGGAACAGGCCGCCGGAGATGTGGCGGGCGCCGCAGGGGCGGCAGTCGTACGTGAGCTCCGCCGGGACCTGGGCGCTGACCGCGCGGCTGACGTCGCCCTTCGCCGAGGGGGCGCGTACGACCGCTTGGAAGGCGGCGGCCGTGGCGCGGAAGGCCTCGACGCCGAGCTTGCCGGCCTCCGGCGGCAGCTGGCCGGTAGCGAAGCGGGCGGCGGCGTCAGTGTCGCCGAGCGGCCACAGGGCCGCGGCGAGGGCCGGCAGGTCGGCGGGGCGGTGCAGGTGCAGGGCGCCGCGGGTGGACCAGGCCAGGGCCAGGTCGCCGTCGAGCGGGCGGGTGCAGCGGGCGGCGAGCGCCTGCCGGGCGGCGCCGGCCGGGACGTTGGGCACGCCCAGGTCGAGTACGCCGAGGGTGTCCGGGCCGCCGTCGAGGCGCTCGTGGAGAGCGTTGGCGATTCTTCGGTACGCCAGGACCTGCCCCCGCCCGACCTTCGGCGCGCTGCTCATGACCGTCATTCTCGCCAGTGCCCGGTCTTCTTGCGCGCTTTGGCGCGGCGGGTGCACGATCGGTACATGGCGGAAGAGCGGTTCACGGATGCGGAGCTGGCGTTCCTGCGCCACGTTCGCTTCGGCGAGCTGCCGGAGCGGGTGCTGCCGGAGGACCGGGTCGAGCTCGCCGAGACGGAGTCGGCGCGCAGCTGGCCCGACCTGGCGCCGAGCCGGGAGCAGCAGCAGGCGTTGTACCCCAACGGGGCCTGAGCGTCCCGTTCAGATCTCGTGGCGTGAGCCGTCGGGATCGGGCATCTGCGTCATGTCGGGCGGCGTGTCGCCCGGGGGCGTCCACTCGGAGTCCCGCTCGGCCTCGAGGGCCTCGTCGATCTCCCCGTCGGTGGCGCGGCCGGCGGCGCCGGAGCCGATGGTCGAGTGCTTCGCGACGTACTCGTCAGCGTCCGTTTCCATTTTTATTGCCTACCCCGGGCGCTGAGGGGCAAACCCGCACAGCCTGTGCGACCGGCGGCGCCGCATGCCTGGCTGAATCGAGCCTTGTGAGCACGGTGCAGCAATTCGCGTACGGCTGGATCACGCCGTCGCTGGCCCTCGTCCTGTCGATCCTCGGCTGCCTGCTGGGCACGTACCTGGCCGGTCGCGCCCGGGCCTCGACCGGCGGCAGCCGGGCCCGCTGGCTGACACTGTCAGCCGTCGCGATCGGCGGCTCCGGCACGTGGGTACCGCACTTCATGGCGATGCTGGGCGTCGACGTGCCGGGGACGGTCGTGCGGTACGACGTCGCCACCACGGCGCTGGGCCTGGGCGTCGCCGTGGCCGTGTACTGCCTGGGCCTGTACATCGTCGGCTTCGGGCGCCCGAGCGCCTGGAAGATCCTCCCGGCGGGGGTACTGACGGGGCTCGGGCTGACCACGGTGTACGCAACCGGGCCACTGGCCATGCGCGTCGCCGGGACCGTGGCGTACGACCCGCGCACCCTGCTGGCCGCGGCCGGCGCGGCGATTGTCGGGGCGACGGTGACACTGTGGTGCGCCGGTGTCGTGCGCGGCGGGCCGGCGATGGTGTGCGCGGCGGCGATCATGGCACTGGCGGTGTGCGGCACCCATTACACGGTCATGGCGGCGGTACGCGTGCAGCCCGCCCCGATCGGCGCGCAGGTCCCCGGCGTCACGCTGCTCGCACTGCTGACGCCGGTGTGCGTGCTGGCCTGCCTGCTGCTGTCCGGCCTGGCGTACAGCACTGTCGGCTTCTCGGTGCGCCAGGACACCGCGACGGAGGAGGCGCTGCTGCGCCGCGCCCGGGACATGTACTCCGTGGCGACCCTCGCCCGCGCGGCCGAGCACCGGCGCCGGGAACGGGAAGGGGACCGTGGCGCGGCGGCCACGGTCCCCTCCCGGCGTTGAGCCTGAGCGGCGACTACTTCAGTGCGGCGGCCGGGTCGGCGGCCACCTGGGTGAGCCGCTCCGGCGTGACCGAGCCGATGAGCACCCGG
The DNA here is from genome assembly GCF_043197855.1 of Dactylosporangium sp. NPDC048998. Taxonomy (NCBI): domain Bacteria; kingdom Bacillati; phylum Actinomycetota; class Actinomycetes; order Micromonosporales; family Micromonosporaceae; genus Dactylosporangium; species Dactylosporangium sp. NPDC048998. The sequence continues at coordinate 16,429 of NZ_JBICTV010000034.1, forward strand.
CCGTCACCGGTGAACAGGACGCTCACCAGCTTGCTGTTGAACGTGCGGCCGCCGCTGCCCTGGGGCAGCTGAGCGATCGCGTCCTGCGCCTTCTTCTGCTCCTCGGCGCTGGCGCCCTGCGCGCCGTCCGAGGTCCGCAGCACCAGGACCGACGTCCATCCGGTACCGATGACGGTGCTCTTCGGCTTGTCGGCGGCGCCGCCGTTGTGCTGCTGCGCCTTGTCCTGCTGCTCCTGGTGCGTCTTCGCCGGGTCCTGCTCCGTGACCTTGGTCCCGGCCGGCGGGTTGAACGTGAATTCGGCGTCATCCGGGCGGGCGAAGCTCACCTGCGTGAACGCGACCTCGAACGCCGGGTTGGCCGTGCCGCGGGGCAGGACCTGCACCCGCAGCGGCAGCTTCTGCTGTGCGTCGATCGCCAGGCGCACCTCACCGACGAGCGACGAGGTGTCGCGCGGGCGGAGGATGAGCTCGTAGGCGTTGCGTCCGGCGATCTTCGCCGAGTTGCCGGTTGTGACCTGCGTCGTCGGGTCGATCGCCTTCAGCGCCAGGTCGGCGGCCTCCTGCGGCGACTTCGGCAGGTCGGACGGGGACGCCAGGACGCCCGGAACACCCGGAACGCCCGGGCCGCCCGTCTTGTCCTTCTCCGGCTGCCCGGTGAAGTGCTGCGCCTCCTTGGTCTGGCTGTCCCAGATCCAGGTGTCGTTGCCGTTGTGGATGACGTCGCTCTGACCCTGCGTGCCCAGCAGTGACACCCGGCCCTTGTCGGGGCCGGAGTACCACACGCGCAGGGTGTGCTTGCCGGACACCAGCGACGTGAGCTTGGCGCTCTGGTCGCCGGTCAGCAGCGGGATCGCCGGTAGGCCGAGATCGGCACGCTCGACGACCGTGCCCGACAGCCCGTCGAGACGGGCGGTCTGCAGGTCGACCAGCAGCTGCGCGGCGGTGCGCGGCGGCAGGTCGGGTTCGGCCGCGACGGCGAGGGTCTTCGCTGCCACGCCAGCACCGACCACAGCGACCGCAGCTGCCGCGGGCACCGCCCACCGAAGGACGGGTCGTGACGTGAAGTTGGACATTGGTACACCTCCTGACGACCATGGTGCTCGGAGCCGCCTGTGACATCGCTGAGACTGCCTGTGCCGCAGCACAGGCCGGCGTGCCACGCTGTATCGCGTGCGGCTGCTGGTGGTAGAGGACGAGATTCGCATGGCGAACGCGCTGCAGCGCGGGCTGCAGGCGGAGGGTTTCGCCGTGGACGTGGCCGGCGACGGCCCGAACGGCCTGGAGATGGCCCGGCACGGGGGCTACGACGCGGTGATCCTGGACATCATGCTGCCCGGGCTGTCCGGATACCGCGTGGTGCAGACGCTGCGCGCGGAGAAGAACTGGGTGCCGGTGCTCATGCTGTCGGCGAAGGACGGCGAGTACGACCAGGCCGACGGGCTCGACTGCGGCGCCGACGACTACCTGACCAAGCCGTTCTCGTACGTCGTGCTCGTCGCGCGCCTGCGCGCCCTGCTGCGCCGCGGGGCACCGGAGCGTCCCAGCGTGCTCACCGTCGGTGAGCTGACCTTGGACCCGGCCCGCCGGCGGGTCACCAGCGTCGGCGAGGAGATCGTGCTCACCGCGCGGGAGTATGCGCTGCTGGAGTACCTCATGCGCCGCCCCGGCCAGGTCGTGTCCAAGACCGAGCTGCTCGACCACGTCTGGGATGCCAGCATCGACACCGCCCCCAACGCCGTCGAGGTGTACGTCGGCTACCTGCGCCGCAAGCTCGGCCGCGACCTGCTCGAGACCGTCCGCGGCGCCGGATACCGGCTGCGCACATGAAGTGGTGGGCCTCACTCTCCCTGCGCGGGCGCCTCGTCCTGCTCGGCACCAGCGGGCTCGTCGTCGGCCTGTTCATCGCCGGCATCGCCATGGCGACCGCGATGACGTACAGCTTCCGCGGCTCCCTCGACCGCTCCGCCGACGGCACCGTGACGGAGATCGCCGCCCTGCTCGACGAGGGCGGCCGGCTGCCCGAGACCCTGCCGGCCCCGTCCAACCAGGTCGTGCAGATCCTGGACCCGCAGAACCGGAGCGTCCTGGCGGGCGATCGAAGTGCCGATTTATTGGTACCGCTGTTGCGTGGCTCCGAGGTCGACCGGGCGCTGGACGGCGAGCGGATCGAGGTCCCCGGCGACCGCGCCGTGCAGCCCGACACGCTGCGGGTCACCGCCCACCGGGTCCCCGACGGCCGGATCATCCTCGTCGGCGTGCCGCTCGGCGACTTCCACCGCAGCCTGGATCTCCTGCGCAACGCACTGTGGGTGACGTACCCCGCGCTGGTCTTCGTCCTCGTCGTCATCGCCTGGCGCGTCGTCGGCGCCGCCCTGTCTCCGGTCGACCGCCTGCGCCTCGGCGCCGAGCGCATCACCGGCGCCGCCACCGACGAGCGCCTGCCCGTGCCCCCGTCCAGCGACGAGATCCAGCGCCTGGCGATCACGCTCAACCACATGCTCGACCGATTGGCCGTTTCCCGGGCCCGGCAACGCGCGTTCATCGCCGACGCCGCGCACGAACTGCGCAGCCCGCTCGCGTCGATCCGCATCCAGATCGAGGTGGCGCAGAAGCTCGGCGACTGGGCCGCGGTCTCCGACGACGTCATCGCCGACCTGGACCGCCTGAGCCGCCTGGTCGACGACCTGCTCCTGCTGGCCCGCGCGGACGCGTCGGACCCGCGCCGGGCCGCGCTGGAGCCGGTCGAACTGCGCACGCTGCTGACGTCGCTGGCGAAGCGGTACGACACTGTCACGGTCGAGCCGGGCGAGTCCCTGTGGACCGAGGGCGACCCGGACGCGCTGCTTCGCATCGTGCTCAACCTGGTCGACAACGCAGTGCGCCATGCCCGGACACGCGTGGTCCTGGCCGCCTCCCCCGAGGGGTCGTCGGAGGTCCTGGTGACAGTGACGGACGACGGCGAGGGCATCCCGGCCCCGCTGCGCGAGCGCGTCTTCGACCGCTTCGCGCGCCTGGACGACGGCCGCGCCCGGGACGCGGGCGGCAGCGGCCTGGGCCTGGCGATCGTCCGCGAGCTGGTACGCCGCCACAGCGGCACGGTCCGCCTGATCGACGCCCGCCCCGGCATCCGCGCCGAGGTCCGCCTGCCCCGCCTCCCGGACAGCACAATGTGACACCGCCACGGTCCCCGACCCCGACACTGTCACCGTCCGGCCGACTGCCACTGTCACCGTCGGCCACCGCCACTGTCACTGTCCGGCCCACTGTCACTGTCACCGTCGGCCACCGCCACTGTCACCGTCCGGCCGACTGCCACTGTCCGACCCACTGGTCACTGTCACCGTCCGGCCAAACCGTCACTGCCACGGTCCCGGCCAAACGGTCACTGCCACCGTTCCGGCCAAACGGTCACGCGGACGCGGGCCGGGGGCTGGCCGGGGGCTGGCCGCCGCCGCGGTCACGGCCGGCGGCCGGGCGGACTCGGGTCGGACCGATCAGGGCACCTCGGCCGGGGCGAAGGTGACGTCCTTCGTCTCAACTGTGCCGCCGCGGCGGCCCGGGGCGGTCTGCCAGTCCCAGTACATGTTGGTGTGCGCGATGACTTGCTCCGGGGACGGGGCGCCGTACTCACGAAGGTCCTCGGTCGTGTGCGCGTCCCCGACAAGGGTGGCGTCGTAGCCGCGTACGAGGGCACCGTGCAGCGTCGAGCGGATGCACGCGTCGGTCTGGGCACCGGCGACGATGATCCGGCCGACCCCGCGCTCGGCCAGGCGCTCTTCGAGGTCCGTATCCTCGAACGAGTCGAAGTAGCTCTTGTGCACGAGGGGCTCGGACTCCCGGCGGACCAACTCCGGCACGTACTGCCAGTTCTCGCTGTCCCGGGGCAGGTTCTCGTCGGAGTGCTGGACCCACACGACCGGCACGTCCTCGGCGCGGGCCTTGTCCAGCAGGGCGTTGATGTTGGCGATCACGCTGTCCCGGTTGTGGGTGCCGTTCACCGTGCCGTTCTGGACATCAATGACGAGCAGCGCAGTGTTGGGTCGATCGGGCAGGTTCGTCACGATATCTCCCAGTTTTCGTCGCGTGTCTGACCACCTTAGAGCGACCGTCAACTGGCTGGCAGCGGCAGTCCGCGGGCGATTCTCCGTAATCATGCGCGAGGCGGCGGCGGTGCGCGGGGTTCGTCATGATCATGGAGTGAACGTGCTGCTCCTTGTACATTTCCACTCCGTGATCATGGAAACCCGGGGTGTTCGGCCGTCGACTGCTGCATAATCGCGGAAACGTTGTGCCGAAACCCCATGGCGCCGATGGCTTCCAGATCCAGTCCCAGCACAGGCGGAAATGGGGCAAAGCCCATGATACGGAACGACATGGACAAACCCTACGGCGGAAGTGCCCGGCACAACGCCCACGCCGCCGGGCCGGGCCGGGACGGGACGGGACGGGACGGGACGGGGCTGGGCCAGCCCGGGGCCGGGGTCGGGCGGGGCGGGGTCGGCTGGGCCGGGGCCGGGCCAGCCCGGGGCCGGGGTCGGGCGGGGCGGGGTCGGCTGGGCCGGGGCCGGGGTCAGGTTTGGATCAGGGGGCGGTACTCCTCCTCGGTCAGGCCGAACGTCCATGCCACGCCCTCGCGGGCGGTGCGGGTCTGGGGTGGTACGCGCAGCCAGTAGACGCGGCTCGTGCCGTCCGGCTCCGGGGTGCTGTTGATGACCTCGACCATCGTCAGCGGCTCGTCGTCGGCGAAATTCAGGCGCCACAGGATGCCGCACTCGTCCTGGGCCACCTTGTGGGCGCCGGCCTCGCGCAGGTAGCGGTCGTAGCCGAAGTGCTCCAGCATCACGCGGCGCAGCTCGGCGTTGCGCTCGTCGGCGATCTGGCGATATGTCAGGTGGGCCAGCCGGTCGACCAGGTCCGACGGGATCGGCATGCCGCGCCACGCGTGCAGGGCATAGCCGTCGCTGTAGTGCAACGCCGGGGCGTCGGCGGCGTGCAGGCGGCCGATGTTGTCGCGGTGCAGGGTGTCGGGGCGGTCGGTGAGGATCGCCACGTTGGCGTAGGGCCACCACCACGACGAGGAGCGCGCCACCCCGGCCAGGCCCGCCAGCCGCTGGACGGCGTGCAGCGCCGCCTCCCCCGCGCCCAGGTTCGCCCAGACCGCGCCGACCGGCCCTGCACTGAAGACCGGGGCCGCGCCGCCGGGGCCTACACCCAGGCCCGATCCCGCGCCGACCGGACCCGCGCCGATGCCCGAAGCCGAGCCGGAGGCGGCATCGGCGCCGCCGGAGCCTGCGGCGGAGACCCACGCGGCGGCCACCGGGCCGGCGGTGAAGACCGGACCTGCGGCGGGGGTGCCGCCCGCGGCGGCCGGGGGCGCGCCGGGCACCGGGGCGGCGGCGTCGAACGCGGCCAGCCACCCGGCGTCGTGCTGGCCGCCGACGGCGTCGAGCAGGACGGCCCGGGCGTGGACGGGCAGCTCGCCGCGCAGGTGGGTGCGCAGCGGGGTCGCGATGCGGTCGTTGACGAGCCGCCAGACGTCGGCGCCGCACGCCGCCCACAGGCCGGCCCAGCCGTCGGGGCCGAGCAGGTCGTGGGCCTCGGCCCGGGCCGCGGCCCAGGGGGCGGTGCGGACCGCGGCGCGCACGGAGGCGCCGGCGCTGCCGATCACCGGCGGGCAGCCCTGCCCGCGCAGCTGCGCGGCGATGGCCTCCTCGGCCGGGTCGGGGGCAGCGCCGGGCAGGTCGCGGCGGCCGGTGAGCAGCGCCGCGGCCCGCGCGCCCGCGAGGGGCGAGGCGAACCAGACGACGTGCCGGGGCTCGGGCAGGCCGGCCGAGCGGTAGGCCAGCCGGGCCGCCTCGGCGGCGGCCTGGCGGTCGGCGCGGGCGGTCGAAAGGCCGGCGGCGAGCCACTTGGCGGAGACGGCGCCGAGGGCGGCGGCCCGCGACTCGGCGGCGGTAGGGGCGGCCATCAGTCGGCCACGTACCGGTAGGCGCCCGGCACGTATTCGCGCTGGCGGACGATGCGGTAGGCCCCGGCGGGGACGGTGATCGTGCCGTGCTCCTCGTGGACGACCCGGGCCCGCGTAACGATCTTCACGAAGAGCCGGTCGACGTCGTCGCGGTCGGCGAGCAGGACGGTGTCGGGGCCGACGATCACGTGGGCGTGGCCGGTCGCCTCGCCGCGGGCCAGCACCATGCGGCCCGCCCGGTCGCGCGGGGCCGGGACCGCGGTCGCCGGCACCTCCGCGACGGACACGGGAATCAACAGAACGTCACCTTGCCGATACACGATCGCACTCCCCTCGGCGGCCTGGCGTGAGTGAGCGTTGAAAGAACGCCCGATCAACCGCTGTCGAGCAGCACGATAGACGGGGGGTACGACAATTTTTCGGCCCCGCGCGTTCAGACGCGGCAACCTGATGGACAATGGTTGCCGAGCAACAGGAGGGGAGTATTCCCTCGCGACGGTTGTCGTCAGCACGGTGCCCCACGGTGACGCGGGGATCACACCCGGCGCCGTCGGTCACCCGGTAACCATGGGTGGCGGAAGAGACCTCCGGTGTCAACTGCACAGTCCGCGCGTCCCTGTAGGGTCGGCGCGGCCTGTGGTGTGTCTACCGGAGGTTTCTGCACGTGGACGTTGCCGGCTGGATCTGGACAGCGACTCTCGTCGGTCTGGGCGCCATTCTCCTGTTCGATCTCGCGATCGTGGCCCGCCGCCCGCACGAGCCGTCCATCAAAGAGTCGACGATCTGGGTCACGGTGTACGTCGGGCTCGCGCTCGCGTTCGGACTGTTCGTCCTGCTGCAGTGGGGTGGCACCTACGCCGGGCAGTTCTACGCCGGGTGGCTGACCGAATACAGTCTGTCCGTCGACAATCTGTTCGTCTTCGTGATCATACTGTCGCGGTTCAAGGTGCCGCGGCAGTACCAGCAGAAGGTCCTGCTGATCGGCATCGTGCTCGCGCTGGTCATGCGCGGCGGGTTCATCGCGGTCGGGTCCGCGGCGATCAGCCGGTTCTCGTGGGTGTTCTACATCTTCAGCGCGTTCCTGATCTACACCGCGGTCAGGCTCGCCGTGCAGGGCGAGACCGAGCAGAGCGACTTCAAGGAGAACGCGCTGATCCGGTGGTCGCGGCGGGTGCTGCCGATGACCCCGCAGTACCAGGAGTCGCGGCTCACGGCGCGTGACGAGCGGGGCCGCCTACACCTGACGCCGATGATCGTGGTGCTCATCGCGATCGGCACCACCGACCTCATCTTCGCGCTCGACTCGATCCCGGCGATCTTCGGCCTGACCTCCGAACCCTATCTGGTGTTCACCGCGAACGTGTTCGCGCTGATGGGCCTGCGCCAGCTGTACTTCCTGATCGGGGGCCTGCTGGACCGGCTGGTGTACCTGTCGATCGGCCTCAGCCTGGTGCTCGGCTTCATCGGCGTGAAGCTGTTCCTGGAGGCGCTGGCCGACAACAACCTGCCGTTCGTCAACGGCGGCGAGCACGTCGAGTGGGCCCCGCACATCAGCATCGAGCTGTCACTGGCCGTCATCATCGGCACCCTCGCAGTCACGACCGTCGCTTCGCTGGTCAAGTCGAGGCACGATGCGCGTGCACAGAACGCACAACCGGATAAAACTCACAACGCGTCCTAATGCCGTGTCGGGGCTCGCGCTGAGCGTGAATCAGCGCGAATATGAGGTACCACGGCGGGCGGGTGATGCATCTTGCACGAAATGACGCAGCGGGGCCTACTGGCGTCCCCGGCGGTGCTGTGCCCGTTCGCACCGCGGATCTCACCGCACGCCGGCGCGGTGCAGCGCTGGTCGCTGCAGTGGGCGACCCGGCACGGCCTGCTCGAGCGGCCCGGGGCCCGCGCGGCCTTCGCCCGGGCCCGGTTCGCCAACCTGATGGCCCGGGCGCACCCGGACGCCGGCGAGGCCGAGCTCCGCCTGGCCACCGCCTGGCTGATCAGCATCTTCGTCCTCGACGACCTGCTGGAGCGCGCCCTGGTGCGCGACCCCGAGCCGGCCCAGGCGGCGGTCACCGAGGTCGTACGGCTGCTGCGCGACCAGCAGCCGGCGCCGATCCTGTCCACCGCGCTCGGCCGGCCGCTCGCCAGCGCGCTGCGCGAGGTGTGGCGGCGCACCGAGCCACGGGTCGGCCCGGCGTGGCGGGAGCGCTTCGTCGCGCACGTCGCGGACTACCTGGCCGGCACGCTGTGGGAGGCCGGCAACCGGGCCGCGGACCGCCCGCCGCTGCTGGAGGAGTACGGCCGGATGCGCCACCACAGCGCGGCGACGGACATGTTCTTCGACCTCATCGAGCCGATGCACGGCATCGAGCTGCCGCAGCCGCTGCTCGACGACCCCGACTTCGTCACGGCGCGGCGGACCGCCGGCACGGTCATCGGGATCTTCAACGACCTGATCTCGTGGCCGAAGGAGGCCGCGATCGGCGACCATCACAACATCGTCTTCGCGTTCCAGCACGAGCGGCGGCTACCGCTGCCGGACGCGGTCGCCGCCGCCGTCGCCGAGCACGACGAGCGGATGCTCGAGTTCCAGGTCGCCCGTGACCGGCTCGAGACCCGCTACTGGGACGACCGCACGGCCGTCATCGGCATCGGCGACCTGGTCCACTGGATCCGCGGCAACGTGGACTGGTCGATGGAGTCGGGCCGCTACGCCGCGGCCGAGCCGCCCGCCCAGCGGCCCCACGCCGACTGATCCTCAGGCGTGCGCCCGCTTGCGGGCCACGCGCTCGCGGTCCTTCTGGTCGAGCATGACCTTGCGGATGCGGATCGCCTCGGGCGTGATCTCCACGCACTCGTCTTCGCGGCAGAACTCGAGCGCCTGCTCCAGCGACAGCTTCCGCGGCGGGATGAGCTTCTCGGTCTCGTCCGCGGCGCTGGAGCGCATGTTGGTGAGCTTCTTCTCCTTGGTGATGTTGACGTCCATGTCGTCGGCGCGGGAGTTCTCGCCGACGATCATGCCCTCGTACACCTCGGTGGTGGGCTCGACAAACATCGACCCGCGCTCCTGCAGGTTCATCATCGCGAACGGCGTGGCGACGCCGGAGCGGTCGGCGACGAGCGAGCCGGTGGCGCGGGTGCGCAGCTCGCCGTACCAGGGCTCGTAGGACTCGAAGACGTGGTGCAGGATGCCGGTGCCGCGGGTGTCGGTGAGGAACTCGGTGCGGAAGCCGATCAGGCCGCGCGCCGGGACCAGCCACTCCATGCGGATCCAGCCGGTGCCGTGGTTGACCATCTGCTCCATGCGGCCCTTGCGGGTGGCCAGCAGCTGGGTGATCGCGCCGAGGTACTCCTCCGGGGCGTCGATCGTGAGCCGCTCGCTCGGCTCGTGGACCTTGCCGTTGATCTCCCGGGTGACCACCTGCGGCTTGCCGACGGTCAGCTCGTACCCCTCGCGGCGCATCTGCTCCACCAGGATCGCCAGGGCCAGCTCGCCGCGGCCCTGCACCTCCCAGGCGTCAGGGCGCTCGGTCGGCAGCACCCGCAGCGACACGTTGCCGACGAGCTCGCGCTCGAGGCGGTCCTTGACCAGCCGGGCGGTGACCTTCGCGCCCTTGACCTTCCCGGCCAGGGGGGAGGTGTTGGTACCGATGGTCATCGAGATGGCCGGCTCGTCGACCGTGATGCGCGGCAGCGGCACCGGGTTTTCCGCGTCGGCGAGCGTGTCGCCGATCATGATTTCGGCGATGCCGGCCACGGCGATGATGTCGCCCGGCCCGGCCTGCTCGGCCGGCTTACGCTCCAGGGCCTCGGTCATCAGCAGCTCGGAGATGCGCACGCTGGTCTGGGCGCCGTCCTCGCGGCACCAGGCGACCGTCTGGCCCTTGCGGATCGTGCCCTGCCGCACCCGGCACAGCGCCAGGCGGCCCAGGAACGGCGACGCGTCGAGGTTGGTCACGTGGGCCTGCAGCGGCGCGTCCTCGTCGTAGGCGGGCGCCGGGATCGTGTCGAGCAGGGTGCGGAACAGCGGCTGCAGGTTGTCGCTGTCCTCGGGCACGGTGCCGTCCTTGGGCTGGGACAGCGACGCGATGCCGTCGCGGGCGCAGGCGTAGACGATCGGGAACTCGATCTGCTCCTCGTCGGCGTCGAGGTCGAGGAACAGCTCATACGTCTCGTCCACGACCTCCTTGATCCGCGCGTCGGGCCGGTCGACCTTGTTGATCACCAGGATGATCGGCAGCCGGGCCTTGAGCGCCTTGCGCAGCACGAACCGGGTCTGTGGCAGCGGCCCCTCGCTCGCGTCGACCAGCAGCACGACGCCGTCGACCATGGTCAGGCCGCGCTCGACCTCGCCGCCGAAGTCGGCGTGGCCCGGCGTGTCGATGATGTTGATCGTCACCGGCTCGCCGCCGTCCTGCGGGACGTAGCGCACGGCCGTGTTCTTGGCGAGAATGGTGATGCCCTTCTCGCGCTCGAGGTCCATGGAGTCCATAACCCGGTCGGTGAGCTCGGCGCGGGCGTGGAACGCGCCGGCCTGCCGCAACATCGCGTCGACGAGGGTGGTCTTGCCGTGGTCGACGTGAGCGATGATGGCCACGTTGCGGAGGTCTGAACGGGTCTGCATGTTCCCCATTGTTCCAGGCACCCTCCGCCGCCCGTGCCCCGCTACGGCCGATGTGACCTGACGCGCCGTGTCATCGATCCACGGGGCTGCGAGCGTCTCTTCATACGGCTAGCCTGACCAGTACGGGGGAGGAGACTGGCATCGATGAGCTACGACTTCTACGAAGAGGATGACACCGCGGAGTTCGAGCGGCCGCGCTCCAAGCGACGGCTCGGCGTGATCCTGCTCAGCGTCGCGGTGGCCGTGGTTTTGGCCGGCTGCGGCGTGATGGCGACGCTGGTCAAGGGCGTCGACCACGACCGGGCGCCGGCGGCGGCCAACGCCTCGAAGGACGCCTGGTCCACGCCGATCGCGTCGGCCTCCGCGCCGCCGACGACCGAGGAGCCGGCCGCGCTCACCCAGACGTCCTCGGCGCCGCCGAGCCGGGCCCCGTCACCGACGAAGAAGCCGAAGTCGACCGAGGCCGTGCCGGCGCCGAAGCACTCGACCCCGCCGGGCTGCACCCCGAGCAAGGGCCCCAACCAGCTGCCGAAGGCAACCGTCAAGGGTTACCTCGACAAGGCGGCGACCACCCACTTCTGGGGCACCAAGACCAAGGTGGAGTATGCAGACATCCTCGTGCCGCAGCGGCTGCTGTACGCGATCGCCGAGCAGGAGAGCGGCTGGCAGTCCGACATCAAGGCCTGCGACGGCGGCCTGGGCCTCATGCAGATCATGCCGAGCACCCAGACGTCCGTGAACAACCGCTTCGGCACCGGCTGGGATCGCACGAAACCGTCCGACAACGTGATGCTCGGCGCGAACTACCTCGCCTGGCTCATCGCGTACTACGGCGACAAGATCGCCGCGCAGCACGGCACGGATGCCAGCTACGACGCGTCGAACCCGGAACTGCTCAAACCGGTCATTTCAGCGTACAACTGGGGCACAGTCGGCGTTGAGCCCGGCATGGGCGCCTTCCCCAACGGGACGTACGTCCAGAACGTGCTCTACCTGATGGACCACAGTCGCGCCGGCAACTACTGATCGTCGAACGTCGAGGGGCCCACGTCGGTGTAGCGGCCGGCGTCGGCGTCCCACTCGAACTGCCGCCCCTCGGAGCCGGCGCTGACGATCTTGCCGAACGCCGGGTAGCGCTCGACGAGCCACTCCAGGTCGGGCATGAGCAGCTCCCCCGCGTCGGCCAGCTGCTCGTCGGTCTCGTCCCCGACGAGCAGGTTCCAGCCGCTGGCCCGGCGCCCGTCGGGGGCGGGCGGCAGCGTGGCGTCCTCCGGGTCGTGGTACACGTATCCGGGGGTCAGCGACTCGTCCTCCACCAGCCGCCGCGACGCGAACGCGATCAGGTAACTCATGCTGACAGTATGGCCCTCGACGCGTCGCACCCGTCCGCCGAGGAGGCCTACTTGAGCACACCCGCCGGCGACCACCGCGCCACCGCCGCCCGCTTCACCGAGCTCGTGCGGGGCACGACCGACTGGGAGGCCCCAGCCCCGTGCGCCGGCTGGACGGCCCGCGACGTGGTGCGCCACCTGGTCGAGTGGCTGCCCGGCTTCCTGCGCTCCGGCGCCGGCGTCGAACTGCCCGTCGTGCCCTCCGTCGACGCCGACCCGGTCGCGGCCTGGGAGGCGCACGCCGGCGCCGTGCAGGCGGTCCTGAACGACCCGGCGAGCGCCGCCGTCATGTTCCGCAACCCCCACACCGGCAACCTGCCGCTGCCGGCCGCGATCGCCACCTTCTACACCTCCGACGTGTTCCTGCACACGTGGGACCTCGCCCGGGCCACCGGCCAGGACGAGCGCCTGGACCCGCAGCGGTGCGCGGCGATGCTGGAGGGCATGCTGCCGATGGACGCCCTGCTGCGCTCCAGCGGCCAATACGGCCCGCGGGTCGAGGTGCCCGAGGACGCCGACCCGCAGACGAAGCTGCTCGCCTTCATCGGCCGGGACCCGCTGCCGTAGCCGCGAGCGCGGCCGCCGGAACCGACCACAGTGGACGCTGGTGCGGGATCCGCTCCAGCACGCCGCCGGCGAAGACGTCGTACAGCGGCAGCGTGCGCAGGTGGACGTAGCCGATGTGGCAGTCGCAGGTGACGTTGGGGCAGGGCCGGGCGCCGCGGCGGGCCGTCCACGACCCGTCGTACAGGTTGCCCAGCGGCTCCGGCACGAAGTGGCAGCGGCGCACCGTGCCGTCGCCCAGCACCGAGACCACGTCGTCGCCGGTGCGGCAGTCACGGCCCAGCGACTCGTGCGGTCGCACGCTGAAGCCGAACAGCGGGTCGATCATGGTCCACGCCGCCTCCTCCGCGGCCGTGTACGCGTGGCCGTCGGCGGCGTTGACCCAGAGGTACACCTCGGGGGGCAGGCTCGTGCGGAGGGCGGTCGCGTCGCCGAGGTGCTCCGGCAGGCCGACGATCCCCACGGAGTGGCGGATCCCGTGGCGGTGCAGGGTCGCGCACGCCGCCAGGAAGCGCTCGAGGCTCGTCTGGCCCGGATGGTACGTGCACCACAGCGCCAGCTTCGCCGGGTCCGCGGCGGCGACCCAGCCGAGGCGGGCAGACAGGTTGGTCTGGATCGCGGCCCGGCCGACGTGCGGCATCCGGGACAGCTCGACGAGGGCCTCGCGATACCACGACCGGGTGAGCCCCTCCCCCCACGGGGTGAACAGCACCTCGACCGGCGCGCGGGCCACCGCCGCCGACTCGTCGCGCACCCAGGCGACGAACCGCAGCAGGGCGGCCCGGTCGGCGCGCAGCCGCTCCGGCGGGTCGCGGCGCTTGGCGAACGGGCAGTACGGGCAGTCGTAGTTGCAGCTCGCGAGCGGCCCCCGATACAGGATTCTCATCGCGTCACGTGCCCGGACATGGCGGCGCGGACGCCGGCGGAGATCAGCCAGGGCCCGATCGCGTCGGAGTGCGCGAGCCCCTCGGCGGTGAGGCGGTGCCCGTCGAGGTAGCCGGCGTCGCGCAGCCGGGCCAGGGCCGGGAAGTCGTCGTCGACCGCGGTGCCGAACCGGGCCAGATATCGCTGCGCGTCGAGCCCCTCGGCGCGCAGCAGCGACTTGAGCAGCCAGCGGCGGCGCTGCTCGGCGCCGTCGAGGGCGAAGCCGACCTCGGCGGCGTCGAAGTCCTCCTCCGGCCGGGACAGGTAGTCGTCGAGGATGCCGCGCACCTGCCGCACGCCGACGGCGTAGTCGAACGAGTAGTGCAGGGCCGAGGTGTAGGAGCGGGCGCCGCAGCCGAGGCCGACCATGCCGTCGTCCTGGCAGCAGTACCCGGGCCCGTCCCGTGCCGGCTCGACGGCCGGCTCGACGGCCGCCGCGTCGCGCCGCCGGAACTGCCGCATCGACAGCTGCTCGTAGCCGGCTTCGGCGAGCCGGGCGGCGGCGTGGCGGTAGAGCTCGAGACGCTGTGCGTCCCAACGCAGGTCTCCCCCGCCCTCGGCGCGCCGGCCGAGCCCGGTCATCGGCCGCACGTACAGCGGGTAGAGGTACAACTCCTCGGGACGCCACCGCAGCGCGGCGGTGAGCGACGCCTCCCAGGTCTCGCGGGTCTGACCCGGGATGCCGTAGATGAGATCGAGGTTGAGGTCGGCGTCCCCGGCGGCGCGGATCGCGGCGAGCGCCCGGTCGACCTCGGCGCGCCGCTGCGGGCGGCCGGCGGCGTGCGCCTCGGCGTCGAGAAAGCTCTGCACGCCGATGCTGATCCGGGTGGAGCCCCGCTCGACCAGCACCGCGAGCCGGTCGGCGGTCGCGGTGGCCGGTGAGGTCTCCACCGACATCGGCACGGCCCGCAGGTCGGCGCCGGTGGCGTCCTCCAGCAGGTCGAACAGCTCGGTCAGCTGGCCGGCGCTCAGGTACGTCGGGGTGCCGCCCCCGATCGCCGCCCGCGTGTAACGGGCCTTGGGGACGGCGGCCGCGACCCGGCGGGCCTGCCGGCGCAGCTGCGCCAGGTAGGCGGCGACCTGCCCCTCGGGCGGGTTGGCCCGCGTGAACAGGTTGCAGAAGCCGCAGCGCATCTCGCAGAAGGGCACGTGCGCGTAGAGGAACAGCGCGCCCGTGTCCTCGCCGGCCCACACGTCGGCGAGGCGGGGCCGCGGGTCGAGCGGCCGGTAGGCGGTCTTGTGCGGATACGCGTAGAGGTATCCCTGGTAGGGCGAGCCGAGGTTCACCATGCGCCGGCCTCCAGCGTGAACTCGGCATACGGCACGGTCCACACGACGTCGTGGGCGAAGCGGTGCCCGGTGTGGCCGTCCTCGCCGTAGGCGGTGCCGTGGTCGCTGCACAGGATCACGCGGCACGGGCGGCCCCGCGACGCGACGAGGTGCAGCAGCGTCGGCAGGTGCCGGTCGACGTACTCCAGCGCCGCCCCGTGCGAGGCGAGACAGTCCTGCGCCGCGCCGGGCCGATAGTGCCGGTTCGGCTGGTGCATGGCGGCGACGTTGACGAACGTGAACACCGGCACGGCTGGAGCTACCGGCGGCAGCACCCGCGCCAGCCGCTCCAGCTGCGCCTCGAAGCACGACGGGTCAGTCACGCCGAACGCCTCCTCCCAGTGCGCCTCGTCGAACAGCCCCGGCAGGACCGTGCCCTGCGCCGAGGTCATCGCGAAGAACCCGACGCCGCCGAGGCAGATCGTGTGGTAGCCCTCGGCGCGCAGAGCGGTGACCACGTCCGGCGCGTCGAACACCCAGGTGTCGGCGCCAACGGTGGTGCTGCCCGGGAAGCGCGCCGCGAACGGCCGCTCGTGCGGCCCCGGCGCGGCGGGCGTGGGCAGAAACCCGCCGAAGAACGCGTGGTGGGCCGCATAGGTGAACGACGCCGGGGTGTGCCGCCGCTCCCACGCCCCGCCGGGCAGCACCCGGGCCAGGTTGGGCGTGCGGCCGCGGGCGAGCAGGTCGGCGGCGACGTCGTAGCGCAGCGTGTCGAGGGTGACGAACAGCAGGTCGTGGCTGCCGAGGAGCGACCTCATGCCGCCACCGCCGCCGTCAGCGCCGCGACCTCGGCCGCATAGGTGTCCTGCCCGTCGACGAGCAGGCCGGGCAGCAGGTCGCCGAACGCGTTGACCTCCGCCACCGCGTGCGAGCCGAAGCCCGGCGCGAACATCAGGTCGACCCCGGCGTGCAGGCTGCCCGGGAAGCAGGCCGCGGCCCGCTCGCACGTTTCCATCGCCTCGGCCCACCGCCGCTCCCCCACCGCGGCCCGGATCGCGGCCAGGTCGCCGCGGGCGTTGCCCAGGTGCAGGTTGGTCAGCGGGGACCGGCTGGTGCGCGCCACCACGTGGCTCGCCCGGCCGGCGATGACGACCACCCGCAGGTCGAACACCCGCCCCTCGTGCGCCGCTTTCGGCAGCCAGCGCTCGACGTGCAGCCCGTCGGCGCCGAGCCGGTCGACGATCGCGGCGACGTGCCGCTCGTCGGTGTAGTGGTGGACGCGCAGCTCGTTGAACAGCCGGCCGCCGTCCAGGGCAGCCGAGGTGTAGGCGCTCACCCGGCCCGGGCCGAGGGCCAGGGCCATCACCCCCGACGCCGAGCTGCCGTGGGCCGGCTTGACGAACACCCGGCCCCACCCGGCCGCGCGGACCTGCTCATAGTCCCGCGCGGCGAACCCGTCGGGCACCGGCACGCCCCGCTCGCGCAGCAGCGCGTGGCAGCGGCGCTTGTCGAACATGACCGCCAGCTCGCCGACCGGCGGCAGTAGCGGGCCGCTCGCGCGGCGCTGCACCCGCCGGGCCGCCTCGAGAAAGCCGTCGTACCAGGCGGCGAGGCCGACGATCTCGCCGTGCTCGGCGGGGCGGTCGGCACCCCGCAGCAGCCGGTCGACCTCGGCGTCCTCGCCCGGCGACTCCAGCCGGACCGTCGAGCCGGGCGCGATGTCGAACCGGTCGGCGCACACGTCGCGCCAGTCGACGAACACCGGCTCGGGCAGGCCGGCCGCGACGGCGGCGGCGCGGAACAGTTCCACCCGCCGGTGGCCGCGGATCCCGACCACCGTCATCGGCGTCGTCATGGTGCTCACTCCGTGACCGACACGTATCGGAAGCCGTCCTCCTCGGCCTCCTGCTCGTCGGAGACGTCGACGGCGACCCCGGGCAGCTCCTGCTCGAACCGCGCGGCGACGTCCTCGGACATGAAGTGGTGGGACAGGTCCAGCGAGCGCAGGTGGGTCAGCGGCTGGCCGAGCAGCAGTGCCTCGGCGCCGGCGTCGGAGAGCGCGCCCATCGACAGGTCCAGGCTGCGCAGCCGGGCCACGACGGGCGCCGCGGCGAGCGCCTCCGCGAGCTGGTCGGCGATCTCGGCGTTGCGCAGGGCGAGGCGGCGCAGCGCGGGCAGCTCCGCGCCGGACAGGATCGGCGCGAAGTTCTCGACCGTGGCGTCGGCGCCGTACTCCTGCACACCCAGCCACAGCTCGAGGTCCTCCAGCGCCGGGAACGACGAGTCGCAGAGGCCGCGGACGAACGCGGCCGGCAGGCCGCCGCTCTCCACGCTCAGCTCGCGCAGCCGCCGGTGGCGCACCGGGGCGAGCCGCAGCCCGTCGGCGCCGCGGATGTGCAGCACCTCCAGGGCCGGGAACGCGCCCAGCAGCGGCGCGTACTCACCCTGGTTGATCCACGAGATCTCGCACTCCTCGTAGGTCATCTCGCCCACGAACAGCGCCCGCAGGTTCGGCAGCCGGTCCCGCGCGGCGATCAGCAGGGGCAGCGGCGGCCCGTCGGACTGCGGCTCGCCCCACGACCCGATCACCAGCGCCCGCACCGTCGCGCCGCCGACCGCGTCGAGCAGCGCGTCGAGCGTGGCGGCGAACCGGTCCTCGCCGTCGCCGTAGTCGACGCCGATGCGCCACGCGACGTCCCGGCCGGCCCGGCGGGCGTCGCGGCGGCCCGCCGGGCCGGGCTCGAAGCGCCGCACGGGAAGGCCCGCGAACGAGGTGATGTTGCCGCCGATCGTCATGGCCGGGACGTTAGCAGGACCCCCCGACAATTCCGGGCGCGTCGGCCGGGAGCAGCGGCGATGCAAGATCCCAGCCCTCGGCGAGCAGCTCGTCGCAGGCCCGCACGGCGCGGGTGAGCCGCTCCCGGTACGGCCCCGTCAGCTCGATCCACGCCACCCCGGACGCGGCGAGCTCGGCCCGGAACCGGCCGGTCATCCAGGCGCGCAGGTGCTCGCCGTCGCGCATGCCGTCGTCCTCGAACGGCACGCCCTCGTCACTCGTCAGCAGGTACAGCGCGGGCCTGCGCGCAGCGTGACGGACCGCTTGCGATGCGCTGCCGAGATAGCGCTCCTCCCAGATCGCCGTGGCGAAACTGTCGGTGTCGCAGAGCAGAATGGGGCCGCCGGAGCGGGCGGCGGCGTCCTCGGCGGCGTTCTGTTCCCGTGCGACGGTCACGAAGTCCTCGCGCGTCCAGACGACGTCGGCCACGCCCTGTCCCGGCGCCAGTCCGGCCATCTTCAAGGAGGTCAATGTGCGGCCGTACTCCTCGACCCAGGCGGTACCGCTGAAGGCACCCGCGCGCAGGCGAAGATGCGCGGCCAGGGCGCGGGCCAGCGTCGTGGTGCCCGTCGACTCGGCGCCGACGACCACGACCCGCCGGGCGAACCAGGCGCGCACCGGCGGCGCCAGGAACGCCCAGTTGGCGACGGGGTCGGCGCGCACCGCGGTGCCGGACACGGGCACCGCGACCCGGCCCGGGTCGACCGGCACGTGCTGGGCGCCGAAGCGGCGGGCCAGCTCCTCGCCGTACGACTCGGAGGAGAAGACCCGGTCGACGCGGCGGCGGCCGGCGGCGGCCCGGAACAGCGCGCAGTGGGCCTCCCACGCCTCGGCCGACCCGTAGTCGATCGGCAGATCGTCGTGGACACCCACAAACCGCACGTGCGGGTCGGCGGCGTGCACCTCGCGCAGCCACGCGAGCCGGTCGGCCAGCGGGATCGACTCCACTGTGGACGGCGCGACGACCACGGTCACCTCGTCGCAGGCCCGCGCGGCCGTGTCGATGAGGTGATGGTGCCCGGCGTGCGGCGGGTAGAACTTGCCGACGATCAGTCCGTGGACCACGCCGGTCTCTCCCCGCCCAGATCCCCGTCCAGAACCGCGGCCTGGTCGCGCAGCTGCGCACGCCAGGCCCGCAGGCCCAGCACGCACAGGGCCAGGAACACCAGGTACAGCAGCGCGGTGAGCCACAGGTCCTTGTAGCCGTAGAGGGGGACGTAGACGACGTCGACGGCGATCCACAGCCACCAGCTCTCCACGAGCCGGCGGGTCTGCCCGTAGGTGGCCAGCAGCGACACCGCGGTCGTGGCGGCGTCGGGCCAGGGCACGGTCGACTCGGTGAAGCGGTCGAGGTACCACCACAGCAGCACGGTGAGCAGCACACCCGCGCCGGCGAGCCACCACCATTCGGCCCGGGTCGTCGCGCGCACCCGCTGCTCGACCGCGCCGGTGCTCCAACGCCACCAGCCGTAGGCGCCGAGCACGACGTACACGACCTGCAGCCAGGCGTCGCCGTAGAGGCCCACGTGCCAGAACGCGATCATGAGCAGCAGCACGTTGGCGATGCCCAGCGGCCAGTTCGCGATGTGCTGGCGCACGACGAGGTAGACCGTGAGCAGGCCGCTGGCGAAGCCGAGCAGCTCGGCCCAGGTCGTCGGGGCGCCGAAGGCGTGGAAGGCCTCGGAGGTCAGCCAGTCGAGCACGGTCTACCCTTATCCGATGGTTCTGGAAGTCGCTCTGATCGACGTGCAGGAAGGCCGCGAGGACGAGTTCGCCGCCGCGTACCGCAAGGCCCATGAGGTCCTCGCCACCACCCCGGGCCTGCGCTCGGTGCGCATGACCCGGGGCGTCGAAAGCGCCTCGCGCTTCGTGCTGCTCGTGGAGTGGGACTCGGTGGAGGCGCACCTGGACAACTTCCGGGCCACCGAGCGCTTCACCCAGTGGCGCGCGCTCATCGGCCCGTACTTCGACGGCGCGCCTCGCGTGGAGCACTTCACCGACGTCGAGCCCTAGTCGCCGGCCTTCTTGTAGACGATGAAGTCCAGGTTTGCGGAGTAGAGCGCGCCGGTGACCAGCTCGCCGGCGCGGGTCATGAACCACGCGTACCGATCCTCGCTGGTGCGCACGCAGACCTTCGAGCCTGGCAGGAGGCTCGCCAGGACCACCTGGCCGGTCCACTGGGCCGCCGGCACCGCCGAGCAGGCGGCCAGCGACGGGGTGTCGGCGGTGAGCAGGACCGCGAACCTGGCGCCGTTGGCGGCGGACAGGCCGATCGCGCCGGCCGTCACGTCCGCACCGGCGGTCTGCTTGGTGCCGCTGTCGAAGTCGTACGCCTCATCGGGCTGCCCGGCCAGGACTGCGAGCTGCGCCGTCCCGGTGCGCAGGATGCCGGTGGCCGGCGGCGCGGCGGGCGGCGCGGACACGCCCGCGCTCGGGCCGGCCGCGGCGCCGCTCGCCGGGCCGCTCGGGTCGGCGGTAGTCCCGGCGGTCGCGGAGGCGCCGCCCGCGCCGCCGCCCGCGCCGCCGCTCGACCCCGCGGTCCGTTCGGCCACGGGTACGACCGGCTCCCCCGTGGTCGCGTCCGTCGTGGCGGCAGTGGCGTCGGTGCCGTCCTTCGTGGAGTCGTCGCGCGTCGCCAGCACCCCACCGGCGACTGCGATGACGAGGACGACCAGCCCGACGAGCAGGACGGCGATCCGCCCCTTCCGCAACGGTTGCGTCGCGGGCTCCGGTTCCTCCGCGGGCGCCGGGGCCGGGGCGGCCTCTTCCGCCGGCGCGGCGGGCTGGCGCGGCACGATCGCGTATGCCGACGTCGGCCAGCCGGACCCGCCGTCCAGCGGCGAGTCGGACATCCAGCCGCGCCGGCTCTTGGGCCGGGGCGGCGAACCGTTCACCTGGTCGTGGCTGTGCTCCGTCGGCGGATCCTGCCGTGGGGGGTGTCCCGGCTCCATGCAGCGCGTCCTTCTGGTCCTGGCAGATGGGCAGTTGCCCGGCAGAGTATCGCTGACCGCCCACGGCTTGCGCCACGGCAGAAAGGACCCTCTCAGCGTGCCAGCATCTGCACGACCGCCGTCGCGCCCGTGGCCGTGTACCAGCCGCTCACGGCGAGTACGCCCAGCACTGCCACGGCGGCGAGGAACGGCATCGCCTCGGCGGTCGACTGCCGTCTCGTGCGCATGCGGCGGTGCCTCGCGCGGCGCGCGGGACGGCGACCTTCCGCTGCCGGACCGCTACCGTGTGGTATGAAGCCTGCCCAGTCGCGGCGCGCCAGGCCCGGCCGGCCCAGGCTGTGTCGCCCTACTGTCATGATCGTCCCCCGAATCTCGCTTGAGTCGGAAGATATCTTGACAAACCTCGCAATTCGTGCAAACCATGCCGGAGTACCCCGGCGCGGGCGCTCGATTCACCTTCCGGTGTGATTGCGTGGTGAAGATGGTTGGGCTGACCGGCGGCATCGGCGCCGGCAAGAGCGCGGTCGCGGCCCGGCTGGCGGCGCTCGGCGCGGTGATCGTGGACGCCGACCGGCTGGCCCGGGAGGTGGTCGCGCCGGGCACGGAGGGGCTGGCCCGGGTCGTCGAGGCGTTCGGCCCGTCGGTGCTCGCTGCGGACGGCTCCCTCGACCGGGCAGCGCTGGCGCGGGTGGTCTTCGCCGACGACGACGCCCGAAGGCGGCTGGAGCAGATCACGCATCCGCTGGTGCGGGAGCGGACGGCCGAGCTCGTCGCGGCGGCGCCCGGCGACGCGGTCGTGGTCAACGACGTGCCGCTGATCGTGGAGAAGGGCATGGCCGGCCTGTACGAGCTGGTCGTCGTCGTCTTCGCCTCGCTCGAGACGAGGCTGGAACGATTGACGCGGCTGCGCGGGATGAGCCGGGACGAGGCGATGACGCGGATCGCGAAGCAGGCGACGGACGAGCAGCGCCGAGCGGTCGCGGACATCGCGATCGACAACGACGGGACGCCGGAGGAGCTGGATCGGGCGGTCGCGGCCGCCTGGGAGCGCATCAGGTCCGCTTGACGCGTTTTCCGCCAGTTGTACCTCGTGATGCGCGCTTTCCGTCCTCCCCCTCGTTGCCCTCAGCGCGCTTTGACTGCCTCATATTGGCGCGATTTGCCATCGTTTGCCATCTCTTCGGCCATTTGGTTGCTGCTCGTTCCGTTTTACGTGGTCTGGTGTGGGCCGTGGCTTGTGTGCGGGCGTGGCTTAGGCGCTCGCGGCGGCCGGTCGCGCGCTGCGCGCGATCCCCGCCTCGGTGCGCTCGCCGGCCGTGACGGGCCGGGGCTGCAACCGGGCGCCGGGAGGGCCGGCGTGATGGGCCGGCCTGCTCTCCGGTCGGCCGCCGCGAGCGGCCTACGACGTCTACCGTAGACCGGTGATGTTTCCCACACAATCGTCAGGCTGAATACGATCGAGCACCCAGGGCGAGGACCCGGAAAGTTGTCATACCCCCCGCGTACGGTTGAGGTCATGGCGCTCGACATCCCACGCTTGGACCGCCGTTTCGAGGTAGTCAGCGAGTACAAGCCCTCCGGCGACCAGCCCGCGGCGATCGACGCGCTCGCCAAGCGGGTGCGGGCCGGCGACCGGCACACCGTGCTGCTCGGCGCGACCGGCACAGGCAAGAGCGCGACCACGGCCTGGCTGGTGGAGCGGCTGCAGCGCCCGACGCTGGTGCTCGCTCACAACAAGACCCTGGCCGCGCAGCTGGCCAAGGAGTTCCGCGATCTGATGCCACACAACGCGGTGGAGTATTTCGTCAGCTACTACGACTACTACCAGCCCGAGGCCTACATCCCGCAGACCGACACCTATATCGAGAAGGACTCGTCGGTCAACGAGGAGGTCGAGCGGCTGCGGCACTCGGCGACGATGAGCCTGCTGACCCGCCGCGACGTCATCGTGGTCGCGACCGTGTCGGCGATCTACGGCCTGGGCACGCCGGAGGAATACCTGGACCGGGCCGCGAAGGTCAGCGTCGGCGAGGAGATCGAGCGCGACAAGCTGCTGCGGCGCCTGGTCGACATCCAGTACACGCGCAACGACCTGGCGTTCAACCGGGGCACGTTCCGGGTGCGCGGCGACACGCTGGAGATCATCCCGGCCTACGAGGAGCTCGCGATCCGCATCGAGTTCTTCGGCGACGAGATCGAGCGCCTGTCCTACCTGCACCCGCTCACCGGCGACGAGATCCGCCAGACCGACTCGCTGCTGATCTTCCCCGCGACGCACTACGCGGCCGGCCCCGAGCGCATGGAGCGGGCGATCGCCGCCATCGAGGTGGAGCTCGAGGAGCGCCTCGCCGAGCTCGACCGGGAGGGCAAGCTGCTCGAGGCGCAGCGCCTGCGGATGCGCACCACCTACGACGTCGAGATGATGCGGCAGGTCGGGTTCTGCAACGGCATCGAGAACTACTCCCGCCACATCGACGGCCGGGATGCCGGCAGCCCGCCGCACTGCCTGCTCGACTACTTCCCCGACGACTTCCTGACCGTCATCGACGAGTCGCACGCCACCGTGCCGCAGATCGGCGGGATGTACGAGGGGGACGCCTCCCGCAAGCGCACGCTCGTCGAGCACGGCTTCCGGCTGCCCAGCGCGCAGGACAACCGCCCGCTGCGCTTCGACGAGTTCGAGGAGCGGGTCGGCCAGACGGTGTACCTGTCGGCCACGCCCGGCCCGTGGGAGCTGGGCAAGACCCAGGGCGAGTTCGTCGAGCAGGTGATCCGCCCGACCGGCCTGGTCGACCCCGAGGTCGTGCTCAAGCCGACCAAGGGCCAGATCGACGACCTCATGCACGAGATCAAGCTGCGCACCGAGCGCGACGAGCGGGTCCTGGTCACCACGCTGACCAAGAAGATGGCCGAGGACCTCACCGACTACCTCCTCGAGCACGGCATCCGGGTCCGCTACCTGCACTCGGAGGTCGACACGCTGCGCCGGGTGGAGCTGTTGCGGGAGCTGCGCCGCGGCGAGTTCGACGTGCTCGTCGGCATCAACCTGCTCCGCGAGGGCCTCGACCTGCCCGAGGTGAGCCTGGTGGCGATCCTCGACGCGGACAAGGAGGGCTTCCTGCGCTCGGGCACCAGCCTCATCCAGACCATCGGCCGCGCGGCGCGCAACGTCTCCGGTCAGGTCCACATGTATGCGGACAAGATGACCCCGTCGATGGCCCTGGCGATCGACGAGACCAACCGCCGGCGCGACAAGCAGATCGCGTACAACAAGGCCAGCGGCATCGACCCGCAGCCCCTGCGCAAGAAGCTGGGCGACATCCTCGACGACATCTACCGCGAGGCCGAGGACACGGCCGGCGTCGTGAGCGGCCATGGCCCGGGCGGCGCCGTCGTCATCGGCGGCGGGCGCCAGATGAGCCGCGGCAAGTCCCCGGAGGGCACCCGCGCCCGCCAGAAGGGCGGCGGCACCAAGGGCGCGGCAGCCACCGCCGGCGCCCCGTCCGCCCCCGCCCGCGCAGGCATGGCCCGCGCCGAGCTCGCCACCCTGATCCAGGACCTGAACGAGCAGATGCTGTCCGCGGCCCGCGAACTCCAGTTCGAACTGGCCGCCCGCATCCGCGACGAGGTAGCCGAACTGAAGAAGGAACTCCGAGCCATGGACGTAGCCGGCGTGAAGTAGCCCGCCCCCGCGCCCACCGCGCGCCAGCCAGGCCGCGGGGCCGCCGGGGCGGGGCGGGCCGGGGCGGGGCCGGGGTAAAGGAAAAGCCCCGGACCCTTGCGGGCCCGGGGCTTTCGCTATGGCGTTGCTGGTGTCAGCTCTTGCCGCCGGCGAGCTTCTCGCGCAGGGCGGCCAGCGCCTCGTCCGTGGCCAGGGTGCCGGACGGCTCCTCCGGGGCGCGGGCCGCGGTCGGGGTCGACGTGGACACCGAGCCCGTGGCCGGGGCGGCCGCGGCCGGCTCGGCGGTGGCGTCGGCCTGGCGGGCGGTCTGCACCTGCTTGGTGTGGGCCTCCCAGCGCTGGCGGGCTTCGGCGTACTGCTGCTCCCACGCCTCGCGCTGCTTCTCGAAGCCGGGCATCCACTCGGCGGTCTCCGGGTCGAAGCCCTCCGGGTAGATGTAGTTGCCCTGCTCGTCGTAGGTGGCCGACATGCCGTAGAGGGTCGGGTCGAAGTGCTCCTCGCCCTCGACGAAGCCCTCGTTGGCCTGCTTGAGCGACAGCGAGATCCGGCGCCGCTCCAGGTCGATGTCGATGACCTTGACCATGACGTCGGAGCCGACCTGCACGACCTGCTCCGGGATCTCCACGTGGCGCTCGGCCAGCTCGGAGATGTGCACCAGGCCCTCGATGCCGTCGTCGACGCGGACGAAGGCGCCGAACGGGACGAGCTTGGTGACCTTGCCGGGCACGATCTGCTGGATGGCGTGGGTCCGGGCGAACTGGCGCCACGGGTCTTCCTGGGTCGCCTTCAGCGACAGGGAGACGCGCTCACGGTCCAGGTCGACGTCGAGGACCTCGACCTCCACCTCCTGGCCGACCTCGACCACCTCGGACGGGTGATCGATGTGCTTCCAGGACAGCTCGGAGACGTGGACCAGGCCGTCGACACCACCGAGGTCGACGAACGCACCGAAGTTGACGATCGAGGACACGACGCCCTTGCGGACCTGGCCCTTCTGCAGCTTGTGCAGGAACTCGGTGCGGACCTCGGACTGGGTCTGCTCGAGGTAGGCGCGGCGCGACAGGACCACGTTGTTGCGGTTCTTGTCCAGCTCGATGATCTTCGCCTCGAGCTCACGGCCCACATACGGCTGCAGGTCACGCACCCGCCGCATCTCCACCAGCGAGGCGGGCAGGAAGCCGCGCAGGCCGATGTCGAGGATGAGACCGCCCTTGACGACCTCG
Organism: Dactylosporangium sp. NPDC048998; assembly: GCF_043197855.1. NCBI lineage: Bacteria > Bacillati > Actinomycetota > Actinomycetes > Micromonosporales > Micromonosporaceae > Dactylosporangium > Dactylosporangium sp. NPDC048998. The sequence goes on from NZ_JBICTV010000034.1 coordinate 41,861, forward strand.
ATGACCGAGCCGCGGACGACGCCGTCGTCCTCCTTGATCTTCTCGATCGTGCCCCACGCGCGCTCGTACTGCGCACGCTTCTTCGAGAGGATCAGGCGGCCTTCCTTGTCCTCCTTCTGCAGGACCAGGGCCTCGATGTGGTCACCGACCGACACGACCTCAGCAGGGTCGACATCATGCTTGATCGACAGCTCGCGCGAGGGGATGACACCCTCGGTCTTGTAGCCGATGTCGAGCAGGACCTCGTCCCGATCGACCTTGACGACGGTGCCTTCGACGATGTCGCCGTCATTGAAGTACTTGATGGTCTCGTCGATCGCGGCGAGGAAAGCCTCCTCGGAACCGAGGTCGTCGATGGTGACCTTGTTGCTGCTGGCGCTCGAGGTGGCCTCGATGCTGCTCGTCATGTGGGCTGTTGCTCCGGTCGGTGGATTTGCCTGGTGAACCTGCGCGCTCCCGCGGACCCGTCGTCGGGCACAACCCGCCTTTCGCAGTGCAGGATCAGTGCATTGGAAGCTCAGGATGTGTTCGACGACCGTGAGCCTGCTCCATGCCGAGGCGCACAAACCCACGAGTGCACCGATCAGCCTACCCTGCGCAATACCACATGGTCCAACCCTCCCCCAGACCCGATCTGCCGACTTTGCCAGGGCCTACCGTTGCTCCCCATGGAATCGTCACCTGACGCAGGCGTCACACGACGTGCCGTGAGTCCCGCCGAGAGCCGCCGGGCCAGCCGGCGATGGTGGGACGGCGACGCCGACTCCTACCAGGAGGAACACGGTTCCTTCCTGGGCGAAGTGGACTTCGTGTGGTGCCCGGAGGGGCTGCGCGAGGCCGACGCCCGCCTGCTCGGCGACGTGGCCGGCAAGCGCGTGCTCGAGATCGGCTGCGGCGCCGCGTCCTGCTCGCGCTGGCTCAGGACCCAGGGCGCGGACGTCGTCGCGTCCGACCTGTCGGCCGGCATGCTCCGGCACGCCCGCGGTGGCGCCACCCGATCGGGTGTCGTGGTACCCCTCCTGCAGGCCGACGCGACCGCCCTGCCGTTCGCCCAGGGCGTATTCGACATCGCCTGCACGGCCTTCGGCGCGGTGCCGTTCGTAGCCGACTCGGCTCGCGTCATGCGCGAGGTCCACCGTGTCCTGCGCCCCGGCGGCCGCTGGGCCTTCTCCATCACGCACCCGATGCGCTGGGTGTTCCTCGACGACCCGGGCGAGGGCGGCCTGGTCGCGGTCCACTCCTACTTCGACCGCCGCGCGTACGTCGAGGAGGACGAGCGCCACGTCGCCACCTACGTCGAGCAGCACCGCACCCTGGGCGACCGCATCCGCGAGCTGGTCTCCGCCGGCTTCGTGCTCGACGATCTCATCGAGCCGGAGTGGCCCGACCATCACAAGCTGACCTGGGGCCAATGGAGCCCCCTGCGCGGCCGGATCTTCCCGGGCACGGCGATATTCGTCGCCACCAAACCCGCATGAAACCGGAAATCTCAGATTCGTTCCGGCCAATTCGCCCGGCCGCCCAAAGCCACGAAGGCGAAGGCAAGCCCCCGAAACCACGAAGGTAAGGAACGCGACACCACGGAGGCGAGCACGCCACGAAGGCAAGCGGGCCGCACCACCCGAAACATCATCCATTGACCGCCGACTCCGACCGAGCCGGCGGCCCAGCCGGGAACCAGCCCGCCGCACGCCCGGAGAAGAACGAGCCGAGGCCGCACGACAGAGAACACGACAGAGAACCGGTCGGCGGGTGGGCCGTCGGAGGACGAGCCGACGGCCCACTCGGCCGAACCGGAGAGAGCGACACGGGGGCCGAGGAGCGTCAGTGGTCGGCGGCGTTCCAGTCTCTTCCGACGCCCACGGAGACGCCGAGCGGTACGTCGAGCGGGTAGGCGCCGCCCATCTGCTCGCGCACCAGGGCCTCCACGGCCTCGCGCTCGCCCGGGGCGACCTCGAACACCAGCTCGTCGTGGACCTGCAGGAGCATGCGCGAGCGCAGGCCGGAGGCGCGCAGCGCCGCGTCGACGCGCAGCATCGCGACCTTGATGATGTCGGCCGCGGAGCCCTGAATCGGGGCGTTGAGCGCCATCCGCTCGGCCATCTCGCGGCGCTGGCGGTTGTCGCTGTTGAGGTCCGGCAGGTATCGCCGGCGGCCGAGCACCGTCTCCGTGTAGCCGTCGCGGCGCGCCTGGGCGACGATCTGGCGCAGATAGTCGCGCACCCCGCCGAACGTGGCGAAATACTCCTCCATGAGCACGGTCGCCTCGGCCGGGCTGATGCCGAGCTGGGTGCCCAGGCCGTAGGAGGACAGCCCGTAGGCCAGGCCGTAGTTCATCGCCTTGATCTTGCGGCGCTGGTCGGGGACGACCTCGCCGACGGGGACCGAGAACACCGACGAGGCGGTGGCGGCGTGGAAGTCGAAGCCGGAGTTGAACGCCTCGATCAGCGCCGCGTCCTTCGACATGTGCGCCATGATGCGCATCTCGATCTGGCTGTAGTCGGCGGTCAGCAGCGTCTCGTACCCCTCGCCGACGATAAACGCCCGGCGGATGCGCCGCCCCTCCTCGGTGCGGATCGGGATGTTCTGCAGGTTGGGGTCGGTGCTGGAGAGCCGGCCGGTGGCGGCGACCGTCTGGAAATACGTCGTGTGGATGCGCCCGTCGTCGCTGATCGACTTGAGCAGCCCGTCGACGGTGGTCTTGAGCTTGGCCACGTCCCGGTGGCGCAGCAGGTGCTCCAGCAGCGGGTGCTGCGTCTGCGCGAACAGCCCCTGCAGCGCGTCGGCGTCGGTCGTGTAGCCCGTCTTGATCTTCTTGGTCTTCGGCAGCCCGAGCTCGTTGAACAGGATCTCCTGCAGCTGCTTGGGCGAGCCGAGGTTGAACTCGCGCCCGATCACGCCGTAGGCGCTCTGCGCCGCACCCTTCACCCCGGCCGCGAACTGCGCCTCCAGTTCGCTGAGGTATTCGGTGTCGGCGGCGATCCCGACCCGCTCCATCTCCGCGAGCACGTTGACCAGCGGCAGCTCGACCTCGGCCAGCAGTCCGGCCGAGGAGTCGCCGTCGCGGTGCAGCTCCTCGTCGATCGCCTCGGCCAGGTCGAGCGTGGCCCGGGCGCGCAGCATCAGGTTTTCCTCGGCCTCGCCGGTGTTGCCGCCCAGCCCGTCGAGGGTGAGCTGGCCGTTGTCGGGCGCGTCGACCCGCAGCTCGCGCTTGAGGTAGCGCAGGGCGAGGTCGTTGAGGTCGTAGGAGCGCTGGTCGGGCCGGGCGAGATAGGCCTCCAGGGCGGTGTCGGAGGCCACGCCGTTCAGGTCCCAGCCGCGGGCCAGGAACGCGAGCCGGGCCGGCTTCACCTCGTGCAGCACCTTGAACCGGTCCTCGGCGGCGAGCCACTCGCCCACGGCGGCGTCGTCGGCCGCGTCGAGCTCGGTCGGGTCGAACCACGCGGCCGGCCCGTCGGGGGCGGCGAGCGCGATGCCGGTCAGCGAGCCGGTGCCGCGGCCGAACCGCCCGGCGACGGCGACGCCGACCCGTTTGCCGGCCGGGGCATGCTCGCCGAGCCAGGCCCCGACGCCGCCGCGCAGCACCTCGCCGGACAGGTCGAAGCCGGACTCGGCCTCGGGCTCGACGGCCTCGAGGTACTGATACAACCGGTCGCGCAGCACCCGGAACTCCAGCGAGTCGAACACCTGGTGCACGGCCTCGCGATCCCAGCCGCGCCAGCGCAGGTCCTGCGGGTCGACCGGCAGCTCGAGGTCGCCGACGAGCTGGTTGAGCTCATAGTTGCGCATGACCTCGGCGAGGTGGGCGCGCACGTTCTCCCCCGCCTTGCCCTTGATCTCGTCGACCCGGGCGATGATGCCGTCGAGGCCGCCGAACTGCACGATCCACTTGGCGGCCGTCTTGTCGCCGACGCCGGGGACGCCGCTGAGGTTGTCGCTGTCCTCACCGACGAGCGCCGCCTTGTCCCGATACAGCGACGGCGGGATCCCGAAGCGCTCCTCGACCCTCGCCGGGGTCATGCGGTCCATCTCGGTGACGCCGCGCTTGAGATACAGGACGGTGACGGTGTCGTTGACCAGCTGGAACGAGTCGCGGTCACCGGTGACGACCGACGTGGACATGCCCTGCTCGGTGGCGAGCCGGGCGAGCGTGGCGATCACGTCGTCGGCCTCGTAGCCCGGCTTCTCCACGAACGGGATGCGCAGGGCGTTGAGGACCTCCTTGATGAGGTCGATCTGGCCGGAGAACTCGGGCCGGGTGGCGGACCGGTTGGCCTTGTACTCCGCATACTTCTCCAGCCGGAACGTCTGCCGGGAGACGTCGAAGGCCACGGCGATGTGCGTGGGCTGCTCGTCGCGCAGCATGTTGATCAGCATCGACGTGAAGCCGAAGACGGCGTTGGTCACCTGGCCCGTGGCCGTGGAGAAGTTCTCCGCGGGCAGGGCGAAGAACGCCCGGTAGGCGAGCGAGTGCCCGTCGAGCAGCAACAGCCTGGAGTCAGTCGAACCCGTCACGCCTGGCGACTCTAGTCGCCCCCTCTGACATTTTTCCGCGACCCCGCGCCGCGGAAACCCCTCGGAACCCTCCAAGGCGGCGCGGCCGGTGCCGCGCCGCCCGGCGGAGCGCGGTCAGAGCACCTTGGCCAGGAAGGTCTTCGTCCGCTCGTGCCGCGGGTTCGCGATGATCTCGCGCGGGTTGCCGGCCTCGACCACGACACCGCCGTCCATGAAGACCAGCGTATCCCCGACCTCGCGGGCGAAACCGATCTCGTGCGTGACGACCACCATGGTCATGCCCTCCCGGGCCAGATCCTGCATGACGTCGAGGACCTCACCGACCAGCTCCGGGTCCAGCGCGCTCGTCGGCTCGTCGAACAGCATGAGCTTCGGGCGCATGGCCAGCGCCCGCGCGATCGCGACCCGCTGCTGCTGGCCGCCGGAGAGCTGGTTCGGGTACGAGTCGACCTTCTCGGCCAGCCCGACGCGGTCGATCAGCGCCAGCGCCCGCTGCCGCACCTCGGACCTGGACTCGCGGCGCACGCGCAGCGGCGCCTCCATGACGTTCTCCAGCACCGTCATGTGCGGGAACAGATTGAACCGCTGGAACACCATGCCGATGTTCCGCCGCTGGATCGCCACCTCCCGGTCGCGCATCTCGTACAGCTTGCCGCCGCGCTCGCGGTACCCGACGAGCTCACCGTCGACCCAGATCCGGCCGGCGTTGAGCCGCTCCAGGTGGTTGATGCAGCGCAGGAACGTCGACTTGCCTGAGCCGGAGGGGCCGATCACGCAGCAGACCTCGCCCGGCCGGACCTCCAGGTCGATGCCCCTGAGCACTTCGAGGCGGCCGAAGTACTTGTGGACGTTCTCCGCCCGCACCATCGCTTCGCTCATGCCGTCACCTCCGCTTCGCTCCGGCAGCGGCACGAGCTGAACCTGCGTTTCTGATGAGCGGCCACTCCGCTTCGCTCCGTACCGCTCATGCCGCGGTCACCCGGCCTCCGGTCTCCGCGCCCAGGTCACGAAGGCGCGCGCGGGCCTTCTGGCTCCGGTTGTACCCCTTGGAGAAGTACCGCTCGATGTAGTGCTGGGCGACGAGCAGCACGCTGGTGAGGACGATGTACCAGCCGCAGGCCGCGACGAGCATCGGGAACACCACGAAGGTCCGGTGGCCGACCGCCTGCAGCTGGAAGAACAGCTCACCGGTCACCGGGACATACGCCACCAGCGAGGTGTCCTTGAGCATGGCGATCGTCTCGTTGCCCGTCGGCGGGACGATGAGCCGCATCGCCTGCGGCAGCACGATGCGCCGCAGCACCTGCCCGCGGCTCATGCCCAGCGCCTCGGCGGCCTCGGCCTGGCCCGGATCGACGGACTGGACGCCGGCCCGCACGATCTCCGCCATGTATGCCGCCTCGGACAGCGCCAGGGCGAGCATGCCGGCGACGAAACCGGACAGGAACGTCCGCGCGTCCACCCCGAACAGGCGCACCCGCAGGTCGTCGATGCCGAAGAGCCGGCCGATCTGCGTGTCGAACGGCAGGCCGAACTCCAGCCGTGCCCACAGGATGCCCAGGTTGCCGAAGAGCACGGCGAGGACCAGCCGGGGCATGGCCCGGAAGATCCATGTGTACGTCCACGCCACCCCGCGCAGCACCGGGTTCGGTGACAGGCGCATGATCGCGATGAGGACGCCGAGGAGCACGCCGATGACCATCGAGAAGATCGTCAGCAGGATCGTGCCGCGCAGCCCATCGATGATCGGCGGCCGGAACGCGTTGTCGACGATGAACGCCCACTGGAAGTGGTCGTTGGTGACCAGCAGGTGGACGAACATCGCCACGAGCACGGCGAGGACGGCGACCAGGACCCAGCGCCAGGGGTGCCGGACCGGCACCGCCTTGATGGGTTCAGGCGGTGCCGGCGCCGGGACGGAATCGAGTGCCATCCGCGCAGGTTACGGGTTGATCGCCGGGTCGGTGCTCAGCGCACCCGCGTCGACGCCCCATTTGGCCAGGATCGTCTTGTAGGTGCCGTCGGCGATGAGCGCCTTGACCGCGTCGCGGATCGCCTCGGCGAGGGCCTGCTGGTCGCTCTTCACGACGTAGCCGTACGGCGCCGAGTCGTAGATCTGGCCGACGAGGTCCAGCTGGCCGTTGGTCTGCTTCACCGCGTATGCGCAGACCGGCGAGTCGGCGAGCATCGCGTCGTCCTTGCCGCTGATGACCGCGGCGGTGGCGTCGCTCTGCGCCTGGTACGAGTCGACCTTGATCTCCGGCTTGCCGGCGTCCTTGCACGCCTTCTGCCGGACGGGCAGGTCGTCGGTCTCCTGCACGGTGCCGGTCTGCACCGCGACCTTCTTGCCGCAGGCGTCGTCCGGGTTGATGGTGGAGCCCTTCTTGGCCGCCCACTGCGTGCCGGCGGAGAAGTAGCTCACCATCAACGCCTGCTTCTTGCGGTCGTCGTTGATGGTGAACGAGGAGACGCCCACCTCGTACTTGCCGGACTGCACGCCGGGAATGACGTCGTCGAACTTGGCCGACTGGAACTCCGCCTTCAGCCCGAGCTTGCCGGCGACGGCGTTGAACAGGTCCACGTCGAAGCCGACGACGGTCTTGCCGTCGGTGTCGAGGAACTCGCTCGGGGCGTAGGTCGAGTCGGTACCGACGGTGAGCTTGCCGTCGGCCTTGATGGCCGCGGGCACCTTGTCGGCGAGCGCCGAGTCCGAGGAGACGCTGGCCGCCGCGGAGCCGCCGGCGCCGGGGGTGGTCTCGTCCTTCTTCTCGCCGCAGGCGGCCATGGAGAGCACGAGGGCGGCGGCGCCGGCGAGGCCGACGGCCGCGCGCCGCCGGGAGGGCGTCAGAAACATCCGGAGATGCCTTCTTTCCTATGTTTGTGTCGCGATGACAGTTCGTGCCGCGTCGGTGACGGTGCCGCCTCAGGCGACACCGAGGTACGCCTCGGCGACGGCGGGGTCGTGGAGCAGGTCCGCGCCGCTACCGGTCTTGACGATCCGGCCGGTCTCCAGCACGTACGCGCGGTGGGCGCGGGACAGCGCCTGCTGCGCGTTCTGCTCAACCAGCAGGATGGTGGTGCCCTGCTGGTTGATCTCGGTGATGATCGAGAAGATCTGCTGGATGAGCATCGGCGCGAGGCCCATCGACGGCTCGTCGAGCAGCAGCAGCTTCGGCCGGGTCATCAACGCCCGGCCGACGGCGACCATCTGCTGCTCGCCGCCGGAGAGCGTGCCGCCGGGCTGCTTGATGCGCTCCCGCAGCCGGGGGAACAGGTTCAGCACCCGCTCCATGTCCTCCCGGATACCGGCCACGTCGCGGCGCGTGTAGGCGCCCATCTCCAGGTTTTCGCGGACCGTCATGCCCGGGAAGAGGCCCCGGCCCTCCGGCGACTGGCCGATGCCCCGGACGACCCGCAGGTCGGAGCGCAGCCGGCTGATGTCCTCGCCGTTGAAGCGGATCGCCCCGCCGTGGATCGGCCGGAGCCCGGAGATGGCCCGCATGGTGGTGGTCTTGCCGGCGCCGTTGGCGCCGATGAGGGCGACGACCTCGCCCTCGTCGACGGTCAGGCTGATGCCGTGCAGCGCCTGGATGCGGCCGTACAGCAGGCTGACGTTGTCCAGCTCAAGCAGCATCTGCCGGCACCCCCAGGTAGGCCGCGACCACGGCCGGGTCGTCACGGACCTCGGCCGGGGTGCCCTCGGCGATCTTCTTGCCGAACTCAAGCACCACGATCCGGTCGGTGACGCCCATGACCAGGCGCATGTCGTGTTCGATGAGCAGCACGGTCACGCCCCGCGCCCGGATGGCGCGGATCAGCGCGAGCAGCTCGACCTTCTCCGCCGGGGTGAAACCGGCGGCCGGCTCGTCGAGGCAGAGCAGGGTCGGCTCGGTGGCGAGCGCACGGGCGATCTCCAGCCGCCGCTGCGCACCGTACGGCAGGTTCCGGGCGAGGTCGCCCGCCCGGCCGGCGATGCCGACGAACTCCAGCAGCGCCATGGCCTTCTCCCGGCCCTCGCGCTCCTCGCGCCAGTGCCGCGGCAGCCGGAACAGCGCGCTGAACACGCTGGCCTTGTGCCTGGAGTCGGCGCCGACCATGACGTTCTCCAGCGCGGTCATCTCCGGGAAGAGCCGCACGTTCTGGAACGTGCGCGCGATGCCCATCCGGGTGATCTCGTGCTTCTTGCGCCCGGTGACCGTCTCGCCGGCGAACCGGATCCGCCCCGAGGTGGGGCGGAAGACGCCGGTCATCGCGTTGAAGCAGGTCGTCTTGCCGGCGCCGTTCGGCCCGATCAGCCCGAAGATCTCGCCCTTGCGCAGGGTGAACGAGACGTCGTTGAGCGCGACGACACCGCCGAAGCGCAGCGTCACCTGGTCGACCTCGAGCAGCGGCTCGCCGTCGGGGACGTCGTCACCGCGCTTGCCGGAGGTGAACGGCCGCTCGTGGAACTGCAGCGGCGACGCGCCCGCGTGCTCGCCGGTCGGCACCGGCGAGTCGATCGGGGTCTCCGCCCCGGCGGCGGTGTGCTCCTCCCACTGGGTCTCGCTCATGCCTGCACCTCCTTCGCACGGTCCTTGAGCTCCGCGGCCCGCCGGCGACTCGGGATGATCCCCTGCGGCCGGAAGATCATGATCAGGATGATCAGCAGACCGAAGATCAGGAAGCGGTACTCGAAGGCGTCCGTGCCGAACACCTCGACGTTGCGCAGCCGGTCCGGGATGTAGGAGATGAGCACGCCGCCGAGGATGGCGCCCGGGATGTTGCCCGAGCCGCCCATGACCACGCCGGCCAGCACCAGGATCGAGAACAGCAGCTGGAAGGTCGAGGAGTTCACGAAGCCGGGCTGACCGGCGAACAACACGCCGCCGAAGCCGCCGATCGAGGCGCCGATGGCGAACGCCCACAGCTTGAACTTGACGGTACGCACGCCCATCACCTCGGCGGCCTCCTCGTCCTCGCGGATCGCGAGCCAGGAGCGCCCGACCCGGCTGCGCTCGAGGTTCCGCGCGCCGATCACCACCAGGATGACGAGCGTGAGGCCGAGCCAGAAGTACGGCGTGGCGTCGATGATGCCGAAGATGGGCTTGCCGTTGGAGTGGTTGCCCGGCGGGTGCGGCAGCTTGGTGAAGCCCCGGTCGCCCCGCAGGAACTCGCTGCTGTCGGCGGCAGTGCGGATGATCTCGGCGAAGCCGAGCGTGACGATGGCCAGGTAGTCGCCGCGCAGCCGCAGCGTCGGCCAGCCGAGGATCAGGCCGCTGACGACCGACAGAGCGATCGCGACCGGCACCGCCGCCAGCCACGACCACTTGGTCTGCAGCTGGCTGTCGGGCGAGGTCAGCACCGCCACGGTGAGCGCGCCGACGGCGAAGAAGCCGACGTAGCCCAGGTCGAGCAGGCCGGCGAAGCCCACGACCACGTTGAGCCCGAGGGCGAGCAGGACGTAGTACGACATGTAGAACAGGGCAGTGGGCCAGTCGATGCCGGTCGTGATGATCTGCGGGCCGATCAGGGGGATGTCCCCGACGTACGGCAACAGGTAGGCCAGCGCGGCGAAGACGGCGAGCACCGCCCACCTGGCCGGCCGGGGCAGATTCGCGTACCAGCCGCGCAACGGCAGGCGACGGGCCTGCTTGGTCACTTCGGACGTCTCGCTCATGCTCGTGCCCTCCCCAACGACTCACCGAGCAGGCCGGTCGGGCGGAACAGCAGGATCAAGACGAGGGCGACGAACGACACGACGTTCAACCACTGGGTGCCGAAGAACCCGGCCCCGTAGTTCTCGACCAGGCCCAGGAGCAGGCCGCCGAGCAGCGCGCCCCGCAGGTTCCCGATGCCGCCGAGCACCGCTGCGGTGAACGCCTTGATGCCGAGGTAGAACCCGGCGTCGAAGCGGGTGGTGCCGATCTTCACCATGTACATCACCGCGGCGACGCCGGCCATCAGCCCGCCGAGCAGGAAGACCAGCGAGATGACCCGGTTCTTGTTCACGCCCATGAGCGCGGCACTGTCGGGGCTCTGCGCGACCGCGCGGACGCCGCGGCCCAGCCGGGTGCGGTTGATGAACAGGTCGAGCACGACCATCATCACCAGCGCGGTGACGATCAGAATCAATTGCACGTTGGTGAGTGAGGTGTTGCCGATCTTGATCAGGTCGTGCGGGTGCACGAAGATCGGGCTGCTGCGCACGCTGCGGTGGCTCAGGACGCCGACCAACTCGGACAGCACGGTCGAGGCACCGATCGCGGTGATCAGGAAGACCAGCGGCGGCGCGTTCTTGCGCCGCAGGGGGCGGTAGGCGACCAGTTCGACCACCATGGCCGTGCTGCCCGATGCGATCACCGCGACCACCAGGCCCACCAGCAGGTACAGCACGATGGCGCCGACGCCGTTGACGTGGGAGTTCTGGTCCAGGCCGAACGCGCTCCAGGTCAGCACCGCGCCGAAGGTGCCGACCATGAAGACCTCGGAGTGCGCGAAGTTGATCAGACGCAGCACGCCGTAGACCAGGGTGTAGCCGAGTGCGAACAGGGCATAGATGGCGCCTTGGGCCAGCCCGGTGGTGGTCAGCTGTCCGAAGTCCCGGAACAGGCTGCTGAAATGTTCGGAGAGGTAATGCAAGGACGGCTCCCGGCTGGAAACGGTCGGTGCGGCCGGAAAAGCGATTCCGGCCGCACCGGTCGATCGACGTCGTGCGTTTCAGGAAAACGTGCTCAGCCGATCAGCTCAGCTCTTGGGCGCCTCGACGTCCGGGACGACCTCACCGTTGGTGACCTTGAAGGCCCAGACGACGATCTGCGACGGGTCCAGCTCGCCCTTGTCCGTGAACTTGTAGGTGTTCGCGATGCCCTTGTAGTTCACGGTGCTCAGGTAGGTGTTGAGCTTCTCCGCCGTGGTGTTGCCGGCGTCGATGCCCTGCAGGAACATGTTGGCCGCGTCGTAGGCCACGTCGCTGTAGGTACCAGCGTCGATGTTCCACTTCGCCTTGTAGTCGGCGACGAACGTGCCGCCCGACTTCGAGGCCGGGGCGCACGGGCAGGTCAGGATCGAGCCCTCGGCGGCGTCGTTGCCGGCGGCCTTGATGTAGCCGGGGTCGTTGACACCGTCACCGGCGACCAGGGTGCCCTTCCAGCCGGCACCGGTGAGCTGCTTGCGCAGCAGGCCGGCGTTCTGGTAGTAGCCGCCGTAGAACAGCGCGGTGGCACCGCTCGACGTGATCTTGGTGACCGTCGCCGAGAAGTCGTTCTGCTTGCCGTCCGCCTGGACCTTGTCCGTGTCGACGACCGCGCCGCCGAGCACCGTCTTGACCTGGTCGGCGAGGCCGGCGCCGTAGGCGGACTGGTCGTCGACGATGAAGACCTTCTCCGCCTTCAGGACCGACTTGATGTAGTTACCGGCGGCCGGACCCTGCGCGCTGTCGTTGGCGACGGCGCGGTGGAAGACCTTCCAGCCGTTGGTCGACAGCGACGGCCGGGTCGCCGACGGGGTGATCAGCGGGATGCCGGCCTCCTCGAAGATCGGGTCGGCGGCCTCCGACTCACCGGAGAACGGCGGGCCGATGATGCCGACGATCTTCTTGTCCTGGATCAGCTGCCGGGCGAGGCCGGGCGCGACGTCCGGGCTGCCCTGCGAGTCGAACTTCTTCAGGGTGACCTGGCAGTCCTTGTGCTTATCGTTGTACTGAATGATCGCGAGCTCGGCGCCCTGCTCGATGTTCACACCGAGGTTCGCCGCCGACCCGGTCAGCGCGCCGAAGTACGCAAGCTCAAGGCCGCACTTGTCGCCCCCGCCCGACGAGCTGTTGTTGTTGCTGTTCGTGCTGTTGCACGCAGCTGCTCCGGCGAGCAATGCCGTAGCGGCGGCGATGCCACCTACGACGCGTACCAGTCGTTGCCTCAAGGCCTCGAACCCTCCTCCGTCGAAGACCTCGCGCTCGCCCCCGCGGGTAAGCGGGATCACGCGGCGCAAGGGCCAAACCGTTCTAAGCGGCCTGCGGGCGGGACGTTATCCCACGTTCGGTCCGCGCGGTAGATTCTTCGATAGGGGGTTTACCCGACCGTTACCCAGCGCGTATGGCCCGGGCCGCGGGGATGTTCTTCGCCCCGGCGCCGGTCATTACGCAAAAATCACCGTCAGCTTTCCGCGGTGACCGAACCGTCACCGCCGCTGGTCTCAGCGATGATGCGGTCGGCGACCTCTCGCATCGTCATGCGGTGGTCCATCGCCGTGCGCTGAATCCATTTGAATGCCTGCGGCTCGTTCATGCCGTAGGTCGCCATCAACTGCCCCTTGGCCCGCTCGACGACCTTGCGGGTCTCCAGCCGCTCGGTGAGGGTGGCCACCTCGGACTCCAGGACCGACAACTCCGCGTAACGGGACACCGCGATCTCCACGGCCGGCACCAGGTCGCTCTTCTGGAACGGCTTGACCAGGTAGGCCATCGCCCCGGCGGCCCGGGCCCGCTCGACGAGGTCGCGCTGGCTGAACGCGGTGAGGATGACGACCGGCGCGATCCGCCCGCCGGCGATCTTCTCCGCCGCCGCGAGGCCATCCATGATCGGCATCTTGATGTCCAGGATGACCAGATCGGGCTGGAGCTCCTCGGCAAGGCGCACGGCAGTCTCGCCGTCGCCGGCCTCGCCGACGACGTCGTAGCCCTCCTCGACGAGCATCTCCCGCAGGTCGAGACGGATGAGCGCCTCGTCTTCCGCGATGAGCACCCGACGGCTCTGTGCCTCGGCCACTGGCCTCTCCCGATCCGATCCGACTCGACCGACGGCGATTACCGTCGCGATCAGAGTAGTGGGTACCCTGGTGCGGCGTAGTTGTCCCGGTATCCCAATCGGCAGAGGAACGGAGCTCAAACCTCCGACAGTGTGGGTTCGAATCCCACCCGGGGCACCAAAGCCGGACAGTCGGCTGTGACGCGTTTCACATATCGGGGTGGGTCTCCGTGTGAGACATCCATGTGCGACGTTGCCCTCACGGGTCGAGACGGACGGGCTCGGCCCCGTCGGCCAGCAGGTCCAGGCCGGCGCCGCTGACGACCCGCGCCGGCTGCACGTCGCGGCCGGCGACCGCGGCCAGCCGGGCCACCGGCAGCCGGCCGGCCCGCGCCGCGGCCGCGAAGACCACATTGCCGAAGCGGCGGCCGCGCAGCAGGTCCGGGCGAACGATGAGGCACACGTCGGCGAAGGCCGTGCGCAACGTGGCCGCCTGCGACCGGGAGAAGGCCAGCGGCGCCAGGTCGGCGACGTTGACCGCGTAGATCCCGTCCGGGTCGAGCAGCCGGGCCACCGAGGCCGCGAACGTGACGTCGGAGACGCTCTCGGGCATCTGCGCGGCGTCGTACACGTCGCCGATCACCAGGTCGTAGGCGGCCGGGTCGAGTTCGGCCACGGTCTCGCGGGCGTCGCCGAAGACGATCTCGATCCCGGCCTCCGGCGGCAGCGGCAGCACCCGCTGGACGAACGCGGCGAGCCGGCGGTCGCGCTCCACCACCACCTGCACGGAGCCTGGCCGGGTGGCGGCGACGTAGCGGGGCATCGTGAACGCCCCGCCGCCGAGGTGCAGCACCCGCAGCGGCCGCCCGGCCGGCGCGGCGGCGTCGACGATCGAGCCGATGCGGCGGGTGTACTCGAAGGACAGGTGCGTCGGGTCGCGCATGTCGACGTACGACTGCTGCACCTCCTCGACGAGGAGCGTCCAACCGCCCTTGCGCCTCGGGTCGCGCATCAGCCGGGCCGCGCCGAAGTCCCCGTTCTCGGCGATCCCGTCGATGATCTCCCGCCAGCTGCCCATCGGGGCACAACCTACCCCGAACGTACGGAAACCCTCAGCCGGCGGCCGGGCGGGCCGAAAGATACGAGGCGCTGACCCGCGGCCCCGTCGGCACCCCGTGGGAGGAGCCGCTGCCGCTGTTCGAGGCGGCCGCCGAGCGGGGCCGCCTCGCCGAGCTCGACGGGGTCTGCCGGGCCGGCGCCTACCGGGCCGCGATCGACGCCGGGCTACCGCCGGGGCTCACGCTGTTCGTCAACGCCGAGCCGGCCGCGCTGAGCGAGCCGTGCCCGCCCGACCTGGCCGGCATAGCGGTGCCTACAGCGAAGGCCAGAGTTTTAAGGCAGCTTTAGGCCGGTTGCAAGCGCGCGAGCGCGGGTGCCATGCTCCCAGCCATGTCCGAGGCCGGTCGGCGAGTCCGAGCCGCTCTTCCCGCGGTCGCCCTGCTGGTCCTCGCCACCGGGGCGATGCTCGGGCTGTCCACGCTGCTCGGGTTCGCGCCGCTGCCGCCGGCTTGGCGGATCGCGCTGACCCTGGTCGTCGCGCTGCTGCTGGCCTTGGCAGCCGCCGACCAGGTGCGGGCCGCGCTCACCGACTGGCAGGGCGCGGCCGCCGCCGAGTCCGGGGCGCACCGCCGCCCCCGCCGCGCCGTCCTTGCGCAACAGCACCGCCCCGACCCGGACCGCTCCGGCGAGTTCACCGGCGAGCGGACCGAGACCGGGATCTTCACCGGACGCACGCGTCCGGTGCCGAGCACCGACGACCTGTGGGGCGCCGGCGGGGAACCCAGCGGGTCCGTTGCCACCGCGCCGCCGTCCCAGACGGCCGAGGAACGGCGGCCCGAGCGGCCGCAGGTCCGGCGCCCGTCGTGGGTCCGGCTGGCCGCGACCGTCGCCGCCGCGCTGGTGCTGGCGATCCTGCTGTGGGTACCCGAGCTGCCCGTGCACGGCCCCGCCCGCGCCGTGGCCACGTTCTTCCTCGGCTACGCCGCCTATGCCCTGCCGGTCCTGCCGCTGCTGCTCGCCTGGCCGCTGCCCCGGCTGCCGCGGGAGCCCTGGCCGTGGCGGATCCTGCTGGTGCCGGTCGCCGACCGGCGGCTGTGGTCGAGCGGCGAGCTGCGCACCCTCGGCGCGGCGACGCTGTCCTTCCTGCGCGAGCGGGTGCTGACCCGGGCCACCGGCGTGGTGCTCGCCGCGCTCGGCCTGCTGCAGCTGGTGCGCGGCAACCCGGACGTGCTCGACGGCGGCACCTCCCGGGCCGGCGGCCTGGCCGGCTACCTGATCGCCGAGCCGCTGCGCCTGGCGCTGTCCAGCGGCGGGGCGATCGCGCTGCTCGGCGGGGTGCTCGCCGTGGCCGCCGCGGTCATCGCCGCCTCGGCCGGGCGGGCCTGGGGCACCGTGACCGGCTACGTCGCCCTCGCCGTCGCGGTCGCGGTGCCGCTCGGCGCGGTCGGCGCCGGGCACTGGCTGGGCTTCGAGTACTACCTGCGCATCGAGAACGGGCACGTCGTGGTCGTCGCCGGGCTCTCGCCCACGCACCGGCAGGCGGCCCACGACACCGGCCTGACCGTCGACGGGATGTCGCCGTCGCTGCGGCAGCTGTACGCCGAGGGACTCCCGGTCACCGGCTACGCCGACGGCGACCGCACCGCCAAGGCCCTCGCCTCGCCGTCGACCTCGGCCGCCGACAGCTACGCCGGCGAGCAGTTCGACCTCAAAGCCGGCGAGTGCTTCGACTGGATCGGCGGCTCCTCGCAGCTGCGGTACGTGGCGGCGTGCAACGCCGCCCACGTCGGCGAGGTCACGTTCGTCGGGCACCTGCCGTTCACGGTGGACCCGGGGGCCAAGGCGGTCGCGGGCGCGGCGCGGGCGATGTGCGAGCAGTCCTACGGCGACTACCTCGGCGTGCCGTTCGGCGAGTCGTTCCTGCCGCTGGAGGAGCCGCTGCTGCCGCCCGGCCTGGACAAGGCCTGGCAGCCGCGGCCGGTCATCGCCTGCTGGCTCGGCTCGGTCGGCCCGTGGACGCTCAAGGGCACCAAGACGGTGGCGGCGCTGCAGCAGAAGGCCGACTGGGGCCCGGCCGGCGGCTGCAAGATCGAGGTACCGGACGCGCTGCGGGTCACCGCCGAGCAGCCCAACGTGCGCTGCCTCGCGCCGGGGCCGGAGCAGCGGCTGAGCGTGCCGGGCGGCGGGTTCGCGATCGACCTGGAGTTCGCCGCGATCGGCAAGTCGGCCGGCGGGGCGCGCATCGGCGCCGGGTGCTACGACGGGACGGACCTGACCAACGGGTACAGCTTCGAGGTCACCGCCGACGGGATCATCGAGATCTACAAGCACGCCGGCGACCAGCACCCGCGGCTGGCCGCCTCCGCGAAGCCGAAGAACGCCGGACCGCCCACGACGGCGTCGACGCCGCTGCAGGTGACCTGCAAGCCGGCCGACGGCGGCGGGGTCGAGCTGACCGCCTTCTCCACCGGCAATCGCAAGGCCACCGCAGTGGACAAGGACAGCC
This sequence comes from Dactylosporangium sp. NPDC048998, assembly GCF_043197855.1. Classification (NCBI taxonomy): domain Bacteria; kingdom Bacillati; phylum Actinomycetota; class Actinomycetes; order Micromonosporales; family Micromonosporaceae; genus Dactylosporangium; species Dactylosporangium sp. NPDC048998. The sequence goes on from NZ_JBICTV010000034.1 coordinate 58,661, forward strand.
CGTTCACGTCGCTGAGCCCCCGCCTGGTGCTGGCGAACGCGGGTACCGGCGGCGTGGTGATGACCACCATGATCTTCAACGCCACCCGGGTCTGAAAACGAGCGTTCGTTCTATAGTGGGCTGATGCCCCGCGTCTCCGAAGCCCATCTTGCCGCCCGCCGGGAGCAGATCATCGAGGCGGCCACCCGCTGCTTCGCGCGCAACGGCTTCCACCAGACCTCCATGCAGGACGTGATCCGGGAGGCGGGGCTGTCCGTCGGGGCGTTCTACCGGTACTTCTCCAGCAAGGCCGAGCTCATCAAGGCCATCGCCGAGGAGAAGGTCGGCAGCATCCTCGCCACGATCGATCACCTGCTGCTGCAGGAGCCGGTGCCGCCGCTGCTGACCGTCTTCGCGGAGGTGCTCGCCCAGGTCGACGCGCACCTGACCGAGAACGGGCCGGTGCGCATCGCGGTGCAGGCGTGGGGCGAGGCGGCCCACGACCCGGCCCTCGCCGAGGTGGTCGGCGGCATCTACGCGCGGATCCGGCGCAGCGCGGTCGCCCTGGCCGCCCGGGCCCGCGACGCGGGGCAGTTGCCGCCGGACGCCGACCCGGACGCCGTCGGCGCGGTCATCTTCGGGCTGATCCAGGGATACGTGCTGCAGCGGGTGCTGATCGGACGACTGGACCGCGCCACGTACCTGGCCGGCATCGAGGGATTCACAAGCCGTTAAGCTCGACGGATTCGCAAACCGTTATGGTTCACCGGACGCCCACGAGGCGACCTGACCATCACGGAAGGCACGACATGACCAACCTCTCCCGGCGCGGAGTCCTCGCCGCCGCGGCCGCCGCCGCGGCGGCTCCGTTTGTCGCGGGCTCATCCGCTTCGGCAAGCCCGGGCTCGGCCTCCGCCAACAGCCAGGCGCAGCCGAAGACCTGGGACCTCACCCTGCTCGGCACGTCCGACACCCACGGCAACGTCTACAACTGGGACTACTACCGCGACGCCGAGTACGACGACAACGCGCACAACGACGTCGGCCTGGCCAAGGTCGCCACGCTGGTCAACACCATCCGCGAGCAGCGCAAAGGCAAGGCGACGCTGGTGCTCGACGCCGGCGACACGATCCAGGGCACCCCGCTGGCGACGTACTACGCCAAGCAGGAGCCGATCACCGCCACGAACGAGAAGCACCCGATGGCGCGGGCGATGAACGTCATCCGCTACGACGCCGTGACCCTGGGCAACCACGAGTTCAACTACGGGCTGCCGCTGCTCGACCTGTGGATCCGCCAGCTCGGCTTCCCCGCCCTCGCGGCCAACGCCGTGAACGTCAAGACCGGGCGGCCGGCGTTCGCGCCGTACGTCATCAAGAAGGTCGACCTCGGCCAGGGCGCCCCCAACTTCCGCGTCGGCATCCTCGGCCTCACCAACCCGGGCATCGCGATCTGGGACCGCGACAACGTCAACGGGAAGCTGCGCTTCGACGACATGGTCGCGACCGCGGCGAAGTACGTGCCCGAGATGCGCCGCCGCGGTGCCGACATCGTGCTGATCTCCGCGCACGGCGGCGACAGCGGCACGTCCAGCTACGGCCCGGAGCTGCCGAACGAGAACCCGTCGGCGCTCATCGCGGCGCAGGTGCCCGGCATCGACGCGATCCTGTTCGGCCACGCGCACAACGACATCCCGCAGCGGTTCGTCACCAACACCGCCACCGGCGCGCAGGTGCTGCTCTCCGAGCCGTCGAAGTGGGGCCAGCGGGTGACCCGGATGGACTTCACGCTGACCCGCGAGCGCGGCTGCTGGCAGATCACCACCAAGGCCGCCACCACCATCAACACCAACACCGTCGCGGCCGACCCGGTCGTGCTGGCCGCGGTGCGCGAGCAGCACAACAAGACGGTCGCCTACGTCAACCAGGTCGTGGCGAACTCGACGCAGGAGCTCTCCGCGGCGGAGTCCCGCTACAAGGACACGGCAATCCTGGACTACATCAACAAGGTCCAGACCGACACGGTGGCCGCGGCGCTGGCCGGCGGGGCGTACGGCTCGCTGCCGGTGCTGTCGATCGCCGCGCCGTTCTCCCGCACCGCGCTGTTCCCGGCCGGCCAGGTGAAGATCAAGGACGTCGCCGGCCTGTACATCTACGACAACACCCTCGAGGCCGTCGTGCTCACCGGCGCGGAGGTGCGCGCCTACCTGGAGTACTCGGCGAAGTACTTCGTCACGCTCGCCCCGGGCGCGCCCGTCAACCCGGCGACGATCAGCGACCCGGCGGTGCCGGACTACAACTACGACACGCTGTCGGGCGTGGAGTACGACATCGACATCAGCCGGCCGGTCGGGCAGCGCATCACGCGCCTGGTCCACCCGGGCACCACCACGCCCATCGGCGACGCCGAGCAGTTCGTCGTCGCGGTGAACAACTACCGGCGCTCCGGCGGCGGCAACTTCCCCGGCATCGTCAAGACGCAGGTGTACAACGCCCAGCAGGAGATCCGGCAGCTGCTGATCGACTGGGCCCAGGCCAAGGGGGCCATCGACCCGGCCGACTTCTACACCCCGAACTGGAAGCTGGTCCGCGAGGGCGTACCGGTCTTCTGACCTTTTGCCGGCGGGCGCCCGGCGGGGAGATCGGCCGCGGCCTTAGGGTGAACCTCATGCAGGAGAGGACTCTAGGGCGCACCGGCGTCCCCGTCGGCGTCGTCGGGCTCGGCGCGTGGCAGATCGGCGCCGACTGGGGACGGGTCGACGAGGACGAGGCGCTGGCGACGCTGATCGCCGCGCACGAGGCCGGCGTGACGTTCATCGACACCGCGGACGTGTACGGCGACGGGCGCAGCGAGCGCCTCGTCGGGCGGTTCGTGCGCACACTGCCGCCGGAGCGGCGGGTCACCGTGGCCACCAAGATGGGGCGCCGGGTGCCGCAGGAGCCGGCGGCGTACAACCTCGACAACTTCCGCGCCTGGAACGACCGCTCCCGGGAGAACCTCGGCGTCGACACGCTCGACCTGGTGCAGCTGCACTGCCCGCCGTCCGAGGTCTACCACACCGACGAGGTCTTCGACTTCCTTGACGGCATGGTCGAGGAAGGGCGGATGAAGGCGTACGGCGTGAGCGTCGAGACCACCGAGGAGGCGCTCGCCGCGATCGCCCGGCCCAACGTGGCCAGCGTGCAGATCATCTTCAACATGCTGCGGCTCAAGCCGCTCGACGAGGTGCTGCCCGCGGCCGAGAAGGCCGGCGTCGGCATCGTCGCCCGGGTGCCGCTGGCCAGCGGCCTGCTCTCCGGCCGCTACGACGAGCACACCACCTTCGGCGCCGACGACCACCGCACGTACAACCGCCATGGCGAGGCCTTCGACCAGGGCGAGACGTTCTCCGGCGTCGACTACGGCACCGGGCTGGAGGCGGTGCGCCGCCTCGCGGCGCTCAAGCCCGAAGGGATGGCGATGACGCAGTTCGCGCTGCGCTGGATCATCGACCACCCGGCCGTCTCCGTCGTGATCCCCGGCGCCCGCAACGGCGAGCAGGCCCGCGCCAACGCCGACGCGGCCGGGATGCCCTCGCTGACGCCCGAGACCCACGCCGCCGTCCGCGACGTCTACGACGAACTGGTGCGCGGGTCGATCCACGGCCGCTGGTGAACGCCGGCGACACGGCCGGCGTCGAGGAGGAGCTATGGCACACCACAAGGGCCTGCTGGTCGACTACGGCGGGGTGCTGACCACCGACGTCTTCGCATCCTTCGACGCCTTCTGCGCGCGGGAGGGGCTGCCCGCCGGTACCGTCAAGGAGCTCTTCCGGACCGACCCCACGGCCCGGCAGCTCCTCGCGGGCCTGGAGGAGGGCACCCTCGGCGACGCGGAGTTCGAGGCGCGCTTCGCGGCGCTGCTCGGCCCGCGGATCGCCGCCGAGGGGCTCATCGAGCGGCTCATGGGCGAGGCCGGCGACGACGCGGCGATGCTCGGCTTCGTGCGCGCCGCCCGCCGGGCCGGCATCCGCACCGGGCTCGTCTCCAACTCGTGGGGCCTCGGCCGGTACGACCGCGCCCTGCTCGTCGAGCTCTTCGACGGCGTGGTCATCTCCGGCGAGGTGGGGGTGCGCAAGCCGAGCCCGCAGATCTACACGCTCGGCGCCGAGGCCGTGGGCCTGGACCCGCAGGAGTGCGTGTACGTCGACGACCTGGCCGGCAACCTCAAGCCCGCCCGCGCGATGGGCATGACGACCCTGCACCACCGCGACGCCGCCGCCACCATCGGCGCCCTGCGCCCGCTGCTCGGCCTGGCCCCATGAGACGCCGCGCGGTGCTCGCCGCCCTGGCGACGGCGCCGCTGCTCACCGCGTGCGAGTCCGACGGCGCCGAGGCCACCGGCACGCTGCGCATCGCCACCGGCAGCCCCGGCGCCGTCTACTACCGCTACGGCACCGCCATCGCCGAGCTGGCCCGCCGCTACCTGCCCAACGTGCACGCCAGCGTGCTGTCCACCGCCGCCTCGCAGATCAACGTCGACTACCTGCTCGAGGACACCGCCGACGTGGCGTTCACCCAGGCCGACATCGCCGCCGGCAACGAGGCGAACCACCCGAAGCAGCTGGCCGCCCTGGCCCGCCTGTACGACGACTACATCCACGTCGTGGTCGCCGCCAACGGCCCGATCGCGTCCTTCGGCGACCTGCGCGGCCACCGCGTCTCGGTCGGCGCGCAGGGCTCCGGCACCGCGATTACCGCCAACCGCGTCCTGCAGGTCATGAACGTCACCGTCGAGCGGGCCCAGCTGGGGCTGGACGACTCGGTCAAGGCCATGCGCGCCGGCCAGATCGACGCGTTCTTCTTCTCCGGCGGCCTGCCGGTCTCCGCGATCGGCGAACTGGCCAAGGAGATCCCGATCCGGCTGCTCAACCTCGCCGAGTCGGTGCAGCCGCTGCGCCACACCTACGGCAACTACTACGCCGAGCGCGTCGTGCCGGCCTCCACGTACACCGGCATCACCGCGACGGTGGCGATCGGCATCGCCAACTACCTCGTGGTGCGCCCGTCGATGAGCGAGCCGCTGGCGTACGGCGTCACGCGCCTGCTGTTCGAGGGCCGCGACGAGCTGGCCAAGACCCACCAGGCCGCGGCGCGCCTGAACGTCCGCTCGGCGATCTCCACCCCGCCGCTGCCGCTGCACCCCGGCGCGATCCGCTACTACCGCGCCCAGAAGGCCTGAGCTACGGGGCGGCCGGGAACCACAGCCGGGCGTGCAGGCCCGCCGGGGTGTTGGGCAGCAGGTCGAGGCGGCCGCCCGAGGCGTCGACCAGGACGGCGACGATCGGCAGGCCCAGGCCGCTACCGTCGACGTTCTGCGCGTCGGGGGCGCGCCAGAAGCGCACGGTGGCCAGCTCGCGCTGCTGCTCGGTGAGGCCCGGGCCCGTGTCGACGACGTGGATCGCCACGCCGCCGTCGTCCGCCGATGGGCGTACCGTCACCGTCGTCTCGGGGCCCGAGAACTTCACCGCGTTGTCGATCAGCGCGTCCAGCGCCTGGTCGACGGCGTTGCGCACGGCGCGGGCGCGCAGGGGCCGGGGCGGGCGGACGTACCGCAGCGTGACGGCCTTCTTCGCGGCCACCGGCTGCCACGCCACGACGCGCGCCCAGGCGGTCTCGCCGGCGTCGACGTCGACGAGGTCGAAGCGGCCGCGCTCGGCGCGGGCCAGGGCCAGCAGGCTGTCGAGCACGCCGCCCAGGTGCTCCACCTCCTCCAGCGCCAGGCGGTGGCCCTCGACCGCCTGCGGCTCGGTGAGGTCGGCGCCGAGGTCCTCGACCCGCAGCCGCAGCGCGGTGAGCGGGTTGCGCAGCTGGTGGCTCGCGTGCGACACGAACGCGCGCTGCCGCTCCAGGGAGTCGGCGACGGTCGCCGCCATCTCGTTGAACGCGCTGCCGAGGCGGCGCAGCTCGGGCGGGCCGTCGGCGGCGGGGACGCGCGCGGCGTAGTCGCCGGCGGCGAGCTCGTGCGCAGCGGCGTCAAGCTCGGCGACGGGGCGCAGGGTCCAGCGCGCGAGCGCCAACGCGGCCACGATGCCGGCGAAGAGGACCACGAGCCCGCCGCCGGCGAGGATGCTCCACGACGTGCCGACCCCGTTGGCGTTGTCGCGGATCGGCGAGACGATCACGACGGCGCCGATGACCTCGCCGCCGCGGCCGACCGGCACCGCCACGACGAGCGGGTCGGTCCGCCACGGCCAGATCGTGCCGTCGTCGCTGGCCTCCCGCCCCTCGAGGGCCCGGTAGGCCTGGCGCAGCACGGCGGCGTCGGCGAGGCGGATGCCGGGGTGCGAGGCGACGACCCCGTGGGCGTCCTGGTCCACGACGATGGCGCCGACGCCGTAGACGTCGTCGTAGCGGGTCAGCTCGGCGGCCAGCTCCGCGGTGTCGGAGGCGCGCAGCGCGGGCTCGGCGAGCGTGGCGAACCGGGTCGCGTCGGCGAGCCGGTCGGCGACGAGGCGCTGCGTGTCCCGGCCGGCGATGGTCATGGCCAGCGGTACCTCGAGCGCCGCCAGCACCAGCAGGAGCAGCACCAGGTAGACGGCGCCGAGACGGACCCTCATGGCGCGAGGCGGTACCCCACGCCGCGGACGGTCTGCACCAGCCCCGGCACGTCGAGCTTGGCCCGCAGCGAGCCGACGTGCACGTCGAGCGTGTGCCGGCCGACGAAGGTGGTCTGCCACACCGCGAGGATCAGCCGGTCGTAGGAGACGACCACGCCGGGCGTGCGGGCCAGCACCGCCAGGATCTCGAACTCCTTGCGCGTCAGCGCCACCTCGCGCCCGCCGGACACGACCCGCCGGGCGGCCACGTCGACGCTCACCGGCCCGGCCGTGAGCACCTCGCTCGGCGGCGGCGCAGCACGGGCGGCGCGGCGCAGCACGGCCTCGATGCGGGCGTTGAGCTCGGCCATCGAGTAGGGCTTGACGACGTAGTCGTCGGCGCCGGTCTGCAGCCCGACGACCCGGTCGCGCTCCTCGGCCCGGGCGGTGACCGCGATGATGGCGACCGTCTCGTCCTTGCGCCGCAGCGTGCGGCACACCTCGATGCCGTCGCCGTCGGGCAGGTTGAGATCGAGCAGAATCAGGTCGAACGGCTCGCCGGCGAAGGTGTCCAGCGCCGCCTGAGCCGTCGGGCAGTGCACGATCTCGTGCCCGCGCCGGCGCAGGGCCGCGGCCAGCGCCGCCGCCACCCGCGCGTCGTCCTCCACCACCATCACCCGCATCGTTGGCCCATGGTACGGGAGCGCCACCTTCAAGAGTTCCTCAAGGAACGGCGGCGGCCGTTCCCGCGGCGCGGCCGCAATTGCCACGGTGTGCGGATGGACATCGTGTCGAGCGGTGAGCGCTACCGCGCCTCGACCGTCGCCGCGTTCGAGGCGGCCGTGCTGGTGCGATGTACCGGAGTAAGTGGTGGAGGAGGACGGGCCCGGGCGCTGGGGGGCATCCGGGCACGTTCCTTGCCGGCTCCGTCCGGGGTGCTGGCCGAGTTCAGCCGCGCCGTGGCCGCGGACCGGCTGGCCGAGCTGCTGACCACCGCCGGCCGCGATGCGCGCGTGCACTGCTACACGGCGGGCAACCGCCACCGCTACGAGATCTTCCGCGTCTTCGCCGACGCGGAGGCCTCGGCCTTCCTGAGACGGGCGTGGGCGCAGGGCTACCTCGACCTGTGCGGCGCCCCGGCCGAGCCGCGCTCGCCCCGCCAGCTCCGCCACTCGAGGCAGCTCGCCGAGGCGGCGTGGCGCGGCGTGCTGACGGTGTCCGGCCCGGCTCGCAACGGCTCCCCGGGCCTGCGCGTCGCCGACCTGGACACCGCGACTGTCCTGATCCGCGCCGGCCGCATGATGAGCCTGCCGGTCCGCATGAGCACCCGCCCGGGCGGCCAGCTGCTGCTGGTCATGCCGGAGAACGCCGCCGCATAGCCGCCCGAAGCCGCGGTCACAGGGCGGCGAAGCGGCGCTCCAGTCCGTCGATGAGCGCGTCCAGGCCGAGCTCGAACGCGTTCTCGTCGACCTCGGCGTGGCGGCCCGCGAGCCGGTGGGCGTCGCGCAGGTGGGGGTAGTCGCCCGCGTACAGGGCCGGGTCGTCCACGAAGCCCAGCGCGAACGAGCCCAGCGCCGAGCCGGCCACGAAGTATCGCATCGCCGCGCCGATCCGGGTCGCCTGCGCCGGTGGCCAGCCCGCGTCGACCAGCGCGCCGTACACCGCGTCCGCCAGGCGCAGCGACGACGGGCGGCGCGCCGGGCCGCGGGCCAGGAACGGTACGACGTTGGGGTGGGCGCGAAACGCCGCCCGATAGGCCCGCGCCCACGCCTTCAGCGCCGCCGGCCACGGGTCACGGCCGAGCATCGACAGGTCCACGCCGGCCACGATGGCGTCGCCGATCGCGTCGACGATCTCCTCCTTCGTGGCGAAGTGGTTGTACAGCGACGGCGCCTGCACGCCCAGCTCCCGCGCCAGCCGCCGGGTGGACAGCGCGTCGAGGCCCTCCGCGTCGACGATCGCGGTGGCGACCTCGACGATGCGCTCGCGGCTCAGCAGTGGCGTGCGGGGACGGACCATGGTTACGATCCTAGAAACTAACAACGTTAGTTAAGGAACCAGGTATGGATCTGACCCTCAGCGATGAGCAGCAGGCCGTGCGCCGCATGGCCGCGGAGTTCACCAATCGCGAGATCATCCCGCACGCCGCCGCCTGGGACCGAGCCGAGCAGGTCGACCTGTCGATCGTCAAGAAGCTCGCCGACCTGGGCGTCTTCGGCATCACGATCCCGGAGTCGTACGGCGGCAGCGGCGGCGACCACCTGACGTACTGCCTGGTTCTGGAGGAGCTCGGCCGCGGCGACTCGTCGGTGCGCGGCATCGTCTCGGTCTCCCTGGGCCTCGTCGCCAAGACCATCCTCGGCTTCGGCTCCGACGACCAGCGCGCCGAGTGGCTGCCGCGCCTGTGCTCGGGCGCCGACCTCGCCTGCTTCGCCCTGACCGAGCCCGACACCGGCTCCGACGCGGGCTCGCTGTCGACCCGGGCCACCCGCGCGCCGGGCGGCTGGCGCATCGACGGCGCCAAGATGTTCATCACCAACGGCACCTGGGCCTCGGTGGTGCTGGTCTTCGCCCGCACCGGCGAGCCCGGCCCGAAGGGCGTCTCCGCATTCCTGGTACCGCTGCCGTCCGACGGCCTGCGGGTCACCGAGATCCACGGCAAGCTGGGCCTGCGCGGCCAGGCGACCGCGATGCTGAGCTTCGACGACGTGTTCGTGCCGGAGTCCGCGCTCATCGGCGCGCAGGGCCAGGGCTTCCGGATCGCCATGGCCGCGCTGGCCAAGGGGCGCATGTCGCTCGCCGCCGGCTGCGTCGGCATCATCCAGGGCTGCCTGGAGGCCGCGACCGGCTACGCCACCCAGCGCGAGCAGTTCGGCCGCAAGATCGCCTCGTTCCAGCTGGTGCAGCAGCTCATCGCCGACATCTCCGTCGAGGCGGACGCGGCCCGGCTGCTCACCTGGCGAGTCGCCGACCTCGTCGACCGCGGGCTGCCGTTCGCCACCGAGTCGTCCACCGCCAAGCTGTTCGCCAGCGAGGCCGCGGTCCGCGCCGCCAACGCCGCCCTGCAGGTCTTCGGCGGATACGGGTACATCGACGAGTACCCGGTCGGCAAATACCTGCGCGACGCGCGGGTCACTACCGTGTACGAGGGCACCAGCCAGATCCAGAAGCTCATCATCGGCCGCGCTCTCACCGGCGTGAGCGCGTTCGCGTAAGGGGCAACACCGTGATCGACGTCATCAATCCCGCCACCGAGCAGGTCATCGGGGCCGTCGAGCCCGGCGATGTGGAAGCGGCCGTCGCCGCCGCCCGTGCCGCCCAGCCCGGCTGGGCCGCGCTCCCCCGCGCCGAGCGCGCCGCGCACCTGGGCGCGCTGCTCGACGCGATGAGCGCGGCCGCACCCGAACTCGCGGCGCTGATCAGCGCCGAGATGGGCGCGCCGCTGCCCGTCGCGAAGAAGGTCCAGGTCGGGCTGCCGCTCGCGGTCCTGCGGTCGATGATCGACATTCTGAACCGGCCCGAGATCTCCGAGACGGTCGGCAACTCCACGATCCATCGGGAACCGCTCGGCGTCGTCGGCGCGATCACGCCCTGGAACTACCCGATGCACCAGACGATCGCCAAGGTCGCCCCCGCGCTCGCGGCCGGCAACACCGTCGTGCACAAGCCCAGCGAGGTCGCCCCGCTGTCCGCGGCCCGCCTCGCCGAGCTGGTACGCCAGGCCGGCCTGCCCGCCGGGGTGTACACCGTGGTCCACGGCTACGGCGACCCGACCGGCGCGGCGCTGGCCGGCCACCCCGGCATCGACCTGATCTCGTTCACCGGCTCGACGGCCGCCGGGCGCAAGGTCGCCGCGCTCGCCGCCGCCAACGTCACCCGCGTCGCGCTCGAGCTCGGCGGCAAGTCCGCCAACGTGATCCTCCCCGACGCGGACCTCGCCGCCGCGGTGAAGGTCGGCGTCGGCAACTGCTACCTCAACTCGGGCCAGACGTGCACGGCCTGGACCCGGATGCTGGTCCACGAGTCCCGCCACGACGAGGCGGTTGAGCTCGCCGTCGCCGCGGCCGCGAAGTACACCGTCGGCGACCCCGCGGACCCGGCCACCCGGCTGGGCCCGCTCGCCTCGGCCGCGCAGCGCGACCGGGTGCTCGGCCACATCGAGCGCGGCCTCGCGGACGGCGCGACGATGGCGTTCGGCGGCGGCCCTGTCCCGGACGTCGGCTACTACGTCGCCCCGGTTGTCTTCGCCGGCGTCGACCCGGACGCCGCCATCGCCCAGGAGGAGATCTTCGGGCCGGTTCTGTCCGTCATCCCGTACCGTGACGAGGACGACGCGGTGCGCATCGCGAACTCGACGCGGTACGGCCTGGCGGGGGCGGTCTGGTCGGCGTCGCAGGAGCACGCGGTCGCCGTCGCGCGGCGGCTGCGCACCGGCCAGGTCGACGTCAACGGCGGCTCGTTCAACCCGATCGCCCCGTTCGGCGGCGTCGGCCACTCCGGCTACGGCCGCGAGCTCGGCACCTTCGGCTACGAGGAGTTCACGACGGTGAAGGCGATCCAGCTGTGACGCTCGCGGCGGTCATACGCACGCTCGACGGCCCGCTCGCCGTCGAGGAGATCGAGCTCAACCCGGTCGGCCCGGGCCAGGTGCGGGTCCGCCTCGCCGCGGCCGGGGTCTGCCACTCGGACCTGTCGCTGGCCGACGGCACCCTGCGCCAGCCGCTGCCGGCCGTGCTCGGCCACGAGGGCGCCGGCGTCGTCGTGGAGGTGGGCGCGGGCGTCACCGACGTCGCGCCCGGCGACCACGTGGTGCTGAACTGGTCGCCGCCGTGCCGGGCGTGCTGGTTCTGCGAGGCCGGCGAGCCGTATCTGTGCGCCCATGCCGAGGACGCCCGGGCCGTGCCGTTCGCCACCGCCGGCGGCGAGCCCGTCTACGCCGGCCTCGGCACCGGCGCGTTCGCCGCGCAGACCGTCGTCGGCGCGCACGCCTGCATCCCGGTGCCGGCCGACATCCCCCTCGCCGAGGCGGCGCTGCTGGGCTGCGCGGTGCTCACCGGGGTCGGCGCGGTCACCAACGCGGCCAAGGTGCGGCCCGGCCAGACGGTCGCGGTCATCGGCCTCGGCGGCGTCGGTCTCGCGGCGATCCAGGGCGCGCGCATCGCCGGCGCGTCGGCGATCATCGCGGTCGACCCGGCGCCGGCCAAGGAGGAGCTGGCGCTGCGGCTCGGCGCCACGCACTTCCTGGCCCCGCACGCCGGGCTGCCGAAGGAGATCCGGGCGCTGACCGGCGGCCGCGGCGCCGACCACGCGATCGAGTGCGTCGGGCGCGGCGAGACGATCCGCGCCGCCTGGTCGGCCACCCGCCGCGGCGGCACCGCCACGGTCGTCGGCCTGGGCTCGGCGCAGGACCCGGTCACGTTCAACGCGCTCGAGGTCGCCTACTTCGCCCGCACCATCGTCGGCTGCATGTACGGCAGCACCGACCCGGCCGTGGACGTACCGGTGCTGCTGGAGCACTACCGGGCGGGCCGGCTCGACCTGGCCGCGCTCGTCACCGACGAGGTGGACCTGTCCGGCGTCGGCGAGGCGTTCGGCCGGATGCGCTCGGGTCAGGGCGCCCGGACGCTGATCCGCTTCTGAGCGGCACCGCCGCGGTCGTCTCGAGGATGATCCGGGTCACGGTGCCCGGGTCGTCGCTCATCGGCACGTGCCCGCAGCCGTCCAGCGTGACGTGGCGGGCCGCGGGCAGCACCTCCCGGGCCCGCAGCGCCTGGACCGGCTCCAGGATGCGGTCCCGGCTGCCCCAGGCGATCGTGACCGGCACCGCGCCCGGGTCGCCGGCGAAGGCGTACTCGGCGCCGTACCGCGCCACCGCCTCGAACCCCTTGCCGTCGCGCAGCGCGAGGGTGTCCGCGAGCGCGCGCTCGGCGCTGATCACGCCGGGGCGGGTGACCAGCGCGCCGAACGAGAACCGCTTGCCGAAGCCGGTGCGGTAGAAGGCGCGCAGCACCGGCGTCGGGGTGAACGCGCCGAAGCGCAGGCTCCGCAGCACCACCAGGGCCCGGCGCACCTGGGCCGGGGTGGCGAAGCCGGCCGGGGACAGCGCGGTCGCCGAGCGGGCCAGCCCGGCGGCGGCCAGCTCGAGCGCGATCGCGCCGCCGAGGCTGTTGCCGGCCACGTGCGGGCGGTCCAGCCCCAGCCCGGCGAAGAACTCGCCGAGCATGGCCACGGCGGTCGGCATCCCCTGGTTCACCTCCGGGGCGGGCGAGTGGCCGAACCCGGGCAGGTCCAGGGCGATGACGTCGTGGTGGCGGGACAGCGGTCCGATCACCGGCTCCCAGGCCCGCCAGTGATGCCCGATCCCGTGGATCAGCACCAGCGGCTCCCCCGAGCCCGAACGATCGAAGTGGACGGTCATGCGGTCACCTCGTAGCGAAGCGCGTTTCACCCCCGGTACTCAGCGGTACCGAGATCGGGACCGGGACGTTACCACTGAGTAGCTGATCGGAAAAGGGCTGGTCCAGGGGCGGGCGAGCCTTCGGCATCCGGCACTGTCACAGTGCCAGGAGGCGATCCAGGAGGTCGCGCCGCCGCGGTCGGCGACGCGACGCGACGCCGGCGCGCTCGGCGATCAGCTCGGTCACGAGTGCGTCGGCGTCGCGAACGGCGCCGGCCGGGTCGTCCAGGTCGCGCAGCTCGAGCTCGGCGTGGCGCCCTTCGCGCTCACGCGGTTCACGCTCGGCGGCGAGGCGGCTGTCCTGGAGGTATTCCGCTCAAACGGACGTGAATGTCATGTCCCGACCAGATGGTTGAGGAAGTCGCGGTACCCGTGCACGGCCGCGCGCAGCTGCTCGGTGTCGTCCCGCCCGGACACGCGCCAGCTGCTGAGCTGGTCCTTGCGGGCGTTGAGCGAGGCGGTCACCCCGGCGAGCGCGTCGTCGACGAGCCGCTCGGCCTCGCCGGCGGCGGTCTGCGGGTCGTCGACGAAGCGCAGCTGCAGCTCCTGCCAGCGGGTGCGCACCTCGTACGCGTGCGCCTCACTGGTCAGCGGAGCCGACGACATGAACTGCCCACCGCCACCGCCACCGGCGCCGTACATGCCGCCGACCGGGCCGCTGGCCGTGCCGTACACCCCGGCGGCGGGGGGAGCGCCGTAGCCGCCCGGGGCGGGCTGGCCGTAGGGCACCGCCGACATGGGGGCGCTCTGCGGTACCCCGGCGGTCGGGGGGCGCGGCGGGGCCGGAGCCGCCTGGCCCATCTGGCCCATCTGACCCATCTGCCCCGGCTGTGCCATCTGGCCCGGCTGTACCATCTGACCCATCTGCCCCGGCTGGGTCATCTGGCCCATCTGACCCATCTGACCCATCTGGCCCGGCGGGGCCGAGCCGGCGTTCTCGGTCTCCTCCTCTTCGTCCTTGCCGCCGCGCAGCAGGATCCAGCCGCCCACCGCCAGGGCGAGCACCACCAGCCCGATCGTGATCGTGGTGGAGTTCATGGGTCCTCCTCTCTGTACAGGCTCTCTACAAACCGAGGATTCGGTCGAGGAACTCGCGGTAGTCGCGCAGGGAGGCACGCAGGTTCTCGGTGTCCAGGCCCCGGGCGGCCCGCTGCTGGTGCAGCTGCCCGCGGCGGGCGTCCAGCGAGGCGGTGAGCGAGGCCACCGCCTCCTGCACGAGCCGCTCCGCCTCCCCCGCGACCAGGTGTGGGTCGTCGATGAAGCGCAGCTGCAGCTCCTGCCACTTGCCCCGGATCCGCTGCCGGTCGGCCTCGTTCCACAGGCCCGCCAGCGCCGCCGGCGACGATGACGAGCCGCCGGCGGGCCGGTATTGCGCACCGTTCACCGCCGGGGCCGCCGCCCCGCTATCGGGGGGTGGCGCGCCCGCGGGCGGGGCTGAGACGGTACCGGTTCCAAACTCCGTGGCGGCCGGGGCATCATCGTCAGCCTGGGGCGCCAAATCGTCGCCTTCAGGTTGCATGCGCGCGTTCCTCTCCATCGGGAGACCACGCGATACCCCCGGCCAACCTGGCAAAAGCCACTCGCGAGGGTGAGCTGATTAGGGCTGAAGGCGGTACCCCATGCCGGGCTCGGTCAGCAGGTGCCGTGGCCGCGTGGGGTCCTCCTCCAGCTTGTGGCGCAGCTGCGTGACGTACTGCCGCAGGTAGTGGGTCTGCTTGAGGTACGTCGGCCCCCACACGTCCTGCAAGAGCTGCTTCTGGCCGACCAGCTTGCCGGGATTGCGCGCGAGGACCTCCAGCAGCTGCCACTCCGTCCTGGTCAGGTGTACCCCGCCGCTGACCGTGCGCGCGGCGAAGTCGACCTCGTGCCCGCCGATGCGGACCGGCTCGAGCTCGTCGGCGGGGCCGAGCCGGCGGGTGACGGCGCGGACGCGGGCGAGCAGCTCGTCGACGCTGAACGGCTTGGTCACGTAGTCGTCGGCGCCGGCGTCGAGCGCCTCGACCTTGTCGCGGGAGTCGGCCCGGCCGGACAGCACCAGGATCGGCACCGGCGTCCAGGAGCGCAGCTTGCGGATCACGTCGACGCCGTCGATGTCGGGCAGCCCGAGGTCGAGCACGATCAGGTCGGGCCTGGCCTCGGCGGCCCGCTGGAGCGCCTCGGCCCCGCCGGACGCCACGACGACCTCGTACTGCCTGGCCACGAGGTTGATCCGCAGCGCGCGGACCAGCTGCGGCTCGTCGTCGACGATGAGAATCCGGCTCACGGATCAACCCTTGCACGGACCCGGCACGTGACGCCCGACACCCTTGAGGGCTTTCGCAAGCGGACCGCAAGTGCCCGCCAAGTCCTTGACGGCAGAGTGCTCAGCATGACGAACTCCTGCAAGTTCTGGGCCGGACCCACATACACCTCGACCGCCACGACCGCCTCAGCCGCGCACCTGAACCAGGGCAAAAGCGCCGCTGGTGCGCCATGATTGCGGCAGGCTCCGCTCGGCGCCCGCGGGCAGTCCGGCCACCACGTCCGACTTCATCGTCCGCAGCGCGGCGACCGGGCCCGGAAAGTAGCCGGTGACCTCCTCGAACGGTGTGGTCGACGGCCAGTGGCGATCCCCCACCAGGCGGCGGTAGTTGAGATCCCCCTTGAGGATGGTCAGCTCCGCCGCCGCGAACCGGGCCGCGAGGGCGTCCGGCGCCGCGTGGAACGTCAGCGGCGCGCAGTAGAAGTCCTCGGTGTGCAGCCGCAGCGAGCCGTCCCGCAGGGCCGCGTCCAGCCGGCCGCCGATCACGCTGCCCGCGGGGAAGCGGCGCAGCTCGGCGAGCACGTCGGCGGTCAGCGCGTCGGAGACGAAGTACGGCGCCGGCTTGACGTGCAGCTCGACCCGCGAGGCGCGGCCGGTGCGCAGCAGGAAGTCGATGAGCACGAGGTCGGGCAGCAGCTCCCGGCCGGCGTTGTCGGCGACGAGCACCACCGTGCCCCCGTTCGCCAGCCCCCACAGCCGCTCGCGGTCGTCGACGATCAGCTCGTCGACCCGGTGCGCCGCCTCGGCGACCAGCCGGAACCCCAGGTCGGCCCGGTTGCCCCACAGCGCCGCCGCGACCAGCCCCGCCGCCTGCTCCGCCTCCGGCAGCTCCTGCAAGGCGTCGAGCTCCGCCAGCTCCGCCGGCCCCGGCAGGTCGGCGGCCTTCTGCGGCCCGAACGGGTCGATGCCCCGCCACGCCCCGGGCGCGTAGTAGCCGACCGCCTCGAGCAGCCGTCGGTAGAAGAAGTTCTCCGCCCACAGGAACGGCACGTCGTACCACGACCGGCCGTACATGCCCTCACCCCACGCGGCCCAGGCTTGTGCGTCGTGCGCCCCGCCGGGCAGGGGTTCCACGACGGGCTCGGTCAAGAGCGTTGCAAGCCGCGGTCGTACCTCGGGAGGGTACGGATGCGCCGCCAGCACCCGTTCGACGATCGCCGGGTGCCGTTCGCGAAGCACCGACTGGGGGAACGAACCGGGCGCGTTGCTGAGGATGACGGGTGGCTTGACGGGCATGGGGGCAGTATCACCTCTAGACTCGATCCATGTCGGACGAGTTGTTCTTCGCACTCTTCGTGATCGGCGCGCTGCTGCTGATCGCCGTCATGGTGCTGGCGATCGTCCTGGCCATCCGGGTGTGGAAGACCGGCAAGTATCTGCAGTCGATGGGCCTCGGCGGCAAGTGGGTGCTGTGGGGCGCGATCATCTACACCGTCTGCCCGATCGACCTGCTGCCCGACCCGATCTACATCGACGACGTCGGCGTCCTCGGCGGCGCGCTCATCTACCTGAGCCGCCTGGCCGCCAAGGCCCGGCAGAACCAGCAGCAGCAACTGCGGCAGGCGCCACTCCCGCCGCAACAGCAGCGCCGTCCCCCGCAGCGCACGCGCTGACGGCACCCGTGTCCGCCCGAGGTCTGGAGCTGTCCGCGCGATGAACGTCATCCCGGTCCCCGCCGAGGTGGTCCCGGACCCGTCGGTCACGTTCACGCTGCGCCCCGACGCCACGATCCGCTCCGATTCGGCATTCCTGGGCGGATACCTCGCCGATCTCCTGCGACCGCCGACCGGTTACGCGCTGCCCGTCGTGGAAGTCGCAGGCGCCGCGATCGAGCTCGTCCTGCTGCCCGCCGCGATCGAGGGCGCCCGTTCCAACATTTCCGGAATTTCGGATTTTCCGGATGAGTCCTACACGGTGGAGGTCACCGCCGAGCGGGTTACCGTTCGGGGCCGAACGGAGGCGGGGCTGTTCTACGGCGTGCAGACCCTGCTGCAGCTCCTACCATCCACTGTGGACGCACGCACCGTCCAGGATGGACCGTGGACGGTCCCGGGTGGACGGATCGTCGACCGCCCGCGCTACGCGTACCGGGGCGCGATGCTCGACGTGTCCCGCCACTTCTTCGGCGTCGAGGTGCTGAAACGCTTCGTGGACCGGCTCTCGCGGTACAAGATGAATGTTCTGCACCTGCACCTCAGCGACGATCAGGGCTGGCGGATCGCGGTGGACGCGTGGCCGCGGCTGGCGACCGTGGGCGGCGCGTCGCAGGTCGGCGGCGGCCCGGGCGGCCACTACACCAAGGCGCAGTACGCCGAACTGGTCGCCTACGCCGCCGCGCGGCACGTCACGCTGGTGCCCGAGATCGACATGCCCGGCCACGTCAACGCCGCGCTGACCGCCTACCCCGAGCTGAACCGCGACGGCGTCGCCCCGCCGCCGTACACCGGCGTCGACGTGGGCTTCAGCACGCTCGGTGCGGACCTGGACGTCACGTACACGTTCGTGCGGCAGGTGCTCGAGGAACTCGCCGCACTGACCCCCGGCCCATATCTGCACATCGGCGGCGACGAGGCGCTGAGCACCTCGCCGGAGGACTACCTCGCGTTCATGAACCGCGTCCAGCCCCTCGTCACGGCGACCGGCAAGACGGTCGTCGGCTGGCACCAGATCGGTGCGGCCGACCGCGAGCCGGGCCGGATCGCGCAGTACTGGGGCAACACGCCGGACCCCGACAACGACATGCGGGCGGCCCTCGCCAAGGGCGACCGGGTCCTGCTGTCGCCGGCGAACAGGGTGTACCTCGACATGAAGTACGACGCGGACACCCGCATCGGCCTGGACTGGGCCGGCCACATCACGGTCCGGACGGCGTACGACTGGGATCCCGCGACGCTGCTGCCCGGCACCCCCGACGTCATCGGCGTCGAAGCTCCACTGTGGACCGAGACGGTGGAGACCGAGGCCGACATCGACCTACTGGCGTTCCCACGCCTGCCCGCGGTCGCCGAGGTGGCGTGGTCACCGCAGCCGGCCCGCGACTGGCCCGCGTTCCGCGCACGCCTGGCCACCCACGGTCCACGGTGGACACACTGGGGCGTCGGCTTCCACCCGGACCCGGAGATCCCCTGGCCCTAGGCCGGCTTGCGGGCCACCAGAACGTCTCTCATGATCGCCTGGTCGACGCGGTGGCGGAACGACAGGTAGGGCTCGTCCTCGACCACTTCGAGCCCCGCGTCGGCCAGCAGGCTCGCCGCCAGCTCCCGTTTGGCCACGAACGTGTTCCACGCGACGCCCATCGCCCCGCCGGCCCGCAGCAGCCGCGCCCACACCGGCGCCGCCTCGGCGAGCAGGTCCTCCGGGCTGCGCACAAGCCCCTTGCCGGCCGTGCGGCTACCGTGCTGCACGCCGTAGGGCGCGTCGGTCACGACCAGGTCGAACGAGCCGTCCTTGAAGAACTCGGCCGAACGCATCGTGTCGGCATTCACCACGTCGAGCAGCTGGGTGGCCCCCGCCTTGTAGTCGTCCCGGTCCGCCGCGAGCTCGACCCGCAGCCGCTTACCCACGACCTGCCGCTCCCGCCGCACCGGCCCGAACTCGGCCTTGTGCTTGAGCCGCTTACGCTTGAGCCAGGTCTGGATGAAGGCGGCGTACGCCTCGAAGTCCTTCTGGTCCCGGTCCACCCCGGCCGCGTCAAACCCGTACATGAGCGCCTGATTCAGCGTGGTCCCCCGCCCGCAGAGCGGATCGAACACCCGGAACCGCCGCTCGAGCATCTCCGCCGCGAAGCCGGAGGCGAGCAGCGTCACGTTGAGCAACAGCTTGGTGAACTGCTCGTTAGTCTTCCCCTGGTACTTCTGGATGGTGATGAGATCATCGTCGAACCGGTCGAGCCGCTTGAGCTCCACCGGCCGCAGCATCTCCCCGACCACCTCGAACAGCGCGTAGACCGACGAGAGATTCCCGAGCACGGCGGCGTCGCGCGCCGAGAGCTCCCCGGCCTCGAACGTCACGTACGGCACCCCACCGACCACCCGGGTCCCGACGTCCGACAGCCGCCGACCGAGCACCCCCCGGTCGAACGCCAGCAACTCGGCCCGAGTCAACTCGACGGCCGAGTCGGCGTACACCCGATTGGCGGAAGGCAGGATGAGCAGTGCATATAGCGCCATAGACCCCCACCCTAGCCGACACGTCAGTACCGAGATGCGCCCGCCGGGGTCGGTGCGGTAGAGTTCGTGTTCGCGGGCGATTGGCGCAGCGGGAGCGCGCTTCGTTCACACCGAAGAGGTCACTGGTTCGATCCCAGTATCGCCCACCGCAGCTCAAGGGCCGTTTCCAGCAATCGGAAACGGCCCTTGATTCGTTCAGGGGGTCTAACTATTGCCCCACCCAGCGAGCGCTGCGAAGAGCCTGGTACCGGTGGTGACGGCGCCGCTGTCTGAGGCTGGTCCGCGCGGCGTCAGGGGGCGGCGCTCGTAGCCCTCCCAGCCCTATCCGCCCCTGCTGCTGCACGAATGTGTGACGACACGTGCTGATCAGTTCTGCGATCATGGCGCGATGGAGGTCTGGCTCCACGACGACAAGCTGTACGAGGTCAGCTCCGGGTACAGCCTGCCCGACGATGCCTGGCAGTACGAGCTGACCGGTCTGACCGGAGCCCCTGGCACAGGCCCGTACCTCACGATCTCCATCCCCGACGCGACTCCGGTTGGTCCCTTCACGCCGAAGCCGGCCCATCACGTCTGCGTCCACGCCGACGGCGGCCAGGTGCCGTGGCCCATCCTGACGAAGTTCATCGGCCTGGTGGAGTCCACTGGTGACCTGGTGGCGGAGAACCGGAACCTCGCCACCGAGGCCCCCGCGCTCCCCCTGACGCTCAACGTCTGGCAGCACGACGACCGGCAGTATGAGGTCAACCAGTTCCACTTCGGGGACAACGACTCGTGGTGCTACGAGCTGTACGAGGTCAAGCCGGACGCCGTGGGCAACGACTACATCGACGTCCAGATCCCGGGGGACTGTACAAATAACGGCGGATCTGCTGATCAAGGGAGAGACGCCAGATGACGACGGAGACCACCGTCGAGCGGGAGCCGGCCGCCGTGTCGG
>NZ_JBICTV010000035.1:0-76127 GCF_043197855.1 Dactylosporangium sp. NPDC048998
CGGCACCTGGCCACCCGTACCCCGTCCTGGTTCGACCAGCTTCGTCTGATCGACTCCACCCCGCTGCCGTGCGGGGCCTCACGGGAGACCGTCAAACGTTCCGATCTGGCCGGCGACGCCGGCTACGGCTACTGCGCCAGCCACTCCCGCTACTTCTGGGGCTTCAGGCTCTACCTGGTCTGCACCCCCGAAGGCATGCCGGTCGTCTGGGGCCTGGCCAACCCCAAACTCGGCGAACGCGAGGTCATGACCGCCCTGCTGCAAGCCGAGCACCACCTCATCCGCACCGGCCAGGTCCTGCTCGGCGACAAAGGCTTCGCCGGGGCCGACTTCGAGCGGTTCATCACCGAACAACTCGGGGCGCACTTCGTGCGCCCCGACCGCCAAGGCGAACCGGTCCGGTTCGGCAAGCTCGCCCGCGTCCGTCAGTGGGTCGAGGCCGTCTTCGACACCCTCAAGGGCCAACTCGACCTGGAAGCCCACGGAGGCCGCACCCTCGCCGGTGTCTTCGTCCGCGTCGCGCAACGACTCCTCGCCCTGACCGCCGTGATCTGGCACAACTGGACCATCGGCGCCCCAGTCAAGCGGTCCCTCATCGCCTACGACCACTGAATCTTCAAGGCATCAATCATCTAGGGCACTACGCGGCGGGGGCTCCGGCGCCGCGCAGGCGGCGGATCAGCAGGTACGCCTCGCAGCCCAGGCACAGGCCGAAGAACCCGTTGAGGAAAGCGGCGACCAGCGCGAACGCGGCGAAGACGACGCCCAGGACGGTTGCGCCGGACAGGTAGCCGGCGACCGCGACCAGCGTGAAGACCAGGCCGACCGACTGCGCGAAACGGACCGGGGCCGGGTCCTCGCGCTCCCGCGGCGGGGCCAGGCGCGGGGCGACGAGGTAGCGGTAGAGCAGCCCGTACGGGGTGCGGCGCGGGTCGAAGGCGCCGATGGCGAAGATCACAGCCTGGGCCAGGGCGAGCCAGCCGCTGCCGGTGAGCAGCACGACGACGAAGACGACCGTGGTCAGCACCGCCGCGAAGCGGGGGCCGCGCGGGTCGAGGCCCGCCCGGGCGGCGGGGGCGCCGATCTCGTTGCTCATGAGGCGAGGACCTCCGTGACGGTCCGCCGCAGGGCGGCGCGGTCGGGCACGCCGACGGTCCGGCGGGCCACCCGGCCGCGGCGGTCGACGACGAGCAGGGTGGGCAGGCGCCAGATGTCGAGCCGCCGGACGGCGTCCAGGTGCTCGTCGGCGTCGACCTCGACGTGCCGGACCCCGTCGAGGTCGCCGGCGACGTCGGCGCAGACGGCGCGGACCTGCCGGCAGGGCGCGCAGGTGGCCGAGGAGAAGTGCAGCAGGACGACCGAGCCGCCGGCGCCCCGGCCGTCGCCGGCGGGTGGCAGGAGGCCGGGCGGCAGATCGACCCCGGATGCGCGAAGGCGACCGTAGCGGGCCCGGTAGGCCAGGCCGGCCACGGTCGCCGCGGCGAGCACCGCCAGGACCACGTACGTCACGGCGGTAACGATACTCTCGAACCCTATTTACTCGATAGGGATAGTGAAGCGGCGCGGATCACTCGGGCAGGTGGGCGCGGATCTCGTCGGCGGCGCTGTCGCCGTAGCTGTCCGCGACGCGCTTGGCGAACTCGTCGCGCTGGATGGTGTACTCCTGCGGGCCGACGGTCTCCAGGACCAGCGCCGCGACCGTCGAGCCGACCTGGGCGGCGCGCTCCAGGCTCAGGCCCCACGACAGCGCGGCGAAGAAGCCGGAGCGGAAGCCGTCGCCGACGCCGGTCGGGTCGACCGTCTGCACGCCGCGGATCGCCGGCACGTGGATCTCCGCGTCGAGGGTGCGGCTGCGGATGACCGCGCCGTCCTTGCCCAGCGTGGTGACCAGGATGCCGACCTTGTCCAGCAGCAGCTCGGTGGTCAGGCCGGTCTTCGACTCGAGCAGCTCCTTCTCGTAGTCGTTGGTGAGCAGGTAGGCCGCGTCGTCGACGAGCTTGCGGATCTCGTCGCCGGACATGCGGGCCAGCTGCTGGGAGCTGTCCGCGGCGAACGGGATGCCCAGCTCGCGGCACTCCTCGGTGTGGCGGACCATGGCGACCGGGTCGTTCGCGCCGATCAGCACCAGGTCGAGGCCGTCGAGGCGGTGCCGGACCGGCGAGAGCTCGATGTTGCGCGCCTCGGCCATGGCGCCCGCGTAGAACGACGCGATCTGGTTCATGTCGTCGTCGGTGGTGCACACGAAACGGGCGGTGTGCGCGATCTCACTGACGTAGATCGAGTCGCAGTCGACGCCGTGGCGGATCAGCCAGCTGCGGTAGTCCTCGAAGTCGGCGCCGACGGCCCCGACCAGGGTCGGGCGCAGGCCGAGCAGGCCCATGCCGAAGGCGATGTTGGCGGCGATCCCACCGCGCCGGACCGTGAGGTCGTCGACGAGGAACGACAGCGACACCTTGTGCAACTGGTCGGCCAGGAGCTGCTCCGCGAAGCGGCCCGGGAAGTGCATCAGATGGTCGGTCGCGATCGAGCCGGTGACGGCGATCTTCATGGGAGAACCTCGATGGGTCGGGCGGGCGGGAACGGGGAAAGAGCCCCGACAGACTACCCCCCGACACGCGGGGCGGCCGGTTGCGAAAACGCACCGGACCCCTTCGCGCGCGCTCCGGCGGCGCGAAGGGGTCCGGGTGAGCGATCAGGCGATCAGTGGAACGAGTCGCCGCAGGCGCAGGAGCCCTGGGCGTTCGGGTTGTCGATGGTGAAGCCCTGGGCGTCGATGCGGTCGGCGAAGTCGATCGTCGCGCCGGTCAGATAGGGCACGCTCATGCGGTCGACGACGACCTCGAAGCCGTCATAGGTGCTGACCTTGTCCCCGTCGAGTGAGCGCTCGTCGAAGAAGAGCTGGTAACGAAGGCCCGAGCAGCCACCGGGCTGCACCGCGACACGCAGCCGCAGGTCGTCCCGGCCCTCCTGCTCGAGCAGTCCCTTCACCTTGAGAGCGGCATCCGCGGTGAGGCCGATGCCGGCCGGGTTGTCCGTCTGAACGGGCTCGGCAAGCTGCGAAGCGGTCACGATCAAAGCTCCCTGCGGTGATGTCTACGGTTCCTCCGGGTGCCAACACCGCGGCGTCCGGTGGCATTCCCTCTCATAGTGACACGGTTTCCGCTAGCGACTCCACTGCCGGGCGAGGCGTTGTCCGAGTTCACGCAGGCCGTCGGCGGGTCTGGCCAGCGCCGTGGCGACGCTGCCGAAGTGCTCGACCAGCGAGTGGGCCTCGGTGACGCCGATCGCGGCGGCCTCCCGGCGGCCGGCGTCGACCCGCCCGGCGACCACCACGCAGGGCACGCCGAGGTCGCGTGCGGCGTTCGCCACACCCGCCACGACCTTCCCGCGCAGCGACTGCTCGTCGAAGGAACCCTCGCCGGTGACGACCAGGCCGGCCCGGTCGAGCTCCTCGTCGAACCGGGTGAGCCGCAGTACGAGGCCGATGCCCGACTCGATCCGCCCGCCGAGGGCCAGGACGGCGGCGCCGAGCCCGCCGGCCGCGCCCGCGCCGGGCAGGGCGGCCAGGCCGGCCGGCGCCCCCGGGAGCGTTTCCAGGACCTGTGCGAAGCGGGTCAGCGCGGCGTCGAGCAGAAAGACGTCTTCCCTGGTCGCGCCCTTCTGCGGGCCGAAGACGGCGCTGGCGCCGTGCAGGCCGAGCAGCGGGCTGTCCACGTCGGTGGCCGCGACCAGGGTGGCACCGCGCAGTCGCGGTACGCCGCCGATGGAGGCACAGGCGGACAGGGCCGCTCCCCCGTATGGCAGGGCGTAGCCCGCGTCGTCCAGCGGCGCGGCGCCGAGCGAGGCGAGCAGCCCGGCACCGCCGTCGTTCGTGGCGCTGCCGCCGAGGCCGACGACCACCTGCCGGGCCCCGGCCTCGAGCGCGGCGAGGACCAGCGGGCCGAGGCCGAAGGTCGTGGTGTGCTTCGGATCACGTTCGTCCGCGGCGAGCAGGTGCAGGCCGCAGGCCTCGGCGCTCTCGACGTAGGCGGTCTCGCCGTCGAGCAGCACGTGCCCCTCGACCGGCCGGCCCAGCGGGTCGGTGGTCGGCACCGCGAAGCGCTTGGCGTCGGGCCGGGCCGCGGCCAGCACCTCGCCGAAGCCGGTGCCGCCGTCGGACAGGGGCCGCAGGACCAGTTCGTCGCCGGGCCGCTCGGCGCGCCAGCCCTCGGCGAACGCCTCGGCCGCGGCGACCGCCGGAATCGTGCCGGCGAACTTGTCCGGGCACACGAGCACGCGCATCCGGTCATTGTGCACGTCACGTTTCCGGGGGTGACGCAGCGTGGGACGATCGAACGGTGACCTGGGCTGAACCATCGTCAACCGCCACCGCGCTGCTGCTGCTCGGCCGCGGCACCGACCCCGACACCGAAAAGGGCGTCGAGTGCCCGGGCGACCTGCCCGCCCCGAGCGACCCCGGCCTGGTCGAGCGCGCCCGCGCCGCCAAGGCCGCCCTCGGCGACCGCGTCTTCGTGCTGGGCCACCACTACCAGCGCGACGAGGTGATCCAGTTTGCCGACGTGACCGGCGACTCCTTCAAGCTCGCCCGCGAGGCCGCCGCCCGGCCCGGCGCCGAGTACATCGTCTTCTGCGGCGTGCACTTCATGGCCGAGAGCGCCGACATCCTCACCTCCGACGCGCAGCGGGTCGTGCTGCCCGACCTCGCCGCCGGCTGCTCGATGGCCGACATGGCGGTGCTCTCGCAGGTCGAGAAGGCGTGGGACCGCTTCGTCGAGCTGGGTATCGCCGGCGAAGTGGTGCCGGTGACGTACATGAACTCCTCCGCCGACATCAAGGGCTTCGTCGGGCGCAACGACGGCGTCGTGTGCACCTCGTCCAACGCCGAGACCGCGCTGCGCTGGTCCTTCGAGCAGGGCACCAAGGTCTTCTTCCTGCCCGACCAGCACCTCGGGCGCAACACCGCGGTGCTGAAGCTGGGCATGGAGCTGTCCGACTGCGTCCTCTACGACCCGCACAAGCCCGGCGGCGGCCTCACCGACGAGCAGCTGCGCGGCGCGAAGATGATCCTTTGGCGCGGCCACTGCTCCGTGCACGGGCGCTTCACGATCGACGCCGTCGAGGACGTCCGCGCCCGGGTGCCGGGGGTCAACGTGCTGGTCCACCCGGAGTGCCGGCACGAGGTGGTCACCTCCGCCGACCACGTGGGCTCCACGGAGTACATCATCCGCATGATCGACAACGCCCCGGCCGGATCCGCCTGGGCGGTCGGCACGGAGCTCAACCTGGTCCGGCGCCTGGCTCTCGCCCACCCGGACAAGCAGATCATGTTCCTGGAGCGCAACGTCTGTTACTGCTCGACGATGAACCGCATCGACCTGCCGCACCTCGTGTGGGCGCTCGAGGAGCTCGTCGCCGGGCGGGTGCCGAACCAGATCACGGTCGACCCGGAGACGGCGCACTATGCGCGCGTCGCCCTCGACCGGATGCTCGCCCTGCCGTAGACAAGATCGAAAACGGTCCCGTAGCGCATAGGGCGCGGTCACCCTCTGTGGTGAACCGTGTCAGAGTCCTGTCTTCGTGCCAAGGCTGACGTGCGGGCGACTTTTGCATGCAGTAGATGTGGATATGCTGCGCGAGCGACGCGGCGCGACTTTCGCGCTTCGGTCACGCTGTGTCAGCGTCTTGCCTTCTTCGTTCCTGCCTGCAGGAGGGGTTCCGTGACCAACTACGACGCCGGTGACGTCCTCACCGTGCACGGCGGCACGCCGCTCAACGGCGAGCTCCGTGTGCGCGGTGCCAAGAACCTCGTCTCCAAGGCGATGGTCGCCGCGGTGCTCGGTGAGACTCCGAGCCGGCTGTACGACGTCCCCGCGATCCGCGACGTCGAGGTGGTCACCGGCCTGCTCGAGCTGCACGGCGTGAAGGTCACGCGGGGCGAGCTCGACGGCGAGCTCGTCTTCGACCCGTCCAACGTCGAGTCGGCCAACGTCGACGAGATCAACGTCCACGCCGGCTCGAGCCGCATCCCGATCCTGTTCTGCGGCCCGCTGCTGCACCGGCTCGGTCACGCGTTCATCCCGGACCTGGGCGGCTGCAACATCGGCGGCCGGCCGATCGACTTCCACATCCAGGCGCTGCGCGAGTTCGGCGCGGTGGTCCACAAGTCCGAGAAGGGCATGGACATCACCGCCCCCGACGGGCTCAGGGGCGCCAAGCTGCAGCTGCCGTACCCGTCGGTGGGCGCGACCGAGCAGATCCTGCTCACCGCGGTGCGCGCCGAGGGCGTCACCGAGCTGCGCAACGCCGCCGTCGAGCCGGAGATCATCGACCTCATCTGCGTGCTGCAGAAGATGGGCGCGATCATCAAGGTCCACACCGACCGCGTCATCGAGATCCAGGGCGTTCCCCGCCTGACCGGCTACAGCCACCGGCCGATCCCGGACCGCATCGAGGCGGCGAGCTGGGCCGCGGCCGCGCTGGCCACCCGCGGCGACGTGTTCGTCCGCGGCGCCCAGCAGGTCGACATGATGACCTTCCTCAACCTGTTCACATCGGTCGGCGGCGCCTTCGAGATCGACGACGCGCCGGGCGAGGGCGGCATCCGCTTCTGGCACCCGGGCGGCGAGCTCAAGGCCGTGGCCATGGAGACCGACGTCCACCCGGGCTTCATGACCGACTGGCAGCAGCCGATGGTCGTCGCGCTCACCCAGGCCCGCGGGCTGTCGATCGTGCACGAGACGGTGTACGAGCGGCGGCTGGGCTACACCGCGGCGCTCAACCAGATGGGCGCGACCATCCAGACCTACCGCGAGTGCCTGGGTGGCACCCCGTGCCGCTTCGGCCGGCGCAACTTCATGCACTCCGCGGTGATCGCCGGCCCGTCGAAGCTGCACGCGGCAGACCTGGTCATCCCCGACCTGCGGGCCGGGTTCAGCCACCTGATCGCGGCGCTCGCGGCCGAGGGCACGTCCCGGGTGTATGGCGTGAAGCTCATCCAGCGCGGCTACGAGGACTTCGAGGCCAAGCTCAACGCCCTGGGCGCCCACGTCGAGCTGGGTTAGCCCGGGCGGGGGCTGGGAGAAGTTCAGAGAATTCGGCTGAGAGGTGGCCGACGCTGCTGATCTCGCGCAGCGTCGGCTAACCTTCGTGGCGTGCCGTCGCTGTTTCGCCGTAAATCAGAAGAGCCCGCCGCCGCGGTCGCCGTCTCCGAGCCCGAGCCGGACCAGGCGTCGAAGGGCCACACCCCGAGCAAGCGCGAGCTCGGCCAGAAGACCCCGAAGCAGGTCGTGGCGGGGCGCCGGGTCCCCGAGCCGCCTGCGGCCAACCGCCGGGAGGCCGCCAAGCGCCTGCGCGACAAACAGCGCCAGGAGCGCATCGAGGCCCGCGAGGGCATGGCCAACGGCGACGAGCGCTTCCTGCTGGCCCGCGACAAGGGCCCGGTCCGCAAGCTGGTCCGCGACATTGTCGACTCGCGCCGGACGATCGGCACCTGGTTCTTCGGCACCACGTTCCTGGTCATGATCGTCGGGTTCAACCGCACCCTCAACCCGAGCATCTACATGGCCGCCAACGCGCTGTTCTTCGTCATGCTCCTGGCGACGCTCGTCGACGGGTTCATGATCTCGCGGACCGTGAAGAAGCTGGTCAGGCAGCGGTTCCCGGACGCCAAGGACCGGATGGGCTCGCTGTACCTCTACGCCGTCATGCGCTCGATCTCGTTCCGCTTCATCCGAAACCCGAAGCCGCAGGTCAAGGTCGGTCAGGCGATCTGATCTGCCACTGGGCCGCGCGACGGGCCCGCCGGACCTTCCGGACACGTTTCGGCGGCAGCGGTGGCGGTGAGGGGGCTCCAAGCCGTAATCTCCCTTCGCGACCGGACCACGATTTCACCGGGTAGGCGCGTGGCGGGCGCCGGTGCATCAGCGTGCCCGAGTGTGGCGAGGAGAGCGAAGCTGTGAGCGACGAGTACCCGGGAGAAGAGCCGGGAACCGCCGCGCCCTCCTGGGCGGCCGTGCCTACCGTGTCGTGGGGACGGGTACCGGAACAGCGACGCGACGACGCCGACCGGCACGGATATCCCCATCCGGACCAGCGCGACCACGGCGACCGTGGCCGCGGCGATCATCGGGGCCAGGGTGACCACCGGGGCCGCGGTGATCAGCGCGGATACGGTGACCAACGGGGCTACAGCGACCAACGGGGCTACAGCGACCAGCGGGGCCATGGCGACCAGCGGGGCTACGGAGATCCGCGCGACCAGGGCGATCCACGCGACCCTCGCGGCTACGGCGACCCCCGCGAGCCCGAGCAGGGCGGACACGGGCGGCCGCCGCAGGGCAACGCCTACGGGCGCCCGCGCAGCCGCGCGCTCGACGAGCCGACCGACGAGGTCCCGCGGGTGCGCCGCGGCTCGCCCGGTCATCCCCGCAACCCGCAGGCCGGCGCCCAGGGCGGCGCCCCGGCCCGCTCGTCCGGCCGGGCCAGCGTCAGCGGCGGCAGCAGCGGCAGCGG
Organism: Dactylosporangium sp. NPDC048998; assembly: GCF_043197855.1. Lineage (NCBI taxonomy): Bacteria > Bacillati > Actinomycetota > Actinomycetes > Micromonosporales > Micromonosporaceae > Dactylosporangium > Dactylosporangium sp. NPDC048998. Next base: position 8,512 of record NZ_JBICTV010000035.1, read on the forward strand.
CGTCTACGGCGCGCCCCGCAACGCCCCCGTCAGCTCGGCTCCCGTCAGCTCGGCGCCGGTGAGCAGCGCTCCGGTGAGCAGCGTGCCCGTCAGCAGCGCTCCCGTCAGCAGCGGTCCCCTGGGTGATCATGGGAACGCCCCGGTGAGCGGCGCTCCCGTCAGTTCCGTGCCCGACGGCGTCGCACCCGTGAGCTCGGTACCCGTCAGCTCCGCGCCCGTGAGCTCCGCGCCGGTCAGCGCGGCGCCCGTGAGTGCCGCGCCCGCCGGGTCGCCACCCTCCGGGATCCGCGTCGAGTTCGTCGAGGTCGCCGAGGCGCCCCCGCCCCCGCCGCCGCAGCCGCCCGCCGTGGCGTCGGGCACCGCGATGGGGTCCTACCGGTCGGCGCCGCTGACCGGGGCCGGCGTCGACGGGCTGCAGGCGACCGGCTACCTGCCGATCGTGCGGCCGGGGGCCGAGGGGTTCCCGCCGGAGCTCGCCGCCATCGCCCCCACCTCGCCGCCGGGGCCCCGGGCCGAGCCCGCCCAGGCGGCCGGGCCCGACCCCGAGCAGGTGCTGGCGTCGTACGTGTGGCGCTTCGACCCCGACACGCTGCGCGAGCAGATCGAGGGCGACGAGGTCACCGAGCTCACCGATATCCGCGACCAGCTGACCGCCAAGCTCAACGGTGTCGCGGACAACCCGACCCGGGCCCGGCTGCTGAGCCTGCGGGCGGTCGTGTCGCGCATCCTCGGCGACCTGCCGAAGGCGTTCGCCGACGGCAAGCTCGCCCTGGCCCACGCCGAGGCGACCGGAGAGCTGCGGCGCATCGCGATCGCCCAGGCCCGGCTCGCGCACGTGCTGCAGTGGCGGGAGGAGTTCGAGGAGGCCGACCGGCTGTTCACGCTGGCCAACTCCTCCGAGCTGCCGGACCGGCTGCGGGCCACGATGCATCAGCACGCGGGCAAGTGCGCGTACGACCAGGGCCGTTACATGGAGGCGTGCAACCACTTCGAGCGGGCGCTGGACCTGCGCAAGGAGGAGGACCCGGAGCTCATCGCGCAGACCGAGCTGGCGCTCGACGCGGTGTTCCGGCGGGTCGCCGAGAAGGGATGGGGGCCCTACCCCCGCACCCGCGAGGAGATCCTGCAGATCCGGAAGGCGCCCTCCCCCGCGTTCGACGAGCAGACCCAGCGCTGGGGCTACATCGAGTCCGACGGCAACTTCGTCATCGGGCCCGGGTACCTCGACGTCCAGCCGTTCCGCGACGGCGTCGCCTGGGTGCACCGGCAGGGCGCGCAGAACTGGGAGCTCATCGACGACACCGGGCGGGTGCTCATCGAGCCGGCCACCGGATACGTCGGCGTGGGCAGCTTCTCCGACGGCGTCGCCTGGGTGTCGCGCGACGGCACCACCCGCTGGATCGCGATCGACAAGAACAACACCGTGCTGATCTCGACCGGCTACGACGACGTCCGGCCGTTCCGCCGGGGCGTCGCCGCGGTGCGCCGCGGGCGGCACTGGGGCGCGGTCGACGGGGTCGGCCGGGTCGTGGTGCAGTTCCAGTACGACGGCTTCGCCACCGCGCTGCTGGACGGGCGCTACATCGACGGGTTCAGCGACGAGGGCCTCGCCGTCGTGTCGCTGGACGGGCGCAAGGGCGTCGTGGACCGCTCCGGGCGGGTGCTGGTGCCGCCGGTGCATCACACGATCATGATCCACCCGGTGGCATTCCTGATCGTCGACGACGCGCAGCGGTGGGGCGCGCTCGACCGGCGCGGGCGGACGATCATCCAGGCGACGTTCCCCAGCCGCACCGGCGTCACCGACGAGATCGACCGGCTGCTCGCCGACACCCGCCCGGTGATGTGACCAGCGCCGAGCATAGGGTCAGAGCATGGAGTTTCGTCACCTCGGCCGTTCCGGCATGCTCGTCAGCGAGATCTCGTACGGCAACTGGATCACCCATGGCTCGCAGGTCGAGACGGAGCAGGCCACCGCTTGTGTGCACGCTGCCCTCGACCTCGGTATCACCACGTTCGACACCGCCGATGTTTACGCCGGCACCCGGGCCGAGGTGGTGCTCGGCGACGCCCTGAAGGGCCAGAACCGCGACGGGCTGGAGATCTTCACGAAGGTCTTCTGGCGCACCGGCCCGGGCCGCAACGACAGCGGGCTGTCGCGCAAGCACATCATGAAGTCGATCGACGGCTCGCTGCGCCGCCTGCAGACCGACTACGTCGACCTGTACCAGGCGCATCGGTACGATTACAACACGCCGCTCGAGGAGACCATGGAGGCGTTCGCCGACGTGGTGCGGGCCGGCAAGGCGCACTACATCGGCGTGTCGGAGTGGCGGGCCGAAGAGATCCGGGCCGCGGCGGCGCTGGCGAAGGAGCTCAAGATCCAGCTGGTGTCCAACCAGCCGCAGTACTCGGCCCTCTACCGGGTCATCGAGGCCGAGGTCGTCCCGGCCTGCGAGGAGCTCGGCATCGGCCAGATCGTGTGGTCGCCGCTGGCCCAGGGCGTGCTCACCGGCAAGTACAGGCCGGGCCAGCCGCCGCCGGCGGGCTCCCGCGCGACGGACGAGAAGTCGGGGGCCGGCTTCATCGCCCGGCTGCTGCACGACGACGTGCTGGAGGCGGTACAGCAGCTGCGGCCGCTGGCCGAGCAGGCCGGCCTCACGATGGCGCAGCTCGGCGTGGCCTGGGTGCTGCAGAACCCGAACGTCTCGTCGGCGATCGTCGGCGCGACCCGACCCGAGCAGCTCGAGGACAACGTCAAGGCGTCCGGGGTGAAGCTCGACGCGGAGCTGATGAAGCGCATCGACGAGGCGCTCGAGCCGGTCATCCAGCGGGACCCCGCGCTCACGCGGAGCCCCGCCGACCGCCCGTAGGAGCCGCCCCGACCGGACGGACTAGAACGACCAGAACTTGAACAGGTCGTAGCCGACGGCGACCTGGTAGGACGGCAGTCCTATCAGGTCGCCGATCCAGAACACGACGCTGAAGAACCAGGCGTTGATCTTCGGCGACCACAGCAGCGCGATGAGGATCAGCATGCCGTAGGGCGCCATGTGGCCGAAGCCGCGCTGCCATTGCGGGGAGAGCCAGGGGTAAAGCAGGTTGCCGCCGTCGACGCCCGGCATCGGCACGAAGTTGAGCACGCTGGCGGTGAGCTGCAGGAAGGCCAGGAACGCCAGGCCGGCCCAGAACGCGGGGTGGCCGGTGCTGTCCAGGCCGGCCGAGAACGGCAGCACCAGGACGATCGCCAGCACCAGGTTGGTCGCCGGGCCGGCGAAGCTGATCAGGCTGTCGACCAGCCGGCTGCGGATCGCGCCGTGGTTGACCCAGACCGCGCCGCCCGGCAGGCCGATGCCGCCGATGAGGACGAAGACCAGCGGGAGCACGATCGAAAGCAGCGGGTGGGTGTACTTGACCGGGTTGAGCGTCAGGTAGCCGCGGTGCGCGACGTCGTCGTCGCCGCCCTTGAAGGCGACCAGCGCGTGCGAGTACTCGTGCAGGCACAGCGAGACGGTCCAGCCCGCGGCCACGAACAGAAACACGTTGATCTTGTCGATGCCGAGCCCCGCCCACGCCATCCAGCCGCTGACGACGAGCAGCGCGACCAGCCCGAGGAACAGCGCGCTGGGGCGGAACGCCTCCTTGGGCAGCCGGCCGACCCGGCTGCCGTACCGGCCGTAGGACACCTCAGCCCCCGGCCGGCAGAAGGCTCATCTTGTACTCCGTGCGGTCGTCCTCGGTGAGGATCGCCGTCGCCGCGCCCTTGGCCACCAGCTCCCGCCAGGTCTGGCCGAGCCACGACTCCGCGTCGGACTGGCTGGAAAACGCCTCGTTCGGGCCATCGACGAGCCTGCTCTCAGCGTCTTCGAACTGCCATGTCCACGCCATGGTCACACTCCTGTCCCAGGTAGAAGACTTCGAGCGTATCGGCCCCGTGGCCCTGAGCCGACTCCGGCCACGGGTGTCCCTCTAAAGTACGGGGCATGCGGTTGCTGGTGCTCGGAGGAATCCGGTCCGGAAAGTCGGAAGTGGCGGAGGCGCTCGTCGCCGGAGCCGGCGCGGTGCGATACGTCGCGACCGCGCGGTCGGGCACCTCGGACGACGGCTGGGCGGCGCGGGTCGCCGCGCATCGCGCGCGCCGGCCGGACAGCTGGCTGACCGAGGAACTGGGCGACTCGCCCGACCGCCTCGCGGAGCTGCTGACCGGCGCCAAGCCCGAGGAGACGATCCTCGTCGACGACCTCGGCGGCTGGCTCAGCGCGGTGTACGACACCGCCGGCGACTGGTCCGACCCCGCGGCGGCCGACGGGCAGATCGGGGCGCTCGCCGACGCGGTGCGCTCGTGCGCGGCCGGCCTCCTGGTGCTCGTAGGGCCCGAGGTGGGCCTGGGCGTGCTTCCGGCGACCGAGGCGGGCCGCACGTTCGCCGACGCCTCCGGGCTGCTCAACCAGCGGGTCGCGGCCGCCTGCGACGGCGTGGCCCTGGTCGTCGCCGGCGAGGTGACCTGGCTGCGCGGCGGCGAGTTGGTCGGCCACGCGGGCGTGCGCGACACGGCCTCCACAGCGGCCTCAGGCGCGGCCGCCGTCCGCGCCGCCGCCCCCGCCCCCGTCGAGCCCTTCGTCTTCGAGGCGGCCGGCGCCGGCTCGGTGCTGTCCACCGCGGACGGCGGCGACACGCTGTCCTTCTCGCCGGGCATGGAGCTGCCGCTGCCGGACGAGTCGACGGCCCACGAGGCCGGCGAGCGGCTGCTGACCCTGCGGCTCAACGGCGCCGGCCTGGGCGGCCTGACCCCGGTCGTACGCTTCGCCGGCGGGGTGCAGGGCCGCCCCGACCCCCGCCCGTTCCAGCAGCCGCGCGTGCTGGTCCTGCGCGGCGATCGCTCCGGCGGGTTCGCCGCGGGCGACTCGGCGGAGGCCGCCGACCGCCGCCTCGACGAGGTCGTCGAGGGCACGGCCACCATCGCCATGCTCGCCGCGACCGCCGGGGCGAGCGTCCAGGCCATCGACTGCCCCGACGCCGGCCCCGCCGAGCTGCACGACGCGCTCGACGACTCCGCCGTGGACGCCGCGCTGACCCTGGGCTGGCGGCTCGCCGACGCGGCCGCCAACGAGGGCGTCGACATGCTGGTCCTCGCCTCCTGCGGGGCCGGCTCCGACGCCGCCGCGGCCGCGGTCGTGTCGGTGCTCACCGGCGGCGAGCCGGCCGCCCTGCTCGGCCGGGTCGTGGACGCCTCCGGCTTCGTCGACGACGCAGCCTGGATCCGCAAAGTCGGCGCGATCCGCGACGCGCGGCACCGCATCCGCAACCGCAGCCGCGAGCCCCACGTCATGCTCTCGATGCTCGGCGGCGGCGACATCGCCGTGGCGACCGGCGTGGTGCTCGGCGCCGCGTCCCGCCGCCTGCCGATCATGGTCGACGGCCCGGTCGCGATCGCGGCCGCGCTCGTGGCGCGGGACTACGGCGCCCAGACCCGGCACTGGCTGCTCATGCCCGACCACGGCGACAACCCGACGGTCAAGCTCGCCGCCGACGTGCTCGGCGCCGCGCCGTTGCTGCAGCTGCGCCTCGCCCTCGGGGAGGGCGCCACGGCCCTCACCGCGCTGCCGCTGGTCAACACGGCGCTCACCATCGCCGCCGCGACCCCGCCGCGCGAGGCGTCCTCGGCCGCGGCCGAGGACGGGCTGAGCGAGCAGGAGCGCATCGAGTCGGAGATCCAGCGCGTCGTGGCGGACTCGCCGACCGCCGAGATGCCGTACGTGAAACCGTCGTGGGAGGACTGAGGCTCGCGCTGAGCCTGTTCACCGTCGCGCCCGTCCGTGCGGACCGGGTGGACCGGCCGACGGTACGCCTGGCGATGCTCCTCGCGCCGCTGGCCGGCGCCCTGCTGGGCCTGGCGGTGGCGGCCGCGGCCCGGGCCCTGGTGGCCGCCGGCGGTGCTCCGCCGCTGGCCGGCGCGATTCTGGTCGCGCTGGCCCTGCTGCTGACCCGCGGCCTGCACGTGGACGGCCTGGCCGACACGGCCGACGGCCTGGGCTCGTACGCCACAGCGGACAAGGCCCTGGAAATCATGAAAAAGTCGGATATCGGGCCGTTCGGCGTGGCCACGATCGCCGCGGTGCTGCTGGTCGACGCCGCCGCCGCGACCAGCCTGCTGTCGGCGCCGGCCTCGACCGCGCTGGCGACGGTGGCCGCGGCCTTCGCCGCGGGGCGCCTGGGCGCGACGGTGGCCTGCCGCAGGGGCCTGCCGGCGGCCCGCCCCGAGGGCCTGGGCGCCCTGGTCGCGCAGACGGTGCCCGTCCCCCTGCTGGCCGCGGTCGTGGCGGTCACGGGGGCCGCGGCGGCCCTGACGGACGCGTGGCGCGGCCCCTTGGCGGTCGCGGCGGCGGTGGCGGTGTCGTGGGCGCTGACGGCACACGCGCGGCGCCGCCTCGGCGGCATGACGGGCGACGTGATCGGTGCCGCGATCGAACTGTCGACGGCGGCGGCCCTGGTGGTCCTGGCGACGCGCTGAGCGGCTCGCCGACGCGGAGCTTCGGCGCGGGGAACCGAGGCGGAACTGGCGCGGATATGTCCACCACTTCGTGACGGACATATCCGACATTTCGGTTATGCCACCAAGTCGCTGGGGTCCGATCGGGGCGTCGCGCGCCCTGCGTTGCCGCTGAGTCGGCGTGGCGGACGCCGGCCCAGCGGACCCGGAACCGGCGGACGAGGAGATCCGGCGGGCCGGGGGTGGCTCAGCGGACCGACGACTTCACGAACGGCGGCTTCACCACGCGGACCGCCGAGCGGCGGCCGCGCACGTCCAGGGCCACCTCGTCGCCCTCGCCGATGCCCGACGCCGTGTCGATCAGGGCCAGGCCGATGCCCACCTTGCGGGTCGGCGAGAACGTGCCGCTGGTCACCTCGCCGATCGTGGCGTCGCCCGACAGCACCGTCATGTGGGCGCGCGGAATGCCCCGATCCAGCGCCTCGATGCCCCACAGGACCCGGCGCGGGCCCGCGGCCTTCTCCGCCAGCAGCGCCTCGCGGCCCCAGAAGGCCGGCTTGTTCCAGCCCACGGCCCAGCCCGCGCGCGCCTGGACCGGCGTGATGTCGAGCGAGAGGTCCTGGCCGTGCAGCGGGTAGCCCATCTCGGTGCGCAGGGTGTCCCGGGCCGCCAGGCCGCACGGGCGGGCGCCCGCCGCCACGATGGCGTCCCACAGGGTGTGCGCGTCGTGGGACGGCACGACGAGCTCGTACCCGTGCTCGCCGGTGTACCCCGTGCGGCACACCACGACGTCGGTGCCGTTGTAGGCCGACACGGTGAAGCTCATGTAGTCGTGATCGGTGGGCAGGCCGAGGGCGGACAGCAGTTCCGCGGATCGGGGGCCCTGCACCGCCAGGACGGCGAACAGCTCGTGCTGGTCGACCACGCTGATGCCGTTGGGCGCCTCGGCGCTGAGCCGCCGGACGACCTCGGCGGTGTTGGCGGCGTTGGGGATGAGGAAGACGTCGTCGTCGCCGAACCGGTACGCGATGAGATCGTCCACCACGCCCCCGTTCTCGGCCAGGCACAGGGTGTACTGGGCCTGACCGGCGGTGATGCGGTCGAGGTCGTTGCTGAGGCAGGCGTTGACGAATGCGGCCGCGCCGCGACCGCGCACCCGGGCCTTGCCGAGGTGCGACACGTCGAACACGCCCACGTCCTCGCGGACGGCCGCGTGCTCCTTGAGCACGCCACCACCGGCGTATTCGAGGGGCATCTCCCAGCCGCCGAACGCCGCGAACTTGGCACCGAGCGCCGCATGACGGTGATACAACGCGGGGTGCCGCAAGGGTTGCGTCATGTCCGCAACCTATCGCGTTGGTTATCGTGTCCTGCACCCGATTGGGCGGCATGCTGAAGCTGCGGAAAAGCCGCAGTGGATCTGCACCCGAAGCATCAGTGATGTGGAGCACCAGTGACCTCCCTGACCCTGGTCGACACCGACCCAGCCGAGCTCGCCGTCGACGCCGTCGTCATCGGCGTCTACGCGAACGAGGGCGGCGATGCCAAGCTGCCGCTCGCCCCGGGCGCCGAGAGCGTCGCGGCGGCGTTCAGCGACCGGCCGGGCGGCGGGCTCGCCGAGACCCTGCGGGTGCTCGGGGCGACCGGCGCGCTCGGCGAGGTGACCAAGCTCGCTGCGTTCGGAGCGGTCGCGGCCCCGCTCGTGGTCGCCGTCGGCCTCGGCGCGCCGGTGGACGGCGACGCGGGCCGGGTGCCCGCGGCGGAGTCGCTGCGCCGCGCGGCCGGGGCGGCGGCCCGCTCGCTGGCCGGGTCGGCGTCGGTCGCGATCGTGCTGCCGCTGTCCGGCTCGCCGGCCGACCCGGGCAAGCCGGGCGATGGGGAGCTGACCGTCGGGGTGCGCGCGATCGCCGAGGGGGCGCTGCTGGGCTCCTACCGCTTCCTGGGGTACAAGACGAAGCCCTCCGCCACGCGCCGCGACCCGGTGCGCAAGGTGCTGGTGCACGTGCCCGACGCGGGCGCGAAGGCCGCGAAGGCGGCCTTGAAGCGCTCCGGCGTGCTGGGCGGCGTGGTCGCCCGGACCCGCGACTGGATCAACGCCGCCCCCAACGAGCTGCGGCCGCCGCAGTTCGCCGAGCAGGCCGCGGCCGCCGCGGCCGAGGCGTCGCTGGAAGTGTCGGTACTCGACGAGAAGGCCCTGGCCAAGCAGGGATACGGCGGCATCCTGGCCGTCGGCCTGGGCTCGGCGGCCGCCCCGCGCCTGGTGCGCATCGCGTACGAGCCGGCGGGTGCCACCCGGCGGATCGCGCTCGTGGGCAAGGGCATCACGTTCGACACCGGAGGCGTGTCGATCAAGCCGACCGCGGGCATGTGGGAGATGAAGTCCGACATGTCCGGCGCCGCCGCCGTGGTCGCCACCATGCTCGCGGTCGCGCAGCTCAAGCCGAAGGTCGCCGTGGTCGCCTACGCGCCGATGGCCGAGAACATGGTGTCCGGCAGCGCGTACCGGCCGGGCGACGTGGTGCGGATGTACAACGGCGCGCAGGTCGAGGTGCTCAACACCGACGCCGAGGGCCGGATGATCCTCGGCGACGCCATCGCCCGGGCCTGCGAGGACGAGCCGGACTACCTGTTCGAGGTGTCCACGCTCACCGGCGGGCAGGTCATCGCCCTCGGCAAGCGCATCGCCGGCGTCATGGGCACGCCGGAGCTGTGCGACCGGGTCCGCGACGCCGGCGAGCGGGCCGGCGAGCCCGCGTGGCCGATGCCGCTGCCCGAGGACGTGCGCAAGGGCATGGATTCCGACGTGGCGGACATCTCACAGGTGAACTCGAGCATGGACCGGGCCGGCCACATGCTGCAGGGCGGCGTGTTCCTGTCGGAGTTCGTCACCGAGGGCGTGCAGTGGGCCCACATCGACATCGCGGGCCCCAGCTACCACACCGGCGAGCCGTTCGGCTACTGGTCCAAGGGCGGCACGGGCGTGCCGGTCCGCACGCTCGTGGAACTGATCGAGGAGATCGCCTCGGAATAGGGCGGAATAGCGCGGAGTAGCTCAGCTCTTCTTGTTCCGCGCGTTGTAGTCGCGCCAGCGCTGCGGATAGCCGACCAGCGCGATGTCGTAGACGGGCATGCTCAGGCGGTGCGCGAACTGGCGCGCCGCCTGAGGGCTCTCCATCCGCCGCCGGGTCCACTCCCCGTCGTGCGCGATGAGCAGCAGTGTCGTCTCCGTCACGGTCGTGCGGGGCTCGATGAACCCCTCCACGCCGCGCCGGGAGCGCACGAACTCCTCCAGATACGCCAGGTCCTCACGGCTCGCGGTGCGTCCACCAGCTGCCGGCCTGCTTCGGCGGAACCACGCCACGATCCGCTCCCTCCCGTCGAGCCAGACCACGAACCCATCGAGTCCGAGCACAGGGTACGACGCCCACGCGTGCGGAAGGACCCACTACAGGGCACCTACCGTCGCAGGCGAGCAGCACAAGTGACAAGATGGCCAAGGATCGTCATGCGAAGGGCGAACCCCGCATTCGCACCGTCACGAGCCGACAGGCCCGTGCATCACCTGGGAGAATTCGTGAGCGACCCACACGCCAACTCCTTCGACGTCCTGATCCTGGGCGGCGGCAGCGGCGGCTACGCGGCCGCGTTCCGCGCCGCGCAGCTCGGCCTGTCCGTCGCGCTCGTGGAGAAGGACAAGATCGGCGGCACGTGCCTGCACCGCGGCTGCATCCCGACCAAGGCGCTGCTGCACGCGGGCGAGGTGGCCGACGCGGCCCGCGAGGCCGACCAGTTCGGCATCCAGGCGTCGTTCAACGGCGTCGACATGAAGGCCGTCAACGCCTACAAGGACGGCGTGATCACCAAGCTCTACAAGGGCCTGCAGGGCCTGGCCAAGGCGCGCAAGGTGCGGCTGATCGAGGGCGAGGGGCGCCTGGTCGCGCCGGGCGCCGTCGAGGTCGCCGGCACGCGGTACACGGCGAAGAACGTCGTGCTGGCCACCGGCTCCTACTCCAAGACGCTGCCCGGCCTGGTCGTGGACGGCGAGCGGGTCATCGCCAGCGAGCACGCGCTGGAGCTGGACCACGTGCCCGCGTCCGCGGTCATCCTCGGCGGCGGCGTGATCGGCTGCGAGTTCGCCAGCGCCTGGAAGTCCTTCGGCGTCGACGTGACGATCGTCGAGGCCCTGCCGCGGCTGCTCGCGGTCGAGGACGAGGCCAGCTCGAAGGCGCTGGAGCGGGCGTTCCGCAAGCGGGGCGTCAAGTTCAAGGTGGGCAAGCCCTTCGAGGGCGTCGAGCGCACCGACACCGGCGTGAAGGTGACGATCCAGGGCGGCGAGACGATCGAGGCCGAGCTGCTGCTCGTGGCCGTCGGCCGGGGGCCGACCACCGCCGGCCTCGGCTACGAGGAGCAGGGCGTGAAGATGGAGCGCGGGTTCGTCCTCACCGACGAGCGGCTGCGCACCTCCGTGCCCGGCGTCTACGCGGTCGGCGACATCGTGCCCGGCGTACAGCTGGCGCACCGCGGCTTCCAGCAGGGCATCTTCGTCGCCGAGGAGATCGCCGGCCTGCAGCCGCAGGTCTTCGACGAGGCCGGCATCCCGCGCGTGACCTACTCCGAGCCGGAGGTCGCCTCGGTCGGGCTCAACGAATCCAAGGCCCGCGAGGTGCACGGCGATGACAAGATTGAGACGCTGCAGTACGACCTCACCGGCAACGGCAAGAGCCAGATCCTCAAGACCGCTGGCTTCGTGAAGCTGATCCGGGTCAAGGACGGGCCGGTCGTCGGGGTCCACATGGTGGGCGCCCGGGTGAGCGAGCTCATCGGCGAGGCCCAGCTGATCTACAACTGGGAGGCGTTCCCCGGCGACGTCGCTCCGCTCGTGCACATGCACCCGACGCAGAACGAGGCTCTCGGCGAGGCGCACCTGGCGCTGGCCGGCAAGCCGCTGCACGTCCACTGAATCAACTGGCACCCGACCGCCACCACCGCAAAGTACGAGGAGTCGTTTCAAATGCCGGTATCGGTCACCATGCCCCGGCTGGGCGAGAGCGTCACCGAGGGCACCGTCACCCGCTGGTTGAAGCAGGAGGGCGATCACGTGGAGGCCGACGAGCCGCTGCTCGAGGTCTCCACCGACAAGGTCGACACGGAGATCCCGTCCCCGGCGGCCGGCGTGCTGACGCGCATCGTCGTGCAGGAGGACGAGACCGCTGAGGTCGGCGCCGAGCTGGCCGTCATCGGCGACGGCTCGGCGGGCGGGGCCGCGCCCGCCGCCGAGAGCGCGCCCGCGGCCGCCGAGCCCGAGGCGGTCGAGCCCGCCGAGGAGCCCGCGCCGGAGCCCGTGGCCGCGGCGGCGCCCGCCGCCGGCGGCGCCGAGGGCACCGCGGTGAAGATGCCGGCGCTCGGCGAGAGCGTCACCGAGGGCACCGTCACCCGCTGGTTGAAGCAGGTCGGCGACGCCGTCGAGGCCGACGAGCCGCTGCTGGAGGTCTCCACCGACAAGGTCGACACGGAGATCCCGTCGCCGGCCGCCGGCACGCTGCTGGAGATCAAGGTCGCCGAGGACGAGACGGTGGAGGTCGGCGCGGAGCTGGCCATCATCGGCGTCGCCGGCGCCGTGCCCGCGAAGGCCGCCCCGGCCCCGCAGCCGAAGGCCGAGCCCGCGCCGCAGCCGAAGGCCGCCCCAGCCCCGGCCCCAGCCCCGAGGCCCGCGCCCCAGCCGGAGCCGCAGCCCGTTGCCGCCGCGCCGGTGCACGCCGGCAACGGCAAGGTCGAGGCCGAGGACGCCGGATACGTCACGCCGCTGGTGCGCAAGCTCGCCGCCGAGCACGGCGTGAGCCTGTCCGGCCTGTCCGGCACGGGCGTCGGCGGCCGGATCCGCAAGCAGGACGTGCTCGACGCGGCGGCGAAGGCGAAGGCCGCCGCCGAGCAGCAGGCCGCCGCCCCGGCGCCCGCGGCAGCCGCCCCGGCCGCGACCACGGGCGCCCCGGCCCCCAAGGCGGCGCCGAGCCCGCTGCGCGGCCAGACGCAGAAGCTGACCCGCATGCGGGCGCTCATCGCGCGGCGCATGGTCGAGTCGCTGCAGATCTCGGCGCAGCTGACCACGGTCGTCGAGGTGGACGTCACGAAGGTGGCGAAGCTGCGGGACAAGGCCAAGGCGCAGTTCCTCGCCACGCACGGCGTGAAGCTGTCGTTCCTGCCGTTCTTCGCCCTCGCGGCGGTCGAGGCGCTGCGGGTGCACCCGGCGGTGAACTCCTCGATCGACCTGGAGGCGGGCACCGTCACCTACCACGACGCCGAGCACCTGGGCATGGCCGTGGACAGCGACAAGGGGCTCATCGTCCCGGTCATCCGCAACGCGGGCGACCTCAACCTCGCCGGCCTGGCCAAGCGCATCGCGGACGTGGCCGACCGGACCCGCAACAACAAGCTGAGCCCGGACGACATCGCCGGCGGCACGTTCACGCTGACCAACACCGGCAGCCGCGGCGCGCTGTTCGACACGCCGATCATCAACCAGCCGCAGGTGGCGATCCTGGGCACCGGCGCGGTCGTCAAGCGGGCCGTCGTGGTCAACGACCCGGAGCTCGGCGAGATCATCGCGCCGCGCTCGATGGTCTACCTGGCCCTGTCCTACGACCACCGCATCGTCGACGGCGCCGACGCCGCGCGCTTCCTCACCACCGTGAAGGAGCGCCTGGAGGCCGGCCACTTCGAGGCCGACCTCGGCCTCTGACCAGCCGCTACGTCAAGGGCGTCCCGATCACGGGGCGCCCTTTCGGCTGTCTTGTGACAGGGTCTTGCGAGAGCGTCCCGTGAGCCCCGTGAGCAAGGTCAGCGCGGCGGCCGCCACGACGGCGACCAGCAGCAGGCCCTCGTAGGCGTCGCGGGCCTCGATCCAGCTGGCGCCGAGCCCGTAATCAGGCACCCCGGCCCGGCCCCACAGCCCGCTCAGGTCCAGCGTCACGAAAGCGACCGGTGGCAGCAGCAGCGCGACCCCGCCGGCCGCCCACAGCGCCGCTGCGGCGCGCTGCCGGGCGGGCGGCCCGGCGCACAAGGCCGCCGCGAGCGCGGCGATCGCGGCGGTCGCCAGCGGCAGATGCCAACCGGTGCCGACCGGCGACAGCAGGGTGAGCGCCAGCCAGATGCCGGTCGCGGCGAGCGCGGCCACGCCGCCGGCCGCGAGCGTGCGGCGCGCCAGGGGCGAGCGCCGGGCGGTGCCGGCGAGCAGCAGCGCGAGGTACCAGACCAGGAGCCCCGCCGTCACCATGAGCGCCACCCGCCCCGTGCCCGACCCGTCGCGCTTGACCCACGCGTCGAAAACCTTCGCGGCGGCGAGCCCGGTCAGCACGAGCAGGCCCGCGGCGCGCGGGGCCGCGAGTGCCCGCAGCGGCAGCCGCCAGCAGCTCAGGGCGAACGCCCAGCGCTCCCGCGGGTCGTCGAGGCCGGCCAGCTCGGCGCGTATGGCGTCCTTCCATGCGGCGCGGTGCCCAGGTACGGGCCGCAGCAGGATCTCCAGCAGGCGTTCGGGGGTCACCAGGCCTCCCTCGGCCGCTTCGCGGGGTCCGGAGCCCGGCGCGGCGCGGGCGCGGGCTCGGGCAAGGATTGGGCCAGCGCCAGGCCGGCGGGGGTGAGGCGGTAGAGGTGGCGGGGCGGGCGACCTCGCGGCGGGTCCGGCTCCCACTCGGCCTCCAGCAGGCCGCCGTCGGCGAGGCGGATCAGGATCGGATACAGCGAGCCTGCCTTCAGCCCCACCTCCCGGCCGAGGTCGTAGCCGTGCCGCCAGGCCTCGGGCGCGGCGGCGAGCGCGCGCAGCACGGCGGCGGTTTGCGGGGACGGGCGGCGGTTGCGCAGCACGGGTTAACTCTATCTACATAGAGTTCCTGGCGTCGATAGTTGTCCGGACGGTACCCGCCGAGGGCAAGATGGCGGTATGCAGATCCTGATCGCGGGCGCCTCCGGGTTTCTGGGCCAGCACCTGGTCCCGCACCTGCGGGAGGCCGGACACCGGGTCACCCCGCTGGTGCGGCGTCCGCCGCGGCCCGGCGAGGTGCGCTGGGACCCGACCGCCGGCGTGCTGGACGGGACCGTGGTGGCGGCCGCCGACGCGGTGATCAACCTGGCCGGGGCGGGCGTGGGCGACAAGCGCTGGACCGGGGAGTACAAGAAGGTCCTCGTCGACAGCCGCGTGGACAGCACCCAGACCCTCGCCCGGGCGATCGCCGCCGCGCCGACAAGGCCGAAGGTGCTGCTCAACGCCTCGGCCGTGGGGTACTACGGGGACACCGGCGAGCGGGCCGTGGACGAGTCCTCCCCCGCGGGCGAGGGCTTCCTCGCCGACCTGTGCAAGGTGTGGGAGGCCGCGACCCACCCCGCCGAGGACGCCGGCACCCGGGTCGCGCTCATGCGCACCGGCTTCCCGCTCGACCGCGACGCCGGCCTGCTCAAGCCGCTGTACCTGCAGTTCAAGCTCTTCGCCGGCGGCCGGATGGGCAGCGGCCGGCAGTACCTGCCGTGGATCTCGGTGCCGGACTGGCTCGCCGCGGTCACCTTCCTGCTCGAGCGCGACCTCAGCGGCCCCGTCAACCTCACCGGCCCCCAGCCGGTCACCAACGCCGAGTTCTCCGCCGCGCTGGCCCGCGTGCTGCACCGGCCCAACCTGCTGCCGGTGCCCGGGTTCGCGCTGCGCGCCGCGGTCGGCGAGTTCGGCGGCGAGGCCCTGGCCAGCCAGCGGGTGCTGCCGGCGGTGCTGGTGCGCGAGGGGTTCTCCTTCGCGCACCGCACCGTCGACGAGGCCCTTCAGCAGGCCGTGTCGTCGATCACCCAGTAGTTCGCGCCGGTCTGGCGCAGCCCGTGGGTGGTGAACACGTTGTAGAGGCCCATGTTCTGGTTGGAGCCGTTGGCGTACGTGTACCCGAGCGACTGGTACGCGCGGCCCGCGGTGACGTGGGCGTAGTTCGTGGCCCGCACGCACGGCCCGGCGCTCTGCGTCGGCGTCGGGCTCACCGTGGGGCTCGCCGTCGGGCTCGCGCTGGCGGTCGGACTGGGCCCGGCGCCGCTGTCCAGGCCCCAGTCGACGGCCTGGTAGTACGACGAGCAGATGGTGTCCTTGTAGTACGTGCCCGCGGTGCCGCACTGGTCGGTCGCGCTGCCCGGGTGGACGGGCGTGGCGTGCGGCATGCCGGAGACGAGGTACACCTTCACCTTGTCCGCGTAGTCGGACAGCGAGGTGCCGCCCGGCAGCGACGCGGTCGAGGTCGGCGTCTGCGACACGCCGAGCACGTTCGTCCACTGGTCGCGCAGCTCGGTGGCGTTGGCCGGGGCGACCGTGGTGTCGGAGGTGCCGTGCCAGATCGCGACCCGCGGGCGGGCGCCGGTGTAGCCGGAGTACGCGGCCCGCACCAGGTCGCCCCAGGCCGCGGGGGTCTTGTCGACGCCCGGGTTCATGCAGGTGTAGGCGCTCGTACTCGAGGTGGCGCAGCGGTACGGCAGGCCGGCCATGATCGCACCGCCGGCGAACACGTCCGGGTAGGTGGCGAGCATCACGGCGGTCATCGCGCCGCCGGCCGACAGGCCGGTGACGTAGACCCGGGCCGGGTTCACGCCGTAGTTGGCGACGGCGTAGTCGACCATCTGCTTGATCGACAGCGCCTCCCCGCCGCCGCGGGCGGTGTCGCCGGTCTCAAACCAGTTGAAGCAGCTGGTGCTGTTGTTCGCCGACTTCTGCTCGGGCAGCACGAGCGCGAAGTGCCACAGGTCGGCGTACTTGCGCCAGCCGGAGTTGGTGAAGTAGTCGTTCGCGTTCTGGGTGCACCCATGCATCGCCACCACGAGCGGCGCGCCGGAAGGCATGCCGTCGGGCCGGTACGCGTACATGGTCAGGTTCCCGGGGTTGGACCCGAAGCTCGCGACGCTGGTCAGCGTGGCCGCGTACGCGGGCCGGGCCACCGTGGTGAGCGCGACCGCCGCGGCGAGCGCGACGAACGCGGGCAGGACGAATCGGAGTATGCGGGGCATGGCGGTGCCCTTCTGGTGTGGAGACGGTGTGGGGACCACCACGCTAGGTGTGACCTTGGACGCACCACTATGTCCCGATGCCACACATTCGACGCCCGGCCCGGTGTCCTCCGGCGGGGTTAGGCTGCATGCGTGACCAGCGTGGTGGGTATGCGAGTCGTCCGGGCCGGGATCGTGGAGTACGAGGCGGCGCTCGCCGAGCAGCGGCGCGTCCATGCCGAGGTTTCCGACGGCGCGGCGCCGGACACGGTGCTGCTGCTCGAACACCCGAGCGTCTACACGGCCGGCAAGCGGACCGAGCCCGCGGACCGGCCGTTCGACGGGACTCCGGTGATCGACGTGGACCGGGGCGGCAAGATCACCTGGCACGGGCCGGGGCAGCTGGTCGGCTACCCGATCATGCGGCTGCCGGACCCGGTGGACGTGGTGGCGTACGTGCGGCGCATGGAGCAGGTGCTCATCGACGTCTGCGCGGAGTTCGGCCTCGCCACGACGCGGGTCGAGGGCCGCAGCGGGGTGTGGGTCCCCGCGGACGAGCGCGGGCCCGACCGGAAGGTGGCGGCGATCGGGATCCGGGTGGCCCGCGGCGTCACGCTGCACGGGTTCGCCCTGAACGCGGACTGCGACCTCTCGCGGTACGACATCTTCGTGCCCTGCGGCATCCGGGACGCGGGCGTCACGTCACTGTCGGCAGAGCTCGGCCGGGACGTGACCGTCGAGGAGGTGCTGCCGATCGTGGAGCGGCACCTCACGAAGCTGTACTGACGCGGCAGGCTGCCGCGCGTACGGACCGGGATCAGCTCCGGGCCGACGTCGTCGCATGCCTCATTGCCGTCCCAGATGATTGGGAAGCCTCGTGAACGTGACGTCAATCGCGTTCCCGACGGTTGGGCAGGCGCCCGGCGTAGTCTTCGCACTGTGACCGCCGTTGTTCCCGAAGGCCGTCGTCTGCTGCGCATCGAAGCGCGAAACGCGGAGACGCCGATTGAACGCAAACCGTCGTGGATCAAGGTTTCGGCCAAGATGGGTCCCGAGTACACGCATCTGCGGGGGCTCGTCCAGCGCGAGGGCCTGCACACGGTCTGCCAGGAAGCCGGCTGTCCCAACATCTATGAGTGCTGGGAGGATCGCGAGGCGACCTTCCTCATCGGCGGCGACCAGTGCACCCGCCGCTGCGACTTCTGCCAGATCGACACCGGCAAGCCGGCCGAGTTCGACGCGGACGAGCCGCGCCGGGTCGCCGAGTCGGTGGCGACGATGGGGCTGAAGTACGCGACCGTGACCGGCGTGGCCCGCGACGACCTGCCCGACGGCGGCGCGTGGCTCTACGCCGAGACCGTCCGGCAGATCCACGCCCTCGTCGAGGGGTGCGGCGTCGAGCTGCTCATCCCCGACTTCAACGGCGAGCCGGAGCTGCTCGCCGAGGTGTTCGCGGCGCGGCCGGAGGTGCTCGCGCACAACGTGGAGACCGTGCCGCGGATCTTCAAGCGCATTCGTCCGGCGTTCCGCTACGAGCGGTCCCTGGGCGTGCTGACCCTGGCGCGCGAGGCGGGCCTGGTGACCAAGTCCAACCTGATCCTCGGCATGGGCGAGGAGCGGGCCGAGGTGTCGCAGGCGCTGCGGGACCTCCACGAGGCCGGGTGCGAGCTGGTGACGATCACGCAGTACCTGCGCCCGTCTCCCCGCCACCACCCCGTGGAGCGGTGGGTCAAGCCCGAAGAGTTCGTCGAGCTGCGCGAGGAGGCCGAGCAGATCGGCTTCGCCGGCGTGCTGAGCGGGCCGCTGGTGCGCTCGTCCTACCGGGCCGGCCGGCTGTACCGCCAGGCGCTGGACAGCCGGGCTCTCAAGGCTTGATGCCGTCCCTCTAGACTCGGAGGCATGGCAAAGGCCCAGGAGCCGGAGAAGGTCTCCTTCTTCACTCGGCTCAAGCAGATCGGCATGGTCTTCTCGTTCACCGCGAAACGGGACAAGGCTTTCGTGCCTCTCGTGGTGACGGTCGTCCTCGTGCCACTGATCGCGGTGGGCGTCGCTATCGCGCTGGGCCTGTCGTGGATCTGGGCCCCACTGGGCGTGCTGCTGGCGCTGCTCGGCACCGTCATCGTGCTCAACCTGCGCTCGCAGAAGGCCATGATGAAGGAGGCCGAGGGGCAGCCCGGCGCCGCCGCGTCGATCATCGAGAATATGCGCGGCGACTGGCGGGTCAGCCCGGCGATCGCTTCGACGACGCAGTTTGACATGGTGCACCTGGTCATCGGCCGGCCCGGCGTGATCCTGATCGGCGAGGGCAACGTGAGCCGGGTCAAGGGGCTCATCAACCAGGAGCGCCGCCGCCTGGTGAAGGTGATCGGCAACGCCGAGCTGCGCGACTTCATGATCGGCAACGAGGAGGGCCAGATCCCCCTCGCCAAGCTGCGCAACACGCTGATCCGGCTGCCGCGCGCGATCACGGCCAAGGACGTCAACTCCCTCGACAAGCGGCTCACCGCGCTCTCGGCGCGGCCGCAGATGCCGCGGGGCGCGCTGCCCAAGAACATGAAGCCCCCGAAGGGGCAGTTCAAGGCGATGCGCGGGCGCTGAGACCCGCTCAGACGGCCTGCACGACCGAGCCGACGGCCCGGTCGTGCAGGCCGCGCTGCTTCTGGTCCATGATCAGCGCGGTGACCAGCGGGAGCATGACGACGGCGCGCAGCAGCGCCCGCGGCACGCCGATGGGGCCGCCTGTGGTGATGGACACACAACGGATCCGAAACAGCCGCATGCCCACGGTCTGCCCGAAGAAGCCGAGGAACAGGCCGTACACGACGACGAACAACCCCGGTGCCAGCCACGGCTCGTCGGTCGGGCTCGCGAACGCGCCCGCGATGAGCAGGCACGAGATCCAGTCGATGAGCAGGGCGCCGAAGCGGCGGGCCAGGGGTGCCGGGGTTGGTTCCACGACGGGTCAGACTATCGAACGACGCCCGGCGCCGATCGGGCGAGCAAAGGACTGTGAAACACAGCGGAAACAGTCGAGACATGCCGGGGCAATCGCACGGTTCTACGGTCGCGACAGCCAGCCACCTTCACACTGAAGTGATCACCAGACTGGTCATGCCTGCGACCTGGAGGACGAGTGTTCGCCAATTCTGAAGAGCTGTTGCGATACGTGAAGGATGAGGGCGTCCGCTTCGTCGACGTTCGCTTCTGCGACCTGCCGGGTGTCATGCAGCACTTCAACGTGCCCGTCGAGTCGTTCGACGAGAAGGTCTTCAGCGAGGGTCTGGCCTTCGACGGTTCGTCCATCCGTGGGTTCCAGGCGATCCACGAGTCGGACATGCTGCTGCTCCCCGACGCGACGTCCGCGTTCATCGACCCGTTCCGGGTCGAGAAGACCCTGGCGCTGAACTTCTTCATCCACGACCCGTTCACGCGCGAGGCCTACTCGCGTGACCCGCGCAACGTGGCGAGGAAGGCGGAGGCGTACCTCAAGTCGAGCGGCATCGCCGACACCGCGTACTTCGGCGCGGAGGCAGAGTTCTACATCTTCGACTCGATCCGGCACGAGACGTCGGCGAACCAGGCGTACTACTACATCGACTCGGTCGAGGGCTGGTGGAACTCCGGCAAGGACGAGCCGGGCGGCAACCGCGGCTACAAGACCGCCTACAAGGGCGGCTACTTCCCGGTCCCCCCGGTCGACCACTACGCCGACCTGCGTGACCAGATCGTGCAGAAGCTGCTCGGCGCGGGCTTCGTCGTCGAGCGCTCGCACCACGAGGTCGGCACCGCCGGCCAGGCCGAGATCAACTACAAGTTCTCGACCCTGCTGCACTCGGGCGACCAGATGCAGCTGTTCAAGTACCTCGTGAAGAACACGGCGTGGGCCAACGGCAAGACGGCCACGTTCATGCCGAAGCCCCTCTTCGGCGACAACGGCTCGGGCATGCACACGCACCAGTCGCTGTGGCTGGGCGGCGAGCCGCTCTTCTACGACGAGGCCGGCTACGGCGGCCTGTCGGACACGGCCCGCTGGTACATCGGCGGCCTGCTGCACCACGCCCCGTCGCTGCTGGCCTTCACCAACCCGACGGTCAACTCGTATCGCCGCCTGGTGCCGGGCTACGAGGCGCCGGTCAACCTGGTGTACTCGCAGCGCAACCGCTCCGCCTGCACCCGCATCCCGGTGACGGGCACCAACGCGAAGGCCAAGCGCGTCGAGTTCCGCGTGCCGGACCCGTCGGCCAACGTCTACCTGGCCTTCTCGGCCATGCTGATGGCCGGCCTGGACGGCGTCAAGAACAAGATCGAGCCGCCGGCCCCGATCGACAAGGACCTGTACGACCTGCCGCCGGAGGAGGTCGCGAACGTCAAGCAGGTCCCGGGCTCGCTGCCGGAGGTGCTGGACTCGCTGGAGGCCGACCACGGCTTCCTGCTCGAGGGCGGCGTCTTCACCCAGGACCTGGTGGACACCTGGCTCTCGTACAAGCGCGTGAACGAGGTCGACCCGGTCCGCCTGCGCCCGACCCCGCACGAGTTCGCCATGTACTACGACGTGTGACATCGATCAACGCTGTTTGACAGACGGCGGTCACGCCCGGCTCCTGGCCGGCGTGGCCGCCGTTCTGTGTTGACCGGGTGCCACCTCGCAGCCGGCCGGTGTCGGGTACGCGAGCTTCTGACGAGTTGGGCTACAGTCCCGCATCGCGGAACAACCTTGAAAACGACGAACGGGGGCATCGGTGGAGCAGGTCTCTTTTGATTTCAGTAACTCTTCGCAGCCACCATCTCACCCGGAGGAACCTCCGACACCGGCAACGGATCTCGCTACCGGCCGGACAAGTACCGGCCGAGCAGGCGCGGCGCTGCTGGCCGTCCGGCCGCTGCTGTTCGCCGGTCTGGCCGGCGCCGTCGTGGTCGTCCTGCACGAGTGGGGCGTGCGGGCAGGGCTGAACCCACATTCACCCCGGGTCGAGTACGGTCTGCACTTCGCCTCGCTCACCCTGGCCGCGTTGGCGGCTGCCGTCGTGTGGTGGTCGCGGCGGCGCGCCAGTACGTGGGACGCCGACCTCCTTCCCGCACTGATCGGCGGGCTCGGCGCCCTGACCCTGCTCACCGTGCTGCACGGCACGCCCTTCGGCGTCCAGGGCATCAGTGGCGACCAGGCCTTCCGCGCCGCACAGATCACCCGATTCGCCGACAGCTGGCACGGCGCCGACTACACCTACCGCGGCCTGCCGACCTACTACGCACCGGCGTACTTCTGGGTGCTGGGGCGCGCCGCGGACATCGCGAGTGTCGAACCGTGGCACATGCTGAAATACGGCACCATCGTCGTGGCGTTCGTGGCCCCGATCGTGTCCTACCTGATGTGGCGGCGCGTGGTGCCGACCCGGACGGCAGCCCTGATCTCCGCTGCCTCGATCGTCGTGCCGGTGCTGAACGAGCCGTACGCCTGGCTCGCCGAGGCCGTCATCGTTCCGTGGTGGCTGCTCGCCATCTTCGGCGTGAGCCGGCCGGCCCGTCGCAGCCCGAACCTCATCGTGCTCGGCCTGGTCGGCGCCGTGCTGTTCCTGACGTACTACTACTACTTCTTCCTGCTGGTCATCATGTACGGGCTGTTCCTGGCCGTCCAGTGGCGCCTGGGTCAGCTCGACTGGCGGCAGGTGCGCCGCAGCGTCGCCATCCTCGCCATCTCCGCCGTCGGCTCGAGCCCGTACTGGGCACCGCTCGGCTGGAACTTCCTCACCGCGCCGCAGTTCGAGTCGCTGAACAATCGGTGGATGACGTCGCACTCCGGCGACCTGGGACTGCCGATGCTGCAATTGTCGGTCGTCGGCGTGCTGTGCATGGTGGGCCTCCTCTACCTGATCTGGACGGTCAAGGAGGCTCTCTCGCGAGCGTTGCTGATCATCTTGGTCTCGGCGTATCTCTGGCACGGACTCGGCTTCGTCCTCGCCGCCGTCGACTCGCCGATCATGTCCTTCCGGATGCGCAGCATCGTCACGCTCGTCCTGCTGGCCGCGGCCACGCTCGCCCTCATCCGAATCACGAAGCTCGCCGCGACCAAGCTGCCGGCCATCGAGGTGCGGCGGGTGGCTGCCGCCGGCGGCATCGTCCTGGCCGTCTTCGCCGCCGACCGCTACGTGACCGCGACCGTCGCCGACACCTGGGTGCAGGCCGCGCACGACGGGACGCTGCCCAGCGGCCAACTGCCCGCCTATCACTCATCGAAGGCGAAGGCCCAGCTGCCGTCGGCGCAGGAGGTCGACGAGTTCATCGCCGCGAACTACAAGGGCGCCGGCCACCCGGTCGTCCTCAGCGATCGATCGGACCTGTTCGCGTTCTACCCGTATTACGGGTTCGTCCAGTTCAACGCGAACTATTCGCACCCGACGGCGCGCTACCACGACCGCCTGGACTTCCTGGACAACGCGGCCCAGGCATCGACCGCGCAGGACTTCGCCACGCAGATGCGGCACAACCAGTTCGACACCGTCGACGTGCTCGTCCTGCGGACCAACGGCAAGTCGCTGACCTTCCGGTCGTCCGACGACGCGTTCCCGTTCGGCAACAAGGCACGAGTCATCACCATCCCGGCCCACCTGGTGCACCCCGACCACTTCTCCATCACCACCCTCAACGGGTACGTGATCGCGGTCCTGCGATAGACCCACGGGCGCCAGACGGCGTATCGGCCCGCCCCCGCTCTGCGGGGCGGGCCGTTGCGCTTACGCCTCAACCGGCAAAGATGCGCTCCACCGCCTGCCTTGCCCGGCGGGCCACCCGAAGGTACTCGTCCAGGAACTCCTGCGGCTCCGTCCCCCGGCCCAGGACCCGCGCCGCGGCGGCCAAGTCAGGGCCCTGGCGCGGGAGCTGGTCGGTGGCCCGGCCGCGGACCAGCGTCAACAGGTTGCGCATCGTCGACGCCTGGCGCCAGGCCGCCTCCAGGGCTGCGGCGTCCACGGCGTCCATCAGGCCCGCCGACGTGGCCGCCGACAGCGCCTCCAGGGTGCGCGGGGTGCGCAGCGCGGGAACGGCTGCGCCATGTTGCAGCTGGAGGAGCTGTACCGTCCACTCGACGTCGGCCAGGCCGCCGCGGCCCAGCTTGGTGTGCGTGGCCGGGTCGGCGCCGCGCGGGAGGCGCTCGCTGTCGACGCGGGCCTTGAGGCGGCGGATCTCGTGGATCTGCTCGCGGGTGAGGCCGCCCGGCGGGTAGCGCTTGGCGTCGGCGAGCTCCACGAAGCGGGCGCCGAGGGACTCGGAGCCGGCCACGGCGCGGGCGCGCAGCAGCGCCTGGGCCTCCCAGACCTTCGACCAGCGGGCGTAGTACTGCTGGTAGGCCCCCAGGCTGCGCACCAGCGGGCCCTGACGGCCCTCCGGGCGCAGGTCGGCGTCGACGCCGAGCGGCGGGTCGTGCGCGGGGCGGGCCAGCAGGCGGCGCAGCTCCTCGGCGATGGTCAGGGCCACGCCGCTGGCGGCGTCGTCGGCCATGCCGGGCGGGGCCTCGTAGACGAACAGCACGTCGGCGTCGGACGGGTAGCTGGTCTCGGCGCCGCCGAGGCGGCCCATGCCGATGATGGCGAACTCCAGCGGCGCGGCCGTGCCGGTCGGCAGCGCGGCCGTCACGCCGAGGGTGGCGCGCAGGGTGGCGTCGATGACGGCGGAGAGGGCGTCGCCGACGTCGGTGACGTCGAGCAGGCCCAGCAGGTCGGCGCAGGCGATGCGGAACAGCTCCCGGCGGCGCAGGGCGCGGACCGCGTTGATGGCGGTCTCCGGGTCGTCGTGGCGGGCGGCGGCGGCGGCGAAGCCCTCGGTGAGGACCTCGGCGCTGCGCGGCACCAGCTCCGCGTCGTCGGCCAGCAGGCGCAGGGCCTCCGGGTCGTGGACGAGCAGCTCGGTGACGTACCGCGACAGGGCGAGCAGCCGCGCCAGGCGCAGGGCGACCGGCCCCTCGTCGCGCAGCAGCCGCAGGTACCACGGGGTGTTGCCGACCTTCTCCGAGACCTGGCGGTAGGCCAGCAGGCCCCGATCGGGCTCGGGCGCGTCGGCGAACTCGCTCAGCAGCACCGGCAGCAGTTGCCGCTGGATCGCCGCGGTGCGCGACACGCCGCCCGTGAGCGCCTCGATGTGCCGCAGCGCGCCCGCCGGGTCGGCGAAGCCGAGCAGGTCGAGGCGGGCACGGGCGGCATCGGGGGTGAGCCGCAGCTGCTCGGTGGGCACCCGGGCGACGGCCTCCAGCAGCGGGCGGTAAAAGAGCTTGGCGTGCAGGCGGCGCACCTCGCCGGCGTGGCGTACCCATTCGGCCCGGAACGACTCGACGGCGTCCCGGGCGGCGTTGGGTCGATAGCCGAGGGCGTGGGCGAGCCAGCGCAGCCCGGCCGGGTCGTCGGGGACGGTGTGCGTGCGGCGCAGGCGCTGCAGCTGCAGGCGGTGCTCGACGACGCGCAGGAAGCGGTAGGCGCGCAGCAGGGACTCGCCGTCGGCCAGGCCGACGTAACCGCCCTCGATCAGCGCGCGCAGCCCGGCGAGCGTGGTCGGGGTGCGCAGCGACTCGTCTGCGCGGCCGTGCACGAGCTGCAGCAGCTGTACCGCGAACTCGATGTCGCGCAGGCCGCCCGGGCCCCGCTTGATCTCGCGGTCGACCTCGGGGCGCGGGATGGCCTCGATGATGCGCCGGCGCATGCCGCGCACCTCGTCGACGGCCTCCGGGCGCTCGGCCGCGGACCAGATCAGCGGCTGCAGCTCGGCGAGCCACTGCTCGCCGAGGGCCTGGTCGCCCGCGGCCGGACGGGCCTTCAGCAGCGCCTGGAACTCCCAGGTCTTCGCCCATTTCTTGTAGTACGCCAGGTGTGACGCGACGGTCCGCACCAGCGCGCCGCGGCTGCCCTCCGGGCGCAGCGCCGCGTCGACGGGCCAGGCGACGAACCCGCAGATCTCCATCATCCGGGCGGCCAGCGCGCTGCCGGCCCGCATCGCGGTCTCGGTGTCGGCGCCGCCGTCGGGCTCGGCGACGAAGACCACGTCCACGTCGCTGACGTAGTTGAGCTCCCGCCCGCCGCACTTGCCCATCGCGACGACGGCGAGGCGGCAGGCGCCGCTGCCCTGCTCGGCGACGGCGATGGCCAGCGCCGCCTGCAGGGTCGCGTCGGCCAGCTCGGTCAGGCGGCGCATGGTGACCTCGACGTCGGCGGCGCCGGTCAGGTCGGCGGCCACGATGCGCAGCAGCTCCCGGCGATACCCGCTGCGCAGCAACGGCACGGTGGAGACGTCCCGCGTGGAGTAGCCGGCCGCCCGCTTGTTCTGCTCCCCGGTCAACTCGCGCCACTCGTCGGGGTTGGCCACGAGCATGTCACCGAGGGTCGCGGAGACGCCGAGGACGCCGATGAGGCGGCGGCGCAGCGCCTTGTCCGCCAGGACGGTCGCGAGCACCTCCTCCCCCGCCGCCTCCACCAGCCGGTGCAGCTGGAAGAGGGCCAGGTCGGGGTCGGCGGCGAAGTACAGCGTCTCGAGCACCGCCGCGGCCTCGTCGCCGGCGGAGCGGCGCGCGACCGGGTCCCACAGCCGCAGCCCGCCGGGCCCGGCCATGGCCTCCGTGCGCTCGTTGTCGGTGAACCCGAACCGCGCCAGATGCCCGGGCCCCGCCTTCGCGATCGGGTCCATCAGCGCGGCCCGATCAGCGGCAGGGAGCGCAGCCCGCCCTCGCCGGCGCGCGGCACCCGGCCCAGCGCGACGGCGGCGAACCGCTCGGCGAAGGGCTTCCAGACCTCGGCCACGTCGTCGAGCGCGGCGTCGACCCCCTCCAGCAGCTCGACGGCGTCGATGCCGAGCTCGCCGAGGGTGCCGACGCCGTCCATCGCCCACTGCGCGAACATCTCGAGGTCGCACTCGATGTGGAACTGCAGGCCCCACGCGGCGCCGCCGATGCGGTACGCCTGGATCGGGTAGTGCGTCGAGGCGGCCAGCAGGGTCGCGTTCATCGGCAGCTCGACGATCTCGTCGCGGTGCCACTGGAGCACGTCGGGCGCGAACGGCACCGCGGCGAAGATCGGATCGTTGTCGGCGACGTCGCGCCGGGCGACCAGCCGCGCCCCGATCTCGGGCCCGGCGGCGCTGCGCTCGACGGTGCCGCCGAGCGCGCGGGCGAGCAGTTGCGCGCCGAGGCAGATCGCCAGCGTCGGCACCTTGTGCCGGACCGCCTTGCGCAGCAGCCCGTCGAGCTCGTCGAACCACGGTGAGGCGCGCTCGCCGCGCTCGCCGGGGAAGGCGTCCTGCTCGCCGCCGAGCACGACCAGCGCGGCGTACCCGTCGAGGTCGGGCGGCAGCGCCTCGCCCGCGTGCGGCCGGACCACCTCCAGCCGCAATCCACCGCTGGTGAGCCACTCGCCGAGCCGGGCGGGCCCGTCGGAGGGGTCGTTCTCCACCACGAGTGCCGTGTCTCCTCTTGGGGCGGCCCCCGCGGTACTGCCTTCGATCGTCACGCCCCGACAATAACGACCGTGCGGCGCGCGGGCTCGCGGGCCGCGGCTCACGAGTCATGTGACGGATGTCCGGGGAAACAATCGCGGGGCAGGATGGGGCGATGAGCATCATCACGCCGGGATTTGGCGGGCTTCGCCGCAAACAGCAGCCGGAACTCCCGCCCGGGCAATATCTCGCGCACGACTTTCCCGTGCTGTCGGCCGGGCCGACGCCGCGGGTGCGTACCGACCGGTGGGAGTTCGTCATCACCACCGAGACGGGCGAGGAGAAGCAGTGGACGTGGGGTGAGTTCACCGCCCTGCCGTACGAGGACGTCACCGTCGACATCCACTGCGTGACCAAGTGGTCGAAGCTGCACACCGGCTGGCGCGGCGTGCCGATCGACACCCTCGTCGAGGACGTCGAGACGGCCGCGGACTACGTCATGGCACACTCCTACGACGGGTACACCACCAACCTGCCGCTGGAGGACCTGCTCGACGGCAAGGCGTGGGTGGCGTACCGGTACGAGGGCGAGGCCCTGGAGGCCGAGCACGGCGGACCGGCGCGCCTGCTGATCCCGCACCTGTACTTCTGGAAGTCCGCGAAGTGGATCCACGGGCTGCGGATGATGCTGGAGGACGAGCCGGGCTTCTGGGAGGAGGCCGGCTACCACAACTACGGAGACCCATGGCGCGAGCAGCGGTACCAGGGCGACTGAGCTGGCGAAAGGCCACCCTGGTCGAAGCCCGGCAGGAGACATCCAGCGCGCGGACGCTCGTCTTCGACGTTCCCGACTGGCCAGGTCACCTGCCTGGTCAGCACGTGGACGTGCGGCTGACGGCCGAGGACGGGTACACGGCGCAGCGCAGCTACTCGATCGCCTCCGCGGACGGCCTGGAGATCACGGTCCAGCGCCTCGATGGCGGCGAGGTTTCGCCCTATCTGACCGACATCTACGACATTTCCCAGCCGATCGAGCTGCGCGGGCCCATCGGCGGGTGGTTCGTCTGGCGGCACACCGATCCGGCGCCGGTACAGCTGATCGCCGGCGGATCCGGGGTGGTCCCCCTGATGGCGATGATCCGCTCGCGCGCGGCGCACGGGGTCAGGACGCCGTTCAAGCTGATCTATTCGGTCCGGACGCCCGAGGACGTGATCTACGCGGACGAACTGCGGCGGCGGGCGCGCGACGACGGCGGGCTCGACGTGCAGTACATCTACACCCGCGTGCGCGGAAGCCGGATCGGCGTCGCGGACGTGAACACGCACGCGTGGCCGAAGGACTTCTCCCCCAGCGTGTACGTCTGCGGGCCCACCGGTTTTGTGGAGACCGTGGCGGACATCATGGTGGCGCTCGGCCATGACGCCAGGGGCATCAGGACCGAGCGCTACGGCTGACGATCGGCGAACGGACGGACGGCCGCCGGGATCACATCATCCCGAGGTAGCGCTCCCGCTCGAACGGGGTCACCACCCGGCGGTACTCCTCCCACTCCGTCCGCTTGTTCTTCAGGAAGAAGTCGAAGACGTGTTCGCCGAGGACCTCGGCGACCAGCTCCGAGCTGGCCATGACGTCGAGGGCCTCGGAGAGGTTCTCCGGCAGCGACTCGTAGCCGGCCGCGCGACGCTCGCCGTCGGTCAGCGCCCACACGTCGTCCTCGGCGCCGGGCGGCAGCTCGTAGCCCTGCTCGATGCCGCGCAGGCCGGCGCCGAGCATGACCGCGTAGGCGAGGTAGGGGTTGCAGGCCGAGTCGAGCGAGCGCACCTCGACGCGCGCCGAGTTTGGCTTGCCGTAGGCCGGGACGCGCACCAGCGCCGAGCGGTTCTTGTGCCCCCAGCAGACGTACGCCGGCGACTCGGTGATCCGGTTGGGCAGCGTCTGCGGGAAGAGCCGCTTGTAGGAGTTCACCCACTGGTTCGTGATCGCGGTGTACTCCCGGGCGTGCACGAGCAGGCCGGCGATGAACGCCTGGCCGACCTTCGAGAGTTTCATCGGGTCGCTGGCGTCGTGGAACGCGTTGCGCTCGCCCTCGAACAGCGACAGGTGCGTGTGCATGCCGCTGCCCGGCTGCTCGGTGAACGGCTTGGGCATGAAGGTCGCGTGCACGCCGTGCGACAGCGCGACCTCCTTGATGACGTGCCGGAACGTCATGATGTTGTCGGCCGTGGTGAGCGCGTCGGCGTAGCGCAGGTCGATCTCCTGCTGGCCGGGCGCGACCTCGTGGTGGCTGTACTCGACCGAGATGCCGATCCGCTCCAGGGCGAGCACCGCCTGGCGGCGGAAGTCGCGGGCGACGGCGTGGGTGGTGTGGTCGAAATAGCCCCCGGTGTCGACCGGCACCGGGATCGAGCCGTCCTCGCCGAGCGACTCGAGCAGGAAGAACTCGATCTCGGGGTGGGTGTAGAAGGTGAAGCCCTTCTCAGCCGCCTTCGACAGCGCCCGGCGCAGCACGTGGCGCGGGTCGGCCCAGGACGGCGAGCCGTCGGGCAGGGTGATGTCGCAGAACATGCGGGCGCTCTCGCCGGACATGCCGCCCTCGAACGGGAACACCTGGAACGTCGTCGGGTCGGGCATGGCCACCATGTCCGACTCGTAGACCCGGGCGAAGCCCTCGATGGCGGAGCCGTCGAACCCGATGCCCTCCTCGAAGGCCGCTTCGAGCTCGGCCGGCGCGACCGACACGCTCTTGAGCGTGCCCAGCACATCGGTGAACCACAGCCGGACGAATCGGATGTCCCGCTCTTCGAGCGTGCGGAGCACGAACTCCTGCTGACGGTCCACGGCGATGCCCCCACGAGCTGCGGTCTGTCTACGGCTGAATGTCTGCGGCTAATTCGGGCAAGTCTCACCCGACGCTATTACACACAAGTTACCGGACCGCGATATCCGGCCCGGCACGGGAGTGAACGTCGCGGAGGCGGCCGTGGACACTGCTGAAATGGCCCGGTTGCGAGTGGCGCTGGCCCAGGCCGACCCGACGGTGGGCGACCTGACCGGCAACTCGGCCCTGGTGCTCGCCTGGACGGCCCGCGCTGCCGGCGAGGGCGCCCACGTGGTGGCGTTCCCGCAGCTGATGCTCACCGGGCACCCCGTCGGGGACCTGGCGCTGCAGGAGCCCTTCCTGGTCGCGTGCCGGCAGGCGGTCGACGATCTGGCCGTGCGCCTGGCCGAGCGCGGCCTGGGCGAGATCGTCGTGCTGGCCGGATGCCTTGATGCCGGAGATGCCGGGGACGCCGGAAACGCCGACGGGCCGGGGCCGCACGCGGCGACGGCGGTGCTGTACCGCGGCGCCCGGGTGCTCGGCCCCGCCAACGGCGACCGGCCCGGCGAGCCGCCGGCCGTGGTGCGCGTCGGCGGCGTCGACATCGCGCTGGCCGTCGGCGAGGACCTGGAGCGCGGCAGCGGCCCGTTCGCGGAAGCGAGGCACGCGGGCGCCGGGCTGGTGGTGCACGGCGACGCCGCGCCGTACGAGCTCGGCCCGGACGACACCCGCCTCGCCCTGCTCGCCCGGCGCGCCACGGAGGCCGGCGCCACGGTCGCGAGCGTGAACCTCGTGGGCGGCCAGGACGAGCTGGTCTTCGCCGGGGATTCCATGGTGGTACGCCCGGACGGCGCCCTGATCGCCCGCGCGCCCCTGTTCGACGAGCGGCTGATGGTGCTCGACCTCGACCTGCCCGCCGCACCGGTGGAGCCCGCCGGCGGTCCGGCGCCCGGGCACGCGACGCTCTCGGACGCGGTGCCCGAGCCGGCGCGGCCCGCCCCGCCGCCGGAGATCGCCGCGCGGGGCGTCGACGAGGCCGAGGTCTGGCAGGCGCTGGTGCTGGGCCTGCGCGACTACGCGCACAAGAACGGCTACCACAGCGTCGCCCTGGGCCTGTCCGGCGGCATCGACTCGGCCGTCGCCGCCGCGATCGCCTGCGACGCGCTCGGCCCGGCCGGCGTGGTCGGCGTGTCGATGCCCGGCGAGTACTCCTCCGTGGCGTCCCGCGACGACGCGCGCGAGCTGGCCCTGCGCACCGGCCTGGACTTCCGGGTGGAGCCGATCCAGCCGATGGTCGACGCCTTCCTGGCCAACCTCGCGCTCGGCGGCACCGCCCTGGAGCTGCTGCCGGCCCGCGTCCGCGGGGTGATCATCGCCACGCTGGCCGACCAGGAGCAGCGCCTGGTGCTGACCGTCGCCGACCGCAGCGCGCTCGCGGTCGGCGACCCGATCCTGCAGGGCGGCCCCGAGGCCGGCTTCGACCCGCTCAAGGACGTGCCGCGCACGCTCGTGCGCCGGCTCGCCCGGTGGCGCAACGAGGAGGCGGAGCGGCGCGACGAGCCCCCGCCGATCCCGCGGCGCGCGATCGCCGGGCCGCCGGCCGGCCACGAGGCGCTCGACGCGATCCTGGCCGGCTACGTCGACGCCGGCCTGGGCCGCGACGACCTCGTGGCCGAGGGGTACGACCCGGGGCTCGTCGATCGCGCGCTGCGGATGGTGGACTCGGCGGAGTACCGCCGCCGCCAGATCCCGCCGGGCACCCGGATCTCGGCGCGGGCGTCCGCGCGCGACCACGGCCTGCCGATCACCAACCGGTTCCGGCACGGCAGGGTCATCCGGCCCAAGACCGCGCCACGCTGAGACGGCGGGTCGGTCACGACGCCGCGGACCCCGCCGTTGGATCGGTGCTGTGAAAAACCGCATCCAACCGGTCGCATCCGGCGCCGCCGGTGCGACCATCGGGGGGGTAAGCCCGGGGACCCCGAACGGGGCCTCGAGGAGTGAAGGAGGACGCTGATGTCCGAGATTCCGTCCCTGTACGGTGGCGCCGTCAATCGCCGGGTGCGCACCAGGGACCTCATCGCCGCCAAGGAGCGCGGCGAGCGGTGGCCGATGCTCACCTCGTACGACCAGTACACCGCCGGCATCTTCGACCAGGCCGGCATTCCCGTCCTGCTGGTGGGCGACTCCGCCGCCAACAACGTCTACGGGTACGAGTCCACGGTGTCCGTCTCCGAGGACGAGCTCCTCCCGCTCGTGCGCGCGGTGGTCCGCTCGACGCAGCGCGCGCTCGTGGTCGGTGACCTGCCGTTCGGCTCATACGAGGAGGGCCCCGCGCAGGCGCTGCGCACCGCGGTCCGCTTCATGAAGGAGGGCGGCTGCCACGCGGTGAAGCTGGAGGGCGGCCGGCGGGTCGCGCCCCAGATCGCCGCACTGACCAGCGCCGGCATCCCGGTCATGGCGCACATCGGCTTCACACCGCAGAGCGAGCACGCGCTGGGCGGGTACCGCGTCCAGGGCCGCGGCGACGCCGCCGAGGACGTCGTGGACGACGCGCACGCGGTCGCCGAGGCGGGCGCGTTCGCGGTGGTGCTGGAGATGGTGCCGGGCGAGGTCGCGAAGCGCATCACGCACGAGCTGCACATCCCCACGATCGGCATCGGCGCGGGTGCGGACACCGACGCGCAGGTGCTGGTCTGGCAGGACATGGCGGGCCTGCGGACGGGGAAGACGCCGCGGTTCGTCAAGCGCTACGCCGACCTGGCCGGCGCCCTCACCGACGCGACGCGGGCGTTCGCCGAGGAGGTCCGCTCGGGCGTCTTCCCGGCGCAGCAACACACCTTCGACTGACCCGCTCGACCGCGCGTATTCCACGAAATAACGGATAAATCCGGACGCGCTGGCGTCCGGATTTATCCGTGTTAGCACTAAACGGACACATCCAGGCTGTTCAGGCCACGGATGACGTACCCGGGCTTGTAGACCGGCTCGCGCTCCAGGCGCAGGCCGGGCGCTTTGGACAGCAACGCCCCGAACGACGCGAGAAGCTCGATGCGGGCCAGCGGGGCGCCGAGGCAGTAGTGGATGCCCGCGCCGAAGGAGATGTGCGGGTTGTCCCGGCGGGTGACGTCGAGGCTCTCCGGGTCGGCGAACGCGGCCGGGTCGTGGTTGGCCGAGCCGAACAGCAGGGCGACCTCGCTGCCCCGCGGGATCGGCACGCCGCGCACCTCGATGTCCTCGAGCACCCACCGCTCGAACATCTGCAGCGGGGTGTCGAAGCGCATCAGCTCCTCCACGGCGGTACCGAGAAGGCCGGGGTCGTCTTTGATCTTCTGCAGCTGGTCCGGGTGCTGCAGCAGCGCGCGCCAGCCGTTGCCGGTGACGTTGACCGTCGCCTCGTGGCCGGCGTTGAGCAGCAGCACGCAGGTGCCGATGAGCTCGTCCTCGCTGAGCCCCTCGACCGCGGCAAGGGCGCTGACGAGGTCGTCGCGCGGGTCGTCCTTGCGACGGCGGGCCAGCGCGCGCAGGTACTCCGAGAACTCCTCCGACGCGCGCACCGCCGCCTCGGCCGTCTCGCGGGAGGGGTTGAGCTCGTACATCCCGCAGATCGCGGCCGACCAGGGCCGCAGGTGGTGCCGGTCGGCCTCGGGGACGCCGAGCAGCTCGGCGATGACGGTCACCGGCAGCGGCTCCGCGACCTGGGCGATCAGGTCGCCGCCGCCCTCGGCCACGAACGCGTCGACGAGCTCCTCGGCGAGCCGCTGCACGACCGGACGCAGCGCCTCCACCCGCCGCGGGGTGAACGCCTGCGACACCAGCCGGCGCAGCCGCGTGTGGTCGGGCGGCTCGCGGTCGAGCATGCCGTTGTTGTTGAGGGTCCAGAACGGCTCCTGGTAGTCCTGCGGCGCCGTGCGGCCCATCTCCTCGTGGGTGCTCACGTGCAGGTAGCTGCGGCCCAGCCGGCGGTCGCGCAGCAGCGCGTTGACGTCCTCGTGACGGGACACGAGATATTGCCGGCTCGGCTCGAACCAGCGCACCGGCGACTCCTCGCGCAGGCGCGCGTAGGCCGCGTACGGCGCCGCGACGAACTCCGCGGACCATGGGTCGAACTCTGGGTCGAACACCGGGTCGCTCACAGGTCGGTCACCCGGATGCCGGCGTGGGCCTTGTACCGCTTGTTGATGGAGATGAGGTTCGCCGTCAGCGCCTCGACCTGCCCGGCGTTGCGCAGCCGCCCGGCGAACACGCCCCGCATGCCCTCGATCCGCGCGGCCAGCGCCTGCACCTGGTCGGTTGCGTCGCGGTCGTCGCCGAGCACGAGCACGTCCAGGTCGACGGCGTCGACCTCGGGGTCGGCCAGCAGCACCGCGCTGACGTGGTGGAACGCGGCGCAGACCCGGGCCTCGGGCAGCAGCGTGGCGGCCTGTTCGGCGGCGCTGCCCTCCTCGACCCGCAGCGGATACGGCCCCTGCTTGTCGAAGCCGAGCGGGTTGACGCAGTCCACGACGATCTTCCCGCCGGTCAGCAGCGGCGCCAGCTCGGAGACGATGCCCGCGTGGCCCTCCCACGGCACCGCGACGATGACGACGTCGGCGCCGGCGGCGAAGGCGTTGTCACCGCCGTCGACGAGGTCCGGCCCGACGCCGGGCATGTCGCGCAGCTCCTGCGCCGCGTGCGCGCCGCGCTCGGTCGAGCGGGATCCGACGAGGACCCGCTGTCCGGCGCGGGCGAAACGGTAGGCGAGGCCGCGCCCCTGGGGACCCGTGCCGCCGATGATGCCGACGGACAGGCCCGAGACGTCGGGTAAGGCGCTCTGGTCGTAGGTCATGCCTCCAGTTGTACCTCCTGGAAGACCACCCTCCGCTTGGCCGGGTCGGCTTCCGTGAGCCGTACCGCTGTGCGCTCCCCCAGCGGCAGCCCGTCGCCCTCGCAGCGGGCCCGCACGGGCGGGTCGTCGATCGCGATGGCCGCGCGGTGGCGGGCCGGGTCGACGTCGAGCACGGCGGCCTCGAAGGTCTCGCCGACGCGGTCCTGCAGCAGTACCGCCTCGACGAGGTCGACCGCGCCCCGCTCGGCGGCGCCGGCGACCCGGTCGGTGCGGCTCATCACCTCGGGCAGCTTCGGCAGCGCCTCCCGGGCCCACGAGGGCACCGCTGCGCCCGCGTGCAGGGCCAGGCACACCTCGGTGACGTATCGGTCGGCAAGGCGCCGCAGCGGGGCCGTCACGTGCGCGTACGGCGCGGCGACGGCGGCGTGCAGGGGCTGCTGGGGCGGCGCGCCGTCGAAGGGCGTGTACCCGGCCCCGCGCATCATCTCGGCCGCCTGGTCGAGGAAGGCCGCGGCCCGCGGCTGGGACGGGTCGAGCGTGGCGATGACCCTCCCGGGCGTGGCGTGGTCCGGCCACGGTATCCCGAGCGCCCGCGCCGCCACCCGCAGCGCCTCGACGGTCGCGGCCGGCGGGGGCGGCATCGTGCGCAGCAGCCCCACCCCGCCGCCGAGCATGATGCGGGCCGCGGCCATCCCGGTCAGCAGCGAGATCTGCGCGTTGTACTCCTCGACCGCGACCGGCGCGTGCAGGGTGAGCCGCCAGCCGTCCCCGTCCGGCTCGACCTCCTGCTCGGGCATCGGCAGGTTTACCGCGCCGCGGTCCAGCCCCAGCGCGACGAGCAGCCGGCCGACCTCCGGCAGCAGGGCCACCGACGGGTGCGGCGTCCCCGCGTCGGCGTCGCGCTGCACGGAGGCGTAGTCGAGCTTCGCCCGGCTGCGCACCCGCGCCCGGGCGACGTCCACGGCGACGGTCGCCCCGGCCTCGTCGAGGTCGATCGTCCACAGCACCGCGGGCCGCACCTGGTCGGGCAGCAGGCTCGCGGCGCCCTCGCTGAGCACCGGCGGGTGCAGCGGCACCTTGCCGTCGGGCAGGTACACGGTCTGGCCGCGCTGCCACGTCGCGCGCTCCAGCGTCCCGCCGGGCGTGACGAACGCGGCGACGTCGGCGATGGCGTAGTGGACCCGGTACCCACCGTCGCGCCGCAGCAGCAACAGCGCCTGGTCGAGGTCCTTCGAGGTGGGCGGGTCGATGGTGACGAACTCGAGCTCGGTGCGGTCGGTCCGGTCGTCGAACGCCCGCGCGGCGGCCTCCCGGGCCTCCCCCTCGGCGTCGGCGGAGAACCCGTCGGGCAGGTCGAGCTCGCGGCGCAGCGGGCTGAAGTCGATGCGCGGGGCGAGAACACGGCGTGCGGTCACCGGTCAGTCATACCAGTCCGGTTCACTCACGGACTCCCGCGAACGGCCGTCATCGCTCACCCGCCCCGCGGAGAAGGCGAACGGCCGGCCCGCCCGGGAGGGCGGACCGGCCGTCGTTGCGAATACCTCCGTTACGGGCGGGCGATGCTCGCCCAGTCCTCCGGCGTCATGCTCGCGGCCTCCTCCGGGTTGTTGCCGTTCTCGCGGCCCGGGATGGCCTCGCTCGCGGCGCCCGACGCGGACTCCGCCGTGGTGTCCTCCACCGCCGCCGGGGCGCCGGCGTCCAGGCCACCCTCGGCGACGACCGCCGGGGGCGTGGCTGGCTCGGCCGGCTCGGCCGGCTCGACCGCCGCGGGGGTGAGCGTCTGCGGGGCCTCGGCCGCCGCGGCGGGCGGCGTGGCCTTGCGGGCCGGCGCCTTCCGTGCGGTGGTCGTCTTGGCCGCCGTCTTCGCCGGCGTCGCCGTCGTCTTCGCCGCCGCCTTGGTCGCCGCCGCCTTGGTCGCCGCCGCCTTGGTCGCCGCCGCCTTGGTCGCCGTGGCCTTGGTCGCCGTGGCCTTGGTCGCCGTGGCCTTGGTGCCCGTCGTCTTCGTCGCCGCGGTCCTGGCCGGAGTGGCCTTCGCCGCCGACTTCGCCGGGGCCGCCTTCGCGGTGGCCTTCGCCGCCGCGGTCTTCGCGGGCGCCGCCGTCTTGGCGGGGGTGGCCTTCGCCGTCGCCGCCTTCGCCGCGGTGGACTTGGCCGCGGCCTTGGTCGCCGCGGCCTTGGTCGCCGTGGCCTTGGCCGCCGTGGCCTTGGTGCCCGTCGTCTTCGTCGCCGCGGTCTTGGCCGGGGCCGCCTTCGCCGCCGACTTCGCGGCGGTCTTGGCGGCCGTGGCCTTGGTGGCGACCGTGGCCTTGGTGGCGGCCTTCGCCGGGGCGGCCTTCGCCGTCGCCTTGGTCGCCGCCGCCTTGGTGGCCTTGGCCGCCGTCGCCTTCGCCGCGGTGGCCCTGGTGGTCGTCTTGGCCGGGGCCGCCTTCGCCGTGGCGGTCTTCTTCGCCGCCGCCTTCGCCGGGGCGGCCTTCGCCGCGGACTTCGCCGCGGTGGCCCTGGTCGCCGTCTTCGCCGGGGCCGCCTTCGCCGCCGACTTCGCGGCGGTCTTGGCGGCCGTGGCCTTGGTGGCGGCCTTCGCCGGGGCGGCCTTCGCCGTCGCCTTGGTCGCCGTCGCCTTGGTCGCCGCCGCCTTGGTGGCCTTGGCCGCCGTCGTCTTCGCCGCGGTGGCCCTGGTGGTCGTCTTGGCCGGGGCCGCCTTCGCGGTGGCGGTCTTCTTCGCCGCCGCCTTCGCCGCCGCCTTCGCCGGGGCGGCCTTCGCCGTCGACTTGGTGGCCGTCGACTTGGTGGCCTTGGCCGCGGTCGCCTTCGCCGCCGTCTTCGCCGCGGTCGCCTTCGCCGCCGTCGCCTTGGTCGCCGCCTTGGCCGGGGCCGCCTTCGCGGTGGCGGTCTTCTTCGCGACCGCCTTGGCCGGGGTGGCCTTCGCGGTCGCGGCCTTCTTCGCCGCCGCGGTGGTCTTCGTGGCGGCGGTGCTCTTCGCGGCCGTGGTCTTCTTGGCCGCCGCGGTGGTCGTCTTCGCCGCGCTCTTGGCCGGCGCGGTCTTCTTCGCCGCCGCCTTGACCGCGGTGCTCTTCGCCGCGGTCTTCTTCGCCGCCGCAGCGGTCGTCTTGGCCGCCGGCGTTGCCGTCTTGGCCGCGGTCTTCTTCGCCGCGGTCGTGGACTTCGCCGCCGGGGTGGCCGTCTTGGCCGCCGTCGTCTTCTTCGCCGCCGGCGTCGCCGCCTTGGCCGCCGCCGTCTTCTTCGCCGCCGGGGTGGCCGCCTTGGCCGCCGCCGTCTTCTTGGCCGCCGGCGTCGCCGTCTTGGCCGCCGTCGTCTTCTTCGCCGCCGGGGTGGCCGTGTCGGCCGCCGGCTTCCGCGACGACGTCGACGCCGAAGACGCCGGGGTCGCCGCCTTGGCCGTCGCCGACTTGCGCGCTGACGTCGACGACGCCGGGGTCACCGCCGCTGTCGCGGTGCGGCGGGGGGAGCTTGCCGCGACCGTCCCACGGGCCCTGGCGGGGGCCGGGTCGGTCGTCGCGGAGGCTTGGGCCGCCGCGGTCGTCGCGGCCGCGCGCGCTGCGGCCGATCTCGTGGTGGCCTTCTTTGCTGCGGCCATCGTGGTCCTCCTGGAGGAGTTATCCCGCGTCCTGCGGGATGTTCGCGGTTGGGTTGTGCGGGTGGACGGGTTCCGGTTGCCGTCGGGCGGGGCGGTTCGCGGTCGCCCCGTGCTCCGGCGTCTTGCTAGTGCTTGCCTTCCCACCGTTCGTCCTCGGCGTCCCACGCCTCGTTGCGTTCGCGGACTTTGGCGAGGGCCTGCTCGGCTTCTGCCGCCGAATCATAGGGGCCGAGGCGATCCCTTCCCGGGCACATGTCGGCCTCGGACTCGACCCGTTGGTGAGATAGGCACCAGTAGTACCGCTCAGCACCGCTGCTGCTCATGACATCACTGTGCACCGCAAATGAAACACGCGCCACCGAAACCGGCAAATAGCTGGTTCAGATTCCACAGTAGACGCAACCGGCCGAGACCGGTCGCAGACACCCACCGCTGCGGATCCGGGGGCTCCGCAGGCACCCAGGGCCGGTCCGGATCCGTTGCGCGGCAAGGCTTTGCCGATCATGGGCCGGCCGGAAAATCCCATGCCAAACCGGGAGTTGCCACGTCGCCGTGTGGTCACCATCACCCGAGGGTGAGCCGAACGGAGGAAGCACATTCGAGTCGTCCGGTCGACCCTCCGGCCATCGTTCGGGGACGAACGAGAATCGTCCACGGTGGACACCATGGGCGTCGGCGAGCCCGCCGCGGGGGGCGTGAAAGAGCCACCGGCGGAGGACCGCGAGCAGTATGCGTACCGCCTCTCCGACGAGTGGAGCCGGGAGCGCGACAACCCTGGGGACCTGCCGGCCGACCGGCCCGTGCCGCTGGCAGCGCTGAAGGCGGCGGCCCTCGTTCCCGCGCGGACTCCGCCTGCGGGACAATCGAAGCGTGAGCCTCCATGCCGATGACCTGCCGGACGTCCTCGCCGTCACGCCGCTGGCCTCGCCGCCCGACGCGTCGCTGCGCCCGCCCGGCTCGAAGAGCATCACCAACCGCGCCCTCATCTGTGCCGCGCTCGCGCCCGGGCGCAGCACGCTGACGGGGATGCTCTTCGCCGACGACACGTATGCGATGGTCGACGCCGTCCGGGCGCTGGGCGCGACCGTCACCCTCGACGAGGCCGCGCGGACGGTGGTCGTCGACGGCATCGACCCGCGCACCTCCACCGGCGACGTGCGCATCGACGCGCGCCAGTCGGGCACCACGTCGCGGTTCGTGCTGCCGGCGGCGGCGCTGCGCCCCGCGCGCGGCGTGGTCGACGGCACCCCGCAGCTGCGCGCCCGGCCGTTCGCCGCGCTCGTGGTCGCGCTGCGCGAACTGGGCGCGACGGTGGAGGACCTGGGCCAGCCCGGATACCTACCGGTCGCCGTCACCGGGCCGCTGACCGGGGGCAAGGTGGCGCTCCCGGGGCACATCTCCAGCCAGTACCTCTCCGGTCTGCTCATGGCCGGTCCGCTCATGGACGAGGGGCTGACGGTCGAACTCACCTCGCCGCTGGTCTCTGTGCCCTACGTCGAAGCGACCACCGCCGTCATGGCCGCGTTCGGCGTCACCGTGGAAGGCCTGACGGTGCACCCGGGCGCGTACCGGGCGACCGACTACGACATCGAGCCCGACGCGAGCGCCGCCTCCTACCTGCTGGCCGCGGCCGCGATCACCGGCGGGCGGGTGACCGTCGAGGGGCTGGGCACCCGCAGCCTGCAGGGCGACGTGCGCTTCGCCGACCTGCTGGAGCAGATGGGCGCGCGGGTCGAGCGGGCCGCCGACAGCATCACGGTCACCGGCACCGGCGAGCTGCACGGCATCGACGTCGACATGGCCGACATCTCCGACACCGCGCAGACCCTCGCCGCGGTGGCCGTGTTCGCCGACTCCCCCACCCGGGTCACCGGCATCGGCTTCATCCGCGGCAAGGAGACCGACCGCATCGGCGCGATCGTGGCGGAGCTGTCCCGCGCCGGCGTCGACGCGGTCGAGGAGTCCGACGGGTTCACCATCAACCCGGCCACGCCCACGCCGACCACGTTCGACACCTACGAGGACCACCGCATGGCGATGAGCCTGGCGCTGCTGGGCCTGCGGGTACCGGGCATCGAGATCCGCGACCCGCGGTGCGTGGCGAAGACCTATCCGGAGTACTTCGAAGACCTGGCCCGGCTGTCGCAGCGGGCATAGCGGCCTCGACCGTCCTCGGCGCCCGGTGGTCCGCCGGCCGCCGAGGACGGTCATCACCCTGTGACGCCTCGGCGGCAT
Organism: Dactylosporangium sp. NPDC048998; assembly: GCF_043197855.1. Lineage (NCBI taxonomy): Bacteria > Bacillati > Actinomycetota > Actinomycetes > Micromonosporales > Micromonosporaceae > Dactylosporangium > Dactylosporangium sp. NPDC048998. The sequence continues at coordinate 48,879 of NZ_JBICTV010000035.1, forward strand.
GTTCAGACGGGGTCGAATCGCAGCGCCTCCCAGCTGCCGGCGCCGGCACCGGTCGCCTTCATCGTCTGGTAGGCGGCGCCGGTGTAGTCGACGCGGCAGGTGACGTACGTGCCCCGGGAGACGTTGCGCAGGTAGTACAGCCCGTTGGCGGACCACACGTCGAACGTCTCCCACACGTCGACCCACTCGCCGCGCCCGCGCAGCATCCCGCGGTCGGACCCCGTGTAGTTGAACTCGGCGGTCACCAGGTAGCCCGACGGCGCGGTCAGGTACACCGTGTGCCCGCCGTCGTCGGAGCACACGTCGAACTCCTCCCAGCTGCCGACCCGGTCGGCGGCCGTCCGCGCGCGCAGCATGTTGTGCCGGGCCCCGGGGTAGTCCTGCTCCTCGGCGACGTACCGCCCGGCCGCGAAGCTCCAGATGCGGTACCGCCGGCACTTGAACAGCCCCGGCACGCCGGTCGGGTCGAGCGCCAGCACCCCGTCGCGCTGCGGCGCCGGCGTGGCCCCGGTCATGTCGAGGTGGTCGGGCTGGGGCTCCCCTGCGCTCGCGGCGGGCGCCCGCATGACCCCGAGCTCCGAGGCCCGCGCGATGGCGATGGGGGCGACGACAACGGCCGCAACGACAGCGGCGAACAGTACGACGAGACTCCTGCGTGACACAGCGCAAAATGCTCGACGGCCCATCGAAGCCGGTCAAGCACCCAAAGCCGATCTTAAAGTTCCCTTGAGCGCCCGCATTCCGGCACACGCCACCCCGCCCCGTGGTTCGGGGCGAGGTATTTCCCCGGCCCGTCCGATGCCCGCCGGACGATCGGCGGAGAGCGATCCGGGTCCGGCCGCGTCACACTGCCGATCGTGACCAACCACGTCCCTTACGTGCCCGGCCCCGCCTCGCCGGCTCCGTACGCCCCACCGAACGGCTCCAAGCCGCAGCCGGCCCCCGGCCCGGTCGTCGGCGCGACCGTCGACCTGGCCCACGAACTCGCCGCGCTGCGCAAGCTGCAGAGCACCAACCTGGTCCTCGCCGGCCTGACCCTCGTCATGGCCCTGGCCGGCGCGGTGTTCTCCGGCTTCGTCGCCTACGAGCTGTGGCAGTTCCTCGGCGCCCTGCACCGCGCCTTCGGCTGACCCAACCGTCCACCCAGCACGCGGCGTCGGACGAGTCGACCTGTACGCCGGGCATCGTGCCGATACAACGCCGTGACCAGCCGAAACATGAGTTCTAGATCTTATCGGGCCGTCACTGGGCGGTTTCCTCATTTTCGAGGCTGGCGTCGATCGCGGCTCGCATCCGTTCCTGGAGTGCTCGGCATGGAATGGGTGTACTGGCGAAGCATGAACCCGGGGTCCCAGTGGCCCCAGGTACTCCGAGACGGCCTTGATGCTCTCCCCGCGTCGAGCAGCATCGAGGCGCAGCGGTGCCGCAGCGCGTGGGTGCCGTTCTCCCGCGCCCGGGGGATGCCAGCGGCGTCGAGGGAAGGGTTCCAGGTCAGCTCGTCGAAGGTGTTGCGCCGGATCGGATTGCGGCGAGGCGTGCTGAGCAGCAGGCTCACGGTCTCCTGCTTGGAGCCGAACGGGTCCTCCCACGGCAGGGTGGCGTAGATGGGCTTGCACAACTCCCGGTGAGCAATGTCCACCCGCCAGCCGCCACGCTCAACCGCACGCCGCGCGCGGCCTGGTTGGACGCCAGTGGCGCTTTCTCCATCTCAGCTGTGGCACACGGGGATCTTTGTCGGCTGCGCGTTCATGTTTCCGGCTCCGCCTGCGATTCCGCGGCCGGCTCCGCCTGCGGTGCGCGACTACGTGGGAAGAACCTCCCGGTCGCCGAGATCCACGCCAGGTAGGCGCCGTAGATCGCGACCAGCACCCCGACGAGCCACGCCGCGACGTACCCAGGCGCCGGCAAGCGCTCGTCGATGAGAACCGGCTTCAGGGCCAGGACCAGTGCCAGGCCGGGCACCCCACCGAACAGCAACAGGTTGGGGTGCGACAACCGGGGAAACGTGAACGGGTACGGAACCTGCTGCCGGTACCTCTCCCACCCGAGCCCCTCGATCGTGGGCTCCAGTTCGTCACGGATGTACCCGACGATAGTGGCGATCGCCGCGATCTGCGCGACGGATGCAGTGCACAGCAGGCAGCTGCTGAACGGAATGATCAGCAGCCACGGCGCCCACGACACGTGCCAGAACGCGATGACGAACAAGGCGCCGGCCGTCAGCACCTGCAAGACAAAGATCTGCTGCTGAGCGACCGCGCGACGGTCGATCTCCCGTCGCAGCGCAGCGAATTCGGCCAATGGGCCATCGAGGCGGTCCGGCATGCCCAAAGAGTAGGTCAGCCGTCAATGTTGAGCGGCCCCCACGCCGGTCGAGCAGGCGCGGCGTGGTGGTTCGGGTTTGCGGACCTTGTGTCGAGCGATGGGCTTCGTGGTGGTGCGGGCGACCTCGGTGACGAGTTGGTCGCCGTCGAAGATGCGGAACGTGGTGGCGGCGGCCTCGACGGCCAGGGTGGCACCGGCGTGGTGGATACCAATGTGGATCTTCTGCCCGGCGATGACGAGCGCGCCGCGGCTGCTGACGCGGCGGTCGACGCGCTGTGGGTCGGCCGGCGGCGCCGGGGCTGGTCCGGCCGGGCGAGCATCGCGGATGCGGGCCATGTCGGTCGGCGACAGCGGGTTGGGCAGGCTGCGCAACAGCACACCGTGGTCGGTGATCTGCATCAGGGCCTCCAGGCGGACGGTGACGCGCCGCCCGGCGAACTGGCTGCCGACCGGGTGCTGGCGGCCAGCCAGACCGATGCCGCCTCCACCTCCGGCGACGTCTGGGCCGGATGCGCGTGCGGCCGATGCGACCCGTCCGCCAGCCCTTCCAGGCCCAGAGACCGGTACCAGCCCAGCCAGCGGTGCACCGCCTGCCGCGACACCCCGAACCGCTCGGCGACCTCGGTCACCGGAGCCCCGGCCTCCACTTCCAACACGGCGCGATACCGCTGTTCCGTCATGGTCAACTCCACCAGCACTCGGCGGAGTGTCGCACACCAAGTGAAGTCGACCTGTAACGGATCAAGCAGAGTACGACAAGCAGCCCGGATCTATCCGGTGAGAACTTTGAGAACTTTCTGTACGGGTTCAAGGCGGCCCGAAACGCGCCGCTCGCCCGCGCCGCAGCGGGGCTGGCGCGCGCGCCGCGCTGCTCGCCCTTGGCCTTCGGCACGGGCGGCGGCGTTCCAGCCCCCGGCGCGAGCAAACAGCACCAAGCAGCCCGGGCCGCCAGAACGAAGGCGGAACTCCGGGCTGCGAGGTGGGCCGACTTGAGCACGCGGAACACACGACGAGGCCAGGGCGTGACGGCCGAGTGGGCGGAAAAGCTACGCGGCGGCTTACGCTTCGTCTCGCGTGCGGTCTTTATGCCTCCGGCGGGGATCACCGGCTCCAGGATGATCCCGGGCGGCTTGCGGTGATCGGTGGCTGAGGGTGCCCTGTGCCATCCCGCCTGCCACCAACCCGGGCGCAGCCAAGCACACCTTCGCCCGGGGCGCCAAGCGTCCGTACGCGACTGTCAACTCCGACGCCCTGGGCGAAGGCGCGCTTCCACATCGTGGCGGGTCGACGGCAGACGGGATGACACAGGGCTGGTGGGTTGTCACGTACGTGACAACCCACCCGAAGCCGCGGTCCGGCTTCGTCAACGCAGTTGACCCGAGATAGCTAAATGCTCAACAGGTCGGTAAGAGCTGCAGAATGAGCAACCTGCCCCGCCAGCCGGCGAGCCTGGATTAGAAGATTTGCAAGTGCGAGCGCCGGGTCTGCCTCTGGGACATCAATTTGTAGATTTCGGCGGACCCACGGCGCAACTTCGCTCCATCGATAGAATACGGTGCCATCACGTGCCGGATTAGCAGGAGGCGGAAAACCCCCCGGTCCGCGATCCCCGGTGACATACCGACGAACCGACTCTCTGCTCTGACCGATACGGTCCGCTATGTCAGCGAGCGTGAGCAGATCCTCATCCAGAACCCGACTTGCAACCAGGTCTGCGGCTTCGAGGTCTCGGATTGCGGAAGCTACCGCTTCTGCAAGAGTCGGCGCTTCCCTATCAAACTCAACTACCGGAAGCCCTCGATCCACACCGAATGTGGCATCATCAAGCCCCTTGTCGTCAAGCTTACGCAGGTCAGCCTCGGTAGGCCGCTGATTGATCACAATCGTGAAGACATGAGTGGTCATTGGCCTACCTCCTCCCATGTATCAGGTGTCGGCGTCGTGCAGGTGTCGTAGTACGAAGCGTTTAAGCTGCTTCGCGTGAGTGCCCGGATTCCGCGGTGTGGACCATACCTCTCGACTTGATTGACCAGCATCTACCAGAACTGACGTACTAAATAGCAGCTCAGAGGCAATTGACAGGGCCGTGCTCAGGGGACGACGGACGAGTCGACCTGTACGCCGGGTTCTGTCCCCGCCTTGCGGCAGGGGGCGGCCATCCATCTCGGCCTGCCGTTGCCGGCAGGCTCCAGCGGTCTACCCGCAGGCTCGGGCGGGCAGCCCTCGAACGCCTGCGCAGGCCGGGCCCGTGGGCGCCGGCCCTTTTGACCTTGCTCCGGGTGGGGTTTACCTAGCCGCCCCGGTCGCCCGGGGCGCTGGTGGGCTCTTACCCCACCGTTTCACCCTTACCCAGCTGGCCGGTTGCCCGGCCGCTGGGCGGTCTGCTTTCTGTGGCACTGTCCCGCGGGTCGCCCCGGGTTGCCGTTAGCAACCACCCTGCCCTGTGGAGCCCGGACGTTCCTCGGCGGCACCAGTGTGGTGCCGACGCGACCGCCCGGTCGACTCGTCCGTCGCGCTGACTATGGTAATCAGACCATGAACCCCTCAAACATCGCAGTGCTGTCTGTGGCCGGGCTGGCGGCCGGGACCATCAATGCGATCGCGGGGGGCGGCTCGCTGATCACGTTCCCGGCGCTGATCGCCACGGGGCTGCCGCCCGTGGCGGCGAACGTGACCAACACCACGGCGGTCTTCCCCGGGTACGTCGCCGCCGTCCACGGTAGCCGGACCGACCTGGCGGACCTGGCGCGGGACGGATCGCGGCGGCTGCTGCTGAGCCTCGGGCCGACGTCGGTCGTGGCGGCCGGGCTCGGGTGCGCGCTGCTGCTGCTGACGCCGGCCGAGGCGTTCAACCTCGTGGTGCCGTTCCTGGTGCTGGGGGCCGCGGCGGTGCTCGCGTTCCAGGATCGGCTGCGGCGGCTCGTCGGGCATCCCCGCGACCTGTCGCCCCGCCGGCAGCGGCTCGGGCTGCACGGGATGGTGTTCCTCGGCTCGCTGTACGGCGGATATTTCGGCGCCGCCCTCGGCGTGATGCTCGTCGCCGCGCTCGGGCTCGTGCTGGACCAGTCCATGGCCCGGGTCAGCGCGCTGAAGAACGTCATCTCGGCGCTCGGCGGGCTGGTCGGGGTGCTCGCGTTCGCGCTGTTCGGGCCGGTCGACTGGGTCGACGTGGCGATCGTCGCACCCGCCGCGCTCGTCGGCGGGTACGTCGGCGCCCGGCTGGCCCGCCGGCTGCCGAGCGCGATGCTCAAGACGGTGATCGTCGTGTTCGGCTCGGTGGTCGGGCTGGTGCTCCTGTACCGCGCCTTCTTCTAAGTCAGGTGCGCGGTCTCGTTGACCGAGCGCACCGCGACGCCGCCGTCGGGCCAGGAGTCCACGAGCGACAGGCCGGCGGGGTCGAGGTACAGCCGGAAGAGGAACGAGTCGCTCGCGGCGAGCGCGTCGCGCAGCAGCAGCTTGATCGGGGTGACGTGGCTGACGACGGCGATCTCGCGGCCCTCGTACCGCTCCTGCAGCCGCCGCACGGCCCGCCGCACCCGCATGGCGACCTGCTGGAACGACTCGCCGCCGGGCGGCGCGACCGCGGTGGAGGCGAGCCAGCGGTCCTGCTCGGGGCCGTAGCGCTCGCGGACCTCGGCGTAGGTGAGCCCCTCCCAATCGCCGAAGTCGCACTCGATGAGGTCGTCCTCGACGTGGATCGGCACGTCGCCGAAGGCGGCGGCGGTCTCGAGGCAGCGCTTCAGCGGCGAGCTGACCACCGCGGCGATGGACGGGGCGAGCTGCCGCGCGCGGGCGGCGGCGCGGGCCGCCTGCTCGTGGCCGGTGTCGGAGAGGGGGATGTCGCCGCGGCCTGAGTAGCGCTTCTGCGCCGTGTACGGGGTCTCCCCGTGCCGCAGGACCACCATCCGCAGCGGCGAGCCGGTCGAGGGCGGCGACCACGACCGCGGCGGCGCGGCGGCGGCGGGAGGCTCCAGGTCGGCGGCGGTCTTGCCGTCCATCGCGGCGTTGGCCAGCCGGTCGGCGTGCCGGTTCTGCTCGCGGGGGATCCAGGTGTACCGAATCCGGGAAAAGCCCTTGGCCAGCTCCCGGGCCTCCTCGGCGAGCGGGCGCAGGCCGGGGTGCTTGATCTGCCAGCGCCCGGACATCTGCTCGACGACGAGCTTGGAGTCCATGCGCACCTCGGCCTCGTCGGCGCCGAGCTCGCGTGCCGCGCGCAGGCCGGCGATGAGCCCGGAGTACTCGGCGACGTTGTTGGTCGTCACGCCCAGCGCGCCGAGGCGCTCGGCGAGCACCTCGCCGGACTCGTCGCGCACGACGGCGCCGTAGCCGGCCGGGCCGGGGTTTCCGCGCGACCCGCCATCCGCCTCGACGGCCACCCGCATGCGGCTACAGCCCCGACTCGGCGGTGCGCACCAGGATGCGGCGGCACTCCTCGCAGCGCACGACCTCGTCCGTGGCGGCGGCCTTCACCCGGGCCCGGTCGCCGCCGGCGAGCTCGATGCGGCAGCCCTCACAGCGGCCCTGGCGCAGCATGGCCGCGCCGATGCCGCCGCTGCTCTCGCGGATCTTCTCGTAGAGGGTGACGAGGTCGGCGGGCAGGTCCGCGGCGAGCGGGCGGCGGCCGGCCTGGCGGAACTCCTCGTCCTTGGCGATCGCGGCGAGGGCCTCGTCGCGGCGCCGCTCGGCCTCGGCGCGGGTGGCGCGGCGGGCCTCCAGCGCGGTGACGACCTCGTCCAGGGCCGCCTGCGCGGTCTCGCGCTGCTCCATGAGCTCCAGCTCGGCGTCCTCGAGCTCGGACTGGCGCCGGTTGAGCGTGCCGATCTCGTGCTGCAGCGCCTCGAGCTCGCGCGACGGGCCGGTGCCGGCGTCGAGGCGCGCCTGGTCCTTCTCCTTGCGGGCGCGGACCTGCTCGGCGTCGCGCTCGAGCCGGTCGATGTCGCGGTCGAGGTCGTCGACGGCCACCTGGGCGCGGACCCGCTGATCCTCCATCGTGGACAGCTCGCGGGCCAGCTTGCCGAGCTCGGCGTGCTCGGGCAGCGCCTTGCGCTTGTGCGCGAGCTGGGTCAGCGCGATGTCGATCGCCTGCAGGTCGAGCAGGCGGCGCTGGGCTTCCGGGTCAGCCTTCACGAGTCGTTGCCCTCCAAGGAGCCTGTCAACAGTACCCAGGGTGAGGTGTCCACATCGGACACCACGGTCTGCACGCCGGCCTCCGCCCGCAGGAACGCCGCCACGTCGTCCAGCCAGGGCCGCTCGGACGCCCAGTGCGCAACGTCGACGAGAGCCGGCCCGCCATTGGCGAGGTGCTCCTGCGCCGGGTGGTGGCGCAGATCCGCGGTCAAGTATGCGTCAACGCCGGCCCGCACCGCGTCGGCCAGGAACACGTCGCCGGCGCCGCCGGAGACCGCGACCGTCTCCACCGTCGCGGCCGGGTCGCCCGCGGCGCGCACGGCCGCGGCCGTCTTCGGCAGGCTCGCCGCCGCGTGGGCGGCGAAGGCGGCCAGGGTCATCGGCTCGGGGAGTCGCCCGACGCGGCCGTGTCCACGCTCGGGCGAGCGGGGATCGGGGCGCAGCGGCCGCACGTCGCGCAGGCCGAGGGTCGCGGCCAGGGCGTCGGACACGCCCGGGTTGGCAACGTCGCCGTTGGTGTGGGCGGTGTACAGCGCGATCCCGGACCGGATCATGCGGTGCACGATCCGGCCCTTGTACGTCGTGGGCGCCACGCTGGAGACCCCGCGCAGCAGCAGCGGGTGGTGGGTGAACACGAACTGGGCCCCGGCCGCCTCCGCCTCGTCGACGACCGCCGGGTCGCAGTCGACGGCGAGCAGCACCCGGGTGACGGTCGCGTCGGGCTCGCCGAGGACGAAGCCGACACGGTCCCAGTCCTCGGCCCAGTCCGGCGGATACCGCCGCTCCAGCAGCTCCACGAGTTCGGCTACGCGCACGGCGTAACGTTAGTCCACTGCGCCGCCGCCTGCGATCCGCTGGGCCTGCACGGAGGGGTGCCGATCGAGCGTGTCGAGCGGCAGGTGCCACGGGAAGTCGTCGCGGGTCTCGCCGATCCCGGGCTGGTGCAGCTCGACGACGTCCTCGCCGTAGAGGACGGTGACGCCCCAGGAGCGCAGCCGCTCGATCGACTCGCCGAAGGCGGGGTGGGCGGCCATCGCGCGGTTGGTGTACGGCACGGCGACGATCGGCAGGCCCAGGCCGAGCGCCTCCACGATGAGGCCCAGGGCCAGGGTGTCGGCGATGCCGGCCGACCACTTGTTGACGGTGTTGACGGTGGCCGGCGCGACGATCATGGCCTCGGCCGCGGGCAGGACGTCGGGTTCGCCGGGGTACTTGTAGCGGTGCCGTACCGGGTGGCCCGTCTGCTTGACGAGGGCGGGGATGTCGAGCCACTTGAGGGCGTCCGGCGTGGCGATCACGCAGACGTCCCAGCCCCGCTCCTGGGCGAGCGAGACCAGAGTGCCGACGCCCTGGGTGGCCGGGGAGCCACACACGACGGCGTAGAGGACAGGTCCGGACATAGCGGCATTGTGCCCTGTGCTCAAACCCCGACGCTCAGGTGCTCGGCGAGTTCGGCCACCGGGGCGGACGGGGCGCCGTGGGTGCGGCGCAGGACGTCGCTGAGCACCTCGCGGGCCAGGGGCCGGCACCGGATCTCCGAGGGCGCCAGCCGGTCGCCCTCGAGCAGCATCTCGCTGGCCATCTCGATGTCGCCGATCAGCGCCCGCGCCCGGGCCTGGTCCAGGAAGTGGTGCGCCCGGCGCTCCGGCAGCAGGGCCTGAAACCCATCAAGATCCAAATTTTCGTGTACCTCCACGGCCGCCCGCCCCTCGCCGAGCTCCACGGCGGCGGCGGCGCGGTGCAGCTGGACGTTCGTCGGGCCGAAGGACGTCCAGTAGTAGTTGGCGTCGCCCTCCAGGCCGCGGGCCGCCTCCTCGGCCCCGGCGAGCAGGTCACGCACGGTCGCGCTGTCGCCGATGCGGGCCGCGGCCATCGCGCCCTGGAGCAGCAGGTGCCCGTAGACGGATAGGCGCTCGGGCGTGTTGTCGTTGCCGTCGGTGCCGGGGGCGATTCGGTTGGCGATGTTGACGTTGATCTCGAGCGCTGGCCGGGCGCGTCCGAGCGACAGCAGCGCCAGCGCGACGCGCGTGGTGGCGGTGCCGGCCAGCAGCTGGTCGTCGGCGCGCTGGGACACCGCGATCGAGCGATCCGCGGCGAGCCAGGACAGCTCGTGCTCGCCGAGCTTGCGCAGCGCCGACGAGGCGATCTGGTACGTCTGCCCGAGCAGGTGGGCGGCCTCCACGGCCTGCGGGCCGTCGCTGTAGGCGCTGTCGGCGGCCTGCGCCTCGCGCAGCAGGCGGGGCAGGGTGCGGGCCAGCGTGGCGTACTTCGCGTGCTGGTAGCTCATCCAGGCGTGGGTGACGGCCTTGCGCATCTCCGGCAGGGACGGCGGCTCCGGCGGCGCGAAGAAGAACGCGCTGATCTGGTCGTAGCGCTCCAGCGCGGCCCGGATCTCCTCGACCTCGACCTGGTCGACGCCGCTGAAGCTGTCCGGCCGCCGCTCCGGGTCCCGGCCCAGCAGGATCTGCACGTCGAGCTGGAGGACGTCGGCGATCTCGTACACGACAGAGAACTTGTCCAGCCGCCGCACGCCGCGCTCGACCTTGTCGACCCAGCTCTTGGACTTGCCGAGCCGGTCGGCGAAGACCTGCTGCGACATCTTCCGGCGGTTTCGCCAGTACGCCACCCGACGGCCGATGGGCAACTCATCCACGTCGCTCACCTCCGGAGGTCACCCAGCCGGGAAACATCGCACGATTTGTGCGTTTCCTCCCGGTCGCTTGCTCATATGTTCCGATGTGCAAGTTGCAGCCCCCGTCGTGATGGCCAACGACGCACAAAGCGTCCGGTAACGCGGCGTGGTTTCGTGCGCACTTTCGAGTGATATTGCCTGGTAGAAGGCGGTCATGCTCTCGTGGGAACGGTCGCGACTGCGCAAGGCGGCGGCCCGCTACGCCGCACACGGCTGGCCGGTGCGGCTGGGCGCGTTCCCGGTCGGCCGGCACTCGGGCCGCCGGCCGCGCCGCTTCGACTGCGCTACGCCGGGCTGCCCCACCGTCGCGGTGGAGGCGCTCATGCTCGACGCCATCGGGGTGGGGCCGGTGGCCACGGCTGGGCGGCGCGCCACCTGGCGCACCGCCGTGTGATTGCGTCGAGGTCGTCACAACCGGCTCTCTCTTCACGGAAAGATTCACGTGCAGAATTCGTGCCGCTGCCCAACGTAGCGTCCGTGTAGCCCTACGTCGACCCTCGTAATCCGAACGTAGTACTCAAGGAATGCGAGGGTACTTACCCATTGCTGAGTATTGATCTACTCATTGCTCAGTGTTCGACCCGATCGGGTGACACAGTCCGGCCCGCTGGGGTTCTTGACTCGATCCCGCAGGTCAGGCCGGGGGCAGCGATGCCCCGGCGGTCGCTGCGCACGAGCCCGGGCGCCACTCGGAACACCCTCAGCCGTGGCCGGCCCTTCGAGCCCGAACAACGAAAAGGGGGCCGCAGCGCGGCCCCCTTCCGTTTGTGCGGCTGTTACGAGTCGCCGCCGGTCTCGCCGACCGGGGCGGCGTTGACGTCGTCGATCGCGTACTTCTTGGCCGCGTCCGCCGGGGCCGAGGCCGGTACCTCGCCGCGGCGGGCGAGCTGGCGCAGTGCCGCCACCACGATCGACTCGGCGTCGACGTGGAAGTGGCGGCGCAGGGCGTGCCGGGTGTCGGAGAGGCCGAAGCCGTCCGTGCCGAGCGACGTGAAGTCGTTCGGGACCCAGCGGGCGATCAGGTCCGGCACCGCGCGCATGAAGTCGCTGACCGCGACGACCGGTCCCGCCGTGTCCTGCAGGGCGCGGGTGACGTACGGGATCTCGGGCTCGTCCGCCGGGTGCAGCAGGTTGTGCTCCTCGGCGCGAATCGCGTCCCGGCGCAGCTCCGTCCACGACGTCGCCGACCACACGTCGGCGGCGACGCCCCAGTCCTCGGCGAGCAGCTTCTGCGCCTTGAGCGCCCACTGCATGCCCGTGCCGGAGGCGAGGATCTGCGCCTTCGGGCCCTCCTGGACCGGCGCCGGAGAGTACCGGTAGAGGCCCCGCAGCAGCCCGTCGACGTCGAGGCCCTCGGGCTCCGCCGGCTGGAAGATCGGCTCGTTGTACACCGTCAGGTAGTAGATGACGTCCTCGGGGGCGTCGCCGTACATGCGGTTGACGGCGTTCTCGGTGATGTGCGCGATCTCGAACGCGAACGCCGGGTCGTAGGCCACGACGGCCGGGTTGGTCGCCGCGATGAGCAGCGAGTGCCCGTCCTCGTGCTGCAGGCCCTCGCCGTTGAGCGTGGTCCGCCCGGCGGTGGCACCCAGCAGGAAGCCGCGCGACATCTGGTCGGCAGCCGCCCAGATCCCGTCGGCGGTGCGCTGGAAGCCGAACATCGAGTAGAAGATGTACACCGGGATGATCGGCTGGCCGTGCGTCGCGTAGCTGGTCGCGGCGGCGGTGAACGAGGCGACCGAGCCGGCCTCGTTGATGCCCTCGTGCAGGATCTGCCCGGACGTCGACTCGCGGTAGGACAGGAACAGCTCCCGGTCGACCGGGGTGTAGTTCTGCCCGTGCGGCGAGTAGATCTTCGCGGTCGGGAACAGCGAGTCCATGCCGAAGGTGCGGGCCTCGTCGGGGATGACCGGCACCCAGCGCTTGCCCATGCCCTTGTCGCGCATGAGGTCCTTGAGCATGCGCACGAAGGCCATCGTGGTGGCGACCTTCTGCTTGCCCGAGCCGCGCTTGATGTCGCCGTAGACGGAGCTGTCCGGCAGCTGCAGCGGGATGTGCGTGGTGCGCCGCTCGGGCACCGCGCCGCCGAGGGCCCGCCGGCGCTCGCGCATGTACTCCATCTCCTCGGACTGCTCGTCCGGGCGGTAGTACGGCACCGCGTAGGGGTTCTCGCCGATCGCGCTGTCGGGGATGTCGAGGTACAGCCGGTCCCGGAAGTCCTTGACGTCCTGCAGCGTCAGCTTCTTCATCTGGTGGGTGGCGTTGCGGCCCTCGAAGTGGGAGCCCAGCGTCCAGCCCTTGATGGTCTTGGCCAGGATGACCGTCGGCTGCCCGGTGTGCTCGGTGGCCGCCTTGTACGCCGCGTAGAGCTTGCGGTAGTCGTGCCCGCCGCGCTTGAGGTTCCAGATCTCGTCGTCGGTGAGGTGCTCGACCATCTTGCGGGTGCGCGGGTCGCGGCCGAAGAAGTGCTCGCGCACGTAGGCGCCGGACTCGGCCTTGTACGTCTGGTAGTCGCCGTCGGGCGTGACGTTCATGAGGTTGACCAGCGCGCCGTCGGTGTCGGCGGCGAGCAGCGGGTCCCACTCGCGGCCCCAGACGACCTTGATCACGTTCCAGCCGGCGCCGCGGAAGAACGCCTCCAGCTCCTGCATGACCTTGCCGTTGCCGCGGACCGGCCCGTCGAGGCGCTGCAGGTTGCAGTTGATCACGAAGGTGAGGTTGTCGAGCTCCTCGCGGGCCGCGACGCCGATGGCGCCGAGCGACTCGGGCTCGTCCATCTCGCCGTCGCCCAGGAACGCCCATACTCGCTGGTCGCTGGTGTCCTTGAAGCCGCGGTTCTGCAGGTACCGGTTGAACCGGGCCTGGTAGATCGCGTTGATGCCGCCGAGGCCCATCGAGACCGTCGGGAACTCCCAGAAGTTCGGCATGAGCCGCGGGTGCGGGTAGCTGGGCAGGCCGCCGCCGGGGCCGCGGTGCGACAGCTCCTGGCGGAACCCGTCGAGCTGCTGCTCGCTGAGCCGGCCCTCGAGGAACGCGCGCGCGTACATGCCCGGGGAGGCGTGACCCTGGAAGAACACCTGGTCGCCGCCGCCGGGGTGATCCTTGCCCCGGAAGAAGTGGTTGAAGCCGACCTCGTAGAGGCTCGCGGCGCTGGCGAAGGTCGAGATGTGGCCGCCGACGCCGACGTCGGGGCGCTGCGCGCGCTGCACGAGCATGGCGGCGTTCCACCGGATGTACGCACGGATGCGCCGCTCGATGTGCTCATTGCCGGGGAACCACGGCTCCCGCTCCGGCGCGATGGTGTTGATGTAGTCGGTGGTCGTGAGCGGCGGGACGCCTACCTGTCGCTCCCGCGCGCGCTCCAGCAGGCGCAGCATCACGTACCGGGCGCGCTTCGTGCCGCGCTCGTCGATCACGCCGTCCAGTGACTGGACCCACTCGGTGGTCTCCTCGGGGTCGATGTCGGGCAGCTGGCTCGGTAGGCCGTCGCTGATCACCGGGCGCTTGCGTTCGGTGGACACAGGCGTTCCTTCTAGGTTGCTAGCGACCGGCGGGGTGCTCGGCGGGAGGCGTCGTGCGCTGCGACCGGTCTGGGTGGCCTCGGGGTGTGGCTCGATGGTTCATGGCCGTTTTGAGCCCATGTCCCATCCTGCCTGGCTTCGGTGCCGTCCGTCACGTCTACGGGACGCCAAGTGCGACGCTCGACACGATACCGGCCGGTAACTTCTGTGGCGTTTCGCTATTGACGGGACGGCGACTCTACGAGTATTCCAGGCTCCGCGGTCGGATACGGTGCGGCCCGTGTCCGACAACTCGTCCTGGTGGCTGCTGGTGCCCTGCGGCATCGTCACGATCGCGTCGACGGTGGCGATCGTGTCCGTCGTGCGGCTGATGCGCAGGGCCACGCGCCCCGTCCTGCGATCTTTCAACGGCGAAGACGCGCACCGGCAGACCGTCCGGCACCCTGGGAGCCCGTTGGACGCCAACTGGACACCGGACAATCCACCGTACAACGCCGCGGATCCGGGCGCCCATCATTCGAGCCACTCGTCGCACGGATCGTCGTCGCACGGCCACGACCATTGGCAGAGCCACGGGCACACCATCCACCACGACTCCGGTTCCTCGTGGAGCGACTCCGGATCGTCGTCGTGGAGCGACTCCGGGTCGTCCGGGGGCGATTCCGGCTCCTCCCACCATCACCACTCGGACTGAGGCTGCGAGACTGTGCCGATGCGCACCGAGGTGATCACGGTCCGGACCGGCTCCCGGCCGGTCGTTCGGGACATCACGGAGGAGGCGGCCCGGTTCGTCGCCGGGCAGGGCGACGGCCTGCTGCATGTCTTCGTCCCGCACGCCACCGCCGGCGTCGCGCTCATCGAGACCGGCGCCGGCAGCGACGACGACCTGCTGCGCGCCCTCGACGACGTGCTGCCGGCCGACGACCGCTGGGCCCACCGGCACGGCTCCCCCGGCCACGGCCGCGACCACGTGCTGCCGGCGTTCGTCGCCCCGTACGCCACCCTGCCGGTCGTCGGCGGCCGGATCGCCCTGGGCACCTGGCAGTCGGTCTGCCTCGTCGACCCCAACGGCGACAACGCCACACGGCAGGTCCGTTTCAGCTTTCTCCCTGCATGAATGCTGTTCGCCATCTCTACCGACATTGGATGCCGAGTGCACCGTGTGTCGGCGCGCCCGGGGACGGGCTCCGCGTGAGGATTGAGTCGTGATCGAGCGCCGTGTCGCCGTCGTGTTCCTCGTCGACCCCGAGGGACGGATCCTCATGCAGCATCGCGACCAGCACGCGAAGGTTTCACCGAACCAGTGGGCGATGCCGGGCGGCAAGATCGAGGACGGCGAGTCGCCGCAGGAGGCGGCCCGCCGCGAGGTCCGCGAGGAGACCGGGCTCGAGGCGGAGCCCATCCTGCCGTACACCGTGCGCACCCGGCCATCGGTGACCACCGCCGACGGCGAGGTCGAGATGTACGTCTTCTACGGCCCCACCGAGGCCGCCCAGGCCGACGTGGTGCTCGGCGAGGGCCAGGCCATGGTGTTCCTCACACCCGCCGAGGCGCTCGGCACGGATCTCGGCGTCACCGCCGCCCTGTTGCTGCCCGAGTTCCTCGCCTCCGAGGCCTACCGTGGGCTCGCGGGCCGCGCGAAGGGGTAGCCGGCAGAGCCGCCGACAAAGCCCGAATCGCCGGGCGCACCAGGCTTGGCTGGCATCCGGTGACCGTTTTCGGCCATGCTGTCGAACGTGACCACCCCTCAGGATCTCGACGAGCGATTCCGCGCCGAGCTCGCGGGGCTCGTCGCCGCAACGGTCAGCCGGGACCTCGACGAGCCCGTCCGCGAGGACACCGCGCTCACCGGCGAGCAGGCCCGCGCGCTCTACGACGCCCAGTCCACGAGCCGCCACCTGGACCTGGCCGCGCGCTGGCTGCGCAGCTTCGACGCCGGGTACTACACCATCGGCTCGTCGGGGCACGAGGGGAACGCCGCGGTCGCGGCGGCGCTGCGCCCGACCGACCCGGCGCTGCTGCACTACCGCTCCGGCGGCTTCTACTGCATGCGCGGCGCCCAGGTGGCCGGCAGCGACCCGATCCGCGACGTGCTGCGCGGTGTGGTCGCCTCGGCGAAGGAGCCGATCGCCGGCGGCCGGCACAAGGTCTTCGGCCACGCCGACCTGCATGTGATCCCGACCACGTCGACCATCGCCTCGCATCTGCCCCGCGCGGTCGGCGTCGCCTACGCCCTCGGCCGCGGCAAGCGGCTCACCCCGCCCGGCGGCGGCCACGGCTGGCCCGCGGACGCCATCGTCGCGTGCTCCTTCGGCGACGCCTCGATCAACCACGCGGCCGCGACCGCGGCGTTCAACACCGCCGGCTGGTGCGACCACATCGGGCTGAAGCTGCCGCTGCTGTTCGTCTGCGAGGACAACGGGCTGGGCATCAGCGTCCGCTCGCCCGAGGGCTGGGTCGCCGCCGCGCTGTCGAGCCGGCCTGGCCTGCGCTACTACGCCGCGGACGGCTGCGACAGCGCCGCCACCTACGACCGGGCCGCGGAGGCGGCGGCGTGGGTCCGGCGGTACCGCCGGCCGGCCGTGCTGCACCTGACCGCCGTCCGGCTGATGGGGCACGCCGGGGCCGACGCGGAGATGGCGTACCGCTCGCCCGTCGAGATCGCCGCCGACCTGGCCCGCGATCCGCTCGTGCGCACCGCGCGGCTGCTGGTCGAGGCTGGCATGGCCACCCCGGCCGAACTCATGACCCGCTACGACGAGATCGGCTGGGAGGTGCGCCGGATCGCCGAGGAGGTGCTCGGCGAGCCGAAGCTCGGCAGCGCCTCCGAGGTCACCGCGCCGCTCGCCCCGCGCCGGCCGGTGCGGGTGTCCCGGGCGGTCGGCGACGCGGCCACGCACCTGGCCGACGACGACCTGGCCGACGACCTGGCCGACGAGCTCGACGACGAGCTGGACGACGACCTCGAGTTCACCCCGGCCACGCCCGCCGGGCCGCCGCTGGCCGCCGGGGAGCCGCTCTGGGCCGCCGAGGCCGGCTCCGCCGCGAAGGTCGCCGGTGCCCCACAGCCCTCCGGTGCCCCACAGGCCGCCAGCGCCCCACAGGCCCCGGGGGCGACACAGACCGAGGTTGAGGCGGCCGGCGAGCCCGACGAGGCCGAGGAGTGGCCCGAGCCCACCGCGCCGGAGCCGGAGCCCTCGGTCCGGCCGGTCTCCGGCACGCCACGCAGCACCGGCAACGGGCACCCGGCCACGCGCGCCGCCGCCTTCAACGGCAGGCTGCCCGAGCGGGCCGGCCCGCTCACCCTCGCCCAGACGATCAACGCCGCGCTGACGGACGCGATGCTGGCGTACCCCCAGATGCTCGTCTTCGGCGAGGACGTCGCGGCGAAGGGCGGGGTCTACGGGGTGACCAAGGGCCTGCGGGACCGCTTCGGCGGCACCCGGGTCTTCGACACCCTCCTCGACGAGACCAGCATCCTGGGCCTCGGGCTCGGCGCCGGCCTGGCCGGGATGCTGCCGGTGCCCGAGATCCAGTACCTCGCCTACCTGCACAACGCCGAGGATCAGCTGCGCGGCGAGGCCGCGACCATGCAGTTCTTCTCGCAGGGCGCCTTCCACAACCCGATGGTGGTGCGCGTCGCCGGCCTGGCCTACCAGCTCGGCTTCGGCGGGCACTTCCACAACGACAACGCCCTGGCCGTGCTGCGCGACATCCCGGGCCTCGTGGTGGCCGCGCCCGCCCGCGCCGAGGACGCCGCGCCCATGCTGCGGACCTGCCTGGCCAGCGCCATCGTGGACGGCAGCGTCTGCGTCTTCCTCGAGCCGATCGCGCTGTACCACACCCGCGACCTGCACACCGAGAACGACAACTGGTGGCTGTCGGACTACGCACCGCCCAGCGAGTGGCCGGCCATCCACGTGCCGATCGGCCGCGCCCGGGCGTACAGCAACGGCCCGAACGACGACCTGACCATCATCACCTTCGGCAACGGGGTGCGGCTCTCCCTGCGCGCCGCCGCCCGGCTGACCGCCGAGGGCATCGCCTGCCGGGTTGTCGACCTGCGCTGGCTGTCGCCCCTGCCGGTCGGGGACATCATCAAGAACGCCTCCGACACCGGCCGGGTGCTCATCGTCGACGAGACCCGCCGCTCCGGGGGCGTCGGCGAGGGGGTGATCGCCGCCCTGGTGGACGCCGGATACGTCGGCGTCGCCCGCCGGGTGGCCGCCGTCGACTCGTTCGTGCCCCTCGGCCCGGCCGCGAATCACGTTCTGGTCTCGGAGGAACAGATCGTCCAGGGCGCGAGATCGCTGCTCGCCCGGTAACTTGGACCGATAGTTTTTCGATCGCATCGGTGCGCCACTTGCGTTGACGGCCCGTACTGTGTGGACTACGCGCTAACAGTGGTTGTTGCGACAGGAGGCAGTGGACAGTGAACGCGACCGCGGGTCAGGCCGAGGTGAAGAGCCTGGCGGACCGGTTCGGAGTCGAACCGGGCATGGTCGTTATGGAGATGGGGTACGACGACGACGTCGACCAGGATCTCCGCGACGTCCTGATCGACCGGTGCGGGGACCTGGTTGACGAGGAGACCGACGAGGTCGTCGACGTGGTGCTGCTCTGGTGGCGCGACGACGACGGCGACCTGGTCGAGACGCTCATCGACGCGCTAGGCCCGCTGGCGGACAACGGCGTGGTGTGGCTGCTGACGCCCAAGGCCGGCCGTCCCGGGCACGTCGAGCCCAGCGAGATCAACGAGTCGGCTCCCACCGCGGGGTTGCAGCAGACCTCCACGGTCAACGCGGGCAAGGACTGGACCGCGGCGCGGCTGGTCGCGCCCCGCGCCGCCCGTTCCCGCCGCTAGGCCTTGCCGGCCGCGCCCCTGACTCAGGCGCGGCCCGCACATATCGTCGGTCGCGCCCAGTGGGCGCGGCCCGCATCTTCCTGGACTTCGTCGGCCCGCGCCCCGCGTGCCGGCCCGCCGCTACGCGGTCGGCCCGGGGCGCGGGCTTCTTCCTGGCCTTCTCCCCGGCCTTCTTTGCGGCCTTCTTTGCGGCCTTCTTT
Organism: Dactylosporangium sp. NPDC048998; assembly: GCF_043197855.1. Classification (NCBI taxonomy): domain Bacteria; kingdom Bacillati; phylum Actinomycetota; class Actinomycetes; order Micromonosporales; family Micromonosporaceae; genus Dactylosporangium; species Dactylosporangium sp. NPDC048998. The sequence goes on from NZ_JBICTV010000035.1 coordinate 67,608, forward strand.
GTGATCGGTGCCGCTACGCGGTCGGCTGGGGCGTGGGCTTCTTCGAGGTGGGGGCGGCCGACGGTGAACCCGACCACCAGTCCGAGCTCGACGAGGTCGGCGTCGGGGGCCGCTTCGTCGCGGTCGGGCCCGGCTGCCAGTCGCCCGGCATGAAGACCCGGACCTGCGAGAAGCTCGCGTCCGCCGTCTGGTCCGTCAGGGTGAACGCCCCCAGGTCGACCTTCCCGCTGCGGATCTGGCCGTCGCTGACCGGCCCGAACCGCTCGCCGTTCACGTAGGCGTTGAGCTGGTCGCCCTCGATCTTGAACGCCACGTACGGGTCGCCGCTGACCTGGATCGCCCAGTCCTTGAGCAGCGAGTCCGGGCCCGGCGCCTTGTTGCCGAGCCGGTACAGCCGCAGGTGCCCGTCCGAGCAGTAACCCAGCGTGTATCCCTTGTCCCCGGTGCGCAGCCACATCCCCGCGCAGCCGGTCGCCGCGTGGACCTTCGCCTCGATGCTGCCGTCGGTCATCGGCACGTCCAGGGGCGACTTCAGCGTGCACCCGGTCAGCGCCGGCGCCGCGTCCGTCGTGACGCGCAGCCGGTCCCTGGTGGCGTCGCACCGGCCGCCCTCGGACTCCGGCTGGGACTTCCAGAGCTGGTCGACCGTGCCGAGGTCCTGGTCCCGCCAGCCGTTGGGCACCCAGCCGGGCTCTTCCTCGCGGTTGTACGCCGGGATGGTCCGCGGCCCGTCGCTGGACTGCGCGTCGCCGGGCGAGTACGAGGAGCCGCCGCCGGCGTTGCTCTGGCCCCGGTCGCGGCTCTGGAACACCACGTATCCGGCCAGGGCCAGCGCCAGCACCAGGATGCCCACCAGCAGCGGCACGGCGACGTTGCGCCGGGGCCGCGCCGGGGGGAGCGCCTCCTCGCGGGGCGGCGGCGCGTACACGGCCGGTTGGGCCGCCGGCGACACGTACACCTGGGGCGGCGGGGCCTGCGGCACCATCTGCGGCTGCGGGACCTGCGGGAACACCTGGGGCGGCGGGGCCTGGGGCTGCGGGACCTGCGGGAACACCTGGGGCTGCGGGACCCGCGGGACCGCCTGGGGCTGCGGGATCGCTCGCGGCGGCGGGCCCGGCTGGACCATGGGGCGCAGCGGCTGGGTGGCCTCCGCGTCGCCGACGCGGGGCGGGCCGCTGACCGGGAACGCGCCCGGCGCCACCGGGCTGACCGGCGCGGCGCTGACGGGGCGCTGGCCGACCGGGGGCGCGCTGACCGGGTAGGCGCCCTGCTGGAATCCGGCCGGGCTGACCGGCACCCCGCTGACCGGCGCGTGCGGGTTTCTGGGCGGCTGGCCCTGCTGCGGATTCTGCGGCGACCCGGGATTCTGCGGCGGCTGCTGGAACGCGTTTGGCGGGTTTTGCATGCCCGGCATTGGCTGAGCTGCTTGAGCCGCCTGCGCCGCTTGGGGCGTCAGGCCCGCTCCCGCGGCCGCCGCTTGGGCGTTTTGTGGCGGTTGCCCGGTCTGCGGGGTGATTGCGGCTGCCGGAATTGCGGAGTTTTGCGGCATTTGTGCCGACTGGCCGACGTTGACCCAGGCGCGCAGGCTGCCCTCGGCGACGACCAGCTCCGGCTGCTCGATGATGGTCGGGGCGAGGCCGAGCTCGCGCTGCAGGAGGGTGGCCACGAGCGGCACCCGGCTGGAGCCCCCGACCAGGAACAGCCCCGCGAGACGGTCCTTGTCCACGCCCGCCCAGCGCATGACCGCCGAGGTCGTGCGCACCGTCTGCTCCAGCAGCGGCCGCGCCTTGTCCTCGAACTGCTCCCGGGTCACGCTGACGTCGGCGGCCGCGATCGGCACGTGCAGGGCGGCCGCCGGCGTGCGCGAGAGCATCTCCTTGGCGATGCGCGCGTCGTCCCACAGCATGCGGCGGTGCCGCCGGTCCTCGGTGCTCTGCGGGCCGTCCAGGCGCGCCCACACCGCCGGGTCGGTGATCTGGCCGCGGGCGTGCTCGACGATCAGCTCGTCGAGGTCGAGGCCGCCGAGGTCGTCGATGCCGTCGACCGCGCGCACGTCAAACCCGTCGCCCGACCGGCTGACGAGGCTCGCGTCGAAGGTGCCGCCGCCGAAGTCGTACACCAGGAGGCCCTGGTCGCCGGTGAGCGGCTTTTGCAGTACACCCGCGAAATAATGCGCGGCGGCGACCGGCTCGGGCATGAGCGCGGGCTGGGGCAGCCCCGCGAGCTTGGCCCCCTCGATCAGCGCGAGCCGCCGGGACACGCCCCAGGCGGCCGGGTGGGTCAGGGTCAGCTCGGCCACCGGCCCGCCCGCGACCCGGGTCGCCTCCTGCGCGACGTGCGACAGGACGGCCCCGATGAGCGCCGGTACGGTGACCTCGCGGTCGCCGAGCAGCACGGTACCGTCGTCGATGCGCCGCTTGGGGCTACCCTCGAAGCGGGCCGGATCCACCCGGGCGGCGTGCACGGCGTCGCGCCCGACGAGCAGCGCCCCGTCGGTCTGCGCGAAGACGGCGGACGGGAGCAGCGGCGAGCCGTCGAACAGCAACGGCCGGACCCTCCCGTCCGGCCACGCGAGAAGCGCGACGGTGTGGGAGGTCCCGAAATCGATGCCGAGCCGCGGCCCTGCTGCCATGCGGGCGAGTGTAGGCCCCCGGTACGACAGGTGGCATATTCGAGGTATGACAATGGATGTCGGAGATCCGGCACCGGACTTCGTGCTGCGCAACCAGAACAACCAGGAGGTCTCGCTGGCCGATTTCCGCGGCCACAAGGCCGTCCTCCTGGTCTTCTACCCGCTCGCGTTCACCGGCACCTGCCAGGGTGAACTGGGCGGCGTCCAGCACCACCTCACCGACTTCCAGAACGACGCGGTGCAGGTCCTGACGGTGAGCGTAGATTCCCCGTACGCGCACAAAATCTGGGCAGAGCGGGAGGGGTACACGTTTCCGCTTTTGTCGGATTTCTGGCCACACGGCGCCGTAGCGTCGGCGTACGGCGTCCTGAACGAGGCGAAGGGCTACGCCAACCGCGGCACGTTCCTGATCGACGCAACGGGCGTCATCCGCTTCGCCGAGCTGGTCCCGGCGAGCCAGCCGAGAGACCAGTCCGCCTGGCGCGAGGCGATCGCCGCCCTGTAATCCCGGACACCGACGCCCAGGCCACGGTACGGTCATACACCGGCACGTCGCGCCCGGCTGGGTCGGGTGGACGGGTTTGGGTAACATCTGGGTACCCGTCCTCGGCAGAGGACAGGGGCGCGTAGCTCAGCGGAAGAGCACCCGCCTTACAAGCGGGGGGTCGTTGGTTCGAACCCAACCGTGCCCACAGGTTATCGATCTGGTTTTCACCCAGCTCACGGCCGGTTTTCCGGCTCCGATCGTTCGGGTCCGTCTCGCGCCGCCGTGCCTTGGGGCACGCGGGGGGCACGACGCTTCGGCGAAGAAGTCGCAGCCAGTGCTGTCGCCGCCGTCGCGCACGGGACAGCGACGCTGGTCGTTGAACGTTAGGCTCACGCCGTGACCGACGCGCAGGAGCCCACGGCTCCGGATGCCCCGCCTCGCCACGACGCGCAGGAGCCCACAGCTCCGGATGCCCCGCCTCGCCGCTCCACTCGTTGGCTGGGTGCGACTGGTGCGGTGTTCGCCCTGGCCATCGTCCTTGGCGGAACAGATCTGTTGACCGGGGCGTCGTCGGGCTGGCGGGACGTTGTCCTCGTTGCCCTGATCATGGCGTTTCTGTCATTCGCGTCGCTCGGCGCCGGAATCGTCCCCCTCAGCTTCAATCCGCTGGCGATTGCGGGAATCGGTGTCGTCACGCTGGGCATCGCGCTTGTCGTCTCATGGTCGGCACCGGCGGTACCGAGGGATCGCCTTCCCGGTCTTGTACAGGTCAAGGCCAGCCACGAATTGATATGCGGCGACATCACGTCCATGGATCACGACTTCGTCGCAATAACTCAGTGGGTACGCGAGGAGCCAACATCTGGGCGAGCGCTCGGCAGCGACGGCAGGCCAAAGGTGACCTACGTACAGAGACTCGTGCCGGTCGCTTCAATCGAATCCATCGCGCACGTGGACAGCTGTTGACGCCCTCTCGCACGGACGGCAAGTACCTCAGGGGCGCCCATAGGACGCCCCTGACCTGGAGCAACGCGAACGGCTACCGCTGGCTGATCTGATAGAGGTTCTTAGGCTTCGTCACCTCGACCCTGAAGTCGGTCCCTCCCAACGCCGCCGCGCCGGCCGATGCCGGCGCTTGCGCCGCCAGCAGGCCGAGCGCGAGCGGCGTAGTGCAGAGGTACGCCCCCACTTCCCCGGTCCGTAGCGGAGTCTCCCCGTATGCCGTCGGCCACCCCACGGGGGAGCTGGGCGGCGCCGCCCGGGCCAGGCTCGCCGAAGGCGACCGCGAAGCGGCTCGGCCTGGCGCGGGCGGTGCCGGTCTGCTGGGCTCGGCCTGGCCGGCGGCGTACGGGAGCGGAGTGACCTCCCCGGAGCCTGAGGTCCCGCCGGAGGCAAAGAGCGTGACTAGACGCGGAGGGCGAGGCTGCGGGAGCTACGTCCTGGACCACGACGGACATCGCGGTAGCTCAAGAAGCACGAACGACCTGGTCAGACACCGAGTGTCACGCACACTGCGCCGCGCGCAGCGCGGCGCCTTGATTCACTACAGCGAAATTCGGCAATGCACAACATCAGCGTCAGTCCGATCCCGGATCTTCCGACTACGGCAGACCCTTAGGAAGGGCCAGAAAGGGCTCCTGGCAGGATTCGCATCCGCGCCTCCCGCCTCCGGAGGGCGGCCAGCTTCACAGCGCTGCAATGCTGTGAGCAGCGCATACGTACAAAGCTGGGTCGGCTAGACATAAAGTTCGGCGCCTATTCGGCGTAGCGCCGAAGCTGGGCCTGATCCTCTCGATGGAACTACCCGCCGGATAGATCGTCGGGCCCATACGAGCTCCCACTGTTGCGGTTCAGTCGGACTCGACAGCGTCGATTGCGGTACTCCGCTGCTGTACGTCTGTCGCGACAGCTCGGCCCGCTTGCCTGATCCGACCGACGGCATGCGGATGGTTGCATGTCGCGAATGCCTGACGGAGCATACGGCTTCACGAAGACGGGGAGGTTGACGTGGGGATTTTGAACGCGATTCTTCGGCGCTCACAGCACAACAGGGTGCCCGACCATCACGCCCAGCAGCCTGGCTTCCCACTTCCTCCAACGTCCGGGAACCAGCCGCCAAATGGGTTCGCTGTCATCGACGTTGAGACGACCGGCCTGGTCACGTTTCGAGACCGCGTGGTGGAGATAGCGGTGATTGCTACCGATCCCTGGGGGCGAACGGTAGACGAATGGACGACCCTGGTAAACCCGGGCGGCCCAGTCGGTGCCACCAAAATCCACGGCATCAGTGCTGCCAACGTCAGGCGCGCGCCTCGCTTCGCGGACCTCATTGGTGAGTTGAATGCACGTCTTGCTGGCCGTGCTCTGGTCGCGCACAACGCACGCTTTGACCTCGGTTTCCTGCAGACCGAGTATGAGCGGGCGGGATGGGCTATGCCTGCATGCCCGCACTTGTGCACGTTGGAGGCCAGCTTGACCTACCTCCCGGCGCTGGACCGCCGGCGCCTGTCTGACTGCTGCTGGGCCTCTGGCATTCGCCTCGAAAATGCCCACTCGGCGCTCGGCGACGCACGCGCTACTGCCACGCTTCTGATGTCGTATCTCGACCCGAACTTTGGTCGCCCTCCGCGGCCTGACCACCTGCACCTACCTTCCCACGCTGCGCGAGTTGCGTGGCCTGCGATTCCGCATAGCCCCGTTGACGTTGCGCTGCGCGAGACGACTGGCCTGACCCCTACTCCTGCCCAGGCAGGCACGCTCTCTGCACTGCTCGATGACCTTCCCCTGTCCGCCGCTGTCGAAGAAGGTGCGCCGGCCAACGCGACCGCCTACCTCGAGTTGCTCGCTGAGGTGCTAGAAGACGGCGTCCTCACCGACGACGAGGCAGCGTCCCTTGCTGATCTTGCGAAAACCTACTCGCTCGCCCGCGACCAGGTCGATGCCGCACACCGCGGTTTCATGCTTGCGCTCGCGCACAAGGCCATCGAGGACGGCAAGGTCACGCGGGACGAACGTGAGGAGTTACTTGCTACCGCAGCCGCCCTCGGGTTTGCCGACGGGATCGTCAAGGCGGTCCTCGACGAGGCGCGCGCCGCACTGGCCGAGCAGCGAGGCAAGGACTGCAAGCCCCTCCCGGACCCCTGGTCGCACGGTGAGCCCCTACGCATCGGCGATGGCGTCGCCTTCACCGGATGCGACGAGCTCATCCGCGCACGCCTTGAAGGTCGCGCCCAAGCCGCTGGTCTACGCGTGACCGGAAGCGTGTCCAGCAAGACCGCGGTCCTCGTCACCGACGGAGCCGACCCGTACACGACAAAGGCTGAGGCGGCACGCCAGTTCAACACCCGTATCGTCACGCCGGACATCTTTGCGGAACTGGTCTACTACATCCAGCCTGTGAAGGCCGGGACGAGCAAGGGCACCACCACAGCAAGCATCCCTGCAGCGTCTCAGCCAGCACGCACACCGACCGCAGCCAGCGCGATTGCCCCAGCACTCCCGGCGACCGGCTCGGCCATCCGCACGTGGGCCCGCACCCAAGGGCTGCCGGTCGGAGTCCGTGGCCGCCTACCCGCCGACATCGTGGCCGCGTACGCGACTGCCCACGGCCTGGCCGCCGCCACCATTGACGACCAGCGGCTTACCACGAGTCCGTGAGTTGCGCGGGTGCCCATCCGTCTCCGGCCGGGCCAGGTCCTCGATCAGCGCCGGCGATGCCGTGAAACTCGACCTCGCCTCCGCGACGGTCTACTGCACCAGGACGACGGACTAAACGGCAGCCCATCTCGATGAAACCCGCTCGTCGGGTCGGGCGTGTCATTCCCAGGTAGGTCGGGAAGCGCCGATCCCGCTCGGGAGGAACGATCACGTGATCACGTTGCGCGACTGGGGCGAACCCAGGGTGTTGAACGACGTGGGGCCGCCACGGCACACCGACTTCGAGAGTTTCTACGCCGCGTCGCTCCGTCCGTTGACGGTGCAGCTGTACGCGTACACGGGCGATCTCGGCACCGCGCAGGAGGTCGTCCAGGAGGCGTACTGCCGGGCCCTCAGCCGCTGGCGGCAGGTCGCGGAGCTCGACGATCCCGCCGGGTGGGTGCGCCGCGTCGCGCAGAACCTGGCCACCAGCCGGTGGCGCAAAGCCCGGACGGCCATGGCATTCGTGCGCAAGCACCGCGAGGAGTACTCCCCCGAGCCGAGCCCGGACCGGGTGGCGCTGGCCAAGGCGATCGCGACGCTACCGGTCAAGCAGCGCCGGGTCGTCGTCATGTTCTACCTCGCCGACCTGTCTGTGCGGGAGATCGCGCGGCAGGAGGGCGTTGCTGAAGGAACCGTCAAGACGAGACTGCGCCGCGGACGTGCGGCGCTGGCCACCAAGCTCGGCGACAAGGAGGAGTGCCGTGACTGACGACATGTCCGATCCGCTGGCCGGCGCCTTCGCCGGCTTCGACGACGACGTGGCGCACCTGATCAAGCCGGGCGACACCGAGGTCATCCACCGGACGGTCCGCAACCGCCGGCGGGTCCGCTCGTCCGCGCTCGCCACGCTGCTCGCGCTCGTCGTCGCCGCGCCACTGGCCTATCTGAACCTCGACGGAGAGGCCGAGCCGCCCGCCGGACCCGCGAGGACGCCAACGAGCACGACCACCACCTCGCCCGACGGGCCCGAACCGGGCCGGCTCGGGATGCCGGAGCTCAACGAGGCCACCATCCAGATCCCGGCCTGGGCGCCCGACGCGGTCGTCGCCGACTGCCCGAGCGGCCCGCTGCGCTTCAGCCGCGGCGTGCATCAGGTCGACGCCGCGAAGGCCGTCCGGCTCGAGCAGGTCGTCTTCGTCGATATCGACCAGGACGGCGACAAGGAGACCATCGCCCGGTTCTCCTGCGGCACGACGCAGGCGGTCACCGGGCAGGTGCTCGCGCTGCAGCGCGACCCGGCCGGCGGCGTCCGCACCTTCGGCCAGGTGTTCCGGCAGACCGGTGAGGCGAAGGCCATCTGCGACATCCAGCCAGGCGACGGCAAGTACACGGTGAACGTCAAAGTCGTCAGCAGGCCGCTGCCGCGCGACTGCGAGACGACCGGCGCCGGGATCTTCGCGACCACGTGGGGCTCGTTCAACTACGACTGGCGCGAGCACACCTTCGTCAAGATCGGCGAGCCGTTCTCGTTCTCGATCCTCTCCGCGACTCCTTAAGCGTCGATCTTCGACATGGACAGTTCCACGCCGATGGCCGGGCGGTCGACGGTGCCGGCCGGATCGCTGGTCACCGTGATGCAGAGGTCTGCCGCGGTCAGTTGGGCGAATCGGCGCACCGGCCGGCATGACTCGGGTCCGTCCCACCGTCCATCCCACGCTTTGGCCTCTTGCAGATGCCGCCGCAGGCGCTCGGTGAGGACGGT
>NZ_JBICTV010000036.1:0-74375 GCF_043197855.1 Dactylosporangium sp. NPDC048998
CCGACACGGCGGCCGGCTCCCGCTCGACGGTGGTCTCCGTCGTCATCTGGCGTCTCTCCCTTGATCAGCAGATCCGCCGTTATTTGTACAGTCCCGGTGGCGACTCTGGGCCAGTCGAGGCGGACGTCGAGAAGCGGCACCGACGGGCGACATATGCCGCTGATCGAGTGGACGGACTACGGACGCCCGAGCGTGGTCGGCATGTACGAGGGCACCGAGCGGGGTCGTGAGGATACCGAAGCCCTTCGGACACATCGTGGTGAGGATGACCGCGATCCAGCACGCTCGGCGATGGAGAGCAGACGCGTGCACTGGCACTTCCCGGGAACGGTAGTCGGCCGGGCGAGGGGGTAGTGCCGGGTGAAGTGAGACGTCTGCGGCGCTGTCGTTGGCCGGGCGTGGTGTGCGCGCCTTGGTGCGGCTCACACCGTCGATCCCGAGGCTGGGTATCCGCGGCGTCCAGGTTCTTCTGCCTGGGCCTGGACTCGATGGGCTTCCGCGCCTGGTGCGAAGGCACCGCGAACGCACTGGCCGACGGCGTCTCCGGATCGACCGAATGGAGCCGGCCGCCCGTGCCGGCCAGCGGCTTCCCCGCACCATCGCCCACGCCACGCTGAACGGAGCACTGTCATGGCCCACGTCAACCGCATCGTCGTCGGCGCCGATCAGGACCAAAGGTCCGCCGTCCTCTACCGTGACTCGCCCAACCAGCAGGAGGAAGCCGGCATCTTCTGGCGCTCCACGCTGTGGGCGACGACCGAGCTACCGGCGGACAACACCATCCCCGGCGACCGGGGCGCCGACGTCACCGCGCGCGAGCCGACCGGCAACGGGCTCACCTTCCGCGCCCTGGAAATACCCCCGGACATCAAGGACACCGGCGAGCACATCAAGAAGCTGCAGGAGCTGAACCAGAAGGTCAAGCAGAAGTACCCGCCAACCCAAGCGGACCTGGCCCGCCACCCCAGCATGCACCGCACCGACACACTGGACATGTTCACCGTCGCCTACGGCGAGATCTACCTGGTGACCGACACGGACGAGACCCTGCTGCAACCCGGCGACACCGCGGTCGTCCAGGGCGTTAACCACGCATGGGCGAACAAGTCCAACCAGCCCTGCATGATCATCGGCGTCATGGTCCACGCCAACCCCTGGCCCCCGGACAGATACCCCGCCCCTGGCCAGTAGTCAGCAACGCGCCCGCGACGCACGACCTGGTACTGCGCCGATGGCCGACGGTCTGCGCTGGATGTCGACGTGGCGCGGCGTTGGTGGAGGTGCCGCCGCCAGCCGGGCCGACCGGGATCTCCGAGCCCTGCTGCAGCGGCTCGATGGTGAACGCGGCACGCTGGTACGCGACGGCGGTGTCGTCGCCGTTCCTCGACGCGATCGTCGACCGGTTGGTCGCGGCCGCCGAGGCGGATCCGAACCTCGACGAACACGGCGACATCCTGGCCCTGATGCTCCAGGCGCGGTTCGACGACGGCTCGGCCATCCCCCGCGCGCCGTCGCCGACCAGCTACTGACCCTGCTCGCCGCCGGGCACGAGACGACTGCGACCACCCTCGCGTGGGCGATCGAGCGCCTGCGCCGGCATCCGCCGGTCCTGGCCCGCGTGGTCGCGGAGGCCGAGCTCAGGACGGGGGTTGACGCGTCGTCACCTCCAGTCGTGCAGCCTGGTGGCGAGCTTGGCCCGGGCGCGGGGCCTTTCGTCCGCCGGAGGCTCGGCTCACTATCCGAGTGCGAATTCGGGCCGGGATGGTGCGTCTGCCAACGGCAGGCCGATGATCTCGCGGGCTTCTGCCGGCGTGGCGGGCTCGAACCCCATGTCGGTGACCAGGCGCACGAGGCGCTCAACGAGCTGCACGTTGGTGGCCAGCTCGCCTTGGCGGTAGTAGAGGTTGTCCTCGAGGCCGGTACGCACGTGCCCTCCCAGCAGCAATGCGTTCATCGCCGACGGAAGCTGAGCCGGGCCGATGCCGCTTACGCAGAAGATCGCACCGGTGGGCAGAAGATCGACCATCTGCTGCAGGATCCGGGGAGAGTAGGGCATCGCGTTCTGGAAGCCACGGTGCGCGCCGAGGACGATGTTCACGAACGGTTGGCGGTCCAGACCGGCGTCGATCAACGTGGACACGTCCTGTATGAGGTGGGTGTGGCTGAAGACCTCCCACTCGGGCTTGATGCCGCGCTCCCACATACCCTCCGCCAGGGCGCGGCAACGTGACGGGTTGGTGTTCATGAGGATCTCGGAGCCGTCGAACATGGCATTGATGGTCGTCGCGTCAAGAGTGCACATCTCGGCGCCGGCGTCCATGCCCTTGATGCGCTCCTCCCAGAGGATCTCGAGGTAGCCGTTGTCGGACCGCGCGACGAGATCGCCGTTCACGCCGCCGCCCGTCGAGTTGTTGATGATGACGTCGCAGCGGGACCGGATCCGTTCGTTGATGTCACGGTACTTGTCCGGGTCACAGGTTGCCTGGTCGTCCGAACGGCGGGCATGCACGGCCACAACGCTGGCGCCGGCGTTGTAGCAGTCGTACACGTCGCGGGCGATCTCCGCCGGCTGAGTCGGCAGGTTGGGGTTCTGTTTCTTGCTCGCCATCCCACCAGTCGGCGCGATGGTCACGATGACCTTCTTCGTGCTCATGCTGGTTTCCTCACCTGCTGGGGTACGAGTGCACCTGTCTGACCCTCACCGGACAGGAAGAGGTCAAGGTCATGCGGCGGGGTTTCGTCGCGTCGGTGTACGTCGACCGCGAGCAGGTGCCCGGTGAGGGGGCACAGCCAGCCGGTCGTGGTGAGCTGTTCGTGCAGGGTCGCACCGGCGCGGGCGGGCAGCTGGATCGGGAAGGATCGAGCGCCTTCACGCCAGCGGGTCGACCCGACGCTCAGCAGTGAGCCGTCGATGGTCTCGACCCGCCAACCGCCGTCGATCCCACAGATCGCGGCCAGTCGGTCGGTGAGCCGCAACCAGCGTTCACCGTCGGCAAGGCCCGCGGGCGGCGTCGAGGGATCCGGCTCGCGGGTGGTGTCCGAAACCGCCTCGACCGGGCAGCCCAGCCGCGCGGCCCGGATCGCTCGGCGAGTCCGGCGGGTCTGCTCTTCGTGCCAGCCTTCCGGTACGCCGGTTGCGCCTCCGACCAGCACCACACCGTAGGTGTCCAACGCCGCGGCTGGGCTGACCACGCCCCGCCGTACGTCCGCCACGACGTGCTCGGGTTGGCGGTCGATCGGGTCGCCGACACCCCCGCCGCCCTGCCAGGTCACCGCGAACACGTCGGTGTCGCGTAGCACACGTGCGCCTGGCTTGGGTCCGAGGTTCTCCATCGCTGCGGCGTCGACCGCCGGGCCGGTGAAGCGAGTCGAGTGCGCGGCGAGACCGACCACGGCGTGCTCGAGTCCCGCCGGCCCGTCGAGCAGGCCGCGGGCGAATGACTGCCGCACGGTGCTCCCGGGTAGCCCGCCGGAGAGTCCGGTGGCGTTGGGTACCTCCGCGCCGTGCGTCATGATCAGTGCTTCGGTCGAACTGACCGTTACGGTCAGCGCCACCTCGACGGAGACACCGCCCCGTCGCCGCCCGGCGCCACCGGTGTCCGCGGCTAGTCGCCGGTACAGGTATCGCAGTGGCGTCTTCTGCTCGTTGACCTCGACATCGGCAATGGACGGGCATGGTGTGTTGATCGGACCGGCGGCGTCCTGCCCGTCGTGGCTGACGAACGCGCCGAAGCCGCCGGCGAGGGGGTCCATCAGGTGCAGTCCGAAGCGCTCGCCGTACTGGTTGTGTCCGCTCAGGTTGAAGGTGGCCATCGTGCCGCTGCTGACCGCCTGGGCACGGTGCGCGAAATGCGGCGTGGCGGCCAGCAGCCGGTTCAGGGCCGCGGCGACGACGTTGCTGACGACCCAGACCGTCTCGACCGTCGCGCTGCCAACGGGCGCTGGCGCTACCGCCGTGCAGATCAGGCCGTCGGGTGCCACAACCGTGACCGGTTTGAGCAGGCCGTCGTTCCAGGCGATGCCGAAGCCCAGGGTGGGTATCAGCGCTCCGGCGACGCCGCCGATCAGGCCGGCTCGCGAGCAGTTGACGAAGCCGGGTGCCTGGGGAGATGACCTGGAGAAGTCAAGGGTGAGGTGGTCGCCCCGCTTGGTGGCGACAACATCGACGACGTACAGCCGGTTGCTGTGCCCGTCATGCTCGAGAAAGTCCCGGGTGTGCACGACGCCGTCGGGCATCTGGCGCAGTCGTTCCCGTATGGCTCGCTCCGCGTCGTCGACCATGCCGGCCATGGCACGCTGAACCGTGCCGACGCCGTAGCGGTGACAGAGTTCGACCAGCCGCTCAGCCGCCACGTTGAGGGTGGCGATAAAGGCACGGATGTCGAGGCCCACCTGGGCGGGCAGCCGAGTCGCGGCCAAGATCATGGCGAGCACGTCGTCGCGCAACTCGCCGCCGTCGACGAGCTTGACAGCAGGTATGCGCAACCCCTCCTGCCAGACTTCGCGCGCCTTGGGAGACCAGGAGGCGAAGTCCATGCCACCCATGTCGGTTTCGTGTGCCATGACCCCGGCCCACGCGACGAGTTGGCCGTCGACGAACAGCGGTGCGCACATCTGCAGGTCGTTCTGGTGGAGTGCGCCCACGAACGGGTCGTTGCCGATGATGCGGTCGCCGTCACGCAGTCGGGTGCCGTTGGCGAGCAGGTGCCGGATGAGGGCGCCGACGGGCGGCGCCTCGAACGTGACCTGGTGGCCCATCGTCGCGAACGAACCGGTAGGCAGGTACAGGCCGGTGAAGAAGTCGCTCGCCTCGGTGACGGTCGGGCTGCCGCTCACCGCTTGGAGGGCGAGCCGCATATGGTCCGTGATGGCCACGAGCCGACTGCGGACGATCTGGTCGAGCACCGGGTCATCGTCCGGGCGGGCGGGCATGTTGTTCATTGCGTTCTCATCCTTACGTGAATGACTCCGGTGCCGTCGGTGGTCGCCGTCGCATCGGGCGGTACCACCACGACGCAGCCGGGTAGCTGGAGCAGGCTCGGTCCGGTGATGGTCTGATCGGCGGCCGGCCGTTCGGCCGCGTAGACCGCGGTGTCCGCGGGCATGTCGGCGTTGTCGAAGACGACTGGGCGCGTACCGCTGAACTCGAAGACGTCGCCAGCCCCGGATGAGGTCGGCAGGGCGGCCGGTGCGGTCACGACGGCGCGCACTGAGAGGATCTCGAAGCCGGCTTCACGGAAGCCGGCGCCCTTGCCGAACAGCCTCTCGTAGTCGGCTTCGAACCTGACCAGCAGCCGGGACAGGGCTTCGGCATCCGGCACTTCGTCGATGTCGACATCGAGATGATGGGCCTGGCCGTGGTAGCGGACGGCGGCCGTATAGCGCGTGTGGGACTCACCGGCATCGTCCGGCAATACCGAGGTTGCCTGCATGTGCGCATCGGTCAGACCGGCGCGCAGCGCGGCCGCGTGGGCGTCGCCCGGCTCGACGCCGGCGGTCAGACGCAGATAACAGGTACGCGACGCGGTCGTGCGCAGTTCGCTCGTACCGGCCCCGAAAGCCGACTGTGCGGTGGCGGTCGGCGGCACGACGAAGCCGTCCAGTCCCAACTCACGACACAGGGCCCACGCGTGCGACGGGCCACTGCCGCCGCCGGCTACCAGGACGAACTCGCGCGGATCATGGCCCCGTTCGATCGTGACCGCACGCAGCAGATCCGCCATCGCGGCATCGAAGACCTGGCGGATCGCGAGGGCGGCCTGCATCGGGTTCAGCCCGAGGGGCGATGCGATGCGTTCTCGGATCGCATCGCGGGCCGCATCGATGTCCAGCCGGATCCCCCCGCTGTCGAATCGCGCGGCGTCCAGGACGCCCAGGAGCAGATCAGCGTCGGTGGTCGTGGGCTCGGTCCCGCCCTTGCCGTAGCACACCGGACCCGGAGCGGCGCCCGCGCTGCGCGGGCCGACGGTGAGCAAGCCGTCGGCAACCACAGCCACCGAACCCCCGCCCGCGCCGATGCTGGCCACGTCCACGCTGGGCACCAGCATGTCCGCTCCGCCGAACGTGACGTCGTCGCGCAGCAGCGGCGCGCTGTCAACCACGACGCCGACATCGAAACTGGTGCCGCCGACGTCCAGGGTCAGCACATTGGAGCGGCCCAGCGCGGCGCCGAGCGCCTGACCAGCGACCACGCACGACGCCGGCCCGCTGAGCAGACCCTGCACCGGCTGCTGCGTCAGCGCGTCGGCCGGCACGACACCACCGGCGTTGGTGGTCATCATGATCGGTGCACGCATGCCCAACGCCTGCAGTTCCCGCTGCAGACGCAGCAGGTACCGGCCGGCGATCGGACCCAGCGCCGCGTTGGCCGCCGTCGTGGACGCGCGGGCGTACTCGCCCACGGCGGGCGCCACGACGTGCGAGAGGCTGACGAACACATCCGGCATCAGTTCCGTCACCAGGTCGTGAACCGCGTTCTCGTGCGCGGGGTTCTCGGTTGCCCACAACAGGCAGACCGCGACTGCGTCGACCTCAGCATCCGCGATAGTCCGTAGCGCGGCGCGTACCGACTCCTTGCGCAACGGGACGAGGACCTGCCCTTGCGGGCCCACCCGCTCCTCGACCTCCATGACCAGTTCCCGGGGTACGAGCGGTGGGGTCCGGCCGCGCAGGAAGTAGTCACCGCGCTCGAGACCGCGCAGATCGGCCGTGCCGCGGCGCAGCCGGCCGATCTCCAGCACGTCGCCGAAGCCCAGCGTGGTGATGAGGCCGACGCGCGCCGATGCTCCGGTCAGCAACGCGTTCAGGCCGACCGTGGTGCCGTGCCCGAACCGTGTCACCTGGCGGCACAGGTCGACGGGTGTCATCTTCACACGTTCGGCCAGCAGGTGCACGGTGTTGACGACGCCCGTCACGACGTCGGCTGTGGTCGGCGACTTGCAGACGTACGACAGTCCGTCCGGTGAGCGCGCCCAAAGGTCGGTGAAGGTTCCCCCGACATCGGTACCGATGATCCACCCCTGCTCAGCAGCCCGCGCCGGCTGCTCGCCGCCGGTACGCGCGAAGGTTGTCACGGTTAATGCCCTCCTTGGTCCAGGTGTGTCGTCAGGGCGTCGAGCACCCACAGGCCGTCGTGGGTGAGTCGAAGGGGATTGATCTCTATGTCCGACACGTCGGGATGCTCGGTGAGGACGTCGCCGAGCAACGCCAACGTCTCCGCGAGTTCGCAGACCCTGAGCACGGGGCCGCCGCGGTGGCCGTTGAGCAGCGCGCGACCGGCCAGGTCCTCGATCATGGTGGCGGCCTCCACGACGGAGAGCGGTGCCAGACGGACGGCGACATCGCCCAGCACCTCCGCCGCGGTGCCGCCGAGACCGACCAGGACGATCGGCCCCACCGCTGGGTCGCGACGGGCGCCGACAACGAGGTCGACCCCGGCTGGGCTCATGGCTTCGACGAGCACCTCCCTGGCGCCGATGGCTGCCAGTGCGTCCCAGGCGGCGACGATGTCCGCATCGGTATGCAGGTTCAGGCAGACACCGCCCGCATCGGTCTTGTGCGCGATGATCGGCCGCAGGATCTTCGCCGCGACCGGCGTGGCCAGTGCAGCGAGCGCTTGCCTGGCCTCATCGCGGGAAGCGCAGCGGTGTCCTGGCGGCACGTTCAAGCCCAGCCCGGCAAGAGCGATCTTGATCTGCTGCTCGTCCCAGCCGCGGGACGAAGCGAACCCGATCGTCGACGGGCGGCTGGCGTCGCGGTCGGGGACACGACGCAACCGGTCGCGCGCCTTCGCGTCGTCGGCCAGCGCGGCCAGCGCCGTGGCCAGGGCTGTTGGCCCCGACACGCAGACGATTCCCGCGTCGAGCAGGCGGCGCGCCGTATGGGAGACGTCGTCACCGGCGCCGCCGATGCCGACGATCGTGGGCGCTGACTCCGGGCGGGTCCGGGCGGCCAGCGCCGCGGGCAGGTCGACGGCGCCGGGCTCGATGAGGGCGTACACCCCGACAAGGTCCACGCCCGGGTCCTCGGCGGTGATGTCGAGGACGTCCGCGAAGCCCGGACCGGGGCGCCCCGTGTCGACCGGGTTGGCCTGATAGGTGAGTGGGGGAAGCACGGTGGCGAGGCGCTCGCGGCTGGCGGCGGCGAGTTCGGGGACGTGGACGCCGCGCCCACGTAGCTGGTCAAGGGTGATCAGGCCAGGGCCGGCCTGCGCCGTGACGAGGGCGATGCCAGGACGCGGGGAAGGGCGAAGCCTCGTGTGGGACAGCGCCACAACGGCGTCGATCAGTGCCCGCTCGTCGTCGACGAGCACCGCACCGGCCTGGCGGAGTGCGGCCCGGGCGGTACGCCACGATGTGGCTAGTGCACCGGTGTGCGACCGAGCGAACGCACCGATGTCGTGGCGGCCGACGACCGAGGCAACGACCGGCCGGTCGGCGACGAGACGCTCCACCGTCGGCAGCAACGCGGCGGCGTCGGTGATCGACTCGACGTGCAGTGCGACCGCCGCCGTCTCCTCGTGCCGAGTGAGGTAATCCAGCACGTCGGCGGTGCCGACATCGACCGCGTTGCCCAGACCCACCCCCAAGCTGATGCCGTGGCCATGAGCGGCCAGCATGAAGGCGATCGTGTGGTGCACGCCGCCGCTCGCTGCCACGACCGCGATCCGTCCCGGGAGCACATGGCTCATTGCGGGTACGAAGCTGGCCACGAGGTGACGGCCGGGGACAACGAAGCCGGACGTGTTCGGTCCGAGGAGCCGAACGCCTGCTTCGGCTGCCGCGCGGCGCAGCTCGTCCTGGAGCGCGAGGCCCGATGGTCCGCTCTCCGCGAATCCCCCCGCACAGACCAGCACGGCGCGGACCCCGGCGGCCCCCGCCTCGCGGACCGCATCGGGGCACGCCGGCGCGGGCAGGCAGATCGCCGCGAAGTCGATCGGTCCGCCCACGTCGATGGCCTGACGCAGGTCGCCGTGGATGCCGGCCCGAGGGTCGGGAGCGCGGCTGTTGATCAGCGCCACGCCGCCGGCGGCGGCCGCCAGGGAGCGGCCCATCACGGCGCCGAGCTTTCCCGGCTGCCGGGAGGCGCCCAGCACGGCGCAGCGCCGCGGGGCAAAGAGCGCGTCGAGTCCGGGCCGCTCGATCGCGATGGTCTCAGTCACGAAGGTCTCCGCCTCCTGACCGCGCCCACCACGGCAGATCCTCGCTCGTGATGGCGACGAAGTCTGCGCGTCCGGACAGGACGGCCGTCTCGGCGACCTCGGGCTCCCCCGCATTCACCACGATCGCGGTGGTCGCTCCGTATGCGAGGCGCAGTTCCTCGCTGAGCAGCGCGCGGGTGAAACGGGTTCCGCCGTCGACGACGACGAGGGCGGCCTGAGCGGCGGCGGAGGCCGCCTGGGCCGCCGCATCGGCGATCTCGGTGGTGCGGTCAGGGGCGGTGGTGCGAAGCGCCCAGGGTGCGCTCGATGACCTGGACGCGGGCGCAGCCGTGTGCAGCGGCAGCCGCAGGGTCTGTCCAGATTCGCACGGCGCCAGCACACCGCCCGGGTCGGTCGGCAGGACGCGGCCGGCAACGCTTTCGTGAGCCAGCCGACCCGGGCTGTGCAGCGGCGGCGCGCCATGCTCGCCGACCCATCGCGCCCGAACCGCTTCGACGAAGCGTCGATCGCGGCGTTCCAGGCGGTCCACCGGGAGGGTGCGGGAGAAGAAGTGGAAGGCGAACTGCCACGGATCGAACGCCTGGTACGACCGTCCGAAGTGCTCCCACCAGGCCAGGCTGGGCGCGGCCGACTGCTGAATCTTCTCCACCGACGGCCGGGCGCGCTCTTCGTAGCGGCCCAGTCCCTCGTCGAGGTCGTCAACGGTGGTCAGACAGTCGGCCAGCACGATGGCGTCCTCCATGGCCATCTTGGTGCCGGAGCCCACCGAGAAATGAGCCGTGTGGGCGGCATCGCCCAGGAGCACCACGTTGCCATGCCGCCAGGTGGCCGCGCGGCGGGTGCGGAAGTTCGCCCACCGCGAGTTGTTGACCAGCAAGGACGTCCCGCCGATGTGCTCGGCGAAGAGCTTCTCCAGATACCTTCTGGACTTGGTGTCGCTAGGGCCGGGAGGCTGCGTGACGTCGAACTCGTCGAGGCCGGCCGATCGCCATGACGCCTCGTCGGTCTCCACGATGAAGGTCCCGGTGCGCGCGTCGATCGGGTAGCCGTGCACGGCGAAGACGCCGTCCGGGCTCTGCTCGTGCAGGAATGTCAGCCCTGGGAAGGCATGCGTGGTGCCGAGCCAGATGAACTTCGCGGTGGCCTGCTCGCAGCTGGGTCGGAAGTGCTCGGCGAGTTGGGTACGCAGCCTGGAGTTGGCGCCGTCGGCGGCGACGACGACGTCGAAGTCGGCGGTGTCTGCCAGCCCCGCCTCGGTACGGAAGCGGACATTGACGCCGGCCTCGGTGGCGCGTCGTTGCATGAGCGCCAGCAGCGTCTTTCTGCCCACGGCCGCCATGCCGTTGCCGCCGGCCGTCCAGCGTTCTCCCTTCATTCGGACCTCGATGGTGTCCCAACGTGCGCCGTGGTCGACCAGGGCCTGCTGCAGGACCGGGTCAGCGTCATTGATCGAAGCCAGGGTCGCGTCCGAGAAGACGACGCCGAAGCCGAACGTGTCCTCGGCGCGGTTGCGTTCCCACACCACGACCTCGATGTCGGGACGCGCCCGCCTCAGCAGGATCGCGAGGAACAGCCCCCCGGGACCGCCGCCGGCGATAGCGACTTTCATGCCTTGCCTTTCTCGCGTCGTTCATGGTCAGGGGCGCCAGGCCCTTGGCCAGCCGGCGCAATGTGTGACAACATTGATATGTGCGTCAGAGGTTTGTCACAAATACTCGAGGTCGCGGCCCACGACCGATCCGACCCCTCCTACGGCGGCGGTGATGGCCGATGCGGTACGCAACACGCGATCTGTCGTTTTCGACCTGTTCGGTGACTTCATCCGCTACGAGGGCGGGGCGATCGGCCTGTCGCAGCTGTGCCAGCTGCTTGCGCCGTTCGGAGTGCAACCCGACGCGGCTCGGGCAACGATGACGCGGCTGCGCACGGAGGGCTGGTTCGGCTCCGAGCGCAGCGGCCGCACGGTCATGTACTCGCTCACGCCAAAGGGGCTGTCCATGTTGGACGAGGGTCGCGAGCGAATCTTCAACCGTGACGACGCTGCATGGGACGGCACCTGGCACCTGGTGACCTACCAGGTGCCCGAGGACCGACGGGGCGTTCGGGACGTGCTTCGCAATCGCCTGGCCTTCCTGGGGTACGGTGCCCTGGCCCCCGCGACCTGGGTGTCGCCGCGCGATCACGCCGGCCGCGTCACGGCACTGGCGAACGAGCTGACGGCAGACGAGCCGGGCCTGCACCTGACCCAGCTGACGGCGCGCACCGGGAGCCGGGAAAGCGATCGTGAGATGGCACATCGTTGCTGGCAACTGGCGGAACTGAACGGCCAGTACCGCGACTGGCTCGCCGACTGGCGGCCCACCTTCCGGCGTGTGCACTCGGGCGCCAGCCGCGGATCGGACGCCCTCGCCACCCGGGTCAACCTGGTGCGAAGCTATCGGCGGTTCCCGTTCGCCGACCCGGGGCTTCCCGCCGAACTGCTGCCGCACCCCTGGCACGGAGACACGGCATGGTCCGAATTCATCGCCGCCTACCGAGCGCTCGGCGCCGAGTCCGGTGCCTGGTTTCGCACTGTTCTGGACGAATAGCCAAGCTTCCCGGTCGCCGCAGTCGCTGCGACCCGGAATCCGCGCTGAATGAATGACCCGGAGCGCCAACATGGCCTTCTACACTCCCCATATGGACCTTGACCTGCGTCTGGTCCGCTACTTCGTGGCGGTTGCCGAAGAGCTTCACTTCGGCCGGGCGGCTGCGCGTCTGTACATCGCGCAACCGTCCCTTTCCGCCCAGATCCGCCACCTCGAGGAATTGCTGGGCACCCAGCTGCTGGTTCGCACGACCCGCCGCGTCGAGTTGACCCCGGCCGGCGTCCTTTTCCTCGCCCCGGCGCGGCAACTGCTGGCCGCCGCGAGCGAGGCGCTGCGCGCCGCGACCGCGCCGGCACCGGTCCGCGTCGCGACCATCGTCGACGGCCTCGACACCCTTCCGAAGATCCTGCGAGAGATGCGCCGCCTGCATCCGCACCTGGATGTGGCGCAGGGCATCGCGGGGATGCCACGGCAGCTCGCCGAGGTCCAGGCAGACCGGCTCGATGTCGCGCTCGGCCGGCGTACCCGGCTGCCGGTCGGCCTCGCCGGCGAACTCGTCCGATTCGATCCGGTACGGGTGGTCATGCGCGCGGACTCCTCTCTGGCCGCCCGGGATCCCCTGCCGGTCGCTGCGCTCGGCTCGGCACGTTGGGTGTTCGGCAGCACCGAGCACACCCCCGACTGGGTGGATTTCGTGGTCGGCTTCCTGAGGGAAGCGGGCGTCGACCCCGGACCGGTGCGGTGCGCCCAGGTGCCCCTGTCGGCCATCCTCGAGCAGGTCAGCGAGCTGGATGGCGTGTCCGCCTGGCCGGTGTCCTGCCCTGACCCAGGATTCGGCCTTGTCGTGCGGCGCCTGGTCGAGCCGACGCCGGTGTTCGAGTGGGAACTCGTCTGGCGCCGGGATACCGCGAGCCGCCCCGCGGTCACCGCCATGCGCGCCGCAGCTCGCGCGGCCGCAGATCGGTGCGGATGGCTGGATCCGGGGCTGGCCGTCACCAGGGCAGCGGCGTAGGCGGCTGTGGGATGAGCCCACCGGTCCGCTCGATCGCCTCGAACAGGTGCGCGTGCGACTCGTCCATCAGCCGCAACCGCGCAGCCGGGTCCGCCAGCAGGCGGCCGGCTCGCTTGAGGACGCGGCCGGCGACCATGACGGTGTCGACGTTGCCCGCGTGCGCGTGCATGACGACGGCGGCAACCGGGTCGTTTACGGGCAGCATGTTGGGCGCGTCGCCGCGGATCACGATGATGTCGGCTTCCTTGCCGGCGGTGAGGGTGCCGACTCGGGAATCGAGCCCAAGTGCCCGAGCGCCGTTGATGGTCGCGCCTTCCAGGTGGGACAACGCGGACGGGTTGATCAGGTCCGGACCGTGGTACCGCGCGAGCTCCGGATCGTTGCGCAGCATCCGTTCCGTCTGCAGGGCCAGGCGGACTTGTGGAAACAGGTCGCCGGAGTTGTTGGAAATCACGTCGCAACCGAACGTGCACTCGCCGCCGACGGCCATGAACCGCCCGTGCGCCGGGTGCCCCATGCCCATCTGCATTTCGGTCTCCGGCGTGGTGGAGACCGATCCGCCGGTATCGGCGACGCGCCGCAACTCGTCGTCGGTTGTCTGGTTCATGTGCACCCAGACCAGGTCTGGTCCGAGCAGGCCCGCCTGTTCCAGAAAGGCGACCTCGGACACCGGCTGCGGGAACATCACCGCGTTGGCGTGCAAGGTGATCCGCAGACCGAGGCTCCGGGACGTGGCGACCTCATGCGTAACGCGCTCGATGCCCGCCACCAGCACATCGCTGAGGCTGATGCCCATGGTGACGAGACCGGCGTCAGACGACAGCTCGTTGGTGCGCAACTTGCGGGCGTGTTCGACACGCTGGGCGAGGGTGTTGAAGTAGACGTCCGCTACCGGCACGTCGTTGAGCCCCAGCGCGAACATCGACCGGATGCCGGACTCCCTGGTCCCCTGCAGCGCCGCGTCGGCGTGTTCCGGGGTATTGATGCAATGCGAGAAGTCGAGGACGGTGGTGACACCGGCATCGATGGCCTCGAGCATGCCGAGGTAGTTCCCGACATACATGTCGTAGGGGCGGTAGTGCACGGCCGCCTGGAAGCGGATCGAGCGTATGTAGTCCTTCAGTGACCAGTCGTACGTCACACCACGCAGCTGCGTCTGCCAGACATGGCGATGCGTGTCCACCATTCCGGGCATGACGATGCAGCGTGTCGCGTCGACGATGTCGGCGTCCGCGGACGGGATGTGGTCGGAGACCTCGACAATGCGAGTTCCTTCCACCAGTACATCGGCGCGGCGCGGCCGGTCACCGGGTTCCATCGTCAGCACGAGACCGTTGCGAATGAGGATGCGATCGGGCATGACAACCCTCCTTGTCGCTGCCTGTTTCGGCATGCACAGTCAAACCCCGCGCAGGTTCCTCGGTCCAAGACCTGTTCGAGCGCGTTTATGAGGCGCTACCTATCACTGGACACCGAGGCCGGGAGTGTTGAGGCAACTGTGTTCCTCCTGATCTGCGTCATCGTCGCCGTCTCCAGGTCCCGATCACCTGGTTCGGAGGCGGGGGGGGGGGGGGGCCGCCGCGCCAACCCCGCCGCCGGGTGGGGGGGGGGGGGGCCCGGGCCCCCCCCCCCCCCCCCCGCCTCGCTTCGTTCGTGCGCTGCGGACCCTGTACCGCGCCAAACCTCGCCGCACACGCTGTGAGCTGTTGGCGGACCTGTTCATGCACTAGGTGGTTCGCGGGGTGCTCAGCACAGCCGGTCGACGTCCCAACGGTCCTTGAGGACTAGGTATAGCCCCGATCGAGCCGTCCTCCTCGACACCGCCAGTTTCTGCACGATCCGGATGAACCCGTCCGGTACCGGCAAGGCACCCGCTCGGCGAAACTGCTCGTGCGTGATCCAGGCCTCGGGCCTGCGGCCCCTCCGTGAGTTCCTGAATCGGGTACAGCGCCGACCAGGAACCTCGCCGAGTGTGTTGATTAGCTCCGCGCGGGCGCCGACTCGATACGGACCCGGTTGCCGTACAGCTCATTCGTCATGTCCGGTGGCAGGTTCATTCGGTATTGCTCCCAGCACGCGGTGAGCTGATCGAGCTGGGCCGGTGACGGGTCCGCGACGCCGAACGTGTATGAGATCTTGCGCCTGTCGGCGACCTCGGCGTCGACGCCGCCGCGGGGCCGGTCCGCCACCGCCTGCCGCACTTGGCCGAGTGGCTGGCCCGGGCCAACAGCCGCCCCCGGCGGGCCCTGGACGGAGCCGCGCCGGCCGACCGGATCGGCGCGGACCGCTCGGCGATGGCGCGGCGATCCGGGTGTCCAACACGGCGATCAGGTCGTTGAGATGCCTGATCTGGTCCTGGTTGGTCTGGTCCTGGTCCGGCCCGGTCCGGTCCCTGCGACACGGTCACCATCGACGGCGCCGCCCCCTCCGGCAGCGGCCGCGACCACACGATGTCCAGCGACCCGGCCATCTTCGCCAAGATGAGCCTGCCGCCACGGAACCGGAACGCGCTCGTGGTGTACTCCGCCGACCGCCGAGACTTCTTCTTCGACTTGAAGCTCGGGTAGCGGGCCCGGCCGGCGAAGAAGTTCGCGAACCCCGCTTGCAGGTGCCGCAGGGCTTGCTGCAACGGCACGGAGGAGACGTCGTTGAGGAACGCGAGTTCCTCGGTCTGCTTCCACGCGGTCAGCATCGCCGAGGTGGCGTTGTAGCCGACCCGCTCCCGCCGCAACGTCCACGCCTCGGTACGGGCGGCCAATGCCAGGTTGTAGACCTTCCGGACACACCCGAACGTCCGCGCCAGCTCAGCGGCCTGCGCGCCGGTCGGGTAGCAGCGGTACTTGAACGCCCGCTTCACCGTCCTGGACACGCCTCACATCTTGGCCGCTCTATTTGTGAACCTTGCGGTGACACGCCGGTGGACGCCGATCCGCCATGGCGGCGAATCAGCCGTTCCTGTCCTGCTCCGCAGGGGTTCCGTTTCCTCCCCCGCCTGAAGGCGGGGGTTTCCACGGAAGGAATCCGATGACGAGGCGTCGACCATCGCCGTCTTCATGACACCGAGGGAGACGGCAACCACGGCGACCAGTCCCCCTCTGGGTCGGTGGTTTGCCCCACCTCGATCAGATAACCATCGGGATCGCGGATGTAGCAACGCATCTCGTACTGGTGCTGCTTCGGCGGCGTCAGGAATTGAGCACCCCGGGCGCTCCATTCGGCGTACACGGCCTGAATGTCCGCGACCCGAATATTGAGGAAGCTGCTGACCCGGTCGGGGTCGCGTGGCGTCTCCAGGGTGACCGCGGGCTTGTCGTCGGTCGGGCCTCCACCAACATTGATGACGATCCAGCTGTTGGCTAGCGCGACATAGGTCGGCGCTCCGGAGAAGACCACCCTGCCGCCGAGTACTTCGGTGTAGAAGCGCCGAGAGCGCTCGACATCGTCCGAGACGATGAAATGGGCCAGCACCATTGGCCCTGCGGGCGGTGTGAGCTCGGCCATCTAGCACCTCCACTGGTTGGGACTCAGACCCCGCTTACGACGGGGTCTGCAGGCGATGTTGCGGTGATCGGGGCGAGGGGACTGTCCTTGGCGTTTCCTGCGTAATCGGCGGATGTCATAGCGATCCCTCCGTGGCCGGCCCGCGGGCGGCCGTGATCTGGCCGCGGAGCGCCTTCAGCGCGGCGACGTAGATCTCTGAGAAGGTGGGGAAGGGCTGGATGACGTCCCGCAGCACTGGCAGCGGCACACGGGCGCGGATGGCCAGGGTGCCCTGCTGCAGCCACTCTCCGGCCTCGGGTCCGAGCGCGTAGGCGCCCGTCAGCCGGTCGCCGTCGGACAGCAAGGTCAGGAAGCCGTTGGAGGTGGCGTAGGCGTGGGTGTAGGTGGCCGTCTTGGCCACCTCGGACACCGGGACGGTGGCGCTGAAAGCGGCCTCGGTGGCGCCGACTGCGGCCGCTTGCGGGTCGGTGTAGACGACGTCCGGTATGGCCTCGTAGTGGGCCTCGCGGGGCTCGCCCAGGATGTTCGCGGCGACGACCTCGCCTTGGTATTTGCCGACATGGGTGAGCAGCCGTATGCCGGTGACATCCCCGATGGCCCACAGCCGCTCGCCGGCGCGCAATTGCGCGTCGACTCCGATGCCGTGCGGGCCGGCGGTGACGCCGAC
This sequence comes from Dactylosporangium sp. NPDC048998, assembly GCF_043197855.1. NCBI lineage: Bacteria > Bacillati > Actinomycetota > Actinomycetes > Micromonosporales > Micromonosporaceae > Dactylosporangium > Dactylosporangium sp. NPDC048998. The sequence continues at coordinate 16,929 of NZ_JBICTV010000036.1, forward strand.
CGAGTCCAGGCCGGCGGGCATCCGCGGACGCCTGCCCGTGGCCAGGAGCAGGTGGTCGCCACGCAGTTCGCGACCGTCATCGAGGGTCAGGACGTAGTCCGCGCCGTCGCGCCGCGCGGCGGTCGCGCGCATGCCCAGGAATAGCTCGGCGCCGTCGGCCCGCAGGACCTCGCCGAGCGCCTGACCCAGCGGCTCGGGCTCGCGGGTCAGCACATGCCCGGCGCCCTCGACCAGGGCCACCTCGCTGCCCAGGCGGCGGGCGGCCTGGGCCATCTCGGCGCCGACCGGCCCGCCGCCGAGGATGAGCAGGCGACGCGGGACAGCCTTCATACCGGTCACCTCGCGGTTGGTCCAGATGCCGTGCAGCTCGCGCAGGCCCGGGACGGGCGGTATGACCGGGTCCGAGCCGGTGGCCACCACCACGTGCCGGGCGGTGTGGGGCACGCCATCGACCTCGACCACACCCGGCCCGGCCAGCCGGCCGGTGCCACGGATCAGGTCGATGCCCTTGCCCGCCAGAAATTGCTGCTGCCCGGCGTCGGAGTAGTCCGAGACCATGACGTCGCGGTAGGCCAGCGCCTCCTGCACGTCGACGCGCGCCGTGGCCGCCGCCTCGCGAGCGCCGTGCACCGCCTCGCCGGGCCGCAGCAGCGTCTTGGACGGGATACACGCCCAGTACGAACACTCGCCCCCGACCAGATCCCGCTCGACCAGGGCCACGCGCAGACCGCCGTCGGCCAGCTCGCCGGCGCAGTGCTCGCCCGGCGAGCCCCCGCCCAGGACGATCACGTCGTGGTCGCTCATCGCTCGGGTAGCTCCTCTCCGGCCTGCTCCCGGACCATGTACTCGGCGTACCAGTCCGGCCAGTCCGGGTCCAGCTGGCCGATCCGGCCCTCAAGCTGGTCATCTACTTCCCCGCGCCCGACCGACTACACACTGCGGTGGCGGCTTGCGCGAGAGCGGACCCGCAGCAGGCGGCCGCCGATAGCCCGGCGGTGTAACGAGCACGCGCAGAAGGCACACCTTCGCGCCAGGGCGATGCCGCGCCGGGCGTTGCCCTCCGCGCAGACGTTCCCGCGCGGTGTAGCGCTCGTTCAACGGTAGGACGTCAGCCTTCCAAACTGACCATGCGGGTTCGATTCCCGTCGCCGGCTCTCTTGTGCTTCCGCAGGTGAGCGTCCACACAGTCCGGTCTCCCCCAGGCTTCACATGTCAGGGCAGGCCGCCCGGACCAGCCCGGTGGCCGATCGGCTATCCGCCTTCCGCGACCCGGATGATCATCTTGCCGGGCACCCTGCGGTCGGGCGCGAACGCGGACGGCACCTCTGCGAGCGGCCGCACGGCCCCGATGATCGGCTTCAGCCGCCCGGACCGCACCCCCTCGGCGAGATCCGCCAGCCGGAACCGGTCCGGCTCGACGACAAAGAAGATCGAACGGCCGTCAGCAGGCCGCACCTTCGGCGGGCCGACGATCGTGACCAGCGTTCCGCCAGCGCGCACCAGCGGGGCCGAGCGTTCGAGGACCTCGCCCCCGATTGCATCGAACACCACGTCGACCTCGCCGACCTCCTCCAGCCGGTCGGCCTGCAGGTCCACGAACGCGTCCGCACCCAGCCCAAGTGCAGCCTCCCGGTCCGCGGCACGACCGGTGCCGATCACGTGGGCGCCCAGTTCATGGGCCAGTTGCACCGCGATTGAGCCGACGCCGCCCACGGCGCCGTGGATCAGGACGGTCTGGCCGGTCTTTAGCTCTGCATGGTCGAACAGGCCCTGCCAGGCGGTCAGCCCCGAGATGGGCACGGCGGCGGCCACGGTGAAGTCAATGTCCGCCGGGAGGGGGGCGAGGTTGCGCGCTTCCACTGCGGTGTACTCAGCCAGCGATCCGTCGCGGGTCCAGTCAGCCATTCCGAACACCCGCTGGCCCACGGTCAAGCCGGTGGTGCCGAAACCCAACTCGGTGACAACACCCGACAGCTCGTGTCCGGGTACGCTCGGGGTTCGGTCACGGCCGGCACGGTCGGTCCACGTGCCCGGCCAGTCCAGTTCCCCCGGGGTGAACCCAGCCGCGTGGACGCGCACAATCACGTCGTTTTCGGACGCGTGGGGGTACGGGATGTCGGACAGCGTGAGCCCGGCGGCGCCGGCGGCACGGTCTCCTACGGTGATGGCTTGCACATAGGTTCCCCTCTGGGACGGGTTCACGTTCTGGCGCGACCCCAGGCACGTAGCTGGTCAGTCCGCGAGCCGACGCCTTCCGATGCCCTGTCCGCCCCCGGCGGCACTCCGAACACAGGACTGGCCTGTCGCCGCCGGGACGTGACCGAGCTGAAGGGTGCCTGCCCCCGCAGGGCCTCACCCTCGGGTCGTGCGTGCCGGGCTGGTTCCTTCCCCGCCGTTAGCGCAGTGATCGAAACCCGTCGGTGCTGCAGCCACGCCTCAGCAACCACCCGACGCCAGGCCGCGTCCCGTACCGGCGCATGCCCCACCCTCTTCCCCCTGGCCCGTGAGCCAAAACCACCGCGACGACAACTCCGGGGATCAAGCGCCGTGACCACCGGACCGTGTCTGCTACGTGCCACCCGGCCGACCGCCGCGGCAGGCGGCCGGTGTGGTCGCGGGCGGCCAGCAGCAGTGCGGCGATCACCTCCGGCGTGCGCCGCACGGTGAGGTGCACGCTGCGACGCCAGTGCCGAAACCGGCCGCGAGCAACAACATCGCCGCGGTGGTGCGGGTCGCGCTCGACGACCAGCGGACCGCATGCTCCAGGTCGGGATGATGCGGCGGTGGCTGCCGAGCAGCAGCCACCACGGGCCGGGCCGGTCCGCGGCCAGGAGCACCTCGGCGCCAAGATCCAGGCTGACCATCGGGAGTAGGACCGGACGAGCCCGCATCTCAGCTCGGGGGGCATGCGGGTGGTGGTGAACTATCGGTCCAGCGACGCGGACGCGGACGCGGCGGTCGAGGCGATCCGCGCCGCCGGCGGCGAGGCCATAGCGTCGCGGGCCGATGTGCGCGACCCCCGCGAGGTAGACGAGTTGGTCAAGGCGGTGTCCGCGCAGTGGGGTGCGATCGAGGTGCTGGTCAACACTGTCAGAATCCCGTTTCCCATCAAGTCCTTCCAGGACATGACCTGGGAGGAATTCGGCGGCAAGCTCCACGACGAGAGGCTGGCCGCCTTCACGCTCACCAAGGCCGTCGCACCGGCAATGATCGACCAGGGCTACGGCCGGATCGTTCACATCGCGACCGGCCTGGCTCGGCAGCCGCGGGCGGAGACGATCGCGCTCGGCTCGTCCAAGGCAGCGCTGGTGCAAGTTCACCCGCTACGTGGCCCAGGAGCTGGGCCCCTTCGGCATCACCGTCAAATGTGGCCTCCCCGGGCGTGGTAGAAACCGAAGTCGCCGGGAAGGTGTCCCCGCAGGTCAGGGCCCGATTGGTCGCGGCGACCCCGCTGGGGCGGATCGCCGGCCGGAGGACGTGGCTCAGGTCGTCGCCTTCTACACAAGCAAGGGCGACGAGAGCGGCTTCTTGACATCCTCCCCTCCCTAAAAGGGAGGGGATTCCCTGAGTCACCCCAGGGGTTTCCTGCTTCACCGCCGACCGCCCCGTCCGGGAGGACTCCCGTTGAGGTCTTACACCAGCTCCACAGGCCGACACCGCCAGCCCGGCGGCCAAAATGTTGCGTGCCGCGTTCACATCCCGGTCGTGAACGGTGCCGCACCGGCACGTCCACGACCGCACGTTCAGCGGCAGTTGCTCGGCCAGCGCGCCGCAGGCCGAGCAGAGTTTGGAGGACGGGTACCAGCGGTCGACCGCGATCACCTCACGGCCGTACCAGGTGGCCTTGTACTCCAGCATGGTGCGGAACTGCCGCCACGCCGCGTCCGAGATGGCACGGGCCAGGGTGTGGTTGCGGACCATGTTGCGGACGGTCAGGTCCTCGATCACGATCGTTTGATTTTCACGAACGAGCCGAGTGCTCAGCTTGTGCAGATGGTCACGGCGCCGGTCGGCGATCCGGGCATGGACGCGGGCGACCTTGACCCGGGCCTTCGCCCGGTTGTTGGAGTCCTTCTCCTTGCGGGCCAGGTTCCGCTGCGCGCGGACCAGCCGTACCCGGTCGGCGCGCTCGTGCCGCAGGTTGGGGATCTTCTCCCCGGTGGAGAGGGTGAGCAGACTGTCCAGCCCGGCATCGACCCCGACCGCAGCAGCCGCTGCCGGGGCGTCGGGGATCACGTCGTCGCAGAGCAGGGACACGAACCAGCGCCCGGCCGCGTCCTGCGACACGGTCACCGTCGACGGCGACGCACCCTCCGGCAGGGGCCGGGACCACACGATGTCCAGCGGCCCGGCCATCTTCGCCAGGGTGAGCCTGCCGTCGCGGTAGCGGAACACGCTGGTGGTGTATTCCGCCGACTTCCGGGACTTCTTCTTCGACTTGAACCTGGGGTAGCAGGCCCGGCCGGCGAAGAAGTTCGTGAACCCGGCTTGCAGGTGCCGCAGGGCTTGCTGCAACGGCACGGAGGAGACGTCGTTGAGGAACGCGAGTTCCTCGGTCTGCTTCCACGCGGTCAGCATCGCCGAGGTGGCGTTGTAGCCGACCCGCTCCTGCCGCAGCGTCCACGCCTCGGTACGGGCGGCCAATGCCAGGTTGTAGACCTTCCGGACACACCCGAACGTCCGGGCCAGCTCAGCGGCCTGCACGTCGGTCGGGTAGCAGCGGTACTTGAACGCCCGCTTCACCGTCCTGGACATGCCACACATCTTGGCCGTTCTATTTGTGAACCTTGCGGTGACACGCCGGTGGACGCCGATCCGCCCTGGCGGCGAATCGGCTATCTCTGCCCTGCTCCGCAGGGGTTCCGTTTCCTCCCGGCCTGAAGGCCGGGGTATCCACGGAAGGGATCTGATGACGGCCAGGCCGACCTCAAGATCGGCGACGCCGCTATCAACACGGTCGCAGCCGAGCTGGGCGTCACCGCCGGATTCCGTGCGGCCGAGGTGTACCGAACCGACCTCGTGGTCGCGGACGGCGGCGCACCAGTGTCATGACTCGGCCCGGCTCGGGCCGGCTGGCCCATCAACTGGTGATCGGCGTTCCCCTGCTCGGTGAGCAGGGGTTCGTTCGCGTTCGGGGCATGATCGCGGATGTGTCGGGCAGACAGCGGGCGGTTGTTGTCGACTCTGGAAGGTGAGGGTGCGATGCCGTCGGTGATCGGTCTGCTCGAGCAGCGTGAGGCGCGGGCACAGGAGGAACTGGAGTCGTGGCTGGAGGTGCTGCGGCAGGCCCAGGAGGAGGTCACCATCGCCACCCGGGCCGAGCGTGCCCGGGTGGCCCGCCAGAAGCTTGTGCAGGCCTTCACCGAGGAAGGCGCCGACCGCCGCGAGGCAAGGTCTGTGTCGGCCGATGTCGAGGCCGATGTCTCGGCGGGGCCGGTAACCGCCGGCACCGGTGGTACAGACTTCGGCTACGACAAGCGTCCGCCACGATGGCAACCGGGGTTGGGTGCGGAGACGCTGTGCGGGCTGTACCGCGAGGTGTATCGCGTTGTCGCGGCGACGGCGTGCCGGTGGCCTATACCGACCGGTCCACCACTCGCCGGGCCACCTGGGCCATCAGCGCGTCGTGGCCGATCGTGCCGAAGCGGTGATGTACCGGCGGATCGACGACCTCCCCCAGACCGGCCATCGGCTCAGCGCGCTGAGCGCCCCGCCCGAGCTACTCAGCGTCATCACGCGCGGCGCCCAGAATCGGCTGCTCACCTCAGAACCGCCGCTCGCACTCGACCGGAGCGCGCCGACCTGCTGCGCGAGACCGTCGACCTGCTGCGCGGGACCGTCGACGTGGTGCTGCGCGGGGCGCTGGTCCCCCACGGCGGGACGTCCGGGCCGGGTGACCGGTCCTCTGCGCCGGGCACGTCCAAAACTCCCCGGAGGCCGGCATGACGAACGTTCAGCAGGGCGGCAGGGTCGCCCTCATCACGGGCGCGAGCAGGGGGATCGGCGCGGCTGTGGCCCGGTTGCTGGCATCGCGGGGCATGCGGGTCGTCGTCAACTACCGCAGCAGCCGCGACGAGGCGGACGATGTGGTCGCGTCGATCGGGTCCGCCGGCGGCCGGGCGATGGCCGTGCAGGCCGACGTGCGCGACGGGTCCGCCGTGCTCGGCATGGTCGAGCAGGTCCGGGCCGCCATGGGCGAGGTGGAGGTCCTGGTCCACAGCGCCCTGATCCCGTACGCCATCAAGTCGTTCGAGGAGATCTCGGTCGACGAACTGGGCAGCAAGGTGGAACAGGAGATGCGAGCGGCCTTCCTGGTGACGAAGGCCGTTGTCCCCGGTATGACCACGCGCGGATACGGACGAATCGTCTACCTCGGTGCCGTGTTGAGCCGGCGGCCGGATGAGGGCATGATCGCGCTCGGTACCGCGAAGGCGGCCCTGAGCTCGTTCGCCCGCTTCGTCGCGCAGGAGCTGGGGCCTCGCGGGATCACCGTCAACGTCGTGGCCCCGGGGCCGGTGGGTGGTCTCCTCCATGCCACCCTCGATCAGGAACAGCAGCAGCGCATGGCGGCCCAGACGGTACTGGGCCGCATCGCCTCCCCCGACGACGTGGCCCGGGCCGTCGCCTACTACGCGGGTGACGACAGCGGATTCATCACGGGCACGACCGCGCCGGTCAACGGCGGACTGGTCATGGACTGACGCACCCCGGAACGGAGTCCTCCCAGTGCACATCATCGACCTGACCTTCGTCGAGCGGGGAATCCACGAGGAACTGGTCGCTTACGTCGCTGACCAGCAGAACTACTACGAGCAGGAGGGCGTCCACGTCGCCCTGCGCGACGGACGTGCCTGGGACCGCGAACGGCTCCGGCGGACTGCCACGATCGGGCTAGGCCGGGCGGTGCTGTTGCGCCTGACCGACGGCATCCCGTGGACGGTTCTGTGCGTCAACACCGACCGGCCGCTGTTCTGGCTGCTCGCCCGCGACGCCTATACGTCGGCCGGGCAGCTGAAGGGCCGCAGGATCGGCATCCACCCGCCGCAGACCGCGCCCGGGTGGTTCTGCCGTATCGTGCTCAGGACGCTCGGGCTCGATCCAGACCGTGACGTCCAGCCGGTCGTCATGGCACCGGGCGACTACAGCGGCCACCTCCGCCGGCTCGCCGAGGGCTCCCTGGACGCGGCGTTCGTCGGCAGCACCCTGGCGCCCGAGGTCACGGCCCAGGAGAACGGCCTGCGGCTGTTGGCCTTCGTCGGGGACCACTTCAGGATCCCCACGGTAGGCGTCGCCGTGGACCCCACCCACCTAGCGCCAGACGATCCGGCGGTGCTGGCCCTCGTGCGGGCCAACCGCCGGGCCCTGCGCACGATCCGCGACGAGCCGGATCTCGCCGTCCGGTACGTCAACGCCCTCATCCCGAGCCTCAGCGAGACGCAGGCCCGCCAGCATTACGAACGCTACATCGCACCGTACTTCACCATCGACGGCCGCCACGATCCGTCCGTCGCGGCCCAAGCGGTGTCGAGCATGGCGAAGGAACTGGGCATGTCCACGGTCCCCGACGCAGCCGACATCTACCGCACGGAACCAGCCGAGGGCCCCGCGGCATAGCCGCGTACGCCGCGCGGGGCCGGCGCACGCGCGTCCGGGTCCCGCGGCGCCGATCGCACCATCCCCCCGTGGGAAGGCCGGCGGACTCTCGATCGACACGCCCCGCCGCGAGGCTTTCTACTGGGGCGCGATCCTGACCACGTTCGCGCTCGACACCGCCGCCGGTGACTGGCTACCGAGGCGCTCAACCTGGGCTTCCGCAACGGCGCGCTGATCTTCGGTGGCCTGATCCTGGCTACCTTCTTCGCCTACCACCTCGGCGCCGGACAGGTGCTGACCTTCTGGATCGCGTACGTGCTCACCCGGCCGCTCGGCGCCTCGCTCGGCGACCTGTCGGCGGCCAGTGGCCGGAGCGGCACGGTCGGCCACGACCCGGAATCGGCTGGCCGTATCGCTCCGGCGCAGGACCGAACAGACCGAATCGATCTCCCGCCCCGGTGACGGCAGGCCGGATCGGTGGACCACCTGCAGCGGCCTGTGCGCCAATACAAGCGCCGCGCACTGGGCGCGGCGGACAAGGGAGAAGCGAGATGACGAAACGCTTGCGGGCCATGGTGCTGGCGGGGGCGCTGGCGCTCGCGACCGCCGGTGGGCTGGCCGCGACGAGCGCGCCGGCCGTGGCGGCACCGGCCGGGTGTGTCGACTCGACGTGGATACCGCAGCAGTCGTACTTCGTGCTGCAGAGCCGCGTCAACGGCATGGTGCTCCACCTGCAGCGCACACCGCGGAACCGGGTCGACGTCTGGGTGAACCGGGTCTACGCCGGTTCGGCTGGCATCCCGGGCACGGTCGTGACGAACCAGATCACGACCCTGTGGGTACTCAAGACTATCAATGGCAGCGTCGTGCAGCGCGCCATCGTGCGGGTTTGCGGGACGAGCTGGAACCGGATCGTGTTCTCCTGACCGATTCGGTCGGGGCCGCCGTCGAACGACCGCGGCGGCCCCGACCTCCACCGTGGACGTCCGCGCGGAGCGCGTCGAGGCGTTCCGTCGGTCCGCACGGCCTCGGCAGACCCCGCGGGCGGCCGCCGGGTTACCCGCCTCCCCGGTCCAGTACGCGAGGTTCACCGAGGAACGACGCTCGTCCGCTGTGGTCGGCGATCCGGCAGCACAGAGACGTTGGTCAAGAGGCTGTCGCGGGCGGGTACTCCGGGTCCCGTACTCCGATCGGCATGCTATCGGCGGGTGGCGACGGTGGTGTACACCTCGTAGTGACCATCTGCGGGGGAGGCAGCATGCGGTCGTTGCGGGGCTTGCGCTGGTTCGTCGGCATCTGCACCACGTTCATGACGGCCGCGTTCGGGGTGGCCCTGTGGCAAACGTGGGAGGACGCCCACGGCGGCGAGGCCGTCGCGAACGTCCAGCAGGTCGACCAGTTCCCGCCCGGCCCGACCAGCGGGCTGGTTACGATCACCGACGACGCCTATCCGACCGGGCTCCCGCCGTGGCGGTACACCTCGGTCTTCGTCCTGCCCGACGGCACCCGCTGCGAGACCACCGCCATGCTGTTCCCGGCCGACCGCCGGGTCGTGGTTGGCGACGCCACCGCCGTGCACTACTCGCGCTGGCACCCCTGCTCGAACTTCCAGCGGGCCGACCGGCCGCGCGCCGATGTGACCAGCACGCTCGTCTGGGGCGCCAACACGCTGTTCATCGGCCTGGTCGTCTTCGCCACGCTGACCTGGTACGCCCGCACCCGCTCCACCAGCCTGGAGACCGCCCGGGAGACCGGCCCCGACGACCACGGGCCGGCCGAGCCCGCGCGGCACCTCCCGGGCTGGCGCCCCTGACGGCGGCCCCGCCGGCCGATCGGGGCTGCGCAAGGTCGGCATAGACATCACTGAGCCGGCGAGCCCGGACAGGTTCCGCGCCCTGCAACACGTCACCGCCAGCCCATCCAGAATCGGCGACCTCGCGAAAGCGGCGCTCGTGCTCACTTTTCGAGCACCGCTACCTACTTCGTTGAGATCATCTCAGTCTTCGTTGAGACATGAGTATCCGACTTCAGTAATGGCGGAGGTGTTCGGCGTCCTTCCAGATGCCATCGGGTGGCATGTCCAGGCGGGCGGTCAGCGGAACCCGCCACTGCGGGGTTTCCGTTGGTTCGCCCCAGTAGTCGGTGACCCGGACCGCCTTTCCGTCGCGCAGTTCGCCGATGCTCACGTTGCGGTAGAGCCGGCCGTCGCCGTAGTTGCAGGTCCACTCCACGACGACGACGTCGCCGAGGCGGTGGCGCCGGCCGACCTCCAGCGTGAGTTCCGGGAAGTTTCCCTCGACCTCCGCAACGCGGCGGTTGGTCCGTACCACCTCTCCCATCTGTGGCCACTGACGGACGACGTCATCGTCCAGTGGGACACCGAGAATGTAGGCGAGCCGGGTGCTTCCGTTCGATTCCGGCATTTCGGTGGCCATATGATCACGGTACTTCCTGTGTTGGTGTGAGCCGGCACGTCGGCACCGACGACGGTGAGGTCTGCCGGCTATGCCGTTCCCGCTCAAGCCGCGCCTCGGTAACCGGTATCCGCGCAGATTCCCGACCACACCATCCGCAAACGCCACATCACCGTTTGGCGACAGGCCACGATCCGAGCGAGCGCTGCGAGTAGGTTGATGCGCCACCTCGGCGCGCCGCGCTGACCAGATACAACTCGCCCTGAGGGGACAAGGCGCTGGCGACGGTCATCGGGTGACGGCACGGAAATGGGCCGTCATGCGGGCGGCGTCGGGCGTGTGCCCGGTCAGCAGGCGGAACCCGGCAGCGGCCTGGTGGACGAGCATGCCGCCGCCGTTCGCCGTTCGGCAGCCCAGCGTCCGGGCGTGGCCCAGCAGGACCGTCTCGAACGGCCGGTAGATCACGTCGACCACCCACAGCCGCGGCGTCAGGAGGTCGAGCGGCAGCGGCGCACCTGGGTGTCCCTGCATACCGATGGGGGTGGCGTTGACGAGGCCGTCGACCGGGGCACCCGTCATCGCCTCGGCGGGATCGCCGCTGGCCTCGACCCGGGCGCGCGGGAAGACGCCGGCGAGCCAGGTCACCAGGCCGGCGGCGCGAGCGGTGTCGACGTCGACCACGACGAGGTGCGCGACGCCCATCGCGAGCAGCGCGTGGGCCACCGCCGAGCCTGCGCCGCCGGCGCCGAGCAGCACCACCCGGTCCAGGGTCGCACCGGGCAATGCCGCGCGCACGGCCGTGGCGAAGCCGTGCCCGTCGGTGTTGTGGCCGGTGCTGCGCCCGTCGCGGTAGGACACCATGTTGACGGCGTCGAGCGCGGTGGCGTCGGCGTCGAGCCCGTCGAGGTGCGGGATGAGGGACCGTTTGCAGGGGTATGTGACGTCGAGCCCGGTGAAGCCCATGAACCACGCCATGCGCACAAGGGCACCGAGGTCGGCGTGCTCGCCCAGCCGGTCGGTGTCGAGCAGCCGGTAGACCAGCCGCAGGCCGAGCGCGTCGGCCTCTGCCTCGAACAGGGCCGCGCTGAGCGACGTCGACAGGTCCGCGCCGACAAGACCGATCAGGTGTCCGGACACGTATCACGCTCCGTCGGAGTTTGGCAGAAACGACCGCGCCGATCGAACAAGGTAGTTATCGGGGTCAGTTACGGGTTGTTGCCAATCGGGGGCGTGGATACGGTTTCAGACGTACACCGGCCGAGTCCGCAGCGAATGTTATGACGAATATCCCGTGCTGGTCCACCCGTACTTGCCGGCCGGTGATGTATCTCCTGCCTCCGTCAAGAAAGGAATCGGGTGCCGTATGTGCCGTTTACAACTGACGCGCGCGGCGGTCGTGCTCGCCGCTACGGCGGTGGCCGTGCTCGGGTTCGCGGCCTCCGCATCCGCGCACGTGACGATCAACCCCGTCACCGCGTCACGCGGCGGTGACGCGACGGTGTCGTTCCAGGTGCCCAACGAACAGGACGCCGCGACCACCGTCAAAGTCGAACTCAGCCTGCCGGCTGACGCCCCGATCGGGTCGGTCTCCACGCGGCCGGTCGTCGGCTGGACGGCGACCACGACGACGACCAAGCTGGCGACGCCGATCAAGACCGACGACGGCGACGTGAACGAGACAGTCACCAAGGTGACCTGGACGGCCGAGGCCGGCGGCGGCATCAAGGCCGGCGAGTTCCAGCAGTTCCAGCTGGCCCTGGGCTCGCTGCCCGACACTGACAAGATCGTATTCAAGGCGCTGCAGACCTACTCGGACGGCACCGTCGTGCGCTGGATCGAGGAGCCGACCCCCGGCGAGGCGCACCCCGAGCACCCGGCGCCGGTACTGACCCTGACCGACGGCTCGCACGCGGTCGCCGCGAGGGCCGACATCATCGGCCACACCCCGGCCGCGGCGCCCGGTAGCAACGGCACGGCGGTCGGGCTGGCGGTCGCCGGCCTGTTCGTCGGCCTCGCCGGGCTGGGCATCGGCCTGCTCGCCTACCGTCGCGCCAGCACCGCCGCCGCCTAAAACAGGGGCCACTGAGGGGTGTCACCGACGAAACGGGCAACCGTAACGTTCGTCATGTCGCGGCGCAAGCCCATCGTTCTTCGACGGCGACGAGACAAAATGGAGGTGCGCTAGTGACCGAACAGATGCACATGAATGTGCCCGATCAGAGCGACCGCGTGGTTCGACTCGAAGGCGGTCCCCGCGATTTCCCCGAGGAATTGCGGGTGCACCCCGAGCCGGCCGCCGGCGAGAAGATCAAGATCGAGCACCACGGCGGCTACGAGCATTTCGAGCGTACCGACGAAAGTATCGAACTGGACGGCGGCCCGGGAACCGTCTTCCGCTGGACGCAACGCACGAGAATCGCGGAATAGACCTCACTCTCCCCCGGGCGCCCGGGTCCGGTGGTTGTCCCACCGGGCCCGGGCTGCTTGCCGTCCATCGTCGGCACTGCCTCGCGACCGGGCCGCCCACCAGGCAAATGGGTGCCCAATGGGTGGCCGATGGGGGTATCACCGCCATGCTGGCGACCGGAGCAACGCCGCGCCGACCGACTCTGCGACGACATCGACCTGAATCGACATCATGGTCCGCGCGAGCGGGAATCCATGGAAACAAGAAAAGGGCGCCAAAGAAACGGACACGAGCTTACAAACCGGGGAGAAAACTGTCGTGGCTTTGGTCGAACGAGATGATCTGCTGGCGAAATTGGAGTCGCTGCTGGCTCGCTGCCGCACGGAGCGAGGTGGGGTGGTGCTGCTCGAAGGGGTTTCCGGCGTCGGGCGTACCCAGCTCCTGCTCACGCTCGGCGACCGAGCCCGACGCGCCGGCTTCCAGCTGCTGAGCGCCGCCTGCTCGCCTGAGGAGCGTAGCCTGCCGCTAGGCATGGTTGCCCAGCTCATGCGGAGTGTCGCACTGCCGAACGAGGTCGCCGCCGAGATCGACCGGCTGCTGTCCACCGGCACCTCGGCAGCCGGACCGGACGCCGCCGCGCCGGTTCAGGTCTTCCACGGCCTGTCCACCGCCCTAGCCGACATGGCGGCGGATACGCCGGTGCTCATCGGCGTCGACGACGTGGGGTACGCCGACACGCCGTCGCTGCAGTATCTGCTGCACCTCAGCCGCCGGGTGGCCACGACACGCATCATGTTGGTGCTGACCGACACGATCGACCGGCGCACGCCACACCTGCCGTTCCGCGCCGAGCTGCTGCGCCAGCCGCACGCCCGCCGGATGCAGCTCAACGCCCTGTCGCCGCACGGCGTACAGCAACTGCTTGCCCAGCGGCTCGACCCGACCGACGCGGCCCGCGTGGCACCCTCCTACGCCTCGATCAGCGGCGGCAACCCGCAACTGCTGCAGGCGCTGGTCGACGACCACGTCGATTTCGGCGAACCGAGCCCATCCGGCTATGGCCTGGTGCTGCTGGCCTGCCTGCGCCGCGGCGACCCGACGTTCCTGTCGGTCGCGCGTGGGCTCGCGGTGCTGGGCCGCAGCGCGGCGCCCGAAGAGGTGGCTCGACTGGTCGACGCCGACCCCGACGCCGTCGCGCAGGCCACGGCCGCGATGAACGACGGTGGGCTGCTCACCGGCGGCTGGTTCCATCACCAGGCGGGCCGGCTGGCCGTCCTCGACCACATCGCCCCCACCGAGCGCGCCGAGCTCCGCCAGCGGGCCGCGCGGCTGCTGTACGACAGCGGGGCACCGGCGCTCGACGCCGCGCGGCAGCTGATCGCCGCCGACCGGCCGGCGCAGGCGTGGGCGGCGCCGATGCTGCAGGAGGCCGCCGACCAGGCGATGCTCGACCACTCCCCCGAACTGGCGGCCAAGTGCCTACAGCTCGCGCTGCGCGCGCCGGTCGACGAACGCCGGCGGGCCGCGGTGCGCGCGCAGTTGACCCAGTGCGAGTCGGCAGTGAACCCGGCGGTCGCCGCTCAGCAGCTGACGTCGCTGATCGGTGCCGCCCGCTCGGGGCTGCTGGCCCGCGCCGACCAGCTGTGGCTGGTGAAGGCGCTGCTGTGGCACGGCCGCACCAGTGACGCCGTCGACCTGCTCGACCGGCTCCGGGACGCCGACCACGAACCGCAGGAGGACCTGCGCGACCTGGAGCTGTGGCTGGCGGGTTGCTACCCCCCGCTCGCCCGACGGCGACCGGCCGGCCCGCCCGCGCACCGGCCGGGCATCGCGACGGCCCTGGGCGTCGACCCGTGGCTGCACTGCGCCGCCACGCTCGCCGACCACATGGCCCGTGGCCGCGCCGAGACCGCCGTCGAGCACGCCGAGCAGACCCTGCGCAACCTGCTGCTGCGCGGCAGCACGCCGTGGGCCGAGGAGTCCGCGACACTGGCCTTGTACACACTGATCTACGCGGACTGGTGCGACCTCGCTCGGGAGTGGTGCGACCGGTTGGAGGACAAGCTCGACGTCGAGCGGATGCCAACGGCACACGCGCTGGTGTCGGCCGCCCGCGCGGAGGCCGCTGTCCGGCAGGGCGACCTGGCCGCCGCCATGCGGCACGCGGAGACCGCGTCGACCCGGATCCGCTCGAAGTCCTGGGGCGTGGCCATCGGCCTGCCGCTGGGCAGCCTGGTGCTCGCTGCCACCCGCAGCGGCGACTACGAGCGGGCGGCCCGCCACCTGTCGCTGGAGACGCCCGAGGCCATCTTCCTCAGCCGCTACGGACTGCCGTACCTGCACGCGCGCGGGCAGTACCACCTCGCCACCGACCAGCACCACGCTGCCCTCGCCGACTTCCTGGCCTGCGGTGAGCTGATGCGCGCCTGGGACATGGACGTGGCCGGCATTGTGCCGTGGCGGGCCGGCGCCGCTGAGGCCTGGCAGCTGCTCGGCAACCCCGAACAGGCCCGGTCGCTCGTGCTCGACCAGCTGAGCCGGCAGGGCACCGGCAGCGCCCGCGCCCGCGCCGCCTCGCTGCGGGCGCTCGCGGCCGCGACCCCGCCCGGCAAGCGGTTGCCACTGTTGAACGAAGCGCTGGACATCTTTGAGCTGTACGGCGACCGGTTCGAGCAGGCGCGGGTGCTGGCCGACCTGAGCCGCGCCTACAACGCGCTGGACCAGAAGCGGCGCGCCCGCATGCTGTTCCGCCAGGCGCTGCACGTGGCCGACATGTGTGGCGCCGAACCGCTGCACCGCGACCTGCTGTCGCTGGCGGGCGAAGTCGCTACCGCGACACCGACGCCTGACGAGGCCCGCGGCATCGAGTCGCTGACCGGCTCGGAACGTCGCGTCGCGTCGCTGGCGGTGATGGGCTACACCAACCGTGAGATCGCCAGCAAGCTCTACATCACGGCCAGCACGGTCGAGCAGCACCTGACCCGGGTGTACCGCAAGCTCAACGTCAAGCGGCGCAAGGAGCTGCCGGTGGTGCTGTGGGCCAAGACCGCCCGGACCCAGCGCGCGTCCCGCACCGGCAGCGTGCGCTGAGCCGGCACCGGCGCACCGGGCGGTGCGGCGTCGATCAGAAGACCGCCACGTCGGTGTTCACGGTCTGCTGGTCGATGTCGGTCGTGCGGACCTTCAACGCCAACCGCCACGTGCCGGTCATCGGCAGCTGCAGGTCGCGCGAGGCGAAGCTGCCCGCGCCCGACCTGACCAGCGAGACGGTCAGCGGGCCGAGGGAGCGTTCCGGCAGGTTCATCGTGGCCGTGACCTCCGGGACGTCCCACGGCCGGCCCTGACCGTCGCGGATCACCACCCACAGCGACGTGGGCCCGACCTGCGGTGGGTCGAGTGTCACCTGCGCCTGGCCCGCGTCGCGCAGGGCCAACTCAACGACCACGCTGTCGGGCACGGTGTGGTTGTGCGCGCCGGGCGGCGTCGCGACGAGCACCGTGGCCAGCACCAGCACCACGGTACCGATCGCGATCTCACCGCCCATCGACCAGCGCAACTGCCGCCGGTCGAACTGCTCACGCTCCCGCTCGGTGCGCGAGACGCGCTGAAGGGCCGGTTCGTCGGCGCCGGCCGCGACGGCGTAGCGTCGCCGCACCACGGCCCGCGACAGGGACCCGAGCCACAGCATCACGCCGGTCAGGGCGACCTTGAAGGTGAGCAGCTCGCCGTAGGTCGAGCCGACCAGCGCGGCGAGCGTGCCGACGCCGGTCCAGGCGCGCACCACGCCGGTCACGACGAGCAGCGCCACGGCCGCCGTCGCAACGTGCGAGAAGCGGGCGATCGCCGTGGCGAACTCGTCCGCCGGCAGCGGCGTCGCGCGATCGGCGAGGCAGCACACCATGAAGATGAGCCCGCCCAGCCACGCGCTCACGGCGGCCAGGTGCCCGACGCTGACCGCCGCGGTGAGCACGGTGAGGTCCGCGTTGGCGTGCCCGGTGCCGATCCAGGTGGCCGGGAGCCCGATGCCCAGCGCCACGGCCGCGGTGATCGCCCACCGCCGGCCGCCGCCCGTGCGCACCGCCATGAGTTGTCCCGCGCCGCCGGCGAGCAGCAACGCCAGCCGAGCCAACACCCAAGGGCCGTAGTCGGTGTCGAAGGTGCTCGCCAGCAGTTCCGGGTCGAAGACGTCACCAATGCTCGCGCCAGCCGTGTACGCCCCCTGTAGGAACAGCACCGCGACGGCCGAGAGCACACCGGCGGCCCAGCCCGCCAGCAGTAGGCGGCGCACCCGCGGCCGGCTCCAGCCGGTGGGCCAGCACAGCAGCAGCACGAAGGCGCCGCCACCGCAGAGGGCGAGCGCACCGTAGCCGAGCCAGCGCATCGCGGCGTATCCGACCGACAGCGCGGTCACCCCGTCGGCCTGCGCGCCCGTCTGCGGCAGCCCGGCGAGGTCGCCGGTGCCGACCATGAACACGAACCCGCCGTGCACCGGGTGCGAATCGGCCGACACGACGCGCCAGTCCACGGTGTACGTTCCGGTGCCGAGCCCGGCCGGCATCGGCTGCACGACCTCCTGCGGGCGGTCGGGTTCGGTGTGCGCCGGCTCCGTGGTCACCGTCTTGCCGCCGGTGCCCAGCACCCGGATGCCGCCGGGCGGCAGAAACACCTTCTCGCTGAACCGCAACCGGACCTCGGTCGGCGCGGCGGCCAGCCGGGCGCCGTTGCCCGGAGTGATGGACAGCAGCTCCGCGTGCGCGGAGGCCGGCGTCGCGGGCACCAGCAGGGCCACGCCCAGCGCGACCACCAGCCCCGTCAACGCGGCAACCCTGCGGACCAGCTCGTTGCGCGGCATGCGTTTGACTCCTGTGGAATCGGGTCCGCGCGCGGATGCGTCAGCCCGCGGCGGCGTAACCTCGCGCCGTCGGCGGCCGCGGCTTGCGCGGGTCGTGGTTCTGGTCGCGGGCGCTCATCACGGCCTGCCGGCCGGCGTTCTCGCGGGTCACCTTGGCCAGCGCCTGGTGCGCCCGGTCGGTGAGCTCGCCGGTCGGATGGCCTGACGCGACGGCGAGGCTGATTGCGTTTTTGTAGTGATAGCCGAGGAGCTCGGGGTGCTCGTCGGCGGCCTGTCCCTCGATCCACAGCGCGGCCCGCAGGTGCTTCTCCACCCGGGTGCTGCGCGGCAGTTGCGAGTAGGCGACGTCGCGCACCAGCACGTGCCGGAAGACGTAGCGGGATTCGTCCGGCGTCGCGCGCGGGCCGGCGCGGCACAGGATGTCGCGCCGTTCCAGGCGCTCCATGCACCGCTCGACTGTCTCGACGTCACGGCGGCCCAGCGCCGCCACGGCCGAACCCCAGACCGTCTCGCCGAACACCGCGGCGTCTTGCAACACAGCCTTCTCCAGCGGCGAGAGCATGTCGAGGGTGGCGGCAATCGCACTGCGCACCGACTGCGGCAGCGCGAGCGGGTCGTCGGGCGCCACAACGCCCGCGCCGTCGGCCCGTACGCTCGGGCAGTGGCGCGCGGTCTCGTCCCCGTCGCCGATCGACATGCGGAAATACTCGATGGCGAACCGCGGGTTGCCACCGATACACCGGATCAACGCGAGGAACGCCTCGTACATCGCCTCGTCACGGGCCCGGTCGCGCCATACGTCGCTGCCGGCCGGACGTCCGCACATGCCGTGGCGCAGGGCGAGCCCCTTCAGCAGCTCGCGGATTGCGTCCCCGGACAGCGGTTCGAGGGTGATCATCGTGGCGTTGCGCTTGCCGCCGCTCCACTGTGGACGGCGCACCAACAATTCCGGTCGGGCCGTCGTGATCAGCAGCACCGGCAGCCGCGCGGCGTGCTCAACGAGCTCCTCCACGAAGGAGAGCAGCGCGTCGTCGGCGCGGTGCAGGTCTTCGATGACGATCACCAGCGGACCCTTGGCCGCGGCGTCCTCCAGTGCCTTGACCGTGCCGGGGCCGCCCGGGTCCGGGCCGATCACCTCGGCGAGCGCCGCCCAGCCGGCGTCGCTGCCGAACTGCGGCACCTGGCCCACCAGCCAGCGCACCGGCTCACGCGACCGGCGCCCGAACTCCTCGACGAGGCGGCTCTTGCCGATGCCGGAATCGCCGAGCACGGTCACCAGGTGCGGGCGCCGCCGCCGGCGGACGTTCTTCAGCAGCCCGTGCAGCATCTCCAGCTCGTTGTCGCGTTCCAGGAACGGCACGCTGAAGTCGGTGGACAACGGCTCCTGGCGCACCGCCAGGAGCTCGGCGCCCCCGGCCGGCCCGAGCACCGGCCGGTGCACGAACGCGTGCCTGGTGGCGGTCAGGGTCGCGGCGCACACCCGCACCGTGCCGGGCGACGCGGCGGCCAGCAGTTGCCGGCAGGTGTCCAGCGCGCTCCCGGTGACCTCCGTCGCGGCTGCGTCGCCGGGATCGCCCTGGTAGGTCACCAGCGTCTCGGCCGTGGCGACGGCGATGCGCGCCTCGGACGTCGCCGGGCCGGCCTCGAACCGTAGCCGGTCGCGGATCGCCAGCGCCGCGCGCGTGGCCCGCTCGGCGTCGTCCTCACCGGTGCGGGGCGCCCCGAAGAGTGCCAGCAGGCGCGGGCCGACCACCGGCGTGCCCTGAACCCGGCCGCCGAGGCGCTCGACCTCGGCCCGGAACATCGCGGTCAGTGGCGCGAGCACCTCGGTGACGTCGTGCGGGTCATGGCGGCCCGGTGCCGCCGACGGCACGTCGATCTGCAGGAAGGTGATGCGCTTGCGCTCGGTGCGCACGGGGCCCGGTGCCACGGGCCGCGGCTCGGGCGGGGCGTCGGCCACGGGCGCGACCGGGACGGTGTTCGCGGTGGGCGCCTCGGCCGCGGCGGGCGACGTGAGCGCCGGGTCGTGCGAGAGGATCGCCCGTTCCAGCTCCTGCAGTTCCCGCCCGGGGTCGAGGCCGAGCTTCTCGGCCAGCACGGTGCGGGTGCGCCGGTAGACGCTCAGCGCGTCGGCCTGCCGTCCGCAGCGGTACAGCGCGAGCATGAGTTGGCGGCAGAGCCGTTCCCGCGGCGGCTCGATCTCCGCCACCACTTGCTCGATCTCGCCGATCACCGCGTAGTGCTGTCCGGTGGCGAGCTGCACCTCGACGTAGTCCTCCAGCGCTGCCAGGTGGGCGTTGCGCAACACGTCGAGCTGGGGCCAGGCAAGGCCGGTCTCGAGCAGGTCGGCGAGCGCGGGGCCCCGCCACAGCGCGAGCGCCTCGCGAAGGTCCTGTACTGCAGCTTCCCACCCGCCGGTTGCCATCGCGGCCCGGCCGCGCTCCACCAGCCGTTGGAAGCGGAGCAGGTCGACGCTGTCGGGATCGACGCGCAGCAGGTAGCCGGGCGTGTAGGTGAGCAGTCGGGCGTCGGTGCCGTGCGCCGCGAACGTCGCGCGGAGTCCGGCGACGGCGTTCTGCAACATCTTGCGCGCGGTGGCCGGCGGATCGTCGCGCCACAGCGCCTTGAGCAATTGGCGCGTTGCCACGACATTGTTGGCTTGCAACAGCAGCGCACCGAGCGTGGCGCGCTGGTTGACCCCTCCCAACGGAACCGAATAGTTATCGGAAACAACCTCGAGCGGCCCGAGAACATTAAATTGCATTGCGCCCCGTCCACCTGAGAACGGTAGGATCACCGGGCGTCAAACGGACCGAGAGAGGAACATGCTGGCGGCGTCGCGGCGTGTGCGCGTGACATCCCGGCGAACACGTTGAGTGTTGCAGCACGCAGACCCGGGGACCGGGCCGATCCTGGCGTAAACGAGCTGCACAAAAGCCAACATACGCGGCACCTGCAGCGCTCTCTGAGCACCCTGCGACACATCCAGATCCGACCATACGACCCCACCCCCATGCTGGTTGTCGTCATTGATCCGCGTGGACCGGCCATTGCGCCGACGTTCCCGCGACAGGGTCGCAGGCTACAGTGATCCATCCTCCGTAAATTGACAATAGCAGTGACAGACGCGAATGGCAACTCAACGGCGCCACGTCGGGATTCCGACGTGATCGACTGCGCCGTGTTTCGAGAATGTAAACGACGGTTAGTGCAAATCTTTACAATCGACCGGCCGGTTCGTCGACCAGTTCGAGCAGCGCACGGGCCGCGAGCCGGTAACCGCGGGCGCCGAGCCCGACGATGACGCCGCTCGCCAGGGGGGCCAGCACGGATTCGTGCCGAAACTGCTCGCGCGCCCACACATTCGACAGATGAACCTCGATCCACGGACGCGGATAGTTCGCGAGGGCGTCGCGCAGACTCCAGCCGGCGATCATCAACGCACCGGGATTGACGATCGCGCCGACTGTCGCATAGTTGTCCTGGATCGCGCGGATCAGCTCGCCCTCCGACTCGTCCTGCACGGAGACCACCTGCCAACCCCGCTCCGCGACCTCGGCCGCGACGGCATCGACGATGTCGGCCAGCGTCGCGGTACCGTAGATGGCCGTCTCCCGCCGCCCCAGGATCCCGAGATTGGGCCCGTTGACCAGCAGCAGCTCACGCATCGGTCACCTCCCGATCGACGGGTACGTCGCCGGCCAGCCGGTGCGCCACGTGGTCGAGCACCTGCGCGGCCTGCTCGACGAGGAAGAAGTGGCCGCCCGGGAAGACGCTGACATCGGTGGCCGCGGTGGTATGCAGCGCCCATGCCTGCGCCTCGTCCAGCGTCACGTGCGGGTCGCTGTCGCCGGTGAGCACCGACACCGGGCAGTCCAGCGACGGCCCCGGGGCGTAGCGGTACGTCTCGATCGCGTGGTAGTCGGCACGTACCGCGGACATGATCATCTCGCGCAGCTCCGCGTCGGCCAGCAGCGTCTCGGCGGTGCCGCCGAGCGCGCGCAGCTCGGCGATGATGGCCTCGTCGCCGCCGGTGTGCACCTGCTCGCCACGAAGGCACGACGGCGCGCGGCGGCCCGACACGATCAGCCGCACCGGCGCCGGCAGCCGCTGCGCACGCAGCCGCAGGGCGACCTCGAACGCGACGATCGCCCCCATGCTGTGGCCCCACAGCGCGAACGGACGGTCTGCGCTCCGCGCGACCGGCGACAGCGCCACGAAGGCGAGGTCGGCCAGCCCGGCGATGGTGTCGACAGACGGCTCCGCGCGCCGGTCCTGCCGGCCCGGGTACTGCATCGACAGCACCTCCACGGCGGGCGCCAACCCGCGGGCGGCCGGCAGGTAGAAGTTGGCCGAACCGCCGGCGTGCGGAAAGCAGGCGAGCGAGACCCGCGCCTCAGGAGCGGGCCGGTATCGCCGGATCCACGCCTCGTCCGCGGCCGCGGACGAGGCGACCGGTGCCGCGCTCACCGCGAGATGTCCGCGCGCCGGGCACGGCCCGCCGGTGCGGCCGCGAGAGCCTGCGCCCGCCGGAACCGGGTGCTGCCCGAGTCGATCACGCCGGCTTCCAGCCAGGCAAAGACCGCCGTGGCACCGAGTTCCCTCGAGTTCATCGCGACGGACGCCCCTCCGTAGGACTTGCGGACGATGAGCGGCGGTACGTGATCTGCCGATGCCGACATCTGACCCCCAAACGGTCATCGATATCAAGCGACAGGTCGACGCTAGACAGCGGGCCGGACCGCGCCAACCCCTAACATCCCCGGGTGTCTCAGCGCGGAACCCGACATTCGTCGCCGGAGCCGGCCCAGTTACCGGCAGATAGGCAGGCAGCGCTCGGCCGCCTCCTACGGTTGGCGGCATGGACGTGACCCCCGGCGCACCGGTCCACGGTGCGGCCGCATCACTATGGTTGCCCCCCTGGTGGCACGAACGGCTGGAGACCGCCCTCGGCCGCCAGGCATTCCAACAGCCCGAGTGGCCCGACCGCGATGAGGTCCTGGCGGTCGGCGCGGCGCTGGCCGTCGCGCCACCACTGGCTCTGCCCATCGAGATCGACGTACTGAGCCGGCGCCTGGCCGCCGTCGCGAAGGGTGAGGCGTTCATGCTGCAGGGCGGTGACTGCGCCGAGACCTTCGCCGGCAACACCGAGGCGCACCTCCGCGCCAACGTGCACACCCTCACCGAGATGGCCGACGTGCTGCGCATCGACGGTGGTGTGTCCGTCGTCACGGTCGCGCGGATCGCCGGCCAGTACGCCAAGCCGCGTTCCCACCCATTCGACGAACACGGCCTGCCGGCGTACCGCGGCGACATCATCAACGCGTTCACCGCCAGCGCGCGGGCCCGCATTCCGGACCCGTACCGGATGATCCAGGCGTACGACGACTCCGCCCGCACGATGCAGCTGCTGCGGGCCCTGCCGGACCATCACGGCCGCCTGTTCACCAGCCACGAGGCCCTGCTGCTCGACTACGAACGGGCGCTGCTGCGGCTCAGCGCCGGCGGCCTCTACGACGTGTCCGGCCACTTCCTGTGGATCGGCGAGCGCACGCGGCAGCTCGACGGCGCACACATCGCCTTCGCCGAACTGCTGACCAACCCGATCGGCGTCAAGCTCGGACCGACGACGACACCCGAACAGGCGGTCGAGTACCTCGACCGCCTCGACCCGGACAACACACCGGGCCGGCTCACCTTCGTCAGCCGGATGGGCAGCGACCAGGTCCGCGACATGCTGCCACCGATCGTCGAAAAGGTGGAGGCCTCCGAACACCAGGTCGTCTGGCAGTGCGATCCCATGCACGGCAACACCTTCCGGTCCGCGTCCGGCCACAAGACACGCCACTTCGACCGGATCCTCGACGAGGTCGAGGGCTTCTTCGACGTGCACCGCCGGCTGGGCAGCCACCCAGGTGGCGTGCACGTGGAGCTGGCCGGTGAGGACGTCACCGAATGCCTGGGCGGCGCACAGCGGATATCCGACGCCGACCTGCCCCGGCGCTACGAGACCGCGTGCGACCCGCGGCTCAACGCGTCGCAGGCGGTCGAGCTGGCCCGGCACGTGGCGCAGCTGCTGCGCGGATGCAGGGGGAGCACATGACTACGGTACCGGCCGACCCGCCCCGGCGCGTCGAAGTCCAGTTGCGGGAACGGTCCTACACCGTCCATATCGGACCCGGCGTCCGGCACCTGCTGGCCGACGTCATCGCTGGCATCGGGGCCCGGCGGGTCGTCATCGTGTCGGCGCGGCCGTACGACTGGCTGCCCGACCCGGGGGTACCGGCGCTCGTGCTGCCCGCCCACGACGGCGAGGACGACAAGACCCTCGCCACAGTCGCCGGGCTGTGCAGCGAGTTTGCCCGGTTCGGGCTGACCCGTGCCGACGCGGTGGTCTCCTGCGGCGGCGGCACCACCACCGATGTCGTGGGGCTCGCCGCCGCGCTGTTCCACCGGGGCGTACCGGTCGTGCACCTGCCGACCTCGCTACTGGCCCAGGTCGACGCGAGCGTCGGCGGTAAGACGGCGGTCAACCTGCCCGAGGGCAAGAACCTGGTGGGCGCGTACTGGCAGCCCCGCGCGGTGCTGTGCGACACCGAGTACCTGCAGACGCTGCCGCGGCGCGAATGGGTCAACGGATACGGCGAAATCGCCCGCTGCCACTTCATCGGCGCGGGCGACCTGCGCGGCCAGCCGGTGGGCGACCAGATCGCGGCGAGCGTCGCGCTCAAGGCGGCTGTGGTCAGCGCCGACGAGCGCGACGCCGGGCTGCGGCACATCCTGAACTACGGCCACACCCTCGGCCACGCGCTGGAGCGCGCCACCGACTTCCGGATGCGCCACGGCGAGGCGGTCGCGGTCGGCACGGTGTTCGCCGGCCGCCTCGCGGGCGCGCTGGGCCGCATCGACGACGACCGGGTCGCCGAGCACCACCGGGTGGTCAGCGACTACGGGCTGCCGGAGGCGTTGCCGGCGGAGCTGGACGTCGCGGCGCTCACCGGCCTGATGCGGCTGGACAAGAAGGCCACCGACGGGCTCACGTTCGTGCTCGACGGTCCGGACGGCCCGCAGCTGGTGCCGGACGTGCCGGAGCAGATCGTCGCCCACACGCTCGAGAGCATGCCGCGCGCGCGGTTCTGAAACTCCAGGGCTTCCCGGAAGTGGCCGCTTCCGGGGAGCCCTGGCCCGTCAGCGGCGAGCCGGCGCCGGTATCGGCGGGCACAGCACGAGCAGGTCCGAGGGCCGGCTCAGCACGGCATCCGGCCGCGCTGCCAGCAGCGCCTCCTCGTCGTTGTCGGCCCACAGCGCGGCCACCGCCATCACACCGGCGCCCTGGGCACTCGCGATATCGGTGACGGCGTCACCGACCATCATGGCCTCGTCCGGGTGTACGCCCAGGCGATCCAACGCGTCCAACACGATGTCGGGTGCGGGCTTCGGCCGGGCGATCTCGTCCGAGCCGGTCACGAAGTCGAACTGCGACAGCAGGCCCAGCTGGTTGAGCAGCGACCGGGCGCGCGAGCCGCTCTTGCCGGTCGCCACCGTCAGTCGCAGCCCGCGGGCCCGCAGCACCCGCAGCAGCTCACGGACGCCGGCGAAGACGGTGACCCGGTGCGCCAGCCGGCGGCTCTCCCGCACGAACGGCTCCTGCATCTCCAGGGGCAGCCCCATGATGCGCATGATGTCCGGAAAATAGCGACCGAGATGGCGGTTGTACTCCTCGAACGGCGCTTCGCCGCCGCCGACCACCTCGGCGTACGCGATCGTGAAGGCCTCGCGCATGACCTCGAAACTGTCGACGAGTACGCCGTCCAGATCGAAGATCACCGCAAGTTTGCGCGGATCGGTATCGGTGTCTGTACGCATGCTCGCTCCCTCGTGGGTTCGGTACGCACGGTCCGCCGGATCGTCAGCGGACCGCGGGCGCAACCCGGACCTGCTGGTCAGCGGTCCGGTACGGGCGCGCGGAGGCGTAGACGTGCTGGATCGCCTCGACGATCCGGCGCGCCTCGGCGACGGCGCGGCCCTTGCCCGCCGGGTCGGCGAGCAGCGCGGGCAGCGCGTCGAGTTGGTGCGCGTACTCCTCGCCGACGGCCGCATCCGCAACGGGTACCTCGACGGTCTTGCCGCCGCTCGTGCACGTCAGCGACGAGCCGTGGCGCCGGTTCGGGCTAAATCCGAATGTGCAGTGCAGCGTCGCCGTACCGGCGCTGCCCTCGACCTCGATCAGGGTGCTGTCGAGCGCCTCGTGCGACGCCCAGCTGGCCCGCAGCGACACCGCCACGCCGTCCCGGGTGACCATGAAGCCTCGGGCGGTGTCCTCGACGTCGCCGGTCTCCGCCTCGGTGGCGCCCGGCTCGTCGCGCCACGCGGCGCCCCACCCACCGGCGTCGAGGAAGTCGCTGGAGACCACGCCGGCCACCTGGTCGAACGGGGCGTCACCGAGCAGTGGCAACACCGTGTCGAGCAGGTGCCAGCCGAGGTCGACCAGGGCGCCGCCGCCGGAGAGGTGCTGCCGGGTGAACCAACCGCCGGCGTCCGGCACGCCCCGCGAGCGCACCCAGGCCAGCGTGACGTGTCGGATCCGCCCGATCCGCTGCGCCACCACGTCGTAGAGCGCCCGCACGTCGGTGCGGTAGCGCGCCGCGCTCCCCGCGAGCAGCACCGCGCCGCCGGCCTGCTCGGCTGCAGCCAGCTGCCCGGCCTCGGCCGGGCTCAGGCACACCGGCTTCTCCACGAACACCGGCGTGCCACCGGACAACAGCCGGCCGGCCACCGCGCTGTGCAGGTGGTTGGGCACCGCCACCACGGCCAGGTCGATCCGGTCGGGGCCCAGCTCGTCGACGTCCGTCAGCACCGGGACGCCCGGATAGTGCCCGGCCGCCCAGTCCCGCGCCGCGGGCGCGGGATCGACGACGGCGGTCACGTCGAACGCCGTGTGGGCATGCAGCCTGGGCAGCCAGATCGACCTGGCTGCCCAGCCCAGACCCACGACGGCCACGCGGACCGTCACGCCTCCGCCAGCACGTGTGCCACGATCCGCGCGACGTCCTGCATCTGCGCCTCGGTGCCCAGCAGCGTCCGGTGGTGCAGCCAGATGGCCTCGCGGTGCAGAGCCTCGGTCGCGGGACAGCGACCGGCGATGTCGTCCACCGACTCGGCCGGCGCGCCCGTCTCCCAGAAACCGTCGCACCGGTAGATAGCGCGGAACCCGACGAACGCCGGCAGGCCGTGGGCGACCAGCTTGTCGACCACGGCGTTGCGCCGCTCCTCGGTGGCGCCCTCGAGCCGGAACATGGCCATGTAGTGGGGGTTGCGGTCGCACCGCTCGTCGCGGCCCTGCGCAACGACGCCGGGGATCTCGCACAGCAGCCCTGACAGCAACGGCCAGCGCTGTTCCCGAGTGTCGATCTGCCCGGCCAACCGGGTCAGCTGGGCGCGCAGCACGCTCGCAGAGAACTCGTTGAGCCGGAAGTTCGAGCCCGACGTGCGGTGCAGATACCACCGGTCGGTGCGCGGCCGGCCGCAGCTGTGCCGCAGGAAGGCGCTCTCGTACAACGTCTGGTCGGGGAAGGTCACCGCGCCGCCCTCGCCCGCGGTCATCAGCTTGCCGTTCTGGAAGCTGAACGCCGCGACCGAGCCGAGCTCGCCGACCTTCCGGCCCTGCCACTGTGCGCCATGCGCGTGCGCCGCGTCCTGCACCAGCGGGATACCGGCGTCGGCGGAGAGCTTCGCGAGCGCGTCCATGTCGGCCACCTGGCCCGCCATGTGTACCGGCATGATCGCGCGGGTCTTCGGGCCGATCGCGGCCTCGGTCGCCGCCGCGTCGATACAGTAGGTGTCGAGGTCGACATCGACGGGCACGGCCACCGCGCCCAGCCGCTGCGCCGCCTGCGACGACGAGATGAAGGTGAACGCCGGCACGATAACCTCGGTGCCGGGGCCGACGCCGAGCACTTCGAGGGCCAGCTCGAGCGCGTGCGTGCCATTCGTTACTGCCAATGCGTGCTGGGCGCCGTGGTACTCAGCGAACTCGCGCTCGAACGAGTCGACCTCACTGCCGCCCATGCGCCACCACTGCCCCTGTTCCAGGGCGCGGATGAGGTTCGTCCGCTCGGTGTCGTCGAACTGCGGCCATTGCGGGAGCTGCGGGGCGCTGAGGGAATTGTCGCTCACCTGATTCCACCTTTCCACATACCTGAGCCGACACTCGGCGATTGTGGATGCGTGGTGGACGCTATCGCAGGAAATGAAAGGCGTCAGCGCCCTAGTATTTCCCCTAAGCACCCCCTACCGGTCATTGATACAGGGAACGAAAAAGTTCGCGCCGGCATCGCCGTCGAAGGCGATGCCGGCGCGATTGCGACGGGCGCTTATCAGGCTACCGCGGCTGCAGCCGGGTCAACGCGAACACGAGCACGACGGCCGGCAGCAGGTGCAACGGAATCAGCGCCAGGGCGGCACCGGTAGTCAGCCCCTCCCAGTCCTTCGCGTCTGCACCGAGCAGGCTCAGCGGCGCCGCCAGGCTCAGCACCGCGAGCCCCAGGACCACGATGGCGAAGACGGCGTTGGCACGACCGGACACGGCCCGCAGGATCTGGTAGAACAGCACGCCGAACACCATCGGGATGAACGTGAAGAACACGATGGCGCCCGGGGTGAGCGGCAGGAACTTATTGTCGATGTCCAGCGCGGCGCGCAGCCCCAGGCCGACGCCCAGGTTGAGGAACACCCCCACCAGGGCAGCGAGGAGGCCGGCGCCCCAGATCCGCCCGCCACGCACCTTGGGCGCGACGGCCGTGCCGTCGCTCGACGCCTTCGACGTCGTCATGACTTTCTCCTTCGTTGTTGTTCGATGGTCTGGTGCGGTCAGGACTCGTCGATCTGGAAACGCCGCACGGCCAGCGGCACGAAAATCGCCAGCAGCAGCACCGACCAGCCGAGCGTGGCGACCACGGGATGCGCGATCGGCCAGGCCACGTCGCCCTGCGGCACGCCCGGGTTGCCGAACAGGTGCCGGCACGCCGCCACCGCGCAGCTGACCGGGTTCCAGTTGGAGATCACCCGCAGCACGAGGGGCATCTGCTGAGTGGGCACGAAGACGTTGGAGATCATGGTGAGGGGCATGATCAGCGGACCGAGTTTGCCCGCCGTCTCCAGGTTCTTGACCGTGGTACCGAAGTAGACGCCGACCCACGACGTCGCGAACTGCAGCAACAGCAGCAGGCCGAACGCGGCGAGGAACTGCCCGACGCCGTTGTGTGCCCGCCAGCCGACGACCAGGCCGCACAGCAGCATGAACAGCAGCGTCACCGCCATGCTGATCAGGTCGGCGAGGGCCTGGCCGAACAGGATCGCGGAACGCGCGACCGGCATGGAACGGAACCGGTCCATCACGCCCAGGCCGTTGTCGCGGGCAACGGCGATCATGGTGGCCATGATGTTGGTGAAGATGGTCAGCACCAGCAGGCCGGGAATCAGGTACTCACGGTAGTTGGCGCCACCGTCGATCGGAATCGCGCTGCCGAAGACGAATCCGAACAGCACCACGAAGGCCAGCGGAAACATCAGCGTGCTGATGATCTGGCCGGGCGCGTGCTTGAGCCGCAGGAGATGCCGGTAGGTCGCCGTGAGGACGTCGGCCGGCCCCTGGCCCATCCGCGGCACCGTCGCCGTCTCGGCCGGCCGCACGTCGAGCGCCGTCATCAGGAAACCCCTTCCTTCGTCTTCTCCACGGAGGGCTCGGCGGCCGGCTCGCCGTCGTCACGCTTGCCGGTCAACGCCAGGAACACCTCGTCGAGGGTGGGGCGACGAACCGCCACGTCTTCGGGGTCGACTCCAGCCGCGTCGAGCAGGCGCACCACCGCCGGCAGCGTCAACGTGTCGACGCCGATCGGCGCGCTGAGCCGGCGCTGCTCGACGTCGACGTCGGGCGTCGACCGCGCGGCCTCGCTCAGCACCCGGCCGGCCCGCTCGAGGTCGCCCGAGTCCTGCACGACCACGTCGATGCGGCCGCCGATCATCGCCTTCAGGGTGTCCGGGGTTCCCGAGGCGATCACCTTGCCGTGGTCGACGACCGCGATCTGCCCCGCCAGCTGGTCGGCCTCGTCGAGGTACTGCGTGGTGAGCAGCACCGTGGTCCCGTCACTGACCAGCTCGCGGATCGTGTTCCAGATTTCGTTGCGGCTGCGCGGGTCGAGGCCGGTCGTCGGCTCGTCCATGAACAGCACCAACGGCGAGACGATCAGGCTGGAGATGAGGTCCAGGCGCCGCCGCATGCCGCCGGAGTAGGTCGAGACCAGCCGGTCGGCGGCCGACGCCAGGTCGAAACGCTCCAACAGCTCGTCGGCCCGCTTGTGGGCGACCGCCCGGCGCAGGTGGAAGAGCCGGCCGAAGATCCGCAGGTTCTCGCGACCGGTCAGTGCCTCGTCCAGCGCCGCGAACTGCCCGGCGAGCCCGATGCGGCGGCGCACCTCGGCGGGGTCGCGGACCACGTCGTGGCCGGCGACCGTGACCCGGCCCTCGTCGGGCCGCACCAGGGTGGCGAACACTCGCACGGCGGTGGTCTTGCCGGCGCCGTTGGGCCCCAGCACCCCGTAGACCGCCCCGGCCGGCACCGTCAGGTCGAAACCGTCAAGCGCTTGCGTCTTGCCGAACCGTTTGCGTACTCCCTCTGCGACGACGACAGCGTCGCCATGCATGGTCACGATACAACGTCCCTCCGCTGAGTACACCGTACGCGGTTGTACGATAGCTAACCAGGTACGGCGTACGCAAGTTAGGTAAGGACGGGTGACAGTGACATCGAGGGCCGGCGCCGGCGACGACGCAACCAGGAAGAGCGATACGAGGGCAGCCCCGACCGTCGGCAAGGGGCGACTCTCCGGTCGGGTCCAGGTGCCGCTGGCCACCAAGCCCGCCCGAGGCCCGGCCCCGTCGTACAGCCTCGCCCAGGTGGCCGAGGCCGCCATCGAGATCGCCGACCGAGACGGCATCGAGGCGGTGTCGATGCGCAAGGTCGCGGCGTCGCTCGGCACCGGCGCGATGAGCCTGTACCGCTACGTCGAGAACAAGGAGTCGCTGTGCGCCTTGATGCTCGACCACATCCACGGCGAGACGAAGCTACCCCCGCCGGTCGGCGACTGGCGGCACGATCTGCGCACGGTGGCCGCGCAACTGCGCGACACCCAGCTCACGCACCCGTGGCTCGCGCGCATCGCCGCCGGGCGTCCGGCGATGGGCCCCAACATGCTGGTCATCTTCGAGCACGCGATGGCGGTGCTCGACGGAGTCGGACTGTCCATCGAGGACATGCTGGGCATCTTCTCCATGGTCGCCAGCTGGGTCGGCGGGTTCGTCCAGGAAGAGCTGGCCGAACAGGAGGCCCGACGCAACATGGGCATCGACGAAGTTGAGTGGAACAAGCGCATGGCCGACTACCTCGAACGACTCACCAGCGGCGGCGAGTACCCGTACTTCACCCGGGTGGTGCGCGAAGGCGCCGACCATGACTTCCAAACCAGGTTCGAACGTGGACTCGACCGCATCATCGCCGGAATCGCCGCGACGCTGCCGGAGAAACCGTCGCGTTGATACAAGCCCGCCACGCTTCGGGAATCAACCCCGCAACGCGCGTGACACCTGCTGTTCCTCCCCCTCATGCACCCCTCATCTCGGCCGCTACATAGCCACCCGGTATCGCACCGAATAGCGTGGCCGGCTGAGCGGAACCGCACGAACCACGTTCCGGCACCGGGACGTGGCGGTTGCCATTCCAAGGAGGAACAGTTGCCATCCAGACGAACCCTGCTCCGCGCGACCGGAGGCATCGCGCTGGCCACCGGCACAGTGGGCCTCGGCGCGGGCTCCGCCAACGCGACGGGTCCGGGCACCAACTGGGGCCGCCTGCGCAACCAGCTGCACGGCGATCTGGTGCTGCCCGGCAACAGCGGCTACGACCTCGCCAAGCAGTTGGAGGTCGCCCAGTACGACGCCGTCAACCCGCAGGGCATCGCCTACTGCGAGACGCCCGGTGACGTGAGCGCGTGCGTCCGGTTCGCCAAGCACTACGAGATACCGGTACGGGTACGTAGTGGAGGGCACAATCACTCCGGCTGGTCGACGAGCGAAGGTCTGGTCATCGACGTGTCGCGGATCAACCACGCAACCGTCGGCAGGTCCACTATCCACCTCGGCCCCGGCCTCGAGGCGGTCGACGCCGTCAACGCGCTGAAGCCCTACAACAAGCAGGTGATCAGCGGTACCTGCGGGACGGTCTGCCTCGGCGGATTCCTGTCCGGCGGCGGCATCGGCTACCACACCCGCAAATTCGGCATCGGCAGTGACCGGGTCGTGTCGGCCCGGCTGGTGCTCGCTGACGGCCGGCTGGTGCACTGCTCCCCCGACGAGGAGCCCGACCTGTACTGGGCGATCCGCGGCGGCGGTGGCAACAACTTCGGCGTGGTCGTCGACTTCGAGGTCGCGCCGGTCGAGGCGCCCACGGCGGTCACGTACACCACCACGTGGCCGGCCGACAAGATGCAACAGGTCATCGCCGAATGGCAGGCCTGGTGCGTCGCCGGCTCGAACAGCCTGGGCTCGCTGCTCGCGGTGCTCCCACCGTTCTTCGGCTCGCCGACGGTCCTCATCACGGGCCTGTACCTCGGCCCCAAGGCGGAGCTCGACGCGGCGCTCGACGAACTGGCCGGCCGCGTCGGCGTGCAGCCGCTCACCCGCGACGTCAGCGGGCAGCTGCCCTACGCCGACGCGGCCACGACCAACTACTGTGGCGACAAGACCCTGCTGCAGTGCCACCGCGTCGGGCACAACCCCGAGGCGCAGATGCCCCGCGCACCGTGGGAGCGGCAGAGCTTCCAGCTCATCAACCGGGCTCTTACCGCCGAGGAGGTCGGCCGCTACGTGGCCGCCTGGGAAAGGCACCCGGAGCTGCCCTACCGGTACCTGCAGTGCATCGCGATCGGCGGCGTGGCCAACCACATCCCGCGCGCGTCGAGCGCATGGTGGCAGCGCGACGCGCGATTCCTGATCGGCTACATTTGCGGCCAGGACAGCTCGGCACCGAGCGACGAACAGGTCGCCCAGGCGACCGCGTGGACCGACGAGGGTGCCGCCGTGCTGGCACAGTTCGCGAGCGGCTCGTACATCAACTTCCCGAGCGCCCGCCCGGTGGCCGACTGGCAGCACTCGACGTTCGGCGACCACTACTCGCGCCTGGTGCGGATCAAGCACCGGTACGACCCGACGAACTTCTTCCGGTACCCGCAGAGCATCGGTAGCTGACGCTGTACGGTCGGCGGCCCGGCGGTCACCCAGGTGACCGCCGGGCCTTTTCGTGCGCCGCCACCCATCCCGCCCGCGAGACGTCGCAGCGCAGCACGCACGAGGGCGTCCCCGGTCCACTGCGGACCGGGGACGCCGTGTTCGGGTACCGCCGCTACAGCGGTGCGGGACCGCCCGGAGCGCCGCGGGGACGCACTCGGAAGATGCCCCAGATGCCCGCCTCCGTGAACGCCTGACGGGCGTCCTGGTAGAGGTAGTCACCCGGGTTGCCGGCCTGGCCACCCGCCGAGGCGATGCACGCGTCCATCGTCTCGCCGGCGCCGATGGTGCGCGTGCTGATCATCGCCGACTTGCGGATCCGCGGATCCATCCGGAACGCGTGCCCACTGATCGCGAACGAATGGAACTGGTCGGAGGCGCCGACGCCCACCCGGAACACCACCGGGTCGTGCGCGTACGCCTGGAACACGGGTGTTCGTGGTTCACCGTACGGGTTGGAGCTGAACGCGCTACCGTACGACCCGACCACGTTGACCGTCGTGTAGTCGTTGACGTTCGCGGTGAGCCCGAGTCGCTGCGTCAACGGTTCGGTACGGTAGTTGACACTGTTGTACGCCTTGTCGTACGGACCGGAATGATCGGCCGTGCCTGGTGGTGCGCCGGGCACCGGCGCGAACGGCAACGGACTCTGCGGCTGGTTGACGCCGCTACCCGCCACGACGTCGACATACGGCTGGACGCTGCGCGAGAACTGCTGGTCAGTCGTCTGCATCGTCAGCGCGAACTCGCGCAACCGCGTGCCGTTCGGCAGCCTGATGATGGCCTGCGTGCTGGTGGCGGTCGGGCCGAGCGGTGTGTTGTCGGCGCTTTTGGTCCAGGTCGACCCGGCCGGCTCGACGATGAGCATGCCGTACGCGCCGTGCCGCAGGGAGGCCGTGCTGCCCAGGTTCTGGAACAGCGACGTGCCCAGTTCCTTGTCGGCGTAGTAGGTGTAGGTGACCGACCTGCCCGCCGTCACGGTCGAGTCGGGGTTGAGCCCGATCGCCGCACCGGACGACAGTTGCGGGTTGTGCACCAGCTTCGCCAGGTCGAGGCCAGCGTTGGTACCGCCGTAGAGCGACCCGGCCGTCGTCTGGTTGCGCAGCGTCAGCCGGACGCAGTCGCCCTTGTCGGCCCGCAGCACCAGCGGCTCCAGTGCCTTGGTGCCGGCTCTGACCGCCGCCACGTCGGAGGTCAGCGCGTACACCACGCCACCGGTGTCCTGGTACGGCGACGTCGGCAGCGCCTGGTTGATGAGCGACACGTCGTAGTCGATCCGCCTGGCGAGCGTCGGACACGGGTTGACCGTCGAGGTGACCACGTCGGTGTTGACCGTGCCGTCCGGCCGGTACGCCGAGGCCGGGTCGGGCCCCGGAACCTGCTGGGTGTTGCCGGTCGCCGCCACCTGTCTCGGGAACCCGACCCCGGTGGCCGGAGCCGGCCTGCCGGGCAACGGCTTCAGGTCGCCCTGCAGCGTGTCGTGCGCCCGGAAGATGCCCCACGCGCCGCTCTCCAGCGCAAACGTCCGCGCGCTGTAGTACAGGTAGTCGCCAGGGGCGCCGGCACCGCCGTCGAGCACGTAGTCGAACCGTTCGGAGATGCCCGTGGTGGCCGTGTCGGTGAGCTCGCCGTCCGCGTTGAACCGCTGTGTTCGGAACCGGTGGCCCTGGATGCGCAGCGCCTCGGCGCGTTCACCCACCCCGATGGTGCGCACCACGACCGGGTCGCCGGTGTACGCCCGCAGCAGCGGTGTCGATGGGTCGCCGTACTTCACCGACGAGAACACATACGGGTCCACCGTGGTGACGGTTGCCCGGACGGTGTTCGCGTCGAGCTGGTTCGGTATGTCGGGTGCCCGGCTGAACGCGTTGCGACAGTTGGCGCCGTTGAACTCCTGCCGCTGCATGGTGGTCGTCGGGTTCGCCGGTGTCGCGCCCGGCGGTGTTCGCTCACCCAGCGGCGCCGCTCTGAGGTTGATGTCCCCTTCCTCGCACTCCTGGCCGGGGTTGAACGGGTTGAGGCCCTCCTGCGGCGACGAGTTCAACTCACCGCGGCCGCGTCGGCCGTTGTGCAGGAACAGCACGAACTCGCGGAACGAGCCGGACTGCCCGGCGCCGACGGAGCCCGTCGTGTGGATGTCGACCTGCGTGCCGCTGGTCACCTGTGCGCCGGTCTTCGGATCATGGTAGGTCGAGCCCTTGGGCTCGATGATGTGCGCGGCGAACAGGCCGTGCGCCCACGAATAGATGGCATTGACATGGTCGTGCCAGAACACCGTGCCCGAGTCCACATCGGAGTACCAGCGGTACTGGACGAACTCCACGCTCACCGGCTCGCCCGCGGTGTGGTCCGGGTTCGCGAGGTCGCTGTCGAAGGTGAGCTGATTGCCGGCGATGGTCACGATCTTCTTGACCTCGATGCTGGTGCGGGCGACGCCCACGCCGATCGAGATGCCCGGCCGCAGGTGATCGACGTTCGACACGGTGACCCGGTTGGGCGCGTCGACCGACGCGAGCGTGCGGTTGTCCCGGCTCGCCGCGTACACGGACTGCTCAAACGCGAAGCCCGCCACCACGCCGTCGGATGCGAGCGGGTCGAACTGCACGAGGTGCGTGTGCATGTTGACCTTGCTCTGGACCGACGGATTCAGCTCGCTGCCGAAGTTGACCGCGATGCAGTCGCCGACGTTGGACCGGATCGCCAGCGGCTCGACAGGTTTCGTGCCGGCCAGCACGGCGTCCTTGTCCTGCGTGAGGACGTAGATCTCACCCTTGTTGTCGGTCTCGCGGGCCGTCTCCTGGAACGGCACCGAGATGGCCGTGACGTTGAACCTGTCCACCCGGGATGCCTGGGGACACAGCCCGTCCCGATGTCGCGCCGTCGCGGTGTCGCCGACGCCCGGCGCGCCGGCGTGCCCGTTTGGCGCGAAGGGTGGTCGCATCCCCAGATGTGGTTTCAACAACGGGTACGCGGGACGCCCGGTGACCGGGTTGAACAGGATCTCCGGTCGGGCGCCGGGAGCGGATGAGCGATAGTTGGCCCATACCGCGGTGGTGTCCGGTTCACCCAGATACACAGGTGCCGCGGCGGTGCCGCGCTTCAGCCAGTCCCAGACGGTGGCGTCCTGCGTGTCCGGGCCGCTGCCGTCGTTCCAGCGGGTGCCCTGCGGCGGCAGCGCGTTCTCCACCAACTGCTCCAGCGCCACCTGGGTCTGCGGGTTGGTCAGACCGGCCTGCAGCACCACCGTCTTGCCCTCGATGGTGCGGCCCAGCAGGCCGGCGGAGTTGACGGCGCTCGGCGCGGCCTCCCGGCCGGGCAGCTTCGCCAGGTCGGGTTGGGCCGTGTCGTAGACCCGCCACAGGCCCCACATGCCGGCGATGTAGTGGTGCGCGATATGACAGTGGTACAGGAAGTCGCCGGCCGCCTGCTGGCATCCGCCCGCACCGCACGCGTGGTCCAGCGTGTAGGACTCGAACGGGCTGACCGTCTGCGAGTCCAACTGGATGGTGTCGGTGCTCGGGAGCGGCTCCTTCGACAGGCCGCCGCCCAGGTCGGTGTCGCCGGCACCGTCGTCCAGCGTCCACCGGGTACCGCCGCCGTGCACGTGATGCACGTGCAGCTGCTCCTGGCCCGCCTGCACCAGGCGGGTCTTCGTCGGCTCACCGAGGTACGACCGAGGCATCGGGGTCGCCGGGTCGCCGAACGTGTACGAGCTGTACGCCAGCGACTTGTCGGCCTGCTGTGCGTCGGCGCCACG
This sequence comes from Dactylosporangium sp. NPDC048998, assembly GCF_043197855.1. Classification (NCBI taxonomy): domain Bacteria; kingdom Bacillati; phylum Actinomycetota; class Actinomycetes; order Micromonosporales; family Micromonosporaceae; genus Dactylosporangium; species Dactylosporangium sp. NPDC048998. The sequence goes on from NZ_JBICTV010000036.1 coordinate 53,291, forward strand.
ACCGGCGTCGAGCTGAAGCCGACGGTAGAACGACTCGCTGCGGTAGTTGATCGCCCGGCTGCCGGGGCGGTACGAGTTCGTCGCGCCGCCGCCCTCGTCGGGCTGGGACGCGGTGGGCGGCCGGATGTCGAGCATCGGCAACGGCCGGCCGAGCTGCACCTGGTCGCCGACCGGCGTGCCGGGGTCACCACCGATCGGAATCCCGGTGGTGTTCTGGCGCAGCGGCCGACGGAGGTTGAAGTTCTCGTCGCCGACCTCGTGGTAGATGATCGTGAACTCGCGGAAGGTCGTGCCGGCCCCCGGCTTGATCATCGCCTCCCAGTTGCTCCACGTGGCATCCGTGGTGCGCTCGACCCCGGTGACCGGGTCGTACCAGCGCGACCCGGCCGGCTCGGCGATCAGCGTGCCGAACAGGCCGTGGGCGGTGAGCTGGGTGGAGTCGCCGCCGCTGCGGAACACCTTGGCGCCCTCGCCCATCGTCGGGTCGAGGTAGTACCGGTACTGCTTGGTCTGGCCCACCTCGGCCATGACCGACGTCGGGTTGTTGCCGACCGCCTGACCGCCGTCGCCAGCCGCGGCGTCATAGGAGACGCCCGCCATGTCGATCGAGACGGACGGAATGCCACCGGGTTGGGCGATCGGCGGGTTGCCGAGCAGGCCGTTGAGCGGTGCCCGGGTGAGCTTGTTCGTCAGGTTGATGACCACGCACTCACCGAGCCGTGCCCGCAGCACCAGCGGCTGGATCGGGTCCTGGCCCAGCCCGATCGACACCTTGGCGGCCGACGGGTCGTCCTCCGGTAGCGACGACGCGGCGTGCAGCGCGGCCTCCTGCGCCCGCACCGCGCTCAGCCGGTCGTTGAGCACGTACATGTAGCCGTACGGGTCGTGATCGCCGAAGCGGTCGACGACGATGTCAAGATCGATCGCCGTGACGTTGTAGGTCCGCTGCGGCGCCCTGCCGCACCCCTCCGGCCTCCCCGCCGCGGCCGCGTCCGCGGCCGGCAGCGCAAACACGGACGCCGCGACCACCATGCCGGTCGCCAGCGAGCGCGACCAGACCAGATGGGCCGGTGCGGCCGCACGACGCAACTCGGCGGCGAATGCCGGTACGACCACCACCCCGATCAGCGCCAGCATCAGGATGGCCACCTCGACCTGCACGGCCACGCCGGCCGCGTCTCGCAGCAGCCCGACCAGGCCGCCGTAGGGCAGCCCGCCGGTCGCCACCGAGCCGGCATGATCGTGCTGGTGGCCTCCGGCCGTGGCGATGACCGTCCGGCCGAGCGCCTGCACGGTTGCCAGCGGCACATACAGCACCGCCAGCACGACGCCGATGGCACTCGCGCGGGCCACCTGCCGGCCGGTGCCGAGAACACCCCCGCGCCGACGGCGCAGCAGACGGTCGCCGGCGTCCACGAGCCAGACGCTCGCCGCCGCCGCCGGCACGGTGAGGATCAGGTCGAGCACGAAGTACGGGGCGTGGGACAGCAGGGAGCCGTGCACATCGCCCAGCAGCCAGTGCTGCCAGGTGACCGTCCCGATGGCCAGGAACAACACCAGGAACATGGTCGACCGGAATGCCGCGAACTGCACGCCTTCCGGTCGTTGCGACCAGCCAGGAGCCGGCCCATGTACGAGCACGGCGGACCGTTTGAGCATCGATCGGGCCTCCTTGAGAGTGGGGCTATCCGTGGCTGTGGTGGTCGGGGGCGGTGCCCCGCAGATCCACCAGCAGCCGGTGCTGGCCGCCGTCACGGCGCCAGTTCAGGAAGAGCGGCGGGTCGGCCTGGCTGGGCATCGGCGTGTCGAAGTAGAGGACGCCGTCGACCTGGCTGTGCGCCGTGAGCCGGGGCAGGCCGCCGAACGTGTCGGCCTGCGGCGCGAGATGCCCGTCGGTGCGCCCGCCGCCCAGGGTGAACTCGGTGCCGAGGTCGAACAGCCGCGCCCCGGCACCGGGGTTGGTCAGCGACAGCTTGACGCCCAGCCGCATGTCGTCGCCCTCGGGCGCGCCCGGCATCATCTGCGCCGGCATCTGGTAGCCGTCCTGGCCGTCCATCTCGTGGTTCTGCATGACCACCCACGACGCGTGCCCGATGGTGGCGGTCAGCCCGCCCAGCGTCGCGCTGGCGACCGGCGCCGCGCCCTCGCCACGCAGCCAGAACCCGACGCCGGTGCCGGCGACCGCGACGAACACGGCGACCGCGACGACGGCGCGGTACATCGGCCGCACCGACCGGCTCGCGGCGCGGGTGGGGGCTCTGCGCATGGTGCTCTCCTCAGGTCAGTCCGAGTCCGCGGGCTGCGCCTCGGCCAACTGGTCGCGGGCCAGCAGCACCGCGCCGGACAGGGAGGACAGCGGGCCCAGCACCGCCTCCCGGACCGCCGGACCGGGACGGCCGGGCCGGGCCGAGGCACGGATGTGCTCGGCCACCACAGCCGCGTAGCCGGGCAGCCCGACGGCGAACCCGCCGCCGACCACAGCCACGTCGGGCCCGAGCAGCTCCGCCACACCCACCACGGCCAGGGCCACCGCGTCGGCGCTGTCGCGCACAGCCGCCCTCGCCCACTGCGCACCGTCGAGCCAGGCCTGGCGCAGCTCGGCGGCCGAGACCTCACCGACGCCGCGCCCGCGGGCCGCCCGTCGCAGTGTGGCCGGACCGGATGCGACCGCCTGGACGCAGCCGCGGCGCCCGCAGTCGCAGGCCGGACCGGCGCGGTCGACCACCATGTGGCCGAGCTCGCAGGAGCCCCGGCCGGGGCCCGGCAACGGCCGGCCGTCGAGCACGATGCCACCGCCCACGCCGGTGCCGACGCCGACGTACACGACGTCGCGCCGGCCCGCCACCGCCGCCTCGGCGACGGCCGCGAGGTCGCCGTCGTCGGCCCAGGACACCCGGGCCGTCGGGAACAGTTCCCGAAGATAGGCACCCAGATCCAGGCCGGTCCACGACGGGCGGCCGGGCCACCCCACCACACGGCCCGCGCCGTCGACGGTCGCCGGCATCGCGACGCCGACCGCGGTGAGCACCGGCCGCCCGGCGCACACCTCGCGCACCGCGCGGGCGAGCACGCCCAGGTCGTGACGGACCCCGCCGCCGACAGGCCACCGCACGACGCTCTCCACAGCGGCGTGACCGTCGGCCTCCAGTCGCAGGGCCGTCTTCGTTCCGCCGACGTCCACGCCCAGGTAGGCCGCCATTACTCGGCCTTGACCAGGTCCGCCCGGGCGAGCACGGCGTCCATGAGCTGCGCCTGGCACAGCGAGTCGGCGGCGTGCGCATCGAGGCCGGTGCCCGCCGTCAGCGCACCGGCGAACAGCCGCACCACGTTGGCGAACTGGTCGTCGGCCGGCAGGACCAGCTCCTCGCGGTGATCCTGGCGCTCGACGTGGACCACCGGCTGGAAATCGGCGGGCGGCGTGAACACGCGGTCCAGTGACAGCCGCCCGGTGCTGCCTGTGAGCTCATAGCTCGCCCGGTAGCTGTGCTCCATGCCGAAGGTCAGGTGAGCGGCCACGCCGTCGGGCGTGTGCAACAGGATCGATCCGGACACCACGACGCGGTGCATCGGATCGACGCGCAGCACGGCGCCGGTGACCGCCAGGTCGGGCCCGAGGAAGTGCGCCGCGGCCCGGATCGGGTAGAACCCGACGTCGAGCAGCGCGCCGCCGCCGACGTCGGCCTGGTACCGGATATCGGTCGGCGGCTTCGGCGGAATCGTGAACGCGCTCGCGAACTGCCGCAGTTCGCCGATGGCCCCACCGGCTACCATGCCGCGCACCGCTTCGTGCTGCGAATGCCGCAGGAACATGGCGTTCTCGAACAGCAGCAGGCCGCGCTCTCGGGCCAGCTCGACCAGCGCGGCGGCCGATGCATGGTCGGTGGTCAGCGGCTTTTCGGCCAGCACGTGCTTGCCCGCGAGCAGCGCCCGCCGGATCCACTCGGCGTGCAGCACGGCCGGCAGCGGGAGGTAGACGGCGTCGACGTCGGTGCGCTCCAGCAGCGCGTCGTAGCCGCCGACCGGCTCGCCACCGAAGCGGTCGGTGAACGTGCGCGCCTTCGCGGCGTCGCGGCTCGCCACCGCGACCAGCCGAACCTCCGGGTCGGCGAGCAGCGCCGGTAGCATCCGGCGCCTGGCAATGTCGGCGCAGCCGAGCACGCCGAAACGGACGGGGGCGAGAATGCGTGTCACGGACATCGTCAGCTCCGTCTCACAGCGCCTGGATGCAGGCCATCAGCGTGCGCAGCTCAACGTTCAGGTAGTTACTGTGCAGCAGCAGGTCGCACAACTGGTGCAGGCTCAGCCAGCGGTACCCGGGCGGGGCCTCGATCGGGAAGTCGTCGCCGACCTCGACCACCAGGTAGCGGTTCTGCGCGTGGTAGAAGCGGCCGCCCTCCTCCGAGTGCTGCGCCTCGTACCGAATCCGCTCGGGCCCGACCGCCTCGACATAGGCCAGGAACGGTGGCCGTTGGTCCTCAGCGTGGTTGGCGTAGTTGCCCGGTCGGCAGTGGACGGTCGGTGCCAGCTCGGCCACGTTCAGCGCACCGGCATCGATACGCGCCTGCACCAGCGCGTGCAGCACGCCGTCGATCCGCTTCGCCAGCAGCGCCAGCAGCCCCGGCCCGACCGGTGCGACCAGCGGCTGCTGCCAGGAGACGACCTCGCGCATGGTGGCCCGCACGTCTACGCCGATCACCTCGAAGAACCGCCCGTCGTCGCGGAAGATCCGCTCAGGCGTGCGGCGCCAGCCGTCCGAGTCGATCTCGTGCAGCGGCACCCGCTGCTGCACCAGCTCGGTGCGGGCCCGTACCTCGGTCAGCCAGCTCAGCACCTCGCGGGTCGAGTGCAGGGCGTCATCAGTGGCGAGCGAGCGGCGTACCGCCTGGGTGAACGTGCCGTCGGCGGTCAGCCGCACGCCGTCCGTGTCGGGCCGCCACAAGCTCGGTGGAATGCATGACAGCACGGTGCGTGCGTCCATGTTCACGGTATGGTCCAGCCGCAGCAGCTCCCTGATCTGGCCCAGCGTCAGCCAGCAGAAGTCGTCGTCGACCGGCACGTCCTCGGTGACCTCGACGATCATGTTGCGGTTGCGTTTGTGCAGGAACCAGGCGCCCTGTTCGGACTGCAGCACGTCGACCAGCACCCGGCCACGCCGCGGTTCGACGAAGTGCTCCAGGTATTTGATGCGGCTGCCGCCGTGCACCCGCGTGTAGTTACTGCGGGTCGCCTGGACCGTCGGCGAGAGCTGCAGTCCGTTGACATTGCCCGGCTCGACCTTGGCCTGCATCAGGTAATGCGGCACGCCGCCGAACTCCTTGACCAGGATCGCCAGCAACCCCACCTCGGGCTGCACGATGATGGGCTGGCACCAGCGCCGGTCGCTGCCGTGGTCGGTGTGCACGCGCAGCCCGTCGACGGAGAAGAACCGGCCGCTGTCGTGCACCAGGTTGCCGGTGTCCGGCTGGAAGTGCCAACCGGTCAGGTCGGCCAGCGGGATTCGCGCCACGTCCTGCCGGTTCGCCTTGGCCCGTTCGGCGAACCACGCGAAGAAGTCCGCGGTGGACATGAGCGCGCCATCGGTGGTGCGCTCGTCGTGCGCCACGTCGGTCATGGCCGTTCTCCTCTTTGCAGGCCCGCGTAGAGGGCCTGACAGGTCTCGTAGCGCGGCAACACGCCTGCTGCGACGCACTCGGCAACCGTCGGCGCGCCCGCGTCCTTCTCGGACATCAGCGGCTCGGTGCAGCCCCACGGGATGCCCAGGTCCGGGTCCAGCGCCCGCACGCCGAGCATGGTCTGTGCGACGAACTCGGTGGAGCACAGGTAAGCCATCCGGGCGCCGTCGGTGCGGGCGATGAACGCGACCCCGAGCCCCTCCGCGGCGAAGACGCCGACGGCCGAGTCCTCGTCCTGGTCGACCATTTCGAACTCGCCGAACGTGGGCGAGCCGACGCGCAGGTCGACCACCGCGGTGGTGAGCGCACCCCGCACGCAGGTAACCAGCTTGGCCTGCCCAGGCGGTGACACGGTGAAATGGAAGCCGCGCAGCGTATCGCGCCGCGAGACGGCGAAGTTGCCCTGCCGAACCTCGAACGGCCGGCCGAGCGCCTCGGCCAGCGCCTCCTGGCGCCATGCCTCGTAGAAGCTGCCCCGGTGGTCGTCGATGCGTTTCGGTTCGATCCGGTACGCATCCAGAACCTTGGTCGTCGAGATCTCCACAGTGGCCCCTCAGCCCGCGCGCTTCGCGTGCGCCTCGACCTCATCGGCCGCCCGCGACGCGCCGCCGGACAGCCGGATCTGCTCCCGCATCGCGGCCACCCCTGCGGCGATGGTCTCGTCACCCGCGACGGCCAGTGCCATGTCGCGCAGCCGTTCCGCGGTCAGTTCCCCGGGCGGCAGCATCCGGCCCAGGTTCAGCTCGACCGCCCGGTCGGCGATGACCTGCACGTCCGGCCACGCCGGCACGAGCACCAGCGGACAGCCCTCGGTCAGCGACTCGAGCACGCTGCCCATGCCGCCGTGGGTGAGGAACACCTTGGCGTGGCGCAGCACGGTCACGTGCGGCAGCCACTGGCGCACCTCGACGTTGTCGGGCAGCGGCCCGAGCGACGCCGGGTCCACCCGCTGGCCGACCGAGATGACCAGATGCCACGGCCGGCCCTCGAACGCCCGCGCGCAGGTCCGGAAGAACTCCGGATTGTCGTTGTACGTGGTGCCCAGTGACGCCAGCACCACCGGCAGCCCGCTGGCCGGCGGCTGCCACTCGCCCAGAAACGCACGTTCGCCCACGCACGGCCCGACGAACGCGTAGCCGTCGCCGAACGTGTCGCCCTGAGGCTGGAACGCGCGCGGCACGTACACCACGTTCAGCTCGTCGACGCCCGCCGGCGACTCGTGCGGCGGCGTGTCGATGCCGTACTCGCCGAGCAGCTCAGCGGCCCGGCGCGCGTACTCCTCGTACGGCGCGACAGCGGCCTCATCGTGCTGCAGTCCCGACGCGGCCAGCGCCTGCTCCATGAAGTTGTAGTGCTCGTTGGAGGCGAACACCGGGGTCAGCTCGATGCCGGGCCGGCCCCATGATTTCGCCAGGATGCGACCGGCCAGGGTCATCGGGCTGTCGTAGAGCACCACGTCGGCGGGCCCGGCGGCGAAATGCTCCTCGACCGTCCGCAGCACCCGGCGGTTCTCCTCGAAGAACGCCATCGGCGCGTCGTCGGTCTGCACCGTCGACACCGGGTCGACCGACGAGTACAGCAACGTGAAAGCGCCCGTGGCTGCGATTGTCGGCGCGAATTCCTCGGTCGTCACATAGATGACGTCATTGCCTCGTCGTACCAGTTCCTCGGCCACCGCCAGCGTGGGGAAAACATGGCCGCGAGCCGGAATGGTGGCAATCAGGATGCGAATTCCCATGTTTGATCCATTCTTCGATGTCAACGTTCAGAAGGCTATCGGCGGGGGAATTCGGGGCCTACCCCTATGTCCCCCTTCAAAGTCACGCCGTCGGGACCGCGGCCTCGCCGTGCGCCAGCCGGCGGCGCAGGTCGAGCACGTCCGCACTGACGTCCGCGCCGTCGCGGCCGCCGGCGATCGCGTAGAAGTCGGGTCGTACCACGATTGCCGCCGAGCCGGCGGTCGCGAGGTACGCCCGGTACACGCCGTCGACATCGACCACCGCACCCGGCCGCGCGGGCTCGCCCGGCGCCACCAGATGCACGAGGTGGGTGCCGTAGTCCGCCAGCACCGCCAATGCCGCGTCGTCAAGCAGGTCGCGCGGCGGCGCCGTGGCGAGGCACACGAACCCGGTGCCCACCACGTCGTCGAACAGCCCGGTCACGCCGTCCCGGTGCACCCGGCCCTGCGGGCACAGGCTGCCCACGGGAGCCGCCGCGCCGCTGACGAGCGCACCGGCCGTCAGCGGCTGGTACATCGCCGGCTGTTGGACCGCCGTCGGGTTGCGCCGGCGGGCCAGCATGACCGTGTCACGGTCGGCGGCCGCCTTCGGGTCGGCCTGACAGATCACCTTGCCGAGGTTCACCGACATGGCGATGGCGTGCTGCACGTGCGCCCGCCGCTCGTCGGTGTACGTGTCGAGCAGGCTGTCCTCGGCCGTGCCGGCGAGCACCAGGTCCAGCTTCCACGCGAGGTTCGCCGCGTCGCGAAACCCCGAACACATGCCCTGGCCCGCGAACGGCGGCATGAGGTGCGCCGCGTCGCCGGCGAGCAGCACCCGGCCGACCCGCCACCGATCGGCGTAGCGAGCCTGGAACGTGTAGACCGCGTGTCGCTCCAGCTCCGAGTTGGCGGGGGTGACGTCGAACGGCGCCAGCAGCCGCCACGCCGCGGCCGCGCTGTCCAGTTGCCCGAGTTCTTCCCCCGGTACCCGCATGAACTCCCAACGCCGATGACCGGGCCCGGCCGACACCACGGTGGCCGGCCGAACCGGGTCGCAGATCTGCAGATTGTTCGGCGTGAAGGTGCGCCCGTCGCCGACCACCACGTCACAGGTCAGCCAGTCGTTGGAGAAGCCCAGATCGGTGACGCCGATGCCGGCCCGCTCACGCACGAAACTGTTCGCGCCGTCGCAGCCCACCACCCAGCGCGCCGTCAGCACGCGTGGGACGCCGTGCTGATCCTCCACCGTCACGTCGACGCCGTCGCCCCGGTCGACCAGGTCGGTCGCGCGGTGCCCCCGCAATACGGTCAGCGACGGCAGCGCCGCGCCGCGCTCCGCCAGGGCCGCCTCCAGACCCGGCTGGTACATCGACGTGGAGTCGGGCCAGCCGTACTGTCCGGGGTCCGCCACGTCGATCCGCAGCAGCGTGTCGCCGGCCGCATTGCGCCACACGTAGTCGCGCGACGGCTCGCAGATCGCCCCGATAGCCGGCGCGATGCCGGTCAGCGCGACAATCCGCGCCGACTCCCCGTCGTACGACACGGCGCGTGGCATCGGGAACGGCCGCGGCCACCGCTCCACCGCGGTCACCGCCCAGCCACGCTGGGCCAGCAGGATCGCCAGCAGCTGACCGACCGGTCCGTAGCCGACAATCAGCACGTCACGGTCGCCGTCCACCGCTCACCGCGCCTGGTGCAGGATGTCGGCCAGGGTCGCGTCGAGCTCCTGCTGGGCGACCAGCACACGGACCCGCTCGACACCGTCCTCGACCGTCAGCAGCCGGCGCCCGACCAGCACCAGGTGACCGTCTTCGGTCGCCCGGCTGCGGATGTAGGTGCCGACGGCGATCAGCTCGGGCGGGAACTCCACCAGCTCCAGCGCCGGCTTGTTCCACTCCTTGATGTCACGGAACTGCAGCCTGAATCGGTAGATGTTCTGCCAGTCGCTGGTCTTCGGCTTGCGCCGTACCACCCAGTACCCGTCGCTCTGGTGCATCTGGTACTGAATGCCGTACATCTCCTGCACGTCCTCGCAGACGCGCAGCGGCTCCGGGTACGTGGGGCCGCCGAGGCCGACGTCGGTGAGCCACACCTCGCCGTCCAGGCGCACGCAGCCGAAGATGTGCTCGAGCTCGGGCCCGAAGCCGCCGTTCACCTGCCGCACCGAGCCGGCCAGGATCTGGTAGTCGAAGCCCATGCCGCGCATCAGCAGCCGGTAGAGGCCGTTGAGCTCGTAGCAGACGCCACCGCGTCCTCCGACGACGATCTCGTCGAAGATCTGGTCACCGTCGATGTCGACGTTGTCCCACAGCGCCATGCCCCGGTCTTCGTCGGCGATGCTGGAGTTGTCGAACGGGACCGCGATGAGGTGCCGTCTCAGCACCCCGCGCAGGGTTTCCAGGGTCGGCTCGGTCGAGCCGGTGTAGCCGATCGCCTTCAGGTACGTTTCAACAGCGAACGTCACGTCGCACCGGTCCTTCACATCTCAGGGGTCAACGGGAGGGCGACGCCGTCACCCGGTCTGCGCACCGAGCAGCGCTACCAGCTGCTGGCGCATGTGTTCGGCGATCATCTCGGGCGTGGGGTGGTCGAACACCAACATCGGCGTGAGCTGCAGTCCGCTCGCCTCAGCGAGGCGGTTGCGCAGCTCGACGGCGGTCAAGGAGTTGAACCCGACCTCGAAGAACGGGGTGCCCGGCTCGATCGGCTCGGTGACGGCGTCCCCCAGGGCGATCAGCGACTCGTTGATCACCAGCTCGATCAGCAGCGCGTTCTGCTTCTCCTCCGGGAGCCCGTCGATGCGGCGCGCCAGCGTGTCCGCCGGCGTCTCGTCGTCGGTCGACATCGTTTGCTTGACCTCCATCGTTGAGCCTCGGGAATCCAGCCAGTACCACTTGTGCTCGAAGGCGTACGTCGGCAGTTCGACCCGCCGCCCGTGACCCGCGTGGAACGCGGACCAGTCCACCCGCACGCCGCGGGTGTGCAGTTGGGCCAGGGCCCGCACGACCGCGCGCGACTCGCCGTACTCGTCGCGCAGCGCCGGCACGAACACCGCGTCGGCAGTGCCGTCAGGCAGGCAGTGCGGGCCCATGGCGGTGAGCACGCCGCCCGGGCCCAGTTCCAGAAACGTCGTCACGCCCTGTGCGACGAGCACCCGGATCGCGTCGAGGAAGCGCACCGGCCGGCGCACGTGCTCGGTCCAGTGCCGCGCCGTGCCGAGCGTTGCGCCGTCGGCGAGCGCACCGGTCAGGGTGGACACGAGCGGTATGGTCGGCGCTCGGAACTCCCGCATGGCGACCGCGGCGCCGAACTCGCCGAGGATGCCCTCCATGCGGGGCGAGTGGCCGGCGTGCGAGACGGCCAGCCGCTTGATCTTGCGGCCCAGCGCCCGGAAGTGCTCGGCGACGCGCACGGCGTCGGCCTCGTCGCCCGAGACCACCACGGCGGTCGGGCCGTTGATGCCGGCGATGCTGACCCGCTCGGTGAGCAGCGGTGCAACCTCCGCCTCGGTCGCCTGTACCGCGATCATCGCGCCGCCCTCGGTGGGCAGGCCCTGCATGAGCCGGCCGCGCGCGGCCACCACGGCGGCGGCATCAGCCAGGGTCAGCACGCCCGACACGTGCGCGGCGGCGAGCTCGCCGATGGAGTGGCCGGTGACGAAGTCCGCCACCACGCCCCACGATTCCATCAACCGGTACAGCGACACCTCGATCGCGAACAGGCCCGCCTGCGTATACACCGTCTGGTCGAGCAACGCCGCCAGCTCGGTGCCGGCTTCGGCGAGGACCACGTCGGCCACCGGGTGCGGCACATGGCCGGCCAGCTGCCGATCGAGCTCGACACACGCGGCGTCGAAGGCAGCCTGGAACACCGGGAACGCGGCGTGCAACTCGCGGCCCATGCCGGCCCGCTGGCTGCCCTGGCCGGTGAACATCACCGCCACCTTGCCGTGGGATACGCGCCCCGCGAGCACATCCGTCGACTCGCCCTGCGCGAACGCGTCCAGATCGGCTACCGCCTCGTCACGGTCGGCGGCCACCACGATGGCGCGCCGGTCGAACGTGGCACGGGTGGTCACCAGCGAGTGCGCGACGTCGACCAGCTTGACGCCCGGATGGTCGACAAGGTAGGCCCGTAGTCGCCCGGCCTGGCCGCGCAACGCGTCCGGACTCTTGGCGGACAGGGCCAGCGGCACCAGGGTCGGCTCCGGCCGCTCGGTCGCCAGCTCGGGCGTCTGCTCGGGCACGTACTCAAGCACCACGTGGGCGTTGGTGCCGCTGAGCCCGAACGACGACACTGCCGCCCGCCGCGGCCGACGCACCTCGGGCCAGTCGCGGCTGTGGGTCACCAGCTCGATGCCGCCGCTGCTCCAGTCCACCTTCGGGGTCGGAGCGTCGACGTGCAGCGAGCCGGGCAGCACGCCGTTGCGCATCGACAGCACCATCTTGATGACGCCGGCCACGCCGGCAGCCGCCTGGGTGTGCCCGATGTTCGACTTCATCGACCCGAACAGCAGCGGGCTGCGGGGCGGCCGACCCTGGCCATAGGTAGCGAGGAGTGCCTGGGCCTCGATCGGGTCGCCGAGCGGCGTGCCGGTGCCGTGTGCCTCGACCACATCCACGTCCAGGTTGGACAGGCGGGCGTTGGCGAGGGCCCGGCGGATGACCCGCTCCTGCGCGGGTCCGTTGGGGGCACTCAGCCCGTTGGACGCGCCGTCCTGGTTGACCGCGCTGCCCCGCACCAGCGCGAGCACCGGATGCTTGTTGCGCCGCGCGTCCGACAGCTTCTCCAGCAGCAACAGGCCCACCCCCTCGGCCCAGCCGGTGCCGTCGGCCGCCGCGGCGAACGCCTTGATCCGGCTGTCAGGCGCGAGCACCCGCTGCCGGGAGAACTCGACGTACGCGACCGGTGTGGCCATCACCGACACGCCGCCGGCCAGCGCCAGCGCGCACTCGTTGTGGCGCAGCGCCTGCGCGGCGAGGTGGATGGCCACCAGCGACGACGAGCATGCCGTGTCGAGCGTGACCGCCGGGCCTTCGAAGCCGAACGTGTAGGCGACCCGGCCCGAGACGACACTGCCGGCGTTGCCGGTGCCGAGAAAGACGTCGACGCCCTCGGGCAGCCAGGTGACGTTTGTCGTGTAGTCGTGGTACAGGGCGCCGGCGAACACGCCGACCTCCTTGCCGCGCATGGCGGTCGGGTCGATCCCGGCCCGCTCGAACGCCTCCCACGACGTCTCCAGCAACAGCCGCTGGTGCGGGTCCATCGCGAGCGCCTCGCGGGGCGAGATGCCGAAGAACGCGGCGTCGAACTGGCCCGCGTCGTGCAGGAAACCGCCCTCCCGCACGTATGACTTGCCCGGCCGGTCGAACCGCGGGTCGAACAGCTCCTCGATGTCCCAGCCGCGATCGGTCGGGAACCCGGACACGCCGTCGCCGCCCTCGGCCGCCAGCTTCCACAGCTCCTCGGGTGAGCGGACGCCACCGGGGTAGCGGCAGGCCATCCCGACGATCGCGATCGGCTCGGTCGACGCGGCGTCCAGCCGCTCGATCTCCTGCCGCAGTTGCTCGTTCTCGATCAGCGAGGCCCGCAGCGCCTCGACCAGTTTTTCATCGTTGGTGGTCATGTCTCCTCCTTCGTCCGCACCGGGTTCACCGGCCGGCGGCGGCGCCGCCCAGCGCCCTCGCCACGAGGCTGTCCACGTCCATGGCCGCGATGTCGGCCGCGGGGTTGTGCCGCTCCGCGTCGGCCGCTTCCGGCGCGTCGGGCATGTCGGCCAGCCGCAGGAGCGCGTCGAGCACGCCCAGGTCGCGGAACCGACGCAGCGGCACGCCGGCGAGCACGCGGCGTAGTTGCTCCTCGTAGGCGTCATCGCCCGGCTCGGGCTGGTCGGGTACCAGTTCGGCGCCCAGGTGTCTGGCGACGGCAAGCGGCGTGGGGTGGTCGAAGACAAGCGTGGCGGTCAGTCGCGCGCCGGTCGCGGCGGCGAGCCGGTTGCGCAGCTCGACGGCGGTCAGCGAGTCGAACCCGACGTCACGGAACGCCTGGTCGGGCTTGATCGCGTCGCTGTCGGCGTGGCCGAGCACCGTCACCGCGTTGGCCCGCACGAAGTCCAGCAGTGCACGCTCGCGTTCCTCCGGTGCCATCCCCCGCAGCCGCTCGACCAGTGAGCCGGTGGGCGCCGTGTCCGGGCGGCGCCCGGGGCGCACGATGTCGCGCAACAGGTGCGGTACCTCGCCCGTCCCCGTCGGATGGAACTTCGCCGGCACCAGCAGCGGCTCGTCGGCCCGCACGGCGGCCTCCAGCAGCGCCATGCCCTGCTCGGCGGTCAGGCCCCGCAGTCCGCCACGGGTCACCCGTCCCCGGTCGACGTCGCCGAGGGCACCGGCCATGCCGCCGTCCGTCGCCCACAGGCCCCACGCCAGCGAGACCGCGGGCAGGCCCGCCTCACGCCGGCGGCGGGCCAGCTCATCCAGAAAGCTGTTGGCGGCCGCGTAATTGCCCTGCCCAGCGCCGCCGAGCACGCCGGCGAGCGACGAGAACAGCACGAACGCCGACAGGTCGACCTTCGCGGTCAGCTCGTGCAGGTGCCATGCCGCGTCCACCTTGGGCCGGAACACGGTGTCGAACCGCTGCGGGCTGAGCGCGTCGAGCACGCCGTCGTCGAGGACGCCGGCGGTGTGCACCACAACGGTCAACGGGTGCTCCGCGGGCACGGTGGTCAGCAGCCGCTCGAGCGCCTCACGGTCGGCCACGTCACACGCCTCGACGTGCACCTCGGCGCCCCGCTCGGCCAGCTCGGCGACCAGCTCCGCGGCGCCCTCGGCGGCCATGCCGCGCCGCCCGGCCAGCAGCAGCCGGCGCGCGCCGCGTCCGACCGCGTGCCGGGCGACCACCGAGCCGAGCGCGCCGGTACCGCCGGTGATGAGTACCGTGCCTGGGCGATCCCAGGCGACGCCGTCGCCGGTGCGCGGGGTGACGCGCGCCAGCCGGGGCACGCGGAGGGCGCCGGCGCGCACCGACAGACACGGCTCGCCGAGTGCGACAGCGGCGGCCAGTCGGTCCGACGTCAGCCCGGCGTCGGTGTCGACCAGCACGATCCGGCCCGGATCCTCCGCCTGCGCCGCGCGGACCAGGCCACCGACCGCGGCCACGGCGGGGCCGCCCGCAACCGGGTTGATGACCACCACCAGTTCGGCCGTGCTGTCACGATGGTCCAACAGTCGGGCCTGGACGCGAGCGACCAGATCACGGGCCTGCTCAGGCCCACCGTCGCCGGCCACGTCGGTCAGGTCCAGCACCTGCATGGAACGCGGGGCGTCCGGCGTGGGCCACGGCACCTCGCTCCACGCCACATGCAGCAGCGCGTCGTCGATGCCGGCGCCGTCGAGCTGGTCGGCCGCGACCGGACGCGACACCAGCGACCCGATCGACGCCACCGGTGTGCCCGTCTGGTCGGCGATGTCCAGCGATACCCGACCCGCTTCTCCCGGTACCGCCCGCACCCGCAGGGCGACCGGTCCGGCGGCGGGCAGCACGACGCCGTTCCACGCGAACGGCAGCCGGGCCCCCTCGCTGACCGGCGCGGCGGCCAGCGGTGCGTGCAGCGCGGCGTCCAGCAGCGCCGGGTGCAGGCCGAACTGGGCCGCTTCGGTCCGCAGCTCCGCCGGGAGCAGCACCTCGGCGTACACCTCGGCGCCGCGGGTCCACAGTGCATCGAGCCCTTGGAACGCCGGCCCGTACTCCAGCCCGGTCTCCGCCACGCGGTCGTAGAAGTCGCCGACGGACACCGGCACCGCGCCGGGCGGCGGCCAGGTCGGCGGGAACGGCGCGAACACCGGCCGCTCGTTCGACAGCCGGCCGGTCGCGTGCCGAGTCCACGCCTGGTCCGGCTCGGCGTCCTCGGCGCGGGTGTGCACGCTCACCGCCCGGCGGCCAGCTTCGTCAACATCGGACACCGTGATGCGCAGCCGCAGGCCGCCCTGCATGGGCAGCACGATCGGCGCCTGCACAACCAGTTCGTCCAGCGTGCCGCAGCCGACGCGGTCGCCCGCGCGGACCACCATCTCGACGAGCGCGGCGCCGGGCAACAGCGGCACGCCCGACACGGCGTGGTCGGCGAGCCACGGCTGGACGGTCAGCGACAGCCGGCCGGTGGCGACGACACCGCCGCCGTCGGGCAGGTCGACCATCAGCCCGAGCAGCGGGTGGTCGACCGGGTCGATGCCGGCCGCACCGAGGTCGCCGGACGTCGGCCGCACCTGCAGCCAGTACCGGCGCCGCTGGAAGGCGTACGTCGGCAGGGGCACGCGGCGGCCACCCGTCCCGTCGAAGAGCTCCGCCCAGACCACCGGCGCACCGCGGACGAACGCAGTGCCCGCGGCCGCGACGGCCGTCGCGACCTCGGAGGCGTCGTAGCGCAGGCTCGGCACGAAGACGACATCGCCGGTCAGGCACTCCTGACCCATGGCCGACAGCACGCCGCCGGGGCCGAGTTCGACGAACGTGGTGACGCCCAGGTCGCCGAGGGCCCGCACCGCGTCGAGGAAGCGCACGGCGTGCCGGGCGTGGGCCGCCCAGTACTCGGGCATGCGCAGCCGTGCGGCGTCCACCAGCTGGCCCGTGAGGGTCGAGACAATCGGGATCATGGGCTCGTTGACGGTGACCTGCTCGGCCACCGCCCGGAACGCGGCGAGCATCCCGTCGATACGCGCGGAGTGGAAGGCGTGCGAGACCGTCAGCCGCTTGGCGCGCCGGCCGAGGCCGCGCAGGTGCTCGACGATCCGTTCGACCGCATCCTCGTCGCCGGACAGTACCACCGACGACACACCGTTGATGGCGGCGATGCTGGCCCGCGCGGTCAACAGCGGTGCAACCTCCGCCTCGGTCGCCTGCACCGCGACCATCGCACCACCGCCCGGCAGTTGCTGCATAAGCCGCCCGCGGGCGGCGACCAGTGTGGCGGCGTCGGCGAGCGAGAACACGCCAGCCACGTGGGCGGCGGCCAGCTCGCCGATCGAGTGCCCGGCGACGTAGTCCGGCCGCACGCCCCACGCCTCGAACAGTCGATACAGCGCCACCTCCAGCGCGAACAGCGCCGGCTGGGTGTAGCCGGTGCGGTCGAGCGCCTCCTGATCGGTGAACATCACCTCGCGCAGCGGCCGGTCGAGGTGCGGGTCGAGCGCGGCGCAGACTTCGTCGAACGCCCGCGCGAACACCCGGAACCGCGCGGCCAACTCGCGGCCCATGCCGAGGCGTTGGCTGCCCTGACCGGTGAACAGCACCGCCAGGCGTCCGCTCGTGCGAGTGCCGTCGATCTCGCCGACCGCTATCTTTGCGAGCCCGGCGAGCGCCTCGCTGCGGTCGCCGACCACGAGAACAGCCCGGTGCTCCAGCTCCGCGCGACTGGTGGCGAGCGAGAAGCCGACATCGGCGACCCCGAGTGCAGGCCGATCGGCCACGTACGCCGCGAGCCGCTCCGCCTGCGCCCGCAGGGCCTCCGCGCTCTGCCCGGAGATCACCCACGGGACGAGCGCCCCGGGTTCGGCCGGACGAACCGGTGGCTCCTCGACCGGCGGCGCCTCCTCGACGATGACGTGCGCGTTGGTGCCGCTCACCCCGAACGCCGAGATGCCGGCGCGGCGCGGATGATCGTCGGCGGGCCATTCGCGCTGCTCCGTGGCGAGGCGCACCTCGCCCTCCGACCAGTCCACCGTGGGCGTCGGCTCGTCGATGTGCAGCGTCCGCGGGATGGTGGCGTGCCGCATGGCCTGCACCATCTTCATCACGCCGGCGATGCCGGCGGCGGCCTGGGTGTGGCCGATGTTGGACTTCAGCGAGCCCAGCCACAGCGGCCGCGACGCCGGCCGGTCCTGGCCATAGGTGGCGATCAGCGCCTGCGCCTCGATCGGGTCGCCGAGCTTCGTGCCGGTGCCGTGCGCCTCGACGACGTCAACCTCGGTCGCGGCCAGCTGGGCGTCGGCCAGCGCCTGGCGGATGACCCGCTGCTGGGCGAGCCCGTTGGGCGCGGTCAGGCCGTTCGAGGCGCCGTCCTGGTTGACGGCCGACCCGCGGACGACGGCGAGCACCTCGTGGCCGTTGCGCCGGGCGTCCGACAACCGCTCCAGCAGGACCAGCCCGACGCCCTCGGAGAGGCTGGTGCCCGCCGCCGAGGCCGAGAAGGCGCGGCAGCGCCCGTCGGGGGCCAGGGCGCCCTGCCGCGAGAACGCGACATACATCTGCGGCGACGCCATCACCGTGATGCCGCCGGCGAGTGCCATCGAGCACTCGCCCCGCCGCAGCGCGACACACGCCAGGTGCAGCGCGACCAGCGACGACGAGCACGCGGTGTCGAGCGTGATCGCCGGTCCGTTGAGACCGAGGGTGTAGGAGACCCGCCCCGAGGCGACGCTGCCGGAGTTGCCGATCCCGAAGTACCCTTCGGAACCCTCGGGCAGCTGGTCGAGGTCGGCCGCGTAGTCGTGATACATGACGCCGACGTAGACACCGACATCGCTACCGCGCAGCGAGGTCGGGTCGATACCGGCGCGCTCGAACACCTCCCACGAGGTCTCCAACAGCAGCCGCTGCTGCGGGTCCATCGCGAGCGCCTCGCGTGGCGAGATTCCGAACAATCCGGCGTCGAACCCGGCGACGTCGTGGAGGAACGCGCCTTCACGGGCGTACGACTTGCCGGCCCGGTCGACGTCCGGGTCGTACAGGCTCTGCGACCAGCCGCGGTCGGTCGGGAACGGCGAGACGCCATCGACCCCGGCGGTCACCAGCTGCCACAGCTCGTCCGCGGAGCGCACCCCGCCGGGCAGCCGGCAGCCCATCGCGACGATCGCGATCGGCTCGTGGCCGGCCGACTCGAGCTCGCGCAGCCGCCGGTTGGCGCGTTGCAGGTCGGCGAGGGTGCGCCGAAGGTAGTCACGGAGCTTCGCATCGTTCGACATGACACTTCCTTCTGGTCACGCGGTCGTCAGGCTTCTGGTCACGCGGTCGTCAGGCTTCTGGTCACGCGGTCGTCAGGACAGACCGAGCTCGCTGTCGGCAAGCTGGAAGATCTCGTCGTCGCTCACCGCGTCGAAGTCCACCTCGCGAGGGCCTGCCTCGTCGGAGCCGTCTGCCCACCGCGCGCTCAACGCACGCAGCCGCCGCGACACCTGGGCACGCACGTCGTCGTCCATCGACGCCGCGGCGAACGCCGCCTCCAGTCGGTCGAGCTCGGCCAGGGCCGGTGCGGGCCGGGCCACCTCGGTGAGGTCCAGCAGTCCGAGCAGGTACTCGGCGATGGCGGCGGGGGTCGGGAAGTCGAACACGAGCGTGGCGGGAAGCCGTTGGCCGGTGGCGGCGGCCAACCGGTTGCGCAGCTCGACCGCGCTCAGCGAGTCGAATCCGACCTCCTTGAACGCCTGCCCGGCCGCGATGGCGTCGGAGTTCGGGTGCCCGAGCACGATGGCCGCCTGCTCACGCACCAGGTCGAGCACCGCCCGGTCCCGAACGGCCGGCGCGAGCGGGGCCAGCCGGTCGGCCAGCGAGCCGCTGCCAGCCGTCGGACGTGTCGCGACCCGCCGGGCCGCCCGGACCAGGCCGCGCAACACGGCGGGCGGCGCCTGCGGGTCCACCACGGACAGGTCCAGGCTGGTGGGTACCAGCAGGGCGTCGCCGAGGCACAACGCCGCGTCGAGGTGCGCCAGGCCGTCCGCCGTGGACAGGGGCAGCGTGCCGTCCCGCCCCATGCGGCGCAGGTCCTGCTCGTCGAGGTGCCCGGTGAGTCCGCTCGCCTCGGCCCACAGGCCCCACGCCAGCGATACGGCCGGCAGTCCGAGCCCTTGCCGGTGGGCGGCGAGCGCGTCGAGGAAGGCGTTGGCCGCCGCGTAGTTGCCCTGGCCGGCGCCCCCGAACACGCCGGCCCCCGAGGAGAACAGCACGAACGCGGCGAGGTCGAGGCCCATGGTCAGCTCGTGCAGGTACCAGGCGGCATCGGCCTTGGGTCGCAGTACGGTGTCGACGCGCGCCGGCGTCAGGTCTGCGATCAGGCCGTCGTCGAGCACCCCGGCGGCGTGCACGACCGCGGTCAGCGGCCGGTGGGCCGGAATGTCGTCGATCAGCGTGGCCAGTGCGGCGCGGTCGGCGACGTCGCACGCTGCGACCACTACCTCGGCACCGGCCTCGACCAGCTCGCGGGCCAGCTCCGCCGCGCCCGGCGCCGCGAGGCCACGCCGGCCCGCGAGCACCAGCCGGCGCACGCCGTGCGCGGCCACCAGATGCCTGGCGACCAGGCCACCCACGGTGCCGGTGCCGCCGGTGACGAGTACCGTCCCGTCGGGGTCGAGCGGCCGGGCCGGCTCGACGGGTACCTGGCCGATCCGAGCCAGCCGCGGTGCGCGGACTTCGCCGGCGCGCACCCGCAGCTGGGGTTCGTCCAGGCCGTTCAGGAGGTTGGGCGGCACCTCGCCGTCGGTGTCGACCAGCACGAACCGGTCCGGATGCTCCGACTGCGCGCTGCGTACCAGGCCCCACACGGCGCCCATGGCGGGATCGGTCTCGGCGTCACGGGTCAGCACGACCAGCCGGCCGGTGTCTCGCTGGTGCTCGTGCAGCCGGTCCAGGACCAACGTGGTCAGCTCCCGCGCCAGCGCGGGCGGGTCGCCGGCCGGATCGCCGGGTCGGACGCCGGTGAGGTCCAGCACCGTGACGGCGCCGGTCGGCGCGACGCCCGGCACCGGCACGGAGGCCCACTCGACGCGGTAGAGCGAGTCCCGCCCGGCGGGCCGGGTCGCCGCGGCTATCCGGTCGGTGGAAGTGGGCCGCAGCACCAGGGCACCGACCGAACCGACCGGCGCGCCGTGCCGGTCGGACAACGTCACCGAGACACCACCGGACGCGGCGGGAGCGGTGTGCACTCGCAGCGCTGTGGCGCCCGAGGCGTACACCGCCACCTCGCTCCACGAGAACGGCAGCAACATCTCGCCGGCGGCCGTCGCCGGCAGCGCACCGAAGTTGCTCGCCTGCAGGGCCGCGTCGAACAGCGCCGGATGCACCGCGAACCGGGCGGCGACGGCCTCGTGCTCGGGGTCCAGGGCCACCTCGGCGAAGACCTCGTCGCCGCGGGTCCAGACGGCCCGCAGGCCGCGGAACATCGGGCCGTACTTGTAGCCGGACGCGGTGAGGTCGTCGTAGAAGGTGTCGAGCGCAGCGGGTTCGGCGCCGGCCGGTGGCCACGCGGCGCCGTCTGCTACCGGCAGGGCGGCCCGCTCGACGAGGTAGCCGGCGGCGTGCCGGGTCCACTCGGCGACGCTGCCAGCCGGTCGCGAGTGGACGCTGACCGAGCGCCGGCCGGTGGCGTCTACCGCGCCGACCGACACCTGTACCAGCACGGCGCCGGTGTCGGGCAGCGCCAGGGGTGCTTCGATGATGAGTTCGTCGATCACGCCTGCGGCGGCGTGGTCGCCGGCGGCGATGACTAGGTCGACCAGGGCGGTGCCAGGCAGCAGTATCACGCCCGAGACGGCGTGCTGCGCGAGCCACGGCTGCGCGGCGACGGACAGCTTGCCGGTGGCGACCACGCCCGCGCCGTCAGCCAGCTCGACGATGGCGCTGAGGAGTGGGTGTTCGGTGGGTGTCAGGCCGGTAGCGGTCAGGTCGGCAGTACGGGTGGGTTCCAGCCAGTACCGCTGATGCTGGAACG
>NZ_JBICTV010000037.1:0-73141 GCF_043197855.1 Dactylosporangium sp. NPDC048998
GCGGGGGGGGGGGGGTGTTTTCGGAGGGGTAACCCCGGGTTTATGTCCCCCCCCCCGGGGGGTGGGGGGGGGGGCCCCCCCGGGGGGGGGGGGGGGGGGGGCGGGGGGGGGCCCCCCCCCCCCCCCGGGACGAGCTCCGACGGGATCACCAGTTGGTCAGGCCGGCTCCGTACGGGTAGAGCGGGTTGCCGTAGTTCGTCGGCACGGGCTGGCCGGCGTCGATCTTCGCCCGGATGTCGGCCCGCTGTGCCGCGGTGGCGCCCAGGTCGTACGGCAGGTCCCAGCTCTCCGTGGCGTCGGCGAGCGTGTCCGTGCCGCCGGCCCGCAGCACGTCGGTCAGGGCCCTCGGCAGCTGCCACGGCAGGTGGCCCGACGGCGTGAAGTCGCCGAAGAGCGCGCTCGCCACGGCCGGGCCCATCTCCTCGCCGCCCCGGTAGGTGACCAGGATGGCGGAGGCGAGGTCGTTCCACTCGGTGATGACGTACGGCCGCGGCATGACCAGCACGACCACGACCGGGATGCCCTGCCGCTGGAAGTTCTGGATGATCGCGAGCTGGTCGGCGGGCAGGTACGGCTGCTCCTTCACCCACGCCGTGGCGTGCGTGTAGGAGGGCTCACCGACCGCGACGACGGCCAGCTTCGGCGCCGGTCCCGTGTCCTGGTACACGTTGACGCCCGCCGTCGCCGCCCGTTTCTTGATCGCGTCGAGGATGTCCAGCGAGCCGTACTCCTGGTGGAAGTACGACGTCCAGATGCAGCACGCGAGCGGGTCGGCCGCGCGGGCGCCGGCCACGACGATGTTGTCGCCGGCGTTGAGCCGGATCGGCAGCTTCCCGCCGGTGTTCTTCAGCAGCGTGAGCGCCTCGCGGGAGGCCTGGTTGGCCAGGGCCGTGTACGCCGGCTGGTGGAACCGGGTCGGGCCGTTGACCGGGTCGCCGTACGGGTTGTCGAAGATGCCGAGGGTGAACTTCAGCCGCAGGATGCGCCGGACGGCGTCGTCGATGCGCGCCTGCGGTACACCCGCGGTGAACTGGGCGATGGAGAACCCGGCGGCGCCCGGGTCCGCGCCGCCCATCACGTCGGAGCCGGCGTTGGCGGCGCCGATCCACGACGTCGACGGCAGCCAGTCGGTGGTGATCAGGCCGGTGTACCCGAGGTTCTGCCGCAGGTACGCGAGGATCTTGGCGGAGTCGCCGGCGCCGGGGCCGCCCGGATCGAGGTACGACGATCCGGCGTAGCCGGGCATGATGTTGACGGCGCCGGCCTCCATCGCGGCCCGGAACGGGATCATGTGGTACTTGATGGTCACCGCGTCGTAGGTGATCAGCGCCTCGCCGCCGGCGCCCTCGCCGGGCCAGTGCTTGACCGTGGCGAGCACCGAGGCGGGGTTGAGCTCCGGGCCGCCCTGCAGGCCGGCGACGAGCGCCCGCACCTGCGCCGCGGCGACGTCGGCGTTCTCCCCGTTGCCCTCCTGGATGCGCGGGTACAGCACCTTCGTGCCCACCTCCGCCAGCGGCCCGAGCACGCCGCGCGTGCCGACCTCGAGCTGCTCGCGGCGCTGCATGTCGCCGAGCTTGTAGTCCAGCGGGTAGTCCTTCGCCGCCGCGAGCGCGCTCTGCGTCGGATAGGTGGTCTTGTACCCGTGGATCGTGTCACCGGCGGAGATCGGCGGAATGCCGAGCCGCGTCCCGGAGGCGCCCCGCAGGATCGTGTCGAGGTCCTGGGCCTCGGCCGGGCCGAAGTGCCACCCCGACTGCGCGTAGACCTGGGCATTGTAGAACATCTGGTACGCCTTCTCCTCGAGCGTCATGCGCCCGAGCAGGTCGTTGACCCGGGTCTCGATCGGCTGCCGCCAGTCCTCGTACGGCTCGATCGTGCCGTTCTTGTTCAGGTCCCGCGCCCCGCCGATGAGGTTGACGCCGTCGGCGACGGTCTCGACGTTGGGCAGGTACACCGAGAACTTTCTGATGTTCGACGTGGTGGTGCCCGAGCCGGTGACCGCCTGGACGTACCACTTGTAGGTCCACCGGTCCGGGATGTCCCACGCCGGCGTGTAGCTTGTGCCGGTCGGCTCGGCGACCTTGGTGTAGAGGTCGATGAGGTTGCCCGGCTGGGTGAAGTCGTAGTCGGTACGGCTGACGTTGAGCCACAGCTGGTACTTCGTGGCCCCGGCGACCGCTGCCCAGGTGAACGTGGGCCGGCGGGTGCTGGTCACCATCGCGCCGTCCGCGGGCGCGCTCAGCGCGAACTGCCCGGTGGTGGCCGGCGCCTTCGTCGGCCCGGACAGCAGCGGCGGGCTGGTCGACGTCGAGTCGATCGTGCCGTAGACCTCGAACTCCCACAGCGAGTAGCCGTAGCCGGTGGCCCGGGCCGTGCCGTAGAGCCGGACGTACCGCCCGGTGCCGGTCACGTTGAGCGTCTGGGTGCCGCCCGTGCCGGTGGTCGTGGAGTACACGGTGGTCCAGGCGCTGTCGTCGGGGGAGGTCTCGATCCGGAAGCCGGTGCCGTAGGCGGCCTCCCACTGCAGCCGCACCTGCGTGATGCTCGCGGTGGCCCCGAGGTCGACGCGGATCCACTGCGGGTCGCTGAACAGGCTGCTCCAGCGCGTGCCGGCGTTGCCGTCGAGCGCGTTGCCGGGCACGTTGCCGCCCTCCCACGAGGAGGCGGTCACGTTCTTGTACCGCGAGATCGGCGTCCCGGACGGCGGCGGGTTGGTGCCCTGGGTGCCGTACACCTGGAACTCCCACAGCGAGTAGCCCCACTGCGTGGCCCGGACCAGGCCCAGCATGCGCACGTAGCGCCCGGTGCCGGCGACGGCGAGCGTCTGCGTGCCCCCGGCGCCGGTGGTGGTGCTGTAGATCGTGGTCCAGTTCGCCGCGTCGGCGGAGATCTGCACCTGGAACGAGGTGGCGTAGGCGGTCTCCCAGACCAGCGTGACCTGGTCGACGGTGCTGGTGGCGCCGAGGTCGACCTGCAGCCACTGCGGGTCGCTGAACGCGCTGGACCAGCGGGTGCCGGTGTTGCCGTCGGTGGCGTTGGCGGCGACGGTGCCGCCGTTCTCCGCCGACGAGGCGGTGGTGGTCTTGCCCTGCGACAGCAGGGCCCCGGCCGCGTGCGCCGCCGCCGGCGCTACGACGGCGTAGGCGGCGGCGAGCAGCAGGGCGGCGATGGCGGTCTTGAGTCTTCGGGAGAGCATGCGAGAGAGCATTGGACGGCTCCTGGCGGGGGCGTCGCGATAGGACTGAGAGAGCGCTCTCTGGCCATCAGACTTATCGAAAAACGTCCACACGTCAAGCGCCCGGGTTCATCTGTTGTTCGGTTGTGCGCGGGCGGTCGATCTCGGACGATCGTTGGATGAGCACCGACGAGGCGACCACCCCGGCCGTCGACCTGTCCGCGGTCGCGTCGCACCGCACCGAGCCCCTGCACGCCGACACCGCCGACTTCGCCGGCGCCACCGACTTCGGCGCGATCGACGACGAGATGGAGGACGAGCTCGCCGAGGACGCGCAGGACGCCCCGTTCGACCTCGACGCGGACATCGCCCACCCGCACCCGGGTCACGCCGGCCCCGGCTTCGACCTCGCCCGCGACGTGTCGCTGTAGCGCGCCGCCGGCGTTCGCACCCAGAGCCCCGCGGCGCCGCGACGGTCTACCGCGGCACTGTGAGTGGATCCGTGCCGGCCGGGTCCATCCCCAGCAGTGGCGCCGTGGTCGGGCACCGTGGCGACCCGCACTGCCTCGCGTGGGCCTGGAACTCGGCCCGCCCGATCGGCACGACCGTGACGGCGAGGGGGCGCAGCGGCCCCGGCGCCCAGAACCGCCGGGCGCTCTCCGCTCTGCGCAGTGCCCGCCCCAGGCTCGTCGTGAACTGCGTGAACTCGTGCACCGCCCCTGCCCCGGTGCCGTGGTCCGGCGCGGGCCAGTCGAGCCGCACCGCGAAGCCGGCCGGGTCATCCTCGGTCATCGTCACCACCCCCTCTCAGGCAACGATCGAAGACTCCATCACGATACTCGAACACCAGTTCGAACGCACGGGCTGACCGCGACGGCGTCGGTCAGGGGCGGCCGCTCCACTGGAGGACCTCGAGGGCGACGCCGACGTGCAGGCTGTTGTCCGACAGCGGGCGGGGGAGCAGGGCGTCGGCCCGGGCCAGGCGGCGCAGCAGCGTGTTGCGGTGCGTGAACAGGCGGGCGGCGGCGCGGGTGGCGTTGCCCTGCTCGGCCAGGAAGGCGCGTACCGCATCGGCGAGCTCCGGCGGGGCGGTGCGCAACTCGCCGAGGGTGCGGTTGACGAACTCGTCGGCGCGCTGGCGGTCCTGGGTGACGAGCGCGACCAGCTCAACCTCCCCGTGGGTGGCCACCTGCTGGGTCGAGGACAGCCGGGCCAGCATCCGCTGGGTGGTGATCGCGTCGAGGTGGCTGCGGCGGAAGCCGTCGAGGTCGCCGGCGGTGGAGCCGATCGCGATCCGCACGCCGGGGGCGGGGCGCAGCCGGGCGGTGTCCGGGCGGCCGTGGACCCAGACCCAGCGGGTGGCGGCGCTGGCGATGACGGTCAGCGGGCGGGGCTCGTCCGCGGCCGCGGCCAGGGCGTCGGCGGCCCGGTCCAGCTCGCCCAGGTCCTGCGCCGGGTCGTCGCTCCAGATCACGGCCGCGGTGTGGGTGCGGCCGAGGCGGTACCCGAGGCGGGCCTCCGCGTGCTGCCGCCCGATCGGCGCGCCGTCCAGCAGCAGCGCCACCACCTCCCGGCGCTCGGCGTGCGTGCCGCGCAGCAGCTCGGCCCGTTCGGCGCGCATCTGGGCCGAGATCGCCGCGACGGTGTCGTCGATGAACGTGGAGATCGACCGGCACGAGGCCTCGACCAGCTCGCGCAGCTCCTCCGGGTCGTCGGTCAGGCTGAACGCGACGCGCAGCCACAGGCGCAGCGCGACGCCCTGGCCGATGCGGTACGCGTCCAGCGCCGACTCGTCGAGGCCGCGCCGGACGAGGTCGCGGGCGACGGCCAGGGGCGCCTCGCCGAGGTTCGCCGGGACCCGTACGCCGGGCTCGCGGACGTTGGCCGCGGCCCAGAACAGCAAATTGGACCGGTTGGTGCGGCGGGTCCCGGCCGCCAGCACCGGATCGGCGGCGATCGCCTGCATGTTCGCGCCGGCCAGGGTCGCTTCGTCGAGCTCGGCCAGCCACTCCGGCGGCGGGTTGAGGGCGATCTCGGCGCCCGCGCGGATGAGCTCGCGCATGCGCGGCGACGGCGGCTCCCACATCACCGCCCCAGGGTAGTGACAATTTGCACCTGCGAAAGGGTGAACCTGGTGCGTTTCGCCCTTGGTCCGGGGCCGCCGAACCGAGACGCTGAAAGACGCTGCCACGAGCACCCGACGCCTGCCACCTGGAGGTGCCAATGCCCGAGGTCGAACACCTCGACGTCGTCATCGTCGGCGCCGGGCTCTCCGGCATCGGCGCCGCGTACTACCTGCGGCGATCCCACCCGCACCGCCGCTACGCCATCCTCGAGGCCCGCGGGGCCAGCGGCGGCACGTGGGACCTGTTCCGCTACCCCGGCGTGCGCTCCGACTCCGACCTGCACACGTTCGGGTACGAATTCCGGCCCTGGCGCGACGAGCGCTCGATCGCCGAGGGTCCGGCGATCCTGCGGTACCTCCGCGAAACCGCGACCGAGCACGGCATCGACCGGGCGGTGCGCTACCACCACCGGGTCGTCGCCGCCTCGTGGTCGTCGCCCGACGCGCGCTGGCGGCTGGAGGTCGAGCGCGCCGACACCGGCGAGCGGACCGCGCTGACCTGCACCTGGCTGTTCTGCGCCGGCGGGTACTACCGCTACGACGAGGGCTTCACCCCGCGCTTCGAGGGCCGCGAGCGCTTCCGCGGGCCCGTCGTGCACCCGCAGGAGTGGCCGGAGGACCTCGATCACGCCGGCAAGCGCGTGGTCGTCATCGGCAGCGGCGCCACCGCGGTCACCATGCTGCCGGCGATGGCGCGCACCGCCGCGCACGTGACGATGCTGCAGCGCACTCCGACCTACGTCCTGTCGGTGCCGTCCCGGGACACGCTGGCGGCCCGGCTGCGCCCGCTGATCGGCGAGCGGCGCGCGCACACGACCGCGCGCCGGCTGAACATCGCCCGGCAGCGGGCCGTGTGGCGGTTCTGCCGCCGGCACCCGCGGGCGGCGCGCCGGCTCATCCGGTGGGCCAACGCCCGGGCGCTGCCCGCGGGCTATCCGGTCGACGAGCACTTCAACCCGCCGTACGACCCCTGGGACCAGCGGCTGTGCTTCGTGCCCGACGGCGACCTGTTCCGGGCCATCCGGGCCGGCACCGCGTCCGTGGCCACCGGCCGCATCGCCACCTTCACCGAGACGGGTGTACTGCTGGAATCGGGCCAGGAGCTGCCGGCCGACATCATCGTGACCGCCACCGGCCTCAACGTGCAGGCGTTCGGGGGCGTCGCGCTCACCGTCGACGGCGCGCCGGTCCACCTGCCCGACACCATCGCCTACAAGGGCGTCATGCTGTCCGGGGTGCCCAACCTCGCGTACGCGATCGGCTACACCAACTCGTCGTGGACGCTCAAGGTCGGGCTGCTGTGCGAGTACTTCTGCCGCCTGCTGTCCCACATGGACGAGCGCGGCTACGACGTGTGCCGCCCCGAGCCGGCCGACCCGGGCATGCCGACCCGGCCGTTCCTGGACTTCGACGCCGGCTACATCAAGCGCGCCATCGGCGAACTGCCCCGCCAGGGCGACCGCGCGCCGTGGCTGACCTCGATGAGCTACCACTCCGACGTGAAGCTGCTGCGCCGCGGGGCGATCGCCGACCCGCAGCTGCGCCTCAGCTCGAGCCGTGCGACGGTTGCGGCATGACGGAGTCCATGGACGACGGCTTCTGCGACCTGCCGGGCGGCATCCGCGTGTGTTACCGCGCGGAGGGGGACGACTCGGCCGTACCGCTGCTGCTGATCGCCGGCCTCGGCCTCGACCTGACGTCGTGGCCGCGGCCCCTGCTCGACGGCCTGCTGGGGCGCGGGTTCCGGGTGGTCCGGTTCGACAACCGCGACGCCGGCCGCTCCACGCGGGTGCGCGCCCGTCCGCCGGGCCTGCTGCGCCAGCTGGCCGCCCGGCCGCCGCGCGGCGCGTACACGCTGGAGGACATGGCCGGCGACGCCCTCGGCGTCCTCGACCACCTCGGCATCGGCCGCGCCCACGTGGCCGGCATGTCGATGGGCGGGATGATCGCCCAGTCCCTCGCGGCCGCACACCCGGACCGGATCGCCACGCTCACGTCGATCTTCTCCACCACCGGCGAGCGGCGGGTCGGGCAGCCCGCCCGCTCGACTTTGCTGCGGATGGCCCGCGGCCCCGCCCGCACGCGCGAGCAGTGGGTGGCCCGGCACCTGTCGATGCTCGACCACATCGGCTCGCGCGCCTACCCGTACGACGAGGCGGTCGAACGCGCCTGGGCCACCGGCGCGTGGGACCGGGGCGGCGGCCTGGCCCGGCACGCCGGCGTCGCGCGGCAGATCGGCGCCATCCAGGCGTCCGGCGACCGGACCGCGGCACTGCGGCGCATCACCGCGCCGACGCTCGTCGTCCACGGCGACGTCGACCGGATGGTGCACCCCAGCGGCGGCCGGGCCACGGCCGCGGCGATCCCGGGCGCCCGGCACGTCGAGATCGCCGGCATGTCCCACCACCTGGCACCGGGCGTCATCGACCAGCTCGTGAACCTCATCGCCGAGTCGTCGAACATGGCGACAAGTCCGATGAATCTGGATTTATTAGAAATTTCGGACATGCCTGAAAAGCCCTGATAAGTGCGGTGCGTGCCGACCGCCTCTCGGCTCGGCTCTCCCGCGCCCGGCCGGCGACGCCCACCTGCTCGTCTCCGGGTTGCTGGCCGACGCCGCCGGCTGGCCGCTGCTGTTCGCGGGCGCGGCGAGCGCCGCGCGTCTCACGCGGCCGTGGCGGCCCGGCGGTTCGCGCGGCCGTGGCGGCCCGGCGGTTCGCGCGGCTGCGCGCCGCCGCGGGCTGAACACCGTCACGCGCCGGGTGGCGCTTCGAGGGCCGCCCGGACCGTCCACGACTCGCGGCGCGGGTGGCCCGGCAGCTCGACGCGCCCGGTCGCCCACAGCAGGGTGCGGCCCGGGTCCGGGCCGGCATCGAGGGGCACGTGGTGGAACAGCCGGGACAGCACGGCGGCCGAGAGATCCGCGGGCGGGGTCCAGGCCAGGCCCAGGCCCTGCGCGATGTCCCAGGTGTGTACCAGGATCTCGTCGACGGCCAGGGCGGCGAACCCGGCCGGGTCGGTCGGGCCCCAGTGCCACGCGCGCGCTTGCGCGCCGGCGGCGTCCAGTTCGAGGCGCAGCAGCTGGGCGCAGGCGGCCACGATGCGCAGCATCGTGCGTGGATGCGTGTCCGGCCGGACGGACAGGTCCAGCGGCAGGTACTCCGTGTCCTCGCGACCGGCGAGCTGCATCGCGTACGCGGTCAGGTCGTGCGCGATGTGCGCGGCGGTGTCCAGGCACGTCCAGTCCAGCCCGCCGGCCCGGGCCGCCCACGCGCCGCCGATGCGCGGGTCGTCGTCTCGGCCCTCCGGCGGCTGGCGGGACACGACGCTGGCGCCCGGATCCCAGGCCGCCCCGGCGGGCCCGGCAAGCAGCCTCAGTGACTCGCCGAGGGCGCGCCCGACATCTCCGCTGTCCACCGTGGCACCGTATCGGCGTCCGGCAGCGGGCGCACGTCGTCGGCCGTGGCTGGCACCGGACCCTGGAACTGCCGCGCGACCGCGGTGAACCAGCCGAGATGAAACTCGTCGCGGTCGGCGGTGAACGCGGCGCGCAGCTCGTGCCAGCGCAGGCCGGGGTGGCGGTGGTGCACGTTGTGCAGGTTGAAGGCCAGCACGAAGTACTCCAGCGGCCGCGGCAGGCGCAGGTTCATCGCGTCGAGCGGGCGCTCCAGCCGGGTGCGGTAGTGGTACGCGTTGTCGGCCAGCGACACGATCAGGGCCCGGGCGCCGACCGCGCTCCACAGCAGCCACGCGTGGCGGCCGTAGGCGATGGAGGATCCGGTGTACACCACGATGACCGCCACCCCCTCGAGCCGGAACCGGCGCAGGTTGTCGCGGCGGGAGACCCGGTCGAACAGCAGCCCGCTGACCGAGTCCAGCGAGTCGGTCTTGCGCACCAGCATCCGCCAGCCGGCCTGGGGGAGCAGGACCAGCACCACCGAGGCGAGCTCCGCGAGGTACAGGCCGCCGAGCAGCCGCGGGTAGTACGAGCGCGCCGCGGCCAGCCACGAGGTGCGGGCCGGGTCGTAGACCTCGGTACGCTCGCGCTGGGTGCGGCTGTATCGGTGGTGCAGCAGGTGCCCGGCCTTGAGCAGGGTGAACGGCCCGCCGTAGCCGACCGCGAGCAGGCGGCCGAGCCGGTCGTTCCAGCGCCGGTCGCGCAGCAGGGCACCGTGGATACCTTCGTGGATGAGCGACCACAGCGGGACGGTGGTGAGCGCGATCGGCACGAGCAGCCAGGCCCAGCGCGCATCGACCGGGAGCAGCAGGAGGGGCAGCGCGACGAGTTGCAGCAGCAGGGTGGCGAGCGCGGCACTGGCCAGCGCGATCGCCAGCACGGACTGACGGCGGACCATGAACGCACGCTAACCGGGCGAAGGAAACCACCGAGTGACTTCCTCGCGAAGCGTCTCTGAGATCCTATGAAAGCCTGTGTCAGGCCACTGCCCCTGCGTGTAGCGCCGCCGTCACGTGCAGGTGGAGTCCTCGCGGCTGTCGCCGCCGGCACCTGGCTCCCGATGGCGCTCCGGGTGTCCGCCCCACCGGACGCCGACGAGCACCCGGTGAGGGGCTGGGGCGGGGACCCTGCGTCGCAAGGGCGCCGAGCGTCTGGTGTTGCCAGACGCCGCAGCCCGTGCAGCGGCGAGTCTTCGAGAGCTGTCGGCGACGCGTGAAAAATGGATCTGGCCCACTTTGGTTGATTGAAGGTGATCCCTTCATGGATCGCTGATTGTCCACTGTGTACTGTTCTGCCGGTGCGATGATCGATGCCTTGAGATGCTGTTGCCGCAACTGGCCGGCGTGACGGTCGAGCGGGTCGAGCACAGCGCGGTTGAGCTGCGGATCTGGGCCTACCCGAAGACGGACCAGGCGTCCTGTCCCGGGTGCGGCGGGCGCAGTGCGCGTGTGCACCGCCGTTACCAACGCCGGGTCGCCGATCTGGCGGTGGGTGAGCGGCAAGTGGTGCTCGTGCTGCGGGTTCGGGTGTTCGTCTGCCGAGACGACGCCTGCCCGGTCCGGCGGTTCGCCGAGCAGGTCAAGGGCCTGACCGAGCCGCACGCCCGGCGCAGCGGCGGCCTGCGCGGCGCGCTGGAAGGCATCGGGCTGGCCCTCGCTGGCCGGGCCGGGGTGCGGTTGGCGGCCCGGTTCGGGCTACCGACCAGCCGCAACACGATCCTGCGGCTGGTCCGCCGGCTGCCGGACCCACCGCCGGCACCGGTACGGGTCCTCGGCGTCGACGATTTCGCGATCCGCCGCGGGCACGTCTACGGCACGGTGCTCATCGACCTGGACACCCACCAGCCGATCGACGTGCTGCCCGACCGGGAAGCCGACACCCTCGCCGCCTGGTTGCAGGCACATCCCGAGGTGGCCGTGATCTGCCGCGACCGCGCTGGCGCGTACGCCGAGGGCGCCCGCACCGGAGCACCGCAGGCGATCCAGGTCGCCGACCGCTTCCACTTGTGGCAGAACCTGGCCGAACACGCCGAACAGGCCGTGCGCCGCCACTACGACTGCCTGGCCGAGCCTGTCGAGCCCGTCGAGCCTGTCGAGCCCGAAGGTGCTGGGTCAGTCCCGCTGCCCGACCTGGGCCGCCTCGCCGCTGACGCCGCCGAGCAGCGGGCCCAGTCCGGCCGGCTGGCCGAACGAACCCGGCAACGCTTCGAGCAGGTCCAAGCCCTGCGCGGCCAGGGTATGGGGATCAAGGCGATCATGCGTGAGCTTGGCCTGGCCCGGGAGACGGTCCGCCGGTTCGCCCGCGCTGGCAGCGTCGCTGAACTGCTGGTCACCGCCCAGGTGGGGAGCCGTCCCAGCATCCTGGACGCGTTCGCTGATCACCTGCACCGCCGCTGGAGTGAGGGCTGCACCTCCGCGACGCAGCTGTTCGCCGAGGTCAAAGCCCTCGGCTACCGCGGCAGCTACGCCACCCTGCGCGGCTACCTACGCCCGTTCCGCACCACCGCCGGCAGCCCGCCGCCAGCGGCCCGGCCACCGAAAGTCCGGCACATCACCAACTGGATACTGCGCCGGTTCACCGACCTCAACCCCGACGAGCAGGACAAGTTCCACCAGATCCGCAGACGCTGCCCCCACCTTGACGCGCTCGCCGCCCACGTCGCCGCGTTCGGGGATATGCTCACCGGCCGGCACGGCGACCGCCTCGACGCGTGGATCGCCGCGGTCGAGGCCGATGACCTGCCCGACCTGCATTCCTACGCCAACGGCCTCAAACGCGACTACGACGCCGTCCGCAACGGCCTCACCCTGGCCCACAGCTCAGGAGCTGTCGAAGGCCAGGTCAACCGCATCAAGATGATCAAGCGGAAGCTGTTCGGCCGCGCCAAGCTCGACCTCCTCCGCAAGCTCGTCCTCCTCGCCAGCTGACCCATCCGAGGGACCAACTTCAATCAACCAAAGTGGGCCAGATCCAAATTTCAGCCGCCGTTGACAAGAGCCGCCGCACCATGCGATGGACCATCCCCGCGTGCGCGGGGAACACCCGCGAACGCCGCTGGTACCGCCACGACGCCGGGGACCATCCCGCGTGCGCGGGGAGCACGCTCGCGTTCCACAACACGGTGGCGCGGTACGCGGGACCATCCCCGCGTGCGCGGGGAGCACGGCCTGGGTGTGTTCGTGCGCGAGCTTGCGCTGGGACCATCCCCGCGTGCGCGGGGAGCACACGAGGACGTCGTCCGAGGTCAAAGCCAGCAACGGACCATCCCCGCGTGCGCGGGGAGCACAACCCCCTGGCCGCGCCGGTGCTGGACAAGCGCCGGACCATCCCCGCGTGCGCGGCGAGCACGACAGGCCGCGGTCGACCAGACGGACGAAGACCGGACCATCTCCGCGTGCGCGGGGAGCACGCCAGCGCAGCGAGGACGGTCGCGCGCATTGCGGGACCATCCCCGCGTGCGCGGGGAGCACCCCTCCCACTCCTCGCGCGACGCAGCCACCACCGGACCATCCCCGCGTGCGCGGGGAGCACTGTTGGTGTGTGGTCGGTCCGCGTGTCGTACGGGGACCATCCCCGCGTGCGCGGGGAGCACGCGCTAGAGACCTATCTGCCCGACGCATTCGCAGGACCATCCCCGCGTGCGCGGGGAGTACAGGTCGTCGTAGCGGGCCCGCGCCAGGCGCAGCGGACCATCCCCGCGTGCGCGGGGAGCACTCCTTCATCGCGGTCAGCGAAGCCTCGTCCAGCGGACCATCCCCGCGTGCGCGGGGAGCACAACTTCACCAACGGCATCCGGAACCGACTGTCGGGACCATCCCCGCGTGCGCGGGGAGCACTCCGTCTTCCGTGATGCCGAATTGTTCGCGGTAGGACCATCCCCGCGTGCGCGGGGAGCACCATCGGCGAGGTGTGCGTACACCTCCTCGTCGGGGACCATCCCCGCGTGCGCGGGGAGCACCTGGGCATCCAGGTCTACGACGCGGCCGGGAACGGACCATCCCCGCGTGCGCGGGGAGCACGCACCCGCGCGCCGGATCTCGGCGATCCGCGACGGACCATCCCCGCGTGCACGGGGAGCACAGCCCGGTCTCGTCGACCAGGGCTCGCATCCGCGGACCATCCCCGCGTGCGCGGGGAGCACGAGATCGGTCTCCGTGGCCTCAGCCTGCACCAGGGACCATCCCCGCGTGCGCGGGGAGCACTTGAACCGGATTCCGGTGCGTCAGGGGGACTTGGGACCATCCCCGCGTGCGCGGGGAGCACTACGCCTGCGCCATCCGGTGCTGCCACACCCGCGGACCATCCCCGCGTGCGCGGGGAGCACGTCATGCTGACAGCATAGCAATGCGCCCGGTACGGACCATCCCCGCGTGCGCGGGGAGCACTTCCACGCCCGGACGTGCATCCGCCTCATCGCCGGACCATCCCCGCGTGCGCGGGGAGCACATCCCTTTCCTGAATAATGCTCGACGGGTGAGGGGACCATCCCCGCGTGCGCGGGGAGCACTCACCTGGGTATCGGCGTGGGCGTGCTGCTGAGGGACCATCCCCGCGTGCGCGGGGAGCACGATTGGCTGCGCATCCGCGGGGCACGCGATGAGGGACCATCCCCGCGTGCGCGGGGAGCACTGCCCGGCGTGCCCCGGCCGTGTCGCCGGTCCGGGACCATCCCCGCGTGCGCGGGGAGCACCCCCGCGGGGTTTTCAGCGCCTCTCGAGTCGCCGGACCATCCCCGCGTGCGCGGGGAGCACGAGCCGCACGCGTCTGTGATCGGGGGACTCTGAGGACCATCCCCGCGTGCGCGGGGAGCACGGCACTCATCGAGGTGCCCGCGTACGGCTTCCGGGACCATCCCCGCGTGCGCGGGGAGCACCTGTACCACACCGAGACCATCACGGGCGACAGCGGACCATCCCCGCGTGCGCGGGGAGCACGGGGGTTTCCCCCTTTCCGATTAGGCGTGAGACGGACCATCCCCGCGTGCGCGGGGAGCACTGCCCCTGCATCGCCCGCCGCCGCTCGTGCTCCGGACCATCCCCGCGTGCGCGGGGAGCACCCGTGCCAATCGAGGTACTTGGTTTGCAGATCGGGACCATCCCCGCGTGCGCGGGGAGCACACGCACGTCGACCGCCTCAAGGCCCGGATCAAGGGGACCATCCCCGCGTGCGCGGGGAGCACTGCAAGAAGTGCCCGCCGGAGAGTCCGGTCGTCTGGACCATCCCCGCGTGCGCGGGGAGCACGTCCGGCTGGATGACGGTTCCTCCGATGGGGAAGGACCATCCCCGCGTGCGCGGGGAGCACGGAGTGGGAACAGCCGGAGGAGGCTACGGCTAACGGACCATCCCCGCGTGCGCGGGGAGCACGCGGTCACCGCTGACTTCACGGCGCTGTTGTAGGGACCATCCCCGCGTGCGCGGGGAGCACGGTCGGCGCCTGGCGCCCACTCCGCCCAGGCGGGGACCATCCCCGCGTGCGCGGGGAGCACATCGCCTTCTCAGCCCGGGTCGGCTTGCGCAGAGGACCATCCCCGCGTGCGCGGGGAGCACGTCGTTGGCCTCGTGAGCTGCGATCAGCACGCCGGACCATCCCCGCGTGCGCGGGGAGCACGGCTGGCACCCGCACCTGCACGTTCTGCTCGTGGGACCATCCCCGCGTGCGCGGGGAGCACGGGGCTGGTGCCCGGGAGGATTGCGGCTGGACGGGACCATCCCCGCGTGCGCGGGGAGCACACTTGTTTACCTGGGGCGATGAAGATCCAGATCCCGATTTTTGTTCACTTGCTGTCGGAGGTGGGCGAGGCGGGGCGGGTGCGGTGACCAAATCGGCGGCGGCGTGCTGCTTTGCTCCAGCCGGTTGGCATTGCCGCGTTGAAGACGGGTTCGCTGGGGCGGCGCATCAGCGTTATCCCGTCCAGGTCGATCGGCGTCCAGTGGTGGTCGTGTACCTTGAAGGAGAGTCGCTGCTCGCCGTTGACCTGAAATACCATCAGTGCGCGGCCTGGTCCGGCCATGTCGACCACCCGTGCCCACAACCGGCCCCGTATCCGTGCGTTGACATGCCCAACGTACACCCCGGCGGAGATTTCCAGCAGCCACTGGGTGAGGTGGCCGCGTAGCCCGGGCGGGCAGGCGGTGAGGATGATGACCGTCATCAGAAGTCGATGTCCTCTCCGCCGGCATAGTTACGCCCCGCGGGCACCTCGAAGCCGTTGTCGTCCCACAGGCCCAGGGAGTCCTCTTCGTCGATTTCACCGGTGGGCTGTGGCTGGAGCAGCAGCGTTCGGATGTCGCGGACGGATCGGGTGAGGATGGCGCCGTCGTGGACTCGGTCGCGGACCGCTCGGCGGGTGTCCGCGCTGATGTCGCTGGAGCCGCCGGCCACCACATCGAATGCGACCGGAATGGTTATCTCGGCCTTGTAGAGGTCTGCGATGTCGTACACGAAGGCGCGTTCGTGTCCAGTGTGGACGAAGCCTAGCCCGGGGGCCGCGCCGAGCGCGACGATGACGGCGTGGACGATCCCGTACAGGCAGGCATGCGCGGCCGACAACGCCTGGTTGATGAGGTCGCCGGACCCGAAGTCGTTCCGATCGTACTGGCGCTGGTCCCAGGCGACCCCGGTCCGGATAGCGTGCTCCCGGTAGGCGCGACGGACCCGGGCGCCCTCCTTGCCACGGAGCTGCTGCATGGTGAGGTTGGCGGTGTCCTCGCCCGGGAATCGCATCGCATACATGGTGCGGGCCACGGCCAGCCGACGGCCGCGGTGACTGACCGCAGCCGCCTGGGCGATGAGCAACCGGCTGGACGCGGCCAACGACCGGCCGTGTGCGTAGTAGCGAACGCCCCGCTCGCCGACCCAGACGGCGGTGGCGCCGTGGTCGGCGAGCAGGGCGACGGCTTGGTGGGTGATGCTGGTGCCGGGTCCGAGCAGCAGCACTCCGACGGAGGCGGCCGGGATGTGCACGACGCCCCGGTCGTCGGTGGCGGTGAGCGCGTTGCTGTCCCGGTGGATGACGCTGCGTTCGAGGTAGAGGAAGCTGATCCGGTCCTCGGCACGGGTGAGATCGGCGAGTTCGGCCGGCGGTACTCCGGGAATCTGCATCGCTCGGCCCGGTCTCAGTGTGCTGGGGCGATGGTCAGCAGGCCGCAGCCATACGCCTTGGCGTGCCCGATGCCGAGGGTCAACGCCTGACGGAAGGCGTCCGCGTCGGTGACGTCCAGCACCCCGTCGTAGGTCACCGTGGTGAGCGTGACCGCACTCATACCTCGCTTGAAGCTCAGCGTCTGGCGCCGATGCAACATCAGGTTGGGCTGGCCGTCCTGCTGTGCCGCCACGGCGAAGCCGCACCGGGCGGACCGGTCGACCAGCCACTGCTCCTGCTCGGCGGCTCGCAGGCGGCCGAAGCGTTGCGTGTCCTTCGACTCGGGGGTCTTGCGGCCGCTGTGCGTCGGGTTCGCGGTGAGCCGGAACGCCCACCGCTGGCCCGGGCGCAGCGACGAAAGCAGCCCGTCGTACGCGCGGGTCGTCCAGGCCTCGGCCGTGCCCCCGCCGGCCTGGTCGACCAGGTGCGCGAGGTCGGGCCGGCCCGGGCTGACGAGATAAAGCTGCACGGCCCCGGCCGCCGTGGTGTCGAGCCGCCACAGGGTGCGCGCGCCGGGCCGTTCGTGATCCTCGGGTACGGCGAAGGCGCCCCGGACCGCGGCGTGCATGACCTGTGGCGAGGCGAGGAGCTTCCGCGCCCCACGGCGGGTCGGGTCGATCGTGAACCGGGTGAGGAACATGCTCAGCCTCCCAGCAGGCTCAACGGGTCGTGCTCGGCGACACCAGCACGTTCGGCGAGGTCGTTGACGACGTCCACGTGCCCGCGATGCACCGCCCGCCAGGTGTGCTGGCGATGCGCGGGGTCGAAGCTGACCGGCTCGTCGTGCACGGTCTCGGCGGTCGGCTCGCCCGGCCGGGCATCCCGGATGATCTCCAGCCGGACGGAGCGGGAGGCCCGTTTTCGGTACCACTCGGCGGCGATCCAGGGCCACGAGGCTAGCGCGCCGTCGAGGGTGTCGTCGTGGACGCCGAGGCTGACCGGGCGGGCCGGCGGGCAGGAGCGACGCCCGAGGTAGAGCGGAAAGTGTGGCCGCTCCAGCGCCTCGGCAAGGCCGGTGAGCAGTTCCCGGTCGCCGCCGATGACGGCGAGGAACGCCGCATCGGCCAGGTAGAAGCGGTACGTCAGGGGGGCGCTGACCTGCCCGTCCAGCGTTCGCGCGGTCTGAAAGTCGCGCAGGATCTGTCCGGGCTGGTCCAGGCGCACCCCGAACTCCAGCCCGAGTAGTTCCGTCAGCGGTTCGGTGCGGCGGATGCCCTTGGCCGCGGCAAGCAGCCCGATCACGCCGCTCTTCGTCGGCGCGACCTCGGTGCCCCGGCGCGCGAACCGGCTGGAGGAGCCCCACGACTGCAGCGGCGCGGCCAACTGCAGCACCAGGACACTCATGCCGGCTGGCCCAATGCCGCGGTGACCTGCTCTCCGACCCCGGTGACGAGCTCGCCGAACGTCACCGCCTTGCCGAGGTCAGCCAGCGCCGCGGTCTGCTCGCCGACCTGGGTGACCCAGCTGCCGACCGGCCGCTCGCCGTATGCCTTCTCCACCGCGAGCACGTGGTCGGCCAGGGCGGCCGCGGCGAGCTTGACCCGGCCGGCGGACTCGGTCTCCTGAATCGCGGTCTCGAACGCGCCGACCATGTTGATCGGCTGCGTGTCGCGCACCCGTACCACGACAGCGTCGGGCAGGGTCCGGTGGGCGAACGTGTTCTGCTTGCCGGTCGGCACGCTGCGCGCGAAGGCGACCAGGAACGCCTCCACGGCTGCCCGCGTGGCGGCCGCGTCGCCGAGAGTTTCGTGGAGCGCGTTCACGTTGACGGTGGCGTATCGGTACAGGGTGGAGGAGTTGAACTCGATGGTGCCGATCATGCCCGCGCCGGTCTCGGCGGCGTCTTCCTTGCGGTCGTCGACGGCGGTGAAGTAGTCGAACTCGTTGTCGACCGCGTGCACGCTGATGGCGTGCGCGACCTGGCATGCGGCGTCCACGTTGATGTCCGCCATATCAGCGACCATCCGGCCGAACATGGCGATGTCCACCGAGTGCTCGGTGTTCGCCAGTTCCTTGAGCCGCTTCTTGTCCAGGGCCGCTCCGGCGCGCTTCGATTCGAGCGCGTCGGCCGCGAGGTTGTCCAGCTGCCGGTGGCTGAGGAACAGCAGGTAGCCGGATTCGGCGTCCTTGGCCTCGCCCTTCTTCTTCTCGGCCTTGGCCAGGCCCAGCGCGGCGAACACGTCGGCGGACAGGGCGGACGCGTCTTCGTCGGTCAGGCTCGGGTCCAGCGCTTTGATCCTGACGGCGAGCGACTCGCCTACCCGCTTGGTCCGCTCGCCGAGCTGGGAGTCGTCCAGCAGGTCGGCGAAGGCCAGCCGGACCGCGCGCTTCCACGCCTGGCTGGACACCCGGGCGCGGCGCACCCCGCCGTACATGGCGGTCTTCGGCGAGCCGGTGTCGTCCCGGTTGAGGTTGCTCGGCGGCACGGTCTGCAGGACGTACACGTCGATGATGGTGCGGTTCATGCGGCGCTCTCCTCTGGGGCCTCGGTGGTGGACTCGTCGATGCGGTTACGGAAGAACTCCCGGCCCCACGTGGCTTGCACGTCGGCGCGTCTCACGGGCTGGCGCAGGCGCCGCAGGTCGTCGGCGAGCAGGCCGTAATCGAGGGGGAGCTGGTGCTCGCGCAGCATGGTGACGAGGCTGCGCAGGTGGTAGATGCCTTCGGCGTAGGTGCTGGCGGTGCCGAGCGCGGCGAAGCGCCGGCGCACCCCGTCCGGCCCGTCGGAGGCATGCACCAGGCGGGCCAGGGCCCGGCCCATACCGTGGCCGTCGACGTGCATCGGCTCCTGGCGGGACTGCTGGTGCAGCGCGTAGAGGGTGACCGCATCGTGCACCGCGTACTCGGCGTCGTCGGCTTTATCGGCCGGCCGGCGACTCAGCAGGCCGTCCGGGACCCACAGGTAGGTCTCCAGTGTGTAGTCGAAGCCGGGGGCGCGGCCGATGCCGCGCCGCAGCCGGGCCAGCGCGCTCACCGCCTCGGGCCGGGGCGGGTCACGCAGCACCTGCGCCTGCAGGGCGCCGACGATCCGGGCGACATGATCGCCCAGCTTCTCCCGGCGG
Source organism: Dactylosporangium sp. NPDC048998 (assembly GCF_043197855.1). Taxonomy (NCBI): domain Bacteria; kingdom Bacillati; phylum Actinomycetota; class Actinomycetes; order Micromonosporales; family Micromonosporaceae; genus Dactylosporangium; species Dactylosporangium sp. NPDC048998. The sequence continues at coordinate 18,962 of NZ_JBICTV010000037.1, forward strand.
CGTGCCGGTGCCTTGCGCGCCCGATCCGTCGCGACCGTGGTCATTGTGGTACCTCCTGGGTCTGCTCCGTGTGCTCGAAGGCCAGCGGCAACGCCTTGGCCAGTCCGGTCCGGAACCATGCCTCGGCCTGGTAGCTGGAGTAATGGACCTGCTTGCCGTTCTTCTCGTCGATCAGGCGCCCAACCCAGGCTTTCGGCCCAGCGGCCTCGACCAACTCCTCGCCGAGCTGTCTGACGGTCCGCCACGCCGCGCGCTGCCACGCCGTGCGCTCGGCAGCCAGGTCACTGTCCGGACGCAGGTCGGCCAGCCAGTCCCGGAACTCGCGGTCCAGCTCGGCGTATCCCCGTTCGGCCGCGCGTTCCGCCGCGCCGCCAGGATCGCCGCCTGCGGCGCGGACGAGGTTGGTGGCGAGCCGGCCCAGGACCCGGACCGCGGCCTCCGCGTCGGCGGCGGCATCCACGGCGGCGGTACGTTGGGGAGACCCCTCGACCAGCACCAGCACGTTCATCGTCAGCGCATCGCCGAAGACCTCGTCGACGACCGCCTGCTGGGTGCCGTAGGTGACGCTGACGGCGTGCGGACGCACCTGGAGGTCCTGCCCGACGGCCCCGGTGCGCGTCAGCCGGGCCAGCCACCGCAGCACCAGGGGCGAGAGCCGCTGCGCCGGTTCGTTGCCGGACGGCGGTGGCGGCAGCAGCGTCTGCAGGCCGCGCCACAGCGCCCGCGTGTGGTCGTGGGGCCTGGGGAGGTACACCGGGGTCCGCTTCTGCTCCTTCTCCCTCGGACCGCTGCGGCCCCAGACGCTCATCGGCTCCAGCAGGTGCCGGTCCTGCCAGTCGAGCTGGTCGCCGTAGGCGATCATGGCGCCGGTGATGCCGTCCCGGTCGCCGAAGAGCCGGATCCGCCGCGACTGCCAGGTGTAGAGGCTCAGCAGGCCGTACGGCCCGCGGGTGGCGTCCGTCTCCTGGACGGCGCTCTGCGGTTCCCGTTCCCATGCCGGCAGGTCGCGCTCGTCGGCGCGCTGCCAGTCGGGCGCGACGGGTATGAGGTTGAGCAGCAGCGTCTGCCGCAGGTTTGCGCCCTCCAGGTAGACGCCGCCCAGCGCGCCGACCGAGGCGACCCCTTGGGGATATCCCTTGCCGTTCTTGACCCGGGGATCACCGATCGCGCCGGTCTTGATGCCGGAGGAGTCGTACGCCTGGCAGTGCACCAGCCACCAGGCCGCCTCGGCCGGCGAGATCGATTCCATGCCCGGCCCGGCGCGGGTGGTCAGGAACGGCATGCCGTTGGGCACGTCGGCGATCAGCCGTTCCAGCCCGTAGGTGTTGTCCTTGTCGGCGCGCAGGTCGGCGACCTGGTAGAACGGGTGCTTCGGGTGGAGCAGGTCGAACCGGTCGCGGAACGCGTCCAGGTAGTCGGCGAGATCGGTCAGTGGCAGCCGGCGGTCCCGCCACAGGTCCCGCCATGCAGCCTCGCCGAGCGGCCCGCCGGCGGCGCGGTGCAGGACCGCGAGCGCCAGTCGCAGGATCGCGAATGTCTGCGTGGGCAGCTCGCACGCAATCATGCGCAGCTCGCCGGCCTGCTCGAACAGGCCGAGCAGCGAAACCTCGCGCCGCTGCCCCGCGCCGTCCAACACCGGAATCCACGCCTCATCCACGAGCGAGAACCCGTCTTCGTGTGGTGAGCCGGTCACGGCATCACCTCCTTTGCGATCGAGGTGGACTCAGGCGGCGCGAGTGACGCGCAGACCCTCGTCCTGGTCGTAGTGCAGGTCGAAGCCGGCCACGGTGGCGTGCCCATCGCCGTCGATGTCGAGGACGAGCTCGCCGGCCAGCCAGTGGCTGCTCTGCCATGCCGCCAGCTCGATCCGGCCCTCCAGGTCCGCGATGACGTCGTCGATCACCTCGGGGGCGGTCATCGTCCGCGGCAGCGGTAGCGTGCAGCGCGCGATCTGCCGCGGCAGCGGCCAGCGGGGTTCGCTGGCGGTCGGGACAGGGACTCCACCCCCGTCGATCCACGGCGGTACGACGAGTCCGTCCGGGGTTCGCACGAGGAGCAGCACCTCCAGCGACTCGGCGTCGGTGTCGCGGACGTGACCCTGCGCCGCGCGGTCGTCCGTGTCGCCGACGCCGCCGGAGAGCCACCCGATCAGCGATGAACCGCGTTCGCCCAGGGCGGCCAGCCGGAATCCGTCTGCCTGCTGTTCCTTGGTAGCCTGCTCGTCCTGCCGCCGTACCTCCGCTTCGGCCATCGCCGGCTGCCAGGACGGCGGGCCGACCGGTGCGTCGCCGTAGGCGGCCTGGGTGAGTGGCGCGATGTCGGCCGGCAGCCGCAGCGGCTCGCCGTCCAGGTGCGGCAGCAGTACCGCGGCGGCCCGCAGCAGCGTGGAGGTCTGGTACACCCGGCGTGAGCCCGGCACCGGCTGCGGCGGCTCCTCGTTCCAGCCGGCCCCGGTGAGCCAGCAGCTCGCCGCGGCGAGCCGGGCCGGGCGGTCGGCGCGCGGATGCCGGTGCAGGCGGCCGATGCGCTGCAGGACCAGGTCTACCGGGGCGAGGTCGGTGACGAGCAGGTCGAAGTCGATGTCGAGCGACTGCTCGGCCACCTGGCTGGCCACGACGACGTGCCGGTGCGGACGGTCGGCGCTGCCGGGCGGTCCGAACGTCTCCCGCAGCCAGCGGTCCTTCGCGGCCCGGTCGACGGCCATGAACCGGGAGTGCGCCACCGACACCGGAATGTCGGCACCGAGCGCGGCGCGCAGGGCCGCGGCCGTTTCCTGTACCCGCGCCACGGTGTTGCGGACCACCAGCGCGCAGCCCCCGTCGGACAGCTGTTCGCGGAGCAGGTCGGCCAGCGTCGCCAGGTCGTCGTCCAGCCGGCGCAGCCGCACGTCGACGCCGCGGCCCGAGTCGGCGCAGCTGGTCGCGGTGGCGCCGCGCCCTTCGCCGGATACGGTCACCAGCGGGTACCGCAGGTCGGTGCGGAGGGCGGCGTAGGGGTCGGGCCTCGACTTGCCCCGGTCGCGCCAGGTGAGTGGGGGCGGCGGCCCGAGCCGGCCCCGGTCGTACGCCTCCATGAGTTTGGCACGACGGTGCGCGGGCAGCGTCGCGGAGAGCACCACGACCGGCACGCCGTAGCCGCCGAGCCATTCGAGGGCCCGGTCCAGGAAACTGCTCATGAACACGTCGTACGCGTGGGCCTCGTCGATGACCACGACCTTGCCGGCGAGGCCGAGATGGCGCAACGCGAGGTGCTTGCTGCGCAGCGCGGCGAACAGCAGCTGGTCGATGGTGCCCACCACGAAGCTGGACAGCAGGGTGCGTTTGCGGCCGGCCAGCCAGTCGTGGACGCCGATGTCGGCGCCGCCGGCGTCCTGGGCGATGCCGCTGGGCAGCGAGGTGAACCGGAGCTTGTCGTACTCGGGGTTGAGCGCCGCCTTGCCGTGCGCGAGCCGCACGTCGCGGTCGCCGCGGCCGACCTGGGCGTCAGGCAGCCGGCGAAGCCAGGACAGCATCCGGCCGAACATGGCGTCGCTGGTGGCCCGGGTGGGCAGCGCGAGGTAGCAGCCGGACGCGTTGGTACGCCTGGCAAGGATCTCCACCGCGGCCAGCGCGGCCTCGGTCTTGCCCTCGCCCATGGCGGCCTCGACGATCATCATGCCCGGCGCCGGCATGGTCTCGGCCAGCTCGGCGACGGTGCACTGCACCGGGCGCGGTGTCGCGCCGGCCGGCAAGTCGAACCGCGCGGCAAACAGTCCGTCCACATCGGACGGTGGGGTGGCCGGCAGCCAGGGCATCGGCAGGTTCAATCGCTCCCAGCCGGCGCGCAGCCGGTCGGCGTCGGCACTGTCCAAGATGTACGGAAAGAACTCCTCGGCGCTGGCGATCCAGTCCGCGACGATGACCAGGCCGGTGAGGGCCGCCTGGACCGGCTGCGACAGCGGCGCGTCCCGCCATTCGGCGAGCCGGTCGCTGGCCCCGGACCGCTCGGTCATCCAGGTCAGCAGCTCCCGCTGGACCTCCTCCCACGCGGCGTCGCCGAGCAGGTGCCGGCGCGCCATCACACCCTTGAGCTGCTCGTCGGTGGGCGGCACGCCATGGTGTCCCCCGACCACGACGGCGTACGGATCCGGGTCCTCCCAGCCCTGCTGCCGCAGCCAGTCGGCGAGCACGACGTGGCCCGCAGTGGCGTGCGGCGCGCGGCGGCGGTCCGCGTTGATCTGGCCCAGGTGGTACCCGAGGCCGCGGTCGCGCATCCGCCCCGCGAGCGCGAGGGCCTGAACGGCGAAGGCGGGGGTCGCCTTGCCGATGTCGTGCACCCCGGCCAGCCAGACCGCGAGCGCCCGGCCGTCGGCGTCGCCGCCGGGCAACTCGTCGGCGACCCGCCGGCGCACCGCCGGGCTGAGCCAGCCGTCCCAGAGCCGCCCGGCGACGTCGGCGGCGTCGGCGAGATGGCGCCACAGCGGCAGCCAGCCCACCGGCGACGTGCCCGTGCGGTCGGTCTTGCCCCAGACGGATCGTGCCGCCTCGCCCAGCGGCGGCCCGGCGCCCACCGCAGCGGTACTCATGGCGTCACCGCCGGCAGGAGCGTGCTGGGCGCGCCGGTGTGCGACAGGTAGAGCACGTCGCGGGCTCGGGTCAGCGCGACGAACAGCAGGCAGCGCTCGCGCTGCAGGTCCTGCCGGTGGCTGTGCGGGTCCTCGGCCGCCGAGGTGACCGCGTTCGGTGCGGGCAGCGTCCCGGCGTCCAGCCCGAACACGGCCAGGCACTGGAACTCCAGGCCCTTCATCCGGTGCATGGTGGTCACCCGCACCCCGTCGATGCCGCGCCGGTCGTCCGCCACGTCGATGTGGGCCTCGCTCAATGTCCGGCTGATGGTCTTGACCAGATTTCCGGTGCGCGCGGCGACGCCGATCGCGTGCGGCTCGACGCGCTGTTCGAGCCAGGTGCCGACGCGCTCGACCAGCGCGTCGAGCTCGCCGTCCCGGTCGGTGTGGGCGTTCACCTCGGGTGTGCCGCCGTGGGTGACCGAGCGGTACCCGCGGAGGGTGTCGTCCTGATCGTCGAGACCGAGGACCGAGTCGCCATTGAGGACCCGCACCGACAGGTCCAGGATCTCGTGGGTGGTCCGATAGTTGACGGTCAGCCGTCGGGTCCGGCCTCGCACCTGGATGCCGAGTTGGGCCAGCGACACGTGGTTGTCGTAGATGCGCTGGTACGGGTCGGCGAGCAGGAACATGTCGTTGGGGCCGGGAGCGACGAGCGCCCGCAGCAGCCGCCACTGCGCCGGGTGCAGGTCCTGCGCCTCGTCCACCACCACGTGCCGGTACGGCGGGGTCGAGCGCCTGACGATCTCGGCCGCCTCGTCGGCGAGCTGGGTGTGGGTGCGCAGGCCCTTCTTGGCCAGCTGGGCGGCGACGCTGTGCATCGCGGCCCACACCTGGTCGCGCTGCGCCGCCCGCAGTCCCTCGCCGCGGCCGCCACGCTGAGCGTCCCGGTACGCCTCCATGCTGGCCAGTTGCTGGGCCAGCACCACCTGCTCCCACTCGCGCCGCAGGAAGGCGCCGCTGAACCTGGTCACCCGGCCGGCCCGACTCTGATATGTCGGCCCGGCCGCGGCGGCCTCGGCCCACAGCGGGTCCTGGACGTCGTCCTCGGCGATGGTGACCCGCTTCCGGCTTTGGGTGACGATCTCGTACGCCAGTTTGTCGATGCTGACCACGTCGATGCGGGAGCGCACCGCCGGGTCGTCGGTGAGCCGGTACAGCTGCTTGCCGAGCGCGTCGGCCAGCGCGCGGGTGAACGTGGTGAGCAGCACTTTCGAGCCGTCGTCGGGCAGCCGGCCGGCTAGGAAGACGGCCCGGTGCAGGCCGGTGACGGTCTTCCCGGTGCCGGCGCTGCCGGTGACCAGTGCGGGGCCGCTGTAGACCTCGCGGTGGGCGACATCGCGTTGGGTCGGGTGCAGGAAGGTACGCCAGAGGTCGAACGGGCGGGCCAGGATGGCGGCCAGCTCCACCGGGCCGTCGACGAACTTGAACCGGTCCGGGGTACGGCGGGCGGCGGCTTCCAGATCGTCGGCGTCCACGCCGCCGAAGTCCCTTCCTGCGATGATCCGTTCTGACAGCTCCTCCCAGACCTCCGCCGTGGACATCCCCGAGGCCAGTCCACTCAGGACATCACTCTGGATCTCGGGTAGCAACCGGCACAGGCTTTCCCTTTGCGGCTCCGTGTTGATCCGCCGCAGCAACGGAATCAGGTCCGGGTCGATGCCCAGGCGTTCCAGGTCGCGGTTGGACGCCTGGTCGAACAGTCCCTCGGTGGGCGGCGCGTCCGGCAGTGTCCGCGCGAACTCCTCGATGCCCACCTGGTCGCGGACCTCGAGGATGCCGACTACCTGGTTGACCGAGAAGATCCGGCTCACCGCGTAGTCGTTGGCGTCGTCGTGCGGCAGCACGTCGTGCAGGAGGTACTTGGCACTGCCGAGCGCCACCACGATCCCGCGCCAGAAGTCCGAGACTCTGATGGTCCGAACCTTCGGGTCACGTGCACCGGTCAGCTTCTCCAGGTGCAAGCCGGCATGGGTGTGCTCGGCAAACTTCAGGATCGCCGCGTCGACCGCCCGCTGCACCGGGCGGGGCAGCCCGGCATAGCGGCGGAGAAACCCTGCATCAATGGCCAGCTCAGCCATCCCGTCCCTTCCCCTGTCGTCGGCGTCAATCGCGGGTGCTGCCCCACCAGAATTTGTGTGGTGTCGACCGCCGCTGCCACCGCCCACGGCGACCCATCGGCTGGCATCAGATTATTGTGAATACTGACTTCAAGCAAATGCATTATGGATCCAGTTCACGAAAAACGGAGGACGGGCGATCGGCCGAACGGCTCACCGCAGGTAATCCACCGGGGCAGGGCCGACTAGACTGGCTGTCGTGATGGCGGACGCGCGCCTCAAGGATCGGTACGCAGTGGGGCGCCTCCCGCTGGCCCACAACGGAATGGGCGAGGTCTGGCCGGCCCGGGACACGCTGCTCGACCGCGACGTGATCGTCAAGTCGATCAATTCCGCGGTGATGGACGCGGACCTGGTGCGCCGGTTCCGTCGGGAGGCACTGCTGACCGCACGGTTGGACCATCCCGGCGTACCGGTCGTCTTCGACCTCGGTGACCACGGTGGACGCCCATACCTCGTGCTCCAGAAGATCGACGGACTCACTCTGGAGGACCTGACCGCCGAGCAGGGCACGCTGCCGATCACCTGGGTGGCCGCCATCGGGGCACAGGTCAGCAGCGTGCTCATCGCCGCCCACGACATCGGCTTGGTGCACCGGGACCTCAAACCGAGCAACGTGATGCTGGAGCCGAGCGGCGCGGTGAAGGTGCTTGACTTCGGCCTAGCCGTGATGCGCGACGACGAGCGTTACTCCCGGATCACCCGGAGCGACCAGCGGCCGGGAACGGTCGGGTACATGGCGCCCGAGCAGATACACGGCGACCCCGTCGATCACCGCACCGACCTCTACGGTCTGGGTGGCACGTTGTTCCACCTGCTCACCGCCGAGCCGCCGTTCGACGGCGTCACCACCGTGACCACCCTGCGGCACCAGCTGAACGACCCGCCACCGCACCCTTCCCAGACGCGCCCGGAGACGCCGGAAGCGCTCGACGATCTGGTGCACGCACTGCTGGCGGAGCGCCCGGAAGATCGGCCGGCCAGCGCGGTCGAGGTGTATGACGCGCTGGCCCCGCTCGCCGGGGACCTGCCGCCGATCCCTGGCGTGGTCAACGAAGGCGTCGACGCCGTGCGGTGCTACGCCGCCGTCGTCGGACGGCTGCCGGTGCGGCACAGCCTGGCGGCACCGCACCGGAAAGCCCACACCGACCAAGACCCGGACGGCGCCGCCTCGGAGGCGGAACGGCTGTTCGCGGCCGGCGAGTTCCGGGCCGCCGCCCGGCGCTGGCGGCAACTCGCCGACCAGCACGAGCAACGGCACGGTCCTGCCCATCCACGGGTGTACGAGTGGCGGCTGCTCGCCGCCCGAGCACACGTGCCGCTCGGCGAGCACGACCGGGCGCTGCGTCAACTCGACGTCCTGCTGCAGGAGCGGGTCCGGACGGACGGTCCCGAGCACCCGGCGGTGCTGGAACTGCGGCAGGAAATCGCGCAGGTGCGTGCCGCTACCCGACGCGCACCGACTGCGGATCGCTGAACCGTCGCGGTAGCAGCACCGCCTTCTGCTCCGGAAACCCTTTGCCGCCGTAGTGGAACACCCGCGCACAGGTCTGGCCGCGAATCTCCGTGGCCAGCGCACGGCGCGCCAGCGGCGAGTACATCGCGCTGTGCTTCAACCAGGCCGCCTCCTCACCATGCGGATCGAAGCCACGCCCGCTGGCCGCGTGGCCGAAGGTGTCGTGCACCGCGCGGAGCATGTCGTTCTCGCCGTCGCTCAGGTACGGGTGCGGGTTGCCGGTGGCCGCGCTGGCGAACACCCGCAGCCGGCGATGGCGTACGTCCTTGACCATCGTCTCGACATCCGGGTACGGGTCGTCGTCGACGATCCGTACCGCGACGCCCAGCCCGCCGAACTCCACCCGGCCGATCAGAAACTGGTACTGCCGCACGGTCTGCGCGCTGAACGCGGCGTACGCGGCGAAGGCCCGCTCGTCCCGGCTCGGCGCCCTCACATATGCGTCCGCGATGGCGCTGCCCAGCACCGGGTCGAGACGAACCTGCTGGTACGCCACCGCGTCGCGGGCGCGGCGATCGTATCGGCGAACGCCGTCAACGAGATACTCCACCGGTTCGAAGGACGGTGCCGCGGCAGCCGGCAGGGCGGATACGAACAACCGTGTTCATGGTCCTCCTTCAGTCGTCGGGGTGGGACGGGTCAGGCCGGTCGGGCCACACGTCACGGGCCGGCGGCCCGATCGGCACCGCTCGGCGCTCGCGGCGCAGCAACTCGCCGAGGACGCGGATCTCGGAGACCCGGCGGTCGTGATGAAGCTTGGCGAACTTCCCGATGGTGGTGCTGTGCCCACGCCGCGCCATGACCCCTCCCGATGTGTGTACCGGGCGATCGTAGCACCAGGCTCCTGTGAACACTAGTCACAGCCTCCCACTTGAGTGGTAACGTTCACGTGTGACAAGCGAGCAGGACACGGTCATCGGGGACGCCACCCTCACCGCCAGCGGCATCGCGCGCCTGGCCAACGTCGGCCGGGCCGCGGTGAGCAACTGGCGCCGCCGGTACGCGGACTTCCCTGCCCCGGTCGGCGGCACCCCGACCAGCCCCAGCTTCAATGCACGCGAGGTCGAGCAGTGGCTGCGCCGCCAGGGCAAGCTGCATCAGGCCGGCACCGAGCAATGGGCCTGGCGGTACCTGGAGAGCTACCAGCCCGCGGCGCAGATCGGTGACGCCCTGGGTATCGCGGGTGCCTACCTGCTCGCCCGATCCGCTCAGACCACCCCCGGCACCGGCCTGGTCACCCCGAGACAACTCCTGAACCAGCTGCGCGCGGTCGATCGCGGGCTCGCCACCCTGGTCGGCGGCGTACTTCCGGACCGATGGGGGCCGCAGCTGACCACCGTGCTGCGCACCGTCGACCAACTGGGCCAGGAACAGGACCCGGAGACCGCCTTCGAGTACCTGCACAGCCAGTACGTGGCATCGGCCCAGTCGATGTCCGGCCTGGCCAGCACCCCGGACACGGTTGCCGACGTGATGCTGACCATCGCCGGCCACGGTGCACGCATCCTGGACTTCACCTGCGGTACCGGATCGATCCTGCGCATGGCCGCCGACCGGGCGCTGCGCGGCGGAACCGCGATCGACTGCTTCGCCCAGGAGATCAAGCCGCAGTACGCGCTGATCGCCCTGCTGCGGCTGTGGTTCGTCAACCGGCGCGCACAGCAGGATGGAGCGCCGTCGGCGCCGCCCGTGCTGCACATCGGCGACAGCCTGCTCGCCGATGCCTTCACCGACGTGAGGGCGGATGCCGTAGTGGCGAACTTCCCGTTCGGCATCCACGACTGGGGCCACGACCAACTCGCCTACGACCCCCGCTGGGTGTACGGCATGCCCCCACGCACCGAACCGGAGCTGGCCTGGGTACAGCACGCCCTGGCCCACCTCTCTCCCGGCGGCACCGCCGTCGTCCTGATGCCTCCAGCCGCAGCGCTGCGCCCAGCCGGCCGGCGAATCCGGGCCGAACTGGTCCGCCGTGGCGCGCTACGCGCCGTCGTCGCACTGCCCGCCGGGCTCATGCCACCGGCCGGCATCGGCCTGCACATCTGGGCGCTCACCCAGCCCGACGAACACCAACCACCCGTGGATCGGCTCCTGTTCATCAACGCCGCCGCAAGCAGGCAACCGCTCACCGAGCTGGTCGAAACGGCGTGGCGCGACTACCGGTCCGGCCAGCACACCGACGTACCGGGCCTCCAACGCGCCGTCCCCGCCATCGAAGTACTCGACGACCAGGTAGACCTGACCCCCCAGCGCTACCTGCCACCAGCCGGCGAGCTGATCGCCGACCCGGCCCGCACGATGGCCGGCATCAGCGACCTCGGCCAACTGCTCACCGAACTGCGAGACGGGCTACCCGAGGTACGACCGGCGAAAGCGACGCCCCTGGCGACCGCGCCACAGGCCAGCCTCGCCGACCTGGTCCGCTCGGGCAGCATGTCGATACTGCGCACAACCACCCGTACCCGACCGATCGACAGCACCACCGACAACACCGTGCTGACCTCCGCCGACATCCTCTCCGGCGGACCGCCGACAGGCACAGCCACCAGCACCGCGGAAGACGACAACACACCACGGGTACGCCCCGGCGACCTCCTCATCCCCGTCACCGGCCGCGAGCTCGTCGCCCGAGTGGCAAACCCCGAACAGGTCGGCGCTCAAATCGGACCGGGCGTACAATTGCTGCGGGTCGATCCGGCCCGGTTCGATCCATGGTTCGTCGCCGGAGTCCTCTCCCGCACCGACAACCTCCGCGTCGCCGGGCGGCCGTCCAGCACCAGCAGCGGCACCCTACGAATCGAGCTCAGGCGCCTCACCATCCCAGTGCTGACGCTGCAGGATCAGCGAGTGTACGGGCAAGCATTCCGCCGGCTCACCGAATTCCGCACAGGGCTTGAGCGCGCCGCAACGGCAGGAACAGCACTCGCCCGCGAGATCAGCGAGGGCCTCGCCTCGGGCACGCTCGCAGTCCGCACCGACCAGACCGCCTGAGCCGAGCGACGTTGCCCCAGACTCATGATGTTCAGCAGGTAGCGAAATCTGTCATTACGTTCAACGCCCCGGATCACCCCCGCGTGCGCGGGGAGCGCGCATGGTGGATGCGGGTCACCTGATCGCGGGTCGGACCACCCCCGCGTGTGCGGGGAGCACGCCAGCAACCACGACAGCGCCAAGACCGCCGCCGGACCATCCCAGCATGCGCGGGGACCACCGGCCCATCGTGGATGAGCTTCAAGCCGATCTCGGATCATCCCCGCGTTACACGGGGAGCACCTGGACCTGACCCCCGACCGGGTACCTGAACTGGGACCACCCCCGCGTGCGCGGGGGAGCACGACGATCCTCGGCGAGACCGTCGAGGTGATCACGGGACCACCCCCGCGTGTGCGGGGAGCACCCGAGCTCCTCGGCGATCTTGCCCTGGATTCCCGGACCACCCCCGCGTGCGCGGGGAGCACCTGTCCAGCCGATCGAACGGCCTGCTCGGGCTGGGACCATCCCACGTGCGCGGGGAGCACGGTGAGCCGAACCCACGTCCGGCGTCGCGCCTCGGACCATCCCCGCGTGCGCGGGGAGCACGACGCTTGCGGTGCGGATGGGCAAGCAATGCCGGGACCATCCCGCGTGCGCGGGGAGCACAGCGAGCCCTGCTGGACCGTGGTTCCGGCGATGGGACCATCCCCGCGTGCGCGGGGAGCACGTGTGGACCTGCACGGAGACTTCGTCACCGGGCGGACCATCCCCGCGTGCGCGGGGAGCACGGAATGCTCGGCGCCGATCCGGCGCTGACACCAGGATCATCCCCGCGTGCGCGGGGAGCACATCAGCTCCGATGCGCTGGGCCTGAGCTGGCGGGGACCATCCCCCCGTGCGCGGGGAGCACTTCCGGCCCGTCGCCTGGCCCACACCAACACCGGACCATCCCCGCGTGCGCGGAGAGCACGTAGGCGGCGAGCGTCACCCACGTCAGCCACGGGGACCATCCCCGCGTGCGCGGGGAGCACGCGCTCGTGCTCGGAGGCTTGTACGTCGGCGGCGGACCATCCCCGCGTGCGCGGGGAGCACTCACCCAACGCCTTGCGCTGGGACGCGGCCTGCGGACCATCCCCGCGTGCGCGGGGAGCACGGTTTCTTCGGTCGTTCACGCGACGTGTTACCGGGACCATCCCCGCGTGCGCGGGGAGCACACCACGTCGTTCACGACGGCTACGCGCCTGGCCGGACCATCCCCGCGTGCGCGGGGAGCACCGCGGCGCCGAGTAGGTGGCGCCCTCGGTGGCCGGACCATCCCCGCGTGCGCGGGGAGCACCCCGGCGCCGCGGGGCGTCGGGCGTGCAGGCAGGGACCATCCCCGCGTGCGCGGGGAGCACCCGCCCTCCCACTCGGCGTTGTCGCCCGGCCCCGGACCATCCCCGCGTGCGCGGGGAGCACGACCTGGGCCGGGACGTGATCCTCAAGGGCGCGGGACCATCCCCGCGTGCGCGGGGAGCGCGGCGTCGGCGGCGTCGACCCCGAATCCGTGCGGGGACCATCCCCGCGTGCGCGGGGAGCGCCGCAAGTCCCCTGTTCATGACTTCCCGCCTCCCGGACCATCCCCGCGTGCGCGGGGAGCGCTGCGTTGTCAGGTCCGTCGTCGACTGCACCAGGGGACCATCCCCGCGTGCGCGGGGAGCGCCCGTCACAGGTGGTCAAGACCCTGTCGGCGAAGGGACCATCCCCGCGTGCGCGGGGAGCGCCATCCGAAGAACTGCCACGGTGACGCCGAGTCAGGACCATCCCCGCGTGCGCGGGGAGCGCCGCACGACCGGTGCACGTTCGCGTGGCGGAAGCGGACCATCCCCGCGTGCGCGGGGAGCGCTGCTCGCGTGCGGCTGCACTTCAACGCTGACGAGGACGATCCCCGCGTGCGCGGGGAGCGCGCGGACGCACCCTCGCGGATCATCCGGACCACCGGACCATCCCCGCGTGCGCGGGGAGCGCTGGACTTGGTCACGCCGGCGGGCTGCTCGACGAGGACCATCCCCGCGTGCGCGGGGAGCGCCATCTGCGTCTCGATCCCGTCCGACGCCTGCATCGGACCATCCCCGCGTGCGCGGGGAGCGCTCGAGCACGACGACCCGCCCGCGGAGATGCTCTGGACCATCCCCGCGTGCGCGGGGAGCGCATCGTCTTCTCCAAGCTGGTGATGGCCTCGACCGGACCATCCCCGCGTGCGCGGGGAGCGCTGGCAGACACCGACCGACTCGGTGTTGTAGCCCGGACCATCCCCGCGTGCGCGGGGAGCGCGCGAGCCGCTCCACGCCCGACGCCACGCCGCCCGGGACCATCCCCGCGTGCGCGGGGAGCGCCACCGCCGGCCGCAGCTGGCGTCGGTCGTCGCGGGACCATCCCCGCGTGCGCGGGGAGCGCGGATCTGTCAAAGCCCTGTCCTCCCCCCATTGTGGACCATCCCCGCGTGCGCGGGGAGCGCCCGATTGGGTGCTGGAGCAGCTGCGCAACGCGAGGACCATCCCCGCGTGCGCGGGGAGCGCGGGGGACTCAGAGGCCCGGGGCGCTTACGACGCGGACCATCCCCGCGTGCGCGGGGAGCGCCGGCTGCCGGTGACGGGTCGCCCGGTGCGCACGGGACCATCCCCGCGTGCGCGGGGAGCACCAGAGGGTCATGCCGCGGACCTTCGGCTCGGCCGGACCACCCCCGCGTGCGCGGGGAGCACAGCGTGCCGTTCCTATAGACCTCCGGCGTGTCAGGACCACCCCGCGTGCGCGGGGAGCACGCCGAACCCGACCCCACCGACGGCGTCCTACGCGGACCACCCCCGCCCACCCGGACCACCCCCGCGTGCGCGGGGAGCACGTCGTGTCTGCTGGTGTCGGCGCTGCTGTTCGGGGACCACCCCCGCGTGCGCGGGGAGCACCACTGCGGGAAGTGCGGTCCCGACGCGCTTTCGGGACCGCCCCCGCGTGCGCGGGGAGCACGCGGCCGCCGGGGAGTCCGCGACCGCCACCCCCGGACCACCCCCGCGTGCGCGGGGAGCACGGCGTCGTCCAGGTCGACGCGGACGGCGTTAGCGGACCACCCCCGCGTGCGCGGGGAGCACGCCGTCCACGACACCGGCACATCCGGGCGGATCGGACCACCCCCGCGTGCGCGGGGAGCACGCCTGCGGCCTGGCCGTACGGCGCGTCCAGCCCGGACCACCCCCGCGTGCGCGGGGAGCACCGGGTGTAGCGCTCGCCGGGGTCGCCATTGGCCGGACCACCCCCGCGTGCGCGGGGAGCACTGCTGCAGTTGCTCCGTGAAGCCCCTCAGATCCGGACCACCCCCGCGTGCGCGGGGAGCACATCGGCGCGGCCAACAAGATCCCCGGCGTGGACGGACCACCCCCGCGTGCGCGGGGAGCACGGTAAAGAGATCATCTATACCCGAAATGGGCTTGGACCACCCCCGCGTGCGCGGGGAGCACCGTAGCCGCAACCCCGCAGGGGCGTTACCGGCGGGACCACCCCCGCGTGCGCGGGGAGCACTGCTTGTGCCACGCCTTCCGCTTGCTTGCCGAAGGACCACCCCCGCGTGCGCGGGGAGCACGTTGGAGCCCGATGCTGGTGGCAAGGCGGCGGGGGACCACCCCCGCGTGCGCGGGGAGCACACGACCGCAACGACCGTGACGCCCGCGAAGAACGGACCACCCCCGCGTGCGCGGGGAGCACCGTCCAGGGCCAGATCCCACGCGCCCCGTTCCTGGACCACCCCCGCGTGCGCGGGGAGCACGCCGGTGGCTTGGTCGTCGGGGGCGCGGTGACGGGACCACCCCCGCGTGCGCGGGGAGCACAAAGGCAGACGGCAACAGACAGGGCCAAAGATCGGACCACCCCCGCGTGCGCGGGGAGCACCCGTACTCCTGGTCCGCCTTCGCCCGCAGCGTGGGACCACCCCCGCGTGCGCGGGGAGCACGACGAGCAGCCCCTCATCATCACCGAGGCGGGGGGACCACCCCCGCGTGCGCGGGGAGCACCTCGCCTCCGGTTCCGGGCCTGCGATGAAAGCGGGACCACCCCCGCGTGCGCGGGGAGCACGTTGCCGGCCTGGATTTGGCCGCAACCCAGGATGGACCACCCCCGCGTGCGCGGGGAGCACCCCTCCACTTCCCGGATGGCCTTCTTGAGAGCCGGACCACCCCCGCGTGCGCGGGGAGCACATTGGGTCGGCCTGATGGTCAAGGCAACCACCGGGACCACCCCCGCGTGCGCGGGGAGCACGTGTAAGGGGGCGGTCAGGTCATGTACCGAGCGGGACCACCCCCGCGTGCGCGGGGAGCACCCACGGACCCGCCATCGGAAATCGAGCAAGGCGGGACCACCCCCGCGTGCGCGGGGAGCACCTGGCCATGACCTACAAGTACGGCGGCTACTACGGACCACCCCCGCGTGCGCGGGGAGCACTCCCTCTGCGACGAGCGTCCTGATGTCGGCGAGGGACCACCCCCGCGTGCGCGGGGAGCACCTCTCCGGCGTTTTCCCGATTGTAAAGCTCGTGGGACCACCCCCGCGTGCGCGGGGAGCACTACAGCGCCAACGAACTCCGCCAGGCCATGGCGGGACCACCCCCGCGTGCGCGGGGAGCACGATCGTCAGCGTGTACGTCGACCATGGGGTTAGGGACCACCCCCGCGTGCGCGGGGAGCACGGCCGGGCGGGGCCTGGAGTGGCTCGCCTCGATGGGACCACCCCCGCGTGCGCGGGGAGCACGTCCTTGTTGAACCCGAACGGTCGCCATGAGCCGGACCACCCCCGCGTGCGCGGGGAGCACGGCCCGGCGAGCGGGGCTCGGGCTGGGCTGCTGGGACCACCCCCGCGTGCGCGGGGAGCACACAGTGGGTCAGGTGCGCAAAGCGGTCATCAGGCTGGACCACCCCCGCGTGCGCGGGGAGCACCTCCACAGCCACATCGCGGCCGACGCGATTCCCGGACCACCCCCGCGTGCGCGGGGAGCACGCATCCATCGGCCCTTGTCGGGCCGGTGCCAGAGGGACCACCCCCGCGTGCGCGGGGAGCACGCTGTCTTCTTCGAATGCTCCCCGGTATCCAAAGGGACCACCCCCGCGTGCGCGGGGAGCACTACGGGGAGCGCGTGATCCTGCGGTGGGCAACCGGACCACCCCCGCGTGCGCGGGGAGCACGAGCCACATCGCAACGCCTGGCCGCGGGCCTCCGGGACCACCCCCGCGTGCGCGGGGAGCACATCTGATCCAGCAACCACGAGTAGCGCCTGAGGGGACCACCCCCGCGTGCGCGGGGAGCACAGCCCGAACGTCACCGCGTAGAGGTCGGTGTTGGGACCACCCCCGCGTGCGCGGGGAGCACTGCCGGGAAGCACCCGCGGTCCGCCGGCGGCCTCGGACCACCCCCGCGTGCGCGGGGAGCACCTACGCGCCGCGGCCTTGCCGGTCAGCGGGGCGGACCACCCCCGCGTGCGCGGGGAGCACCATATACCCGGAACCGCCGACCCCATCGGCGAAGGACCACCCCCGCGTGCGCGGGGAGCACGTCGCCGGGCGCGGTGACAACGAGTCGGCGGAGGGACCACCCCCGCGTGCGCGGGGAGCACACCTGCACCACCGTCATTAGTGCACTCCGCTCAGGACCACCCCCGCGTGCGCGGGGAGCACAAGCAGATCGAGTACTACCTCGACAGTGACGCGGGACCACCCCCGCGTGCGCGGGGAGCACACGAAGTCGTCGCCGTTGGCCGGCGCGACGTAGGGACCACCCCCGCGTGCGCGGGGAGCACAAGCGCGTGCCGGACGCGGTGGGGAGGTAGCCGGGACCACCCCCGCGTGCGCGGGGAGCACGAGACCCCGGCCGCACCCGATCCGGAGGCGCCGGGACCACCCCCGCGTGCGCGGGGAGCACGACGGTTGTCAGTGCTTGGCGTTCTTGTAGACGGGACCACCCCCGCGTGCGCGGGGAGCACGGTGATTGTCGACCCGACAAGCGACACCAGTAGGGACCACCCCCGCGTGCGCGGGGAGCACACCCGATGGGGTAACCGTCGTGCGTCGCCATGCGGACCACCCCCGCGTGCGCGGGGAGCACCAGCCTGCGATTTCCGGGGACGCGTCAGATGCAGGACCACCCCCGCGTGCGCGGGGAGCACTGCGCGCCCATCGCGTTGATGGCGGGGTTCCCGGGACCACCCCCGCGTGCGCGGGGAGCACTGCGCGAGGCGTACCCCGGCGACCGCCGGCGCCGGACCACCCCCGCGTGCGCGGGGAGCACATCCTTGACGGCCCCGGGGTCTGTCAAGACTTCGGACCACCCCCGCGTGCGCGGGGAGCACTTGAGGTCAGCCCGGGACATCTCGTTGCCGACGGGACCACCCCCGCGTGCGCGGGGAGCACTATCCGCCGCGGCTTCCAACGCCTCAGGCAGAAGGACCACCCCCGCGTGCGCGGGGAGCACGTCGCGTCCGGCGGGCAGGCGGCCGTGAACGTCGGACCACCCCCGCGTGCGCGGGGAGCACTGCCGATGCCACCGCCAGGCCGGAGGCCCCGCCGGACCACCCCCGCGTGCGCGGGGAGCACGCTAGGGGGTTTTTCTCGCATCCATTTTGCGGAGGACCACCCCCGCGTGCGCGGGGAGCACGCCTAACGGGGTTCTCATTGTGTGCGCAACCGTGGACCACCCCCGCGTGCGCGGGGAGCACGCGTCGCCAACCACCGACAGGTGACCGTGCGTCGGACCACCCCCGCGTGCGCGGGGAGCACGGTGTCGGTCATGAGAACAGCGCCGCCCACGTCGGACCACCCCCGCGTGCGCGGGGAGCACTGACGCGAGATGCCCAGCACCTCACCGATCTGCGGACCACCCCCGCGTGCGCGGGGAGCACAATTAAAATCCTGCCAAAGCGGTTTCCCCTGCGGGACCACCCCCGCGTGCGCGGGGAGCACAGCCATTCCTCCACCGCGTCGCGGCCGGCAAACGGACCACCCCCGCGTGCGCGGGGAGCACGGTGACGGTGGCGCGTGCGCGGCGGCGGGCGCGGGACCACCCCCGCGTGCGCGGGGAGCACACTCGTTGATCTGGACGTCTAAAGATCAACAGTGCGGATTTCGTTCACTTGGTTCAGCCCGCCCGTACAGGGGCATAGGCTCCCGGCGAACACGTCACTTGCCGCCTCGTCACGTACATTGCACACCAGTCTTGCATTGCTCGGTCAGCGCGCTCCCGCCGCTGACGGTAAGCACGGTATCACCAAATCGTTGTGCTCTGATTCTTTGGCCGTGGCAGTTCCGGCGCTGCGGGCAGTCACATGATCGCGTTGACACGCTCGCCCTCCGCGGAAGCGGTCTTGGGCGGATGGCGTGGCACGACTGCCACGCCTTGGCCGGCGGACCGCTTTGCCCTCGATTGTCAGTCCGGGTGGAGCCTCTCCGAATTCCAGCATGTGCGTACGACAGCCCGGGTTCGTTACGTAGATGGCTGGCGATGAGTCCAGCCAGGTTGGGGGCTGGTCGTTGTGGCTGCTGGTATGGAACGGCCGCCGGCCCGCGTTCGGTGGGTGGACCGACTCCAGGGCGACCCGATTGGCGCGACAACCTGCTGTTCTGCGAGTACTTCCGCGCCGACGACGGCGCCGGACCCGACCGCCGCAAGGCGTGGCGAACGGGGCCGGCCCGGCAAGGCGGCAAGCGATCGACGGCACAATGTGTATCCTGCGTTCCGCGCTTGAGCGTCGATATGGTCGGCGTTCGGTAGTGGACTGGCTGGTCAGCGCGTTGCGGCCTGGTGGAATCAGCGAAAAGCCATAGTGACACGCCTTGAGGTCAAGAACGTTTGCTGTCTTGGGATTCCCGCGTTGTGGCTAGGTGGTGTACGGTTCCGCCTCGTGTATGTGAGGGCATCGACGCGCAGGACTCGTGACGGGCAGACGGTCCGCTACCTGCAGTTGGCGCACAACGAGTGGGACCCGGTCGCCAAGGCGTCGAAGACGAAGGTGCTGTACTCCTTCGGCCGGGAGGACCAGCTCGACCGTGATGGGGTGCGGCGGCTGGTCGCGGCCCTGTCCCGGCTGCTGGACCCGGGTGAGGCCCTGGCCGCCACGGCGGAGGCCGGGCTGTCGTTCGTGGAGTCCCGGCCGTTGGGTGGGGCGTGGCTGCTGGACGGGTTGTGGCAGCGGTTGGGCATCGACGCCGCGACCGACGCTGCGGCGCGGGGACGGGCAGGGGACGCTGATCTGGAGCGGGTGCTGTTCGCGTTGACGGCCAACCGGGCGCTGAAGGCGTCCAGCAAGCTCGCCGCCGCGGACTGGGTGACCCATGACGTGCACATCCGTGGCCTGCCCGCGGTGAGCGACGACGTGTGCTACCGGGCGATGGACCGGCTGATCGAGATCGAACCGCAGCTGACCCGGCGCGTCTACGACCGGGTCGCGGACCTGCTCAACCTTCAGGTAGACCTGCTCTTCTTCGATACGACATCGACGTATTTCGAGCTGGATGAGGCCGACGAGCTGCTGTGGCGCGACGAACGCGGCCGGGCCGTGGACCCCGAGGACCCGCAGGCGGTCAAGCAGGTCGGGTTCCGTGCCTACGGCAAGTCCAAGGACCACCGCGATGACCTGCCCCAGGTCGTGATCGGCATGGCCGTGACCCGGGAAGGGATCCCGGTACGGTGCTGGGTCTGGCCCGGTGGGACCGCCGATTCGGCGTTGATCCGCCAGGTCAAGCACGATATGCGGGAATGGTGCCTGGGCCGGGTCGTGTGGGTTGCCGACCGTGGGTTCACCTCGGCCGAGAACCGTCGCTACCTGCAACGCGCGGGTGGGCACTACATCCTCGGTGAGAAGCTGCGCTCCGGCTCGGCCGAGGCCACCGCGGCGCTTTCCCGTCAGGGCCGCTACGCCACCGTCGCGGACAACCTGCAGGTCAAGGAAGTCAAACTCGGCGACCTGGCCGATGACCGGTTCGTCATCTGCTTCAACCCCGATGCCGCCGAACGCGACCGCAGCGTACGTGAACGTCTGGTCGCCCAGCTGACCGAGCGGATCGCTGGCTCTGACGAACTCAGCGCCACGAAACGCGCCGAACTGCGCGGAGTGATCTCCACCAAGCCCGGCCTGAACAGGTTCCTGCGCCTCACCCCCGGCGGGCTACTGCGCATCGACCAGACCGCAGTCAAGGCCGAGGAACACCTCGACGGCAAGTACCTGCTGCGCTGCTCAGACCCCAAACTGTCCACAGAGGACATCGCGGTGGGCTACAAGCAACTCCTGGAAGTCGAACGCGGCTGGCGGGACATGAAACAGATCATCGATCTGCGCCCGGTCTACCACCGCCGCGAAGACCGTATCCGCGCCCACGTCCTGCTGTGCTGGCTCGCCCTGCTACTCATCCGCATCGCAGAGACCACCACCGGCGACACCTGGAAGACGATCCGGGCCAGTCTCGACCGTATCCACCTGGGCACCTTCCAAGGCCCCGCCGGCACCTTCCGCCAACGCACCGAACTCAACCCAGCCCAGAAGAAGGCCTTCACCACGCTCGGCCTCACCGAACCACCCCGGGTCTTCGACGCCACCCCAGCAACAACGCGCTGACCAGCACGTTTCCCACTGCCTAGTGACACGCCCGTCACCGGGCCCATCGCCGTTTCACCAGCTCAGACCCCAGACACGCGGACTATATCGATGCTCAAGCGCGGAATGCGGGTGTATCAGGCGGTCAGTAGGCGGACCAATGGGGACCTGCCTCATACCGTTGTTCGAGGCGCGAAGGCGGCCGTTCGTGAGATCTTGGCTCATGCGGATTGTTTCGCTCGTGCCGTCGCTCACCGAGGCGGTTGTGCACACCGCTCCTGAAATGCTCGTCGGGGCGACCGACTGGTGCTCGCACCCGCCGGGTCTCGACGTGCCTAGGGTGGGCGGCAGCAAGTACCCTCGGATCGACGAGGTTCTCAGTCTTGAACCGGACCTCGTGCTGGTCAACGAGGAAGAGAACCGGCGCGCCGACGCCGATGCGCTGCGGGCCGCCGGTGTGCGGCTGCACGTGACCTTTCCCAGGACCGTCGACGGCGCGCTTGCCGAGCTGACCACGCTGGTGGAGGTCCTGGGGCGACCGGAGCCGGCCTGGCTGCGCACCGCGAAGGCGGCGTGGGCCGCGGTGCGGCGGCCGGACCGGCTGCGCACGGCGGCGATTCCGGTCTGGCGCAGGCCGTGGATCGTCGTCGGCGGTGACACGTTCGCGGGCGACGTCCTGCGCCGGCTCGGCGTCGTCAACGCCTTCGAGGCCGGCGGCGATCGCTATCCGCGGCCCAGCCTCGACGAGATCCGCGCCCGGGACCTCGATCTGGTCGTGCTTCCGGACGAGCCGTACCTGTTCACCCGCGACGACGGTCCGGAGGCGTTCCCCGGCGTGCCTGCCGCGCTGGTCTCCGGTCGGCATCTGACCTGGTACGGCCCGTCACTCGCGGAAGCCCCGGCGCTGCTGTCCGCGCAGCTCGCCGCCGCGAGTTGACTCAGCATTCGATGACGTTGACGGCGAGGCCACCGCGGGCGGTCTCCTTGTGCCGTGTCCGGTGGCACCGAGCGAGCCGAACAGCTCCGCCCGCACCCGGGCAACCCGGTCGGCCAGGCCGTCCTGCCGCAGGCCGAGCGCGAAGATGCGGGCGGCGCGCATGGGCCCGACCGTGTGTGACGACGACGGCCCGATGCCGATCGAGAACAGGTCGAAGACGCTGATCGCCATCATTCGCCTGCGTCGAGGCCCGGGGTCAGGATCCGCAGCTTCCCGTCGGCCGTGGCGAGCAGGATCTCGGCGAGCCCGTCGCCGTTGACGTCGGCCAGCACCGGATTGGTCACCGCGGCCGGGAATCGTTTCGTCCAGAGGACGTCGCCGTCGCGCAGGCAGAGCAGCCGGCCGTCGCGGGTGCCGACCAGGAACTCGTCGCGCCCGTCGCCGTCCACGTCGCCGGCCGCGACCGCGCGCTCAGGCATGGTGGGGCCGGTGTCCAGGCGCCAGCGTGCTTCGCCCGTGGCGGCGTCGAGCGCGACGAACTCGCCGTCGCGGGCGACCGCGCCGAGCAGCCACTGTCCTGCCTGCGCTGCGCGCGCCAGCGCGGAGCGGCCCGGGAAGTACCGCCACAACTCGGTGTTGACGCGCCACACGGTCTGTCCGGTGAGGTCGACCAGTTCCAGGCCGTGGATTCCGTCCGCGCGCAGCAGGGCGGCGGTGCCGCCATCCGGTGCGGGTATCGCGAGCGGGGTCGTGTACGCGGCGGTCCAGTCGTTCTCCGCCCGTATCCTGCCGGTTTCGTCGTACAGCCGCAGCCGGCCGTGGTCGTCGGCGGCGATCAGCCAGGCGTCCCCGCCCAGCGGTACGAGACCGGGGCGGCTCGGATGCCCGCCGTGCAGCGGGTCGCTCCACAGTGGACCACCGTCGTCGCCGATCGCGGTCAACGCGGCCGTGTGTACGCCGGTGTGCAGGTTGGCCAGCAGCCGGAAGGCGAGTCCGTAGGGCATCAGCGCCAGGGCGGGCGGTGCGGGCAGCGGGACGGTCGTCACCGTCGCGCGCGGCTCGCCCGGCTCGCGGTGCACGACCACCGCCAGGTGCTGATCGCCCGTCGCCGACACGACGAGCCGGTGGGTGCCGTTGTCGTCGCGATGCAGCGCCGGCAGGTTGCCCGGCACGCGCCAGGCGTCGTCGAGTCCGCCGTGCCCCGGTGTGCCACCGGTGACCTCGCCGCCGGCCAGGTCGGTCACCACCTGCGGGCCGCGGTCGCGCGTCCAGACCAGCGGCTGGCAGAACCGGCCGGCGGCGGTCACCGGCTCGCCGGCCGGGAGCAGGTCGGGTCCGCACCGGCTGACCAGGCCGTCCCCGGTGGACAGGATGAGTTCGCCGCCGTACCAGTCGGCCCGCGCGTAGCGTGGACCCGCCAGTGGCCGCAGCGTCCTTCCGCTCCAGACGTGGACGCCGTCGTCACGCCGGACGAGCAGGCCGGCCGCGCCCGAACCGTCACGCACCTCCACCGCGCTGCGCCGGTCGGCGTTGAAGTTGACGTGCTCGGGCAGCGCCGAGTCGGACGAGGTGACGAGCGCGGCGTCGGCCAGCGTCGCCAGCGTCTCCAGGGTCGTACCGTCGACGATCTCGAGCACCGTGCGGGCTCCCGGACGGCGTTCGGACTCGCGGCTCACCACGAGTTCGTAGCGCCCGTCGCCGTTGAGGTCGTGGCATCCCCAGAAGTACCGTCCCGGCAATGTGGCGGCCGCCCGCTCGGCCAGGCCGTCGCCGCCCGAGCCGCCCGGCAGGTCGAGGATCAGTGTCTGCCACCGGCCGTCCTGCCAGAGGCCGACGACGAGGTCGGGGCGCCCGGGCGCGCGCACGTCGGCGATCGACGTGATCTGCGGGCGCAGCTCGCGATGGTCTTCGGGCCAGTCCTTCTCCACGAACTGGCCCCACGCGCGGCCCAGGCCGGCGGACGAGTGCCCGGTCACCGACACGTACTCCTCGACCTGACAGCTCACCAGCGCGACGCCGAGGCGTCCGCTGTCGTCGAGCGGTACCGGCTGGAGCAGTCCGTAAGGGCGGGCGCACGGGTAGTCGCCGGGGTCGGGTCGATAGGTTGTGGCGAGCCGCACGGCACCGGTGTCCGCGTCGAGCACCGCCTGGTACAGCCGCCCGTCCTCGCGCCCCAGCACGAGGGCTTCGGTGTCCGCGCTGGCGTATCCGGTGCCGCACCGGCTGGACAGCAGGATCTCGGCCCGGCCCGTGCCGGTCACGTCCGCGACGACGACGGTGGGGCCGAACCCGGCGTCGTAGGTGTCCCCGAAGTCGACGTCCCAGACCACGCGCGGGTGTGCCGGGTCGGCGAACTCCATGCAGCGGCCGCGCGTCGAGTAGGTCGGGAAGCACACCCAGCGCAGCGATCCGGGGGAGCCGAACACCTTGGACGCGCCCGGCCCGGCGAGGTTGGCGCGCGCCTCGGTCGACCATTGCCACACCGGCTCGGCGGTGTCGAGGTCGAGGAGTACCACGGTGCGTTCGTCGGTCGTGATCAGCGTGTGCCAGCCTTCGGGCCGCCCGAACCGGCCGGCGTGCAGGACCCGGGTGACGCCGAGCGTGTCCGCGCGCCAGATCGGCGTGCCGTCCCAGCGGGTCACGGCGAGCGTGCTGCCCGCCTGGACGAGCAGTGCCTCCGCGCCCCGGGCATGGACGGTCCGCGCGAAGCGCACCTCCCCGCCGGTGTCGAGGTGACACAGTTCGACGGGTGTGCCGCGGAACCGGCCCGGCAGTTCGGTGCGGCCCAGGTTGCGCCCGTCCCCACGGGCGCTCCACCATTCCCCAGGGCCGGCAAGACCCGAGCCCGCCCGCACGTGGCCGGGGGTCGCGTTGTCCGAGCCGGCCACCGCCACCCCCAACGTTGTCTTAAGACAGAAGTTGCCGTCCTCAGACAGAGGTTAGGGAGCGGTGGCGCCGCTGTCCAGATCCCGGAAGTAGTGCCGGGCGCGCTCCAGGATCGCCCGCATGCACTGCTCGGCGAGCTGGGGGTCGCGCGCCTCCAAGGCCAGCAGCAGCGCCTGGTGCTGGGTGTTCGTCTCGGCGTGGGTCAGGCCGGCCGCCTCGGTGAGCTGCCCGCCGCGGTGCCGCTCGGCGGTGAGTGCCTCGGCGAGCGCGTCCAGGATCGCCTTGAAGAACCGGTTGCGCGAGGCGCGTGCGATCGCGTCGTGGAACGCCATGTCGAGCTCGACCCGGCGGGTCAGGTCGTCCTCGGCCTCGATGAGCTGCGTCATGATCTTGCGCAGCTCGGCGATCTCCTCGGCCGTCGCCCGGATGGCGGCGAGCCCGGCCGCCTTGGTCTCCATCGCCAGCCGCAGCTCGAGCAGCTCGTCGATGGCCTCCTGGTTGGCGTCGACCGCGAGCCGGAAGTAGTCCTCGACGGCGACCGGCCGCAGTCCGCTGACCGTGGCCCGCTTGCCCTGATGGGTCTTGACGATGCCCTGGTTGGTGAGCGTGCGCAGCGCGTCGCGCACCACTCGCTGGCTGACCCCGTAGCGGTCGGCGAGGTCGGACTCGGAGGGCAGGGGATCGCCGTCGGTCAACCCCTCGGTCTTGATGAGGTCCCGGATCTGATCCGCGATCTGCGCCCCGAGCGGTACCCGGGTATGCCGCCACTGCTCTTGCCGTGCCGACGACCCGATGGCCACGCCGGTCACCCCTTCCCACGTCGTCCGGCCCTGCCGGTCTGCTCGGCCGGTCTGCTCGCCGGTCTGCCTGGTTGATCACCCCGTCAGATCGGGCGCCTCGGGGAACAGCGTAGCGGCCACTGTAATGACAATGAAACGTGAGGTATGACCTAGGGCCGAACTGTGGTTTAGTTTGTCTGTCCGCCGGTGTGCGGAACAGAGGGAGGAACAATGCGTGTCACCGGTGTCCGTCAGTGGATCGCCGACTTCGGGTTCTACAACGCCATCTACCTGCGGATCGAGACCGACGAGGGCGTGGTGGGCGAGGCCGAGGTGGCGATGCGGCGGCGTACCAGGTCGGTGTCGGCCCTGATCGAGGAGCTGTCGGAATACCTGGTCGGACGCGACCCGACCCGGATCGAGCAACACGCCGAGCGCATGTACCGCGACGCGTTCCTCGGCGGCACCCTGCTCACGATCGGGATCAGCGCGATCGACCAGGCGCTGTGGGACCTCAACGGCCGCGCGCTGGGTGTCCCCGTGCACCGGCTGCTCGGCGGGAAGTTCCGCGACCGGGTGCCGGTCTACACGCATGCGAAGGCCGGCGGCTCGCCGGAGGCGATGGCTGCCGAGGTCAAGGACCGGGTGGATCGCGGCTTTCGTGCGGTGAAGACCACGTTGCCCGGCTTCTACGAGAAGGTGACCAGCGTCAAGCACGAGCGCCCGGCGCTCATCCCGGCCCGGCAGACCGAGACGGAGCTGCTGCCCACCTGGACGTTCGACCTGATCGCGGAGTACTTCGCGGCGACCCGGGAGGCGGTCGGCCCGGACATCCACCTGATGCTCGACTGCCACGGCCGGCTCAACGTGGCCAACGCCATCCGGCTGTGCGAGGCGCTCGCGCCGTACAACCTGACCTTCATCGAGGAGCCGGTGCCGGCCGACCGGGTCGACTCGATGCTCGAGGTGAGCCGCCGCTCGTCCACCCCGATCGCGGCCGGCGAGCGCTGGGGCAACCACCTCGCCTCGGCGCCGTTCATCGGCGCGCACTCGGTCGCCGTCGTGCAGCCCGACGTGGGGATCTGCGGAGGTATCACCGCGGCCCGCAAGATCGCCACGTGCGCGGAGGTCCACGGGCTGTCGATCGCGTTCCACAACCCGTTCGGGCCGTTGCAGAGCGCGGCCACCTGGCAACTCGCCGCGACGCTGCCCAACCTGCTGATCTCCGAGTCGATGATCACGCCGAGCCAGCTGCAGTACTGGGAGCGGTACACCGAGGACCCGCCCCGGGTGGAGAACGGCGAATGGGTGGTGACCGAGGCGCCCGGGCTCGGGCCGCGGCTGCGCGTCGAGGAGATCGTCAAGCACCCGTTCAAGCCCGAACTCGACCAGGGGGGAACCCGATGAGCGCGCCGTACCAGCTGATCATCCACTCCGGGCTGGTCGTCGACGGGTCGGGCAATCCCGGCTTCCAGGCGGCCGTCGGGGTCTGCGGCGACCGTGTGTACGTGTTGCGCGGCGACGTGTCGCACGTGCCCGCGGATCGCCGGATCGACGCCCGCGGCCAGGTGGTGGCGCCCGGCTTCATCGACGCGCACTCGCACTCGGACCTGGTGCTGATGGTCGACCCGATGCTCGAGATGAAGGTGCGCCAGGGGGTGACGACCGAGATCCTGGGCGTGGACGGTCTGTCCTATGCGCCCTTCGAGGACCCGGCCGACCTGATGCGGTTCGTCCGGCTCAACGCCGGTATCGCCGGTCAGCCGGACATCGACTATTCCTGGCGATCCGTGGCCGACCTGCTGGAGCGCTACGACGGCAGTACCGCGGTCAACGTCGGCGTCTTCGTCGGCAACACGCCGGCGCGGATCAGCGCGGTGGGCTGGTCGGGCGACCCCGCGGACGCGGCCGCGCTGGACCGGATGCGCGGCATCGTGCGCGACGCGATGCGCGACGGCGCGCTGGGCCTGTCGACGGGGCTGGACTACCCGCCGGGCGGCCACGCGGACACCGACGAGCTGGTGGCGCTCGCGCAGGAGGCGGCGCGCTTCGGCGGGATCTACCACACGCACGTCCGGTACGCGCTGGGCGACACCTACCTCGATCCCTTCAAGGAGGCGCTGGAGATCGGGCGGCGGGCCGGGCTCCCGGTCCAGCTGACGCACTTCTCGCGCTCGTCGCGGGCCTCCTACACGGGCGGCGCGCAGCGGATGCTCGACCTGGTGGACGACGCGCGCGCGGACGGGCTCGACGTCACGTTCGACACGTACCCGTACGAGTGGGGAGGCACGCGGCTGGTGCGGCTGCTGCCGGGCTGGCTGCAGTCGGACGGGCCGGAGCTGTTGCAGGAGCGGCTCACCGACCGGGCGCTGCGCGACCGGCTGCGCGCGGAGCTGCTCGACAGTGCCGCGGTGCGGCAGTACGTGGTGAGCCGGCCGTTCGCCGACGTCCGGCTGGGCAACCTGAGCGACGCCGCCCACCTGCGGTTCGAGGGCAGGAACCTCGCCGAGGTGGTCACCGAACTCGGTGGGGACCTCACCGAGACCCTGTGCGAGCTGGCGGCCGCCAACCCGGGCGCCACGTTCACCAGGCCCAGCCCGCACGCGATGACGCTGTGGAAGTTCGTCTGCCATCCGCTCGGCATGATCGCCAGCGACGCGGTGCTGATCGGCGCGTATCCGAGCCCCCGCGCGTACGGGTGCTTCGCGCGGGTCCTGGGCGACTTCGTCCGGGAGGAGCGGCTGCTGTCGCTGCCCGAGGCGATCCGCAAGATGACCTCGTTCCCGGCGCAGCGGCTCGGGCTGCCGGACCGCGGCCTGTTGCGCGACGGCATGAAGGCGGACCTGGTGGTCTTCGACCCGCAGGCCGTGCACGCGCCGGCCAGTTTCGAACGCCCGCGCGAGCTGGCGCAGGGGATGTCCTATGTCGTGGTCAACGGCCGGCTGGTGCTCGACGGAGGCGAGCTCACCGGCGCGACGCCGGGGCGTGCCCTGCGCGGCCCCGGCGCGACCCCCTGACCGCCAGGGGGCCGGCCCGCACCGCGACGGCTGGCCGCGCCGCCACGGGGCGGCGCGGCCACCCGGGGCTCAGCGCCCGGCGAGCAGGCCGGCCAGGGTCTCCCGCTGGGCGGCGGTCAGCGGCTGCAGCGGCGCGCGGCTGTAGCCGCCCCGCAGGCCCCGCATGTCCAGCATCTCCCGGTAGATCGCCAGGTCGCTGACCGGGCCGAGCGGCTGCCGCGTGTAGAGGTACTTGATCGGCAGGATGCGCGCCCACGCCTCCCGCGCGGCGGGCAGGTCCCCGCGCTGCACGGCGTCCCACATCGCGACCGCGTCCGGGGTGGCGACGTTGAGGATCCCGCTGACCCAGCCGTGCGCGCCGCCGGCCATGCCCTCCAGCGGGGCCATGAAGCTGCCGTAGAACGTGCGGAAGCCGTCGTCGGTGGCCGCCCGCACCTCGTGGACCTGGTGCACGGTCGGGAACGTGCTCTTCACCGCGTGCGCGGCACCCTCCTGGTACAGCATCGCGATGTCGGTGGCGGACAGCGGCTCGGTGCCGGAGTTGGCCGGATTGTTGTAGACCATCACCGGGATGCCGGCCGCCTGGCCGACCGCCCGGAAGTGGGCGAGCACCTCGTCGCGGTGCGGTCGCTGGTAGTACGGCAGGATCACGATCGCCCCGGACGCGCCCGCCTCGCCGGCCGCCCGGGTCAGCTCGACGGTCTCGGCGGTGCCGAACGCGCCCGTACCGGCGATCACCGGCACCCGGCCGGCGACCGCCTTCACCGCGACCTCGAAGAGCCGGCGGCGTTCCCGGCCGGACAGCGACACGAACTCGCCGCTCGTGCCGGCGACGACCACGCCGTGCGCACCCTGTCCGACCAGCCAGTCCAGGTGCGCGGCGGTGGCCTCCTCGTCGAGCCGACCGTGAGCGTCGAACATCGTCAGTGCGGCGGGGAAGATCCCGCTCCAGGTGGTGGGTTGCATGACCGTCCTCTCGGTGGCAGCGGGTTGGCGCGACCGGGTCGGCGCACCGACCCGGCGATGCGAACGGTAGCACCTATGACCTATGTCAAGGGACTTGACCGGCCCTACCTCTCGACCTAGTCTCTGCGCTTACAAGTGGCACTCCAAGGGAGGCGGGATGCGGCACACGACAGCGTTTGTCGCGGTGTTCGTGCTGGCCGGCGCGGCTGCACTGGCCGGCTGCGGCGGCTCCGAATCCGGCAGTGGCAACGCCGGCACCGAGATCACCATGTTGCAACCCGAGCCCAGCCAAGGGCTCGACCCCAATGTCGCCGCCGCCGATGCCTCGCGTATCCCGATGGCGATGATGTACGAGACGCTCACCGAGCGTGACGCCACCGGCAAGCTGGTCGGCGCGCTCGCGGAGAAGTGGGAGTCGTCCCCGGACAACACCACATACACGTTCACGCTGAAGGGCAACGCAGGCTTCAGCGACGGGTCCCCGGTCACGGCGGAGGACGTCAAGTTCTCCTTCGAGCGGATGAAGACCGGCGACGTGATGAAGGGTCTGCTGTCCACCCTGACCACGGTCGACGTGGTGGACACGAAGACGGTGAAGTTCACCCTGTCGGCGCCGTCGCGGATCTTCCCGGAGACGGTCAGCCGGCCGGGCAGCGCGGCGATCCTGTCGAAGAAGGCGGTCGAGGCGAAGGCGGACTACTTCACCTCGCCGACCGTGACCTCCGGGCCGTGGAAGCTCACGTCCTACATCCCGAAGGGCAGCGCGATCTTCGAGATCAACACGCACTACCCGACGCCGCCGAAGATCACCAAGATTCGGTACACGTTCTCGGAGGACCAGTCCGGGCACGCCGCCGCGATCGAGTCCGGCTCGGGCGACATCGCGAACATCGGCTACACCGACGCCGAGCGCCTCAAGAAGAGCGGCGGATCGCTGCAGGTGCTCCAGTCCGACACGCTCGCCCCGCTGTTCTGGGGCTGGGACCGCACCAAGGCCCCGTTCTCGGACAAGAGCGTGCGCCAGGCCGTCGCCTACGCGGTGGACCGGGAAGGACGGCAGACCGCGTGCTGGTCGGGCACCGGCGGGGTCACCTACGGCAACATCCTGCGCCCCTGGGACCCGAACTACATCGAGATCAACACGTACAAGACGGCGAGCCGCGCGGACGCCATCAGCAAGGCCAAGGCCCTGCTGGACGCCGCCGGCTGGAAGGAAGGCGCCGGTGGTGTCCGCACGGCCCAGGGCGTGCCAGGGGTCGCCGACGGAACGCCGTTCAAGGTCGACGTGCCCTACGAGTCCAACTGGCCGGCCGCCGGGTGTCACGTCCAGGTCCTGCAGCAGAACCTCAAGGACATCGGCATCGAGGTGACCCCGGACAAGTACGACCCGGCGGCGTACTGGGGCGACGTGGCCAAGGGCAAGTTCACCATGTACCACGGCGGAGCCGGCGCCGGCGGGGCGGCCGACCTGTACCAGAACTGGTTCCACTCCGGTGGTTCGCTCACCGCGCTGACCACCCACCTCGCCGACCCGGCGATCGACGCGAAGATCGATCGCGCCCTCGGCGCCGGCAGCACCGACGACGCCAAGACCATTTTCAAAGATCTTGAGCAGTGGCAGGCTGACGAACTACCGATGCTGGTCGTCGGCTACCAGTGGCCGCAGGTCGCGGTCAGCAAGCGGGTGAAGGACTTCACCGCGCCGCTGGACGACGACTCCTACAGCCTGGTGCGCGCCAGCGTCGGTTGATCGGTCTCGTGACGGATCGGTGGTGACCGGCGACGGCCACCACCGATCCCTGGGAGGAGGGGGCGATGCTCCGGTACGCGTTACGAAGGATGCTGCTCGCGGTTCCGCTGCTGTTCGGACTCTCCGTGCTCTCGTTCGTCTACGTCCGCCTGATTCCGGGCGACCCGATCACCGCGATGCTCGGTGTGAACAGCAACCCCACGGTGGTCGCCCAGCTGCGCGAGCGGTTCGGGCTGGACCGCCCGCTGCTGAGCCAGTACGGCGACTGGCTGGCCGGCATGGTGCACGGCGACCTCGGCGTCTCGTTCCGCTCGCAGATCCCGATCAGCACGATCATCGTGGATCGCATCCCGGCCACGCTGCAACTGGCCGGGGCCGGGCTGGTGGTGACGCTGCTGATCGCGATCCCGGCCGGTGTCGCCGCCGGAATGCGCCCCGGCTCCCGGCTCGACTCGATGATCACGTCCGCGACGCTGTTCGGGCTCGCGGTACCGGCCTTCTTCCTCGGCACGCTCCTCATGATGCTGCTCGCGCTGAAGCTGCACCTGGTGCCCTCGCAGGGCTACGTGCCCTTCGCCGACGACGCGGCGCAGAGCATGCGGCTGACCGTGCTGCCCGCGTTGACGCTGGGCCTCGCGATCAGCCCATACCTGGCCCGGCTGACCAGATCCGCAGTGGTCGAGGTCGCTCAGGAGCCGTTCGTCCCGTTCGCCCGCGCGAAGGGTCTCGCGCAAAGGAGAATCTCCATCGGATACGTGTTGCGCAACGCGCTGCCCTCGCTGGTCGCCGCGCTCGGGCTGACGATCGCCTCGCTGATGGCCGGCTCGATCGTGGTGGAGGCGCTGTTCAACTGGCCGGGCATGGGGCGGTTGGTGGTCGGCGCGGTGACCGAACGGGACTACGCGATGGTGCAGGCGCTCGTGCTCATCTACGGCGCCCTGTTCATCGTGGTCAACCTGGCCGGCGAGCTGGCACAGGGCCTGCTGGATCCCCGGGTCAGGCTGACATGAGCGCTCCGGCCGCCGTTCTCGTCTCGCAACCCCGGGTGCCGGTGCGCCGCCGTGCGTCACTGCTGACGATCGTCGGCGCCACGCTCGGTCTCCTGGTGCTCCTCACGATCGCGATCGGGCCGTGGCTGGTCGGCCAGGATCCGTACGCCATCGACATCGACCACCGCTTCGCCGGCCCGAGCGCGGCGCACTGGCTGGGCACCGACGAGCTGGGCCGCGACGTCGCCAGCCGGATCGCCTCCGGCGCGAGGGCGACCGCGTTGATCGCGCTCGGCGCGGTCGCCATCGGCTCGGCCATCGCGATCCCGCTCGGCGTGCTGACCGGATTCCTGGGCGGCTGGCTGGACTTGGTGGTGACCCGGGTGGTCGACCTGTTCTTCGCGATCCCCTCGCTGCTGGTGGCGATCGGCGTGGTCGGGCTCTTCGGCGCCTCGCTGACCACGACCGTCCTCGCGCTCGGGCTTTCCTACTGGCCGTTCTACACCCGGCTCATCCGCTCGGCCGTGGTGGGCATCCGGTCCCGGCCGTACGTCGACGCGGCCCGCGTGCTCGGCGCCTCCCGGCTGCGTGTGATCCGCACCGACATCCTGACCGGCCTGGTACCGCTGGTGCTGGTGCAGACCACCGTGCTGCTCGGGTTCGCCATCCTCGACGAGGCGGCCCTGGGCTTCCTCGGGCTGGGCGTGCAGCCGCCGCAGGCGTCGTGGGGCTCGCGGCTCGCGGAGAGCCGGGAGTTCATGCTGTCCCATCCCGAGCTGGCGCTGGTCGCCGGCGTGCCCATCGTGGTCGCGGTGTTCGCCATCAACCTCCTGTCCGACGCGCTGCGCGATCGGCTCGACGCGCGGAGAGTGTCGTGAGCGCCGCCGACGCCGCGGCCGTCCTCGAGGTCAGCGGCCTGACGGTGGAGTTCTCCCTGGGCGGCGACGTCGCACGCGCGGTCGACGGGGTGGACCTCGACGTACGGCCGGGCGAGATCGTCGGCATGGTCGGCGAATCCGGCAGCGGCAAGAGCGTGACGATGCTCGCGCTGCTGGGCCTCGTACCCCGGCCGGGCCGCATCGTCGCCGGCTCGGTGCGCCTGCGCGGCAGGGAACTGCGTGACGCCGGCAAGCGCGAGCTGGCGAGCCTGCGCGGCCGGCAGATGGCGCTGATCCCGTCGGACGCCGGGGCGGCGCTCAATCCGGTGGCCCGCATCGGCGCGCAGGTGGGGGAGGGGCTCTGCGCGCACCTGCCCGACCTGCCGCGTGCCGAACGGCGCGGCCGGATCCTCGACATCCTCGGCCGGGTCGGCCTGCCCCGCACCGAGGAGCAGGTGCGGCGCTACCCGCACGAGCTGTCCGGCGGGATGCAGCAGCGGGTCGCGGTCGCGATGGGCGTCCAGCTCGGGCCGGATCTGCTCATCGCCGACGAGCCGACCACCGCGCTGGACGTCACGATCCAGGCGCAGATCCTGCGGCTGCTGCTGGACGTGCGGGAGCAGTCGGGCACGAGCATCCTGTTCGTCACGCACGACATGACCACGGTCGCCGAGATCTGCGACCGGGTGCTCGTCATGTACGCCGGCCAGATCGTCGAGTCGGGTCGCGTCGTCGACGTGTGCACCGCGCCGGCCCACCCGTACACCCGGGCGCTGCTGGCCGCCGTGCCGCCCCTCGGCGGCGAGCCACCGCAGCGGCTCACCACGATTCCCGGTTCGCCACCGGATCCGCGCGCCTGGCCGGCCGGCTGCCGGTTCGCCGAGCGGTGCGCGCTGCGTGCCTCGATGGACAACCCGCAGGAGTGCACCGCGGTGGCGCCGCCGCTCGTGACGCTCGCCGACGGCCGGCGCAGCCGGTGCCACTTCAGCGGATCCGGGCAGTTCGGCGGGTCTGGTCAGGCCGCCGGGGAGGCATCATGACCGAAGCGCTGCTGTCCGTACGCGGACTGGTGAAGGACTTCCACGGGCGCGGCATCGGCGGCTCCCGGCAGGCGGTGCGGGCGGTCGACGACGTCTCCTTCGACGTGTTCCCCGGCGAGGCGCTGGGTCTCGTCGGGGAGAGCGGATCCGGCAAGACGACGATCGGCCGGCTCATCGTCCGGCTCGAGGAGCCGACCTCCGGCCGCGTGGAACTGCGCGGGCAGGACGTGCGCGGGCTCTCGGGCCGGCAGCTGCTGGCATACCGCCGCGATGTCCAGATGATCTTCCAGAACACCCAGGGTGCCTTCAATCCCCGCCGTACCGTGCGGTCGGTCCTCACCGACCCGTACCGGATCCACGGCCTCGCCTCGGGCCCCGAGCTCGACTCGCGCATCGCCAACCTCATGCGGCGCGTAGGGCTCAGCCCGGACATGCTCGACCGCTACCCGCAGCAGTTCAGCGGCGGGCAGCGACAGCGCATCGGCATCGCCCGGGCGCTCTCCCTCGAACCCGCCCTCGTGGTGGCCGACGAGCCCGTGTCCGCACTGGATGTCTCCGTGCAGGCGCAGGTGCTGAACCTCTTCGCCGACCTGCGCCGGGAGCTCGGCCTCTCGATGCTGTTCATCAGCCACGACCTGCGCGCCGTGTACTTCCTGTGCGAACGCATCGCCGTGCTGTACCTCGGCCGGCTGGTCGAGATCGGGCCACGGCGGACGTTGCTGGAGCACCCGGCGCACCCGTACACGCGGGCCCTGGTCGGGTCGATACCGGCATTCCGCCCCGGCGGCGGCTTCACCCGTGAAGTGATCCGGGGCGAGATCTCCGACTCCGGTCCGGTCACGACCGGCTGCCACTTCGCCCCGCGCTGCAAGCTGTGGCGTGAGCTGGGCCAGCCGTCGCGATGCACGCAGGAGCGGCCGCCGCTGCGGCCGGTCACCGGCGGCGGTGTTCTTGCCGCCTGCCACTTCGCGGACGTGCCGCCGGACGGCACGCCCGAGGTCGCCGACACCGTCGCGGGAAGAGCGGGAGGACCGGCATGAGGATCGGCTGGATCGGCACGGGCCTGATGGGCGCGCCGATGGCCGCCCGCCTGATCGAGGCAGGGCACCGGGTGAGCGTGCACAACCGGACCCGCGCCAAGGCGGAACCGTTGCTCGACCTGGGCGCCGGGTGGGCCGGCTCGATCGCCGAGGCGGCGCGGGACCAGGATGTGATCGTCACGATGCTGTCGTACCCCGCCGACGTGGCGGCGGCGTACCAGGATCCGGACGGGATCCTTGCCGCCGCCGCGGCCGGTACGGTCGCGATCGACATGTCCACCTCATCACCGGCGCTGGCCCGCCGCCTGGCCGAGCAGGCCGCCGCCGGGCCGATCGCCGCGCTCCTGGACGCCCCGGTGAGCGGGGGGCCGGCCGGGGCGCGCAACGGCACGCTGTCGATCTTCGTGGGCGGCGACGCCGGCGCGCTCGCGCGCGTGCGGCCCCTGTTCGAGGCGCTCGGCACGACCGTGGTGCACCACGGACCGGCCGGCAGCGGCCAGGCGGCCAAGCTCGTCAACCAGGTTCTGGTGGCCAACGTGACGCAGGGCGTCTGCGAGGCGTTCGCGGTGGCCGAGGCCGCCGAGCTGGATCCCCGGCAGGTGCTGGAATCCGTCCGGGTCGGGGTCGCCGGTTCGCCGTTGCTCGACTTCGCCTGGGCCCGCCTCGCCGCCGACGATCTGGAGCCCGGGTTCAAGGTGGCCCACCTCGCGAAGGATCTCCAGCTCGTCCTGGACGAGGTCGACGACGCTCGCGAACTGCCGGGAACGACCCAGGTGCACGCGCTGTGCCTCGCGGTCGCCGACGCGCTCGGCGGGGACCGCGGCACCCAGGCCCTCATCACGACGACCAGGCACAGTGGAGAGACCCGATGACGCCGACAACGATGCTGACCCTGTCCGGCCGGTACTACCGGCTCTTCCCATCCTTCGACAACCCGCTCGGGCACGCCGAGGAGCAACTGGAGCTGGACCCGGCGCGCACCGGGTTCCTCATCGTGGACGCGTACGGCAAGGGCTTCGACGACGACGGCGACGCGGGCGACGGCCGGACCGGCATCTACACGCCCGACCCGGTCATCAGGCAGATCGTCCGCGAGCACATCGTGCCGGCCCGCGACGCCGCCCGGCGGGCCGGCCTGCCGGTCGTCCACGTCACCAACCACCTCTCGCCCGGCCTCGCGGAGGGCACCGAGTGGCGCAACCTCTCGATGCGGACGTGCGACGTCGACGTGCTGCAGGCATGGCGGGAACCCAACGACGTCCTGGCCTACTCCAAGGTGGTCGAGCCCGGGCCCGGGGAGCCGCTGATCCGCAAGCAGATGTACAGCGGCTTCTACGAGACCACGCTGGACTCCACGCTGCGGGCCCGCGACATCGCCAACCTCGTGGTGGTCGGCTTCGACAGCCGGATCTGCCTGGGCAACACGGTCACCGAGGCGATGTACCGCGGGTACCGCGTCATCGTGCTGCGCGACTGCGTCCGCACCTTCGAGTACCCGGAGACCCGCGAGGGCGAACTCGCGAACCTGCTGGCGATCCGGTACATCGAGTCGAACGTCGGCTACACGGCCACCTCGGCGGAGTTCGTCGCGGCCTGCGCGCGCCTGGCGGCCGAACGTGCGTGAGGTGGGGATCGTCGACTGCCACGTCCACGTCGGGCTCGCCAAGTACCGGCCGGTCGAGGACTACCTGGACACCATGCGCGCCCACGGCGTCGACCGGGCGGTGCTCGTGCAGTACCTCGGCAACGCCGACAACGACTACCTGGAGCGCGTCGTCGGGGAGCACCCCGAGGCGTTCACCGGGATCGGGCTGGTCGACCCCGACGATCCGCAGGCACCACACCGGATCGACGAGCTGGCGCGGCGAGGAGTCCTCAACGGGGTCCGGCTGCCAGCACGGGTGCGCGGCGACGTCTGGAAGGCGATGGAGGCCAACGGCCTGACGGCGAGCGTCACCGGCCCCTTCCCCGACGTCGTCGACGACACCTTCCTCGACGTCGTGGACCGGCACCCGGGCGTCCACTTCAGGCTGGAACACCTCGGCTGGCTGCGGTTCTCCGACGACCCCGCCCCGTACAGCGGATTCCAGCGGTTCCTGCGCCTGGCGGAGCGGCCGAACACGTCGACATCGTGGTCGGGCTT
The DNA here is from genome assembly GCF_043197855.1 of Dactylosporangium sp. NPDC048998. Lineage (NCBI taxonomy): Bacteria > Bacillati > Actinomycetota > Actinomycetes > Micromonosporales > Micromonosporaceae > Dactylosporangium > Dactylosporangium sp. NPDC048998. The sequence continues at coordinate 56,200 of NZ_JBICTV010000037.1, forward strand.
CTTCCTCAACGCCGGCACCCCCTACCCCTACCCCGACGCCGAGCCGTACCTGCGGATGTCCCTCGCCGCCTTCGGCGCGGACCGTCTCATGTGGAGCGGCGACTGGAACCGGCCCGGCGGCACCGACGCCGACTACGCCGCCGCCATCGCGCACGTGGCCGACCACATGCCATTTCTCGGCCCGGCAGAGCGGGACCGGGTGCTCGGCCGTAGCGCGGCCACGATCCTCGGGAGGGACTCATGGGCGTAGGAATCCTCGGTCCGGGCGCGATCGGCGCCTGCCACGCGCGGGCGATCCGGGCGGCCGGCGGCCGGGTCGTGGCGGTGGCGGGCCCGAAACCCGAGGAGAACGCCGAGTTCGCGGCCGAACACGACATTGCACGCTCCTATGTGGACACCGACGAGCTGCTGGCCGACGCCGACGTGGACGCGGTCGTGGTGGCGGCGCCGAGCCCGGTGCACGCCGCCCTGACCGTCACCGCGCTGCGGGCCGGCAAGCATGTCCTGTGCGAGATCCCGGCGGGTGTCTCGCTGGCGGAGGCCGAGCTGATGGCCCGGGTCGCCGCGGAGACCGGCCGACACGTGGCGATGGGCCACACGCTGCGGTTCTGGGCGCCGCACCTGGAGGTGCGCGCCCGGGTGGAGCGCGGGGAGCTGCGGCTGCGCCACGTCATCGCGCGCTCGCTGCAGCTGCGGCAGAGCAACGTCGGCTGGACCGGGCGGGCCCGCGACTGGACCGACAGCGTGCTCTGGCACCACGGCGCGCACCTCGTGGACACGGCACTGTGGCTGCTCGACGCGACCGAGGCCACCGTCCACGGCGGCTGCGGACCGGCCTGGCCCGCCAGCGGCAGCACGATGGACGTCGGCGCCGTGCTCGTCACCCCGGCCGGCGACATGGCCACCCTGTCGCTGTCGTACCACTCCCGCGAACCGGTCAGCGACTACGTGCTGATCGCGGAGGACCAGACGCTGCACATCAACGGCGGCCGCCTCTACGGGCACGACGGAGTCATCATCGACTCGCCCGGAGTGGCCGCCACCCAGGACGCGGCGATCGAGGCGCAGGACGCTGATTTCCTCGCCGCCGTTTCCGAGGGTCGCGCTCCGCGCTGCACGGTGGCAGACGTGCTGCCGGCGATGCGGGTGCTCGACGCCTTGGAGCACGCCTCATAAACCGACGGCACGTCTCGGTCAAGGATCTGTTCCTCTGGGACATCGCCGACGTCGACGGCGACGGCGTGGAGGACTGGCTGGTCTCCCCGACGCGGGATCCCGGTGAGCCGGACGTGCCCGGCTACTACTTCCCGAAGTGGCAGACCAACATGTACCACTGGACGGAGTCGACGGCGACGCTGACGAACTTCCGCAACGAGACCGGCTACATCCCCTACTTCCAGCAGACGTTCGAGCGGGCCACCGCCACCTCCAGCGACGGATACCTGACGCCCGCGCAGACGTACATGGACGGCAGCCAGCTCAAGCTCATGATGATCAACAGCTCCGGTACCGTCTCGGCGCGCTGAGCCGACCGTTCCCCGCCCGTCCCGGGCGGGGAACGGCACGCGCCGGTGCGGGCACCCGCCTCCGAAGGATCCGCGCCGGGCGTGTAAACCGGGCGCGGGGCCGGTGTGCACCTATCCGGCGAGGAGGTGTGCATGCCGAGCGATACGTTCGGGGACCAGCAGCAGTTCAGCGAGTACTTCGCGGCGCGGCGGGATGTGGTACGCCGGACCGCATACCTGTTGTGCGGGGACTGGCACTGGGCCGACGACCTGACACAGGCCGCGTTCATGCGGCTGGCGGTGAGCTGGCGCAAGGTGAGGGATCACGGCGCGCTGGATGCGTTCGTACGGACGTGTCTCATGCGGGCGTACCTGTCCGAGGCGCGCCGGGCGTGGCGGCGCCGGGAGTTTTCGCACGCCGAGGTGCCGGACACGCGGGCCGGGCCGGATGCGATGGAGCAGTCGGCGGCGCGAACGGCGTTCACGGCGGCGCTGGGGAAGCTGCCGCCCCGGCAGCGGGCGGTGCTCGTGTGTCGCTACTACCACGACCTCGACGTGGCGGCGACAGCCGACGCGATGGGGTGTTCGGAGGGGACGGTGAAGAGCCACGCGGCGCGTGGACTCGCCCGGTTGAAGGAGCTGCTCGGCGAGGAACTGGAGCAGCGGCCGGCGACGATGGTGGAGGGGTGCTCGTGACTTCCTTGCGTGAACGATTCGACGAGGTCGCGGCGAGCCCGGCGCCGCCGAGCCGGCTCAGCGGCGACGAGGTGTACGTGACGGCGTGGCGACGGCGGCGGGTCCGCAACCGGCTGTCCGCGGTGGTCGGCGGCTGCGCGGCGGTGGTCGTGGCGGCGGTGGCGGTGCTCGTCACGGCCGGCGGGCCGGACCGCGCCACACCCGCGCCGCCGGGCCCTTCGGCCCTGCCGACGGCGACCGCGAACGGCCGGCTCTACAGCGACGGCATGGTGCAGGATGCCGGGGCGACGGACCTCAACCACCTGTACGCGGTCCAAATCCAGTGTGCCTCCGAGGACTACGCCTCGTGCACGAACGTGCTGTACGGCTCCGACGACGGTGGCAACACCTGGACGGAGCGGATGCGCGGCATCCCTGACATGCTCGAAGTGCCGGCGCCCGGCATGATCGGCGCCCTGTTCCCCACCGGCTTCAGATCCTCCGCGTGGCGGTTCAGTACCGACGGCGGCCGGAACTGGCAGGACCTGAAGTCCTCGCCGGGCACGACGCCGGCGGTACCGACCGGCGGCTGGGCGACATGCCCCGAGGACGACAGCCAGGGCATGTCGCAGTGCGCCGTGTACGGGGTCGACGTCAAGACCGGCGCGGAGAAGAAGCTGGCGAACCAGCCGCCGACAATCACCCCGACCGGCCTCAACAAGGTGCCGACCGGCGCCGGACTGTGGGTCTCCGGGTTTGTCCCGCAGGCCTACCGCGTCGGGGTCTCCGTCAGCCGCGACGACGGCCGGACGTGGTCGACGCACGTGTTCGGCCAGGACGAAGCGGACTACCCGCAGGATATCAACAACCAGTCCGTCGGCGTCGCCACCGTCGACGGCACGACCGCGTACGCCGTCGTCTCGATCGTCACCAACAACGGACCGAGCCGGCTGCTGGTCTACCGCACCACCGACGGCGGGCAGACCTGGCAGCGGGCCGACCCCGGGCACACGCTGCCATGGGTACAGCACGGCGCGGACTCGTTCGTCGCCGCCGACGGCACCCACGTCGTGCAGACGGTGGTCGACAACCCGGCCGAGTGGTACGCCGGCACCACCGGCGCCTACACCAAGCCGGCGCCGGTGACCGGACTCGCGGGCATCGACGACATGGTGCGGCCGGTCAGAAACAACACCCCCGGCGCATACATCTTCTGCGACCGGACGGCGGTGTACGTCTCACCGGACGGGCTGCACTGGACCAGACACCCGGTGAAGCCGTCCTGAACGGGTGGCGGGGCGGATCCAAGGATCCGCCCCGCCACCAGCCTGGATGACCCGTGAGTGATCACTCCGACAACACTTGGAGTGCCCATGTGAGTTGCCGCCTGGAGGTGATGTCGAGCTTCCGGAAGATCTTGTGAACACCGGCAGGGTGGCCCGCAGCGCCGACAGCGGTAGCGGCAGCACACCCTTGATCTGGGCGGCGTCGATCGCCACCGCGGCCGCGGCGAGGTCTTGGCCGAGCAGCTTCTGGGCGATCATGCCGCCGAACGAGTGGCCCACCAGAATCGGCTTCGTGTCCAGGTCCTGGATGACCTTCGCGTAGTGCGCGACGACGTCGTCGATGCCGTGGTCGGCGATGCTCTCCGGGTTGGCGCGCGCCTCCGCGACCGTGTCCGGGTCACCTGGCCAGCCGGGCGCCGAAGCCGCGTAGCCGGCCTGCTCGAACAGCGCGATCCACGAGTTCCACGACGTGGCGTGCAGCCATAGCCCGTGGATGAAGATGACGGGGGTATGCATGGTCATGGTCGCCCTCCTGATGGGCCCGGCGCCGATCGCGCCGCCGGCCGCACACCAGGGCATCACGCCGGCGGCACCCTTCGAACCCTGGAAAGTCCCCAGTCCCGACGCCATGGGCGCGAGGGCTGCCGGCCTGGGGTTCGTGCTCGTCCCGTTGCGGGCCCCCCACGGGGCCGGCCTGGGCCCGTACGATGCCACTATGATCCGGCGCCTCCTTCTGGTCGGCCTGCTGGCTGGCGCACTGGCCGCCTGCGACGCCTCGGCGCCGGTGCGTGCCGGCCGGCTCTCCCCGGCACCCACACCGGCGCCGACGACCGTCAACTGCCACTGGAGCCTGCTCGACCTGGACACCGTCCAGCGTTACCACCTCGTCGACGCCGGCTACCCGCCGCTGGACGTACCACGCAACCGCACCGCCGTGATGACCATCGACACCGACCTCGGCGTCATCGAGATCGATATGGACGCCCGTCGCACCCCCTGCGCGGTCGCCAGCTTCGCCCACCTGGCCGGCCGGGGCTTCTTCGACGGCACGGCCTGCCACCGCCTCACCCGCGGCGGGCTGTCCGTCCTGCAGTGCGGCGACCCGAGCGGGAACGGCACCGGCGGCCCCACGTACCGCTACGCCGAGGAGGACACCGCCTCCCTGTACCCGGGCGGCTCCCCGCCGCCGTCACCCACCGGGCCGCCCTCCGTGCCAACGCTCTTCTGCGTCCCCGACGACTCCGCCAACGCGCAGAACGACGTCGTTTGCGGGCCGGGCCAGCGGCTCTCCCCGGCACCGCACGAGCCGCGGGAGGACACGACGGTCATCTACCGCCGCGGCACGGTCGGCGTCGCCCGTACCTCTGAGCCGGGCACCAGCGGTAGCCAGTTCTTCGTCTCGTACGCCGACAACCGCCTCGACGCCGACTACACCCCGCTCGGCACCGTCACCCGCGGCCTGGACGTCATCGACACCGTCGCGCGCGGCGGGCTCACCCCGTCGTCTTCGGACAGCCCGGACGAGGGCACCCCGAACACCCGCCTCGTCCTGCGGCGGGTGACGGTCGTCTATCGCTGAGCGTCCGCAGCGCGCTCAGGTGAAGTCCGCGGCATGGCGCGCCGTGTCGTTGAGGTCGCCCTGCAGCGCGTTGTCGATCTCGGCGAACAGGTCCTCCGGCAGGCCGATGTGGTGCCGTCGCGCCAGCTCCGTCCAGTAGCCGCGCCCGCATTGCCAGGCCACGCGCAGGGCCTGACGAACCGCTTCGGGGTCGGCCGGTGCAGTCGTACGACGAAGTTCCAGCACGACGTCGTCCGGCAGCTCCACCTCCGCCTGACGCGACGGAGTGAGCCAGTGCTGGGTCCGGTCGAGGACCAGGCGCGCCATCCACAGCAAGTGTCGGTGCGCATGTCCCATCGCGTCCCATGCGCGCAGGGTCTCGCCTCGGCTCGCCACGTGGTGGGCCAGCAGCAGCCAGTTGGCGAAGCGGCCGCACAGGGTCTCCGCTTCGTGCCCGCCGTCTGGCAGCGGGGCGCGGTATGGCAGGGACTCCAGGGCCTGTCGCAACCGTGCGCGGCGATCGAGCACGATCATCTGATTGGTGGCCGCGTTGCGGGCGGGCCAGCTCCGCACCGATGGGATGTCCTGCGTGGTGGCGAAATGGAACTCGCCGCGCACCAGCCCAGGGAAGACCACAACGTCGGTACCGAACTCGTTGCGTACAAGATGGAGAATCGGCGCGACCTGCGCGCACCATGCCCGGGGGTCGACCTGCCCTCGCCACTGCGACTCGAAGAACAGCCAGAATTCCACATCGCTGTAGGCATCGGCTTCGCCGGCGGCGAACGAGCCGTACATCAATGCCGCGTCGAGCCGGTCGTCGGCAGCGCAGACCTCTCGGACCCGCGCGATCAATCGTTCCTGGGCCAGCACCCGGCAAACCTATACTCGCACGATGTTCAGGCTCGTGTCCGCCCTCCCCGCACGGCGGCGTTGAGCCGGGCATAGCCATCTGGTGTACCGATGGCGGGTCGTTCTTCGGGGTGTTGCAGGTAGAAGCGGATCGCGGCGGCAGCGAACTGAGGGCGAATCCGAACGTAGCCGACCGAGAACGTCAGCCGGGGCGAGCCGGAGCGGGGGCGACGCCGGCGTAGCAGTTCCGGCCGCTCCTGGTGCACCGTGACAGTGAACCGGCTGACAGTCACGGCCGAGTCTGGGCACAGCGCCTGCCAGGGGATGAACCGGTCGAATGCAAGGTTGGCGTACTGGACCCCGGCCGGGGTCAGGCGCAGGTACGGCCGGCCGGTCAGACCGGCGACGATGACGACGGTCGCGTAGACCAGGACGAAGACCGCCATAACGGCCAGGAAGGCGACGCTCGCCCAGTCGGATGCGCCGACCGGTCGGGGCATTTCAGGGTCGGTGATGATGACCGCGAAGGCCCCGATGCACAACGGCCATCCCGCAGCGAAGTAGCTGAACTGCACCGCCGGGGGCGCCTGAAACGCCGTCTCGTCGTCGACCGTGAATGCTGCCGGGAACCGGCGATGCCCAAGCCCGGCCCGCACGAGCGCCAGAAGCCAGGCACCAACCAGCACTACCAATACGGCTACCAGCCGGACAGACCCGACCAACACCGGCACGGCTGGTGCCAGCACCCCGATACCCATCGCACCCAGGATCAGCGTCTTCCGGGCACCGGCCCTCGGCCGTCCGCCGAAGCCGGCACGCTCATACCGGGGCGACGCATCGGGCATGATCGAGACCGTAGCACTCCGGGCCGCCCGCTTCTGCGACCTGACCTGTTCAGGCGCGGCGGCTCACTCGGGCCACAGCTGCCTGCTGCGAGAGGCGGCCTCCACAACCAGTCCCGCGTCGATCTCTACGCGCGATTCGTCGATACCAACGGCTGGCCACTGGCAGACGAAGAGCAGCGGCCCTCTGGGAGGCAACGGCCATACCCAGTATCGCATGTCGTAGTTTCGGCCACCCCCGCCACCGCTACCGGCAAGCAGGATCGGCCCGACCGGCTCCGACTCACCTGAGGCGAACGGATGCCAGCCCAGGTTGGACACGACGCTGCCGTCCGCGAACTGCAGACCGAAACGGAGGAACTGCGGTGGCACAGCCTCTCCGGGCTGTCGAAAGTGCAGCAGTCTTGGTTCGAGCAGGCGATGCTGCCGGTCCTCTTGGCGCAACATGACGCTGAGCGTGAACTCGAACCCGGTGCGGAAGGCCCGCAATCCGTTGATCGACACTGCCGCGTCGTCGGTGTGAGCCACCAGGAGCTCCACCGCCACCGCACCAGGCAGCTCCGCTTCTGGTTTCGCCCACACCGGCTGCGGCGGTGGCGGCGCCTCGGGTTCGGATGGTTCTGGTGGCAACTGGTCGAAGAATCCCATGCATCGACCCTGGCACGCCGCCACCGGCGGTCTCAAGCATATGGGACGAGACGACCCACTCGGCGTGATCCGGCGGGCCCCTGGGCGCCCCTCCGCGGCCGCCGCGGGGGAAGCTTGCCGTATGACGACCGTGACCGTCCACCACGTGGCGCTCAGCGCCGCTGACCTGTCCCGCAGCGGCGCGTTCTACGACGTGCTGCTCGGCGAGCTCGGCTACCGGCGCGAGCACACCTCCGACGAGCTGCTGGTGTGGGCCGGACCCGGCCCGGAGATCCTCGTCTACCCGGTCGAGGGCGACGACGCGACACCGCACACGCACGGGCGGCCCGGACTGCAGCACCTCGCCCTGCGCGTGGACGCCACGGCCGTCGTCGATGCCGTGGACCGGGCCGTCGGTGCCGCCGGTGGCGCGATCGTCCACCCGCCCCGGCGGTATCCCGAGTATCCGTTCCCCGGGTACTACGCCGTGTTCTGCGCCGACCCCGACGGGTCCCGCATCGAGATCCTGTACCACACCGAACCAACCGGCTGACGCGCACACGAGAGGCGCCTTCTTGTATCCCCGGTGCCGCCGGGACGCAGTTGACGACGATCCGCTGCCGGGTGAACAGGCGGCGCTGCATCGACTATCGTTGCTCAGCGTGACCCACGTCGAGATCGAGATCACCGCGGAACTGGTCCGGGATCTGGTACGCGAACAGCACCCCGACCTCGCCGATCGCCCGGTTCGGCTAGGCGCGCGTGGATGGGACAACCAACTGTGGCGGCTCGGTGACGACTTGGCCGTCCGGCTTCCCTGGGCGACCGGGTCCGCGGACGCGCTGCTGCGCAAGGAGTACTCCTGGCTGCCCACGCTTGCCCCGCGCCTTCCGCTGCCGATCCCCGTCCCGCAGCGATTCGGCGAGCCCTCCGAACGGTTCCCTCGGCCCTGGATCATCACCACCTGGGTTCCGGGCACACCCGCCGACCGGATCCCCGTCACGCGAGCCTCCGACGCGGCCGAATCCTTGGCCACGTTCCTGACGGCTCTTCACCAACCCGCCCCCAGCGGCGCGCCCGCAGGCCGGGACCGCGGCGGGCCACTGGCCGACCGGGCCGAGGCATTCGCCAGGGGGCTCGCCTCCGCCACCGAGCGGGGGCTGATCAACGACCCGGACGCCGTCCGCGCCGTCTGGCACGACGCGGTCACCGCGCCTCAATGGACGGGCCCGGCGCTATGGCTCCACGCAGACCTGCACCCGGCCAACGTTCTCACCGCCGACGGCACCTTCTGCGGCGTGGTCGACTTCGGCGACCTCTGCGCAGGCGACCCGGCATGTGACCTCGCCGCCGTGTGGCAACTGCTACCGGACGACACCACCGACCACTTCTACGCGGCCTACCAGCCGACCCCGGACACCGCCACCATGCGCCGCGCCCGAGGCTGGGCGATGGCACGCGCTCTTGGCGGCATTCTCATCGGCGACGCCGGCGTCCACGGCCTCCCAGGCGGCCAGCCCACCTGGGGCCCACCTGCCCACGCCGCCCTGCAACGCCTCATCGCCACAATCCGCTGACCCGGCGATCGATCCCATGCTGACCGGACCGGCCGCGACCCGGACAGGGCCATGATGCTGCGTTGACGACGTGAAGCATCGTCTGCATAGTGATGTCGACCTGGCCGGGGCTCATCGTGCAGCGCGGGGGAAATGTGTTCGACAAGGAGCTGTTTTCGGAACGGCTTGCGGCGCAGCGCGAGCGCAACGCGGCGCGACCCAGGTGGCAGAAACTCCTCATCGTGCTGGTGCCGTTCGTACTCGGCGTTGCGTGCTACGCCAACCTCCGCGTGGACGACAACGCGTCCTCGTCGCCGAAGCCCGCTGCGGTGCACTCGGCCTGCGGGTACGTCGACGAGCGTGGCCTCGCGGCGTTGTTCGACGCGCCGGCCCCGACACTCGTGGAACAGCCGCGGGTGCAGACCGGCGGCGTCACGATGTACAGCTGCCTGATCCAATCCGATCCGGCATTGCGGCTGCGGCTGGACCTCGGTGTCCACCGAGGGACCGTCGGACCCCACGATCCGCTCCTCGTCATGGCATTGGGCAATCTGGTCGAGTACTCCGTTGACGGCACAGATGGAGTGCTGAGCGCGGCGAAGCGGTCGAACGGCACGATGTACAGCATCCGCCTGAGCGGGTCATCCGGCACACCGGCAGAACCGTTGACCCAGGAACGACTCCAGGCACTGGCAATGTCCATCACCAGCAAGCTGTAGGGCCCGGCGGCCCGGTAGCTGTCGTCTCTCACCTTGGTCCTACGCACGGTGTCATCGGCACGAGCGCGCACCCAACCGGATCAGCGTGATGTGATCGAGTCATATGCCGTGCGGGCGGCGTCGATGTCGCCGATGTGCCGCTCGGCCCATTCGGTCACCACCGCCATTACCGGGAGCAGGCTCTCGCCGAGCGGCGTGAGCCGGTACTCGACGCGAGGCGGCACCGAACCGGTTACCGACCGCGTCACCAAGCCGTCGCGTTCCAGCCCGCGCGGGACCACCCCCGGACCGCATCTTCGCCGCCGTGCCACTAACCGGATCCTTGTCACTCGAGGCATGCGACCTCGTGTCGCACCTTGTCATGGCGGGCGGCGACGCTGCGGTTGAGCTTGAGCCGGTTGTCCCGTCTTGATGCCGTGCCGTTGTTTGCACCTCATGCGCGCGCCTCTCCTTTGGAAGGCGTACGGATGGCCGCCTGGGCTGAGTGCGGGCGGCGCAGCCCGTCCAGCACGAGGGTGATGACATCGTCGGCCTCGGCTCGCCAACTGGGGCGGTCATGGGCCGCGCCGATGCCGTGCAGCGCCATCATCACGGCACCGGCGCTCACGTCGTCGCGAACGGCGTCGTCCCGCACGGCGGCGGCCACCAGGTCGGTGACAGCCTGCTCCAGCGCCCGGCTGCCCTCGGCGAGGGTACCCGAGCGATCGGCCATGAGCGTGGCCAGCGTCCGGGCCAGGCCCTCGTGGGCATCTATGTGGTCGACCATGCCGCGTAGGAAGGTCGCCAAAGCCTCCGCCGCGGGCAGCGTGGCTTGTAGCTGGCGGGCGCGGTCGCACAGCGCGGCGACTTCCCCGTGGTAGACCGCCTCGGCCAGTGCCTCCCGGGTGGGGAAGTGGCGGTACAGCGTGCCGGTGCCCACCCCGGCCAGGCGGGCGAAGTCGTCGAAGCGCAGGTCGAAGAAGTCGCCGGCGTCGAAGATCTCCCGGGCCTTGGCGATCAGGACATCGCGGTTGCGTTGGGCGTCGGCCCGCAGCGGCTTGTCGGCGGTCATGCGCTACCTCGCGTTGACAAATGGAGATGACCTCCATATTTTGGAAAGTGGAGATTACCTCCAAATCGATCGTACCCCACGAGGTGCAGCGTGAAGATCCTGATGTTCGGCCGAGGCGTGATCGCCACCGTCTACGGCTGGGCCTTGGAACGGGCCGGACATGACGTCGAGTTCTACGTCCGCCCGGGCCGCGCGGCGACGTACGGGGACACGACAGATCTCGACCTGCTCGATACACGGCGCCGGGTGTGGGGGCAGCGCGTCGTCGAGAAGTGGCCGGTGCGCTACCGCGAGGAGCTGCAGTCAGACCACGACTTCGACCTGATCGTGCTCAGCGTGCCGCACCACCGCCTTGCGGAGGCGACGGCCTTCCTGGCGCCGCGCGTCGGTCAAGCCACGGTGCTGGTCTTCGGCAACATCTGGACCGAGCCGCAGGCTGCTATCGGTGCCCTTCCCGTCGACCAGGTCGCGTGGGGCTTTCCCCAGGCCGGTGGCGGCTTCGGCGAGGACGGCGTGCTCCGTGGGACGCTGCTGCCGGCAGTCATCTTCGGCACACTCGGCCAGCCCCCGACCGACCGGGAGCGGGCCGTGCGCAGGGTGTTTCGCGAGGCCGGGTTCCGGCTGCGGGAGCGACCCGACTTCCGCGGCTGGCTGTGGATCCATTTCGTGTCGGACGCGGGCCTGCACTCGCAGGGCCTGCGGCTGGGGTCGTTGGCCAAGCTGGCTGGGTCGACGGGCGCGTTCCGCGAGGCGCTGCTGGCCGGCCGTGAACTTCTGCCGCTTCTTGAAGCGCGAGGCCTTGACCTGCGACGTCACCGGGGCGGCGGGCTGCTGTTCCGTACGCCCACCTGGCTGACGGCCCCCGCGCTCGCCTGGCTGACCGCTCATGTCGCGCCGGTGCGCGTGAATTTTGCGGCGCACTCCGACCCCGAGGCTCAGGAGCCGCGGGAGATCTGCCGGGACACCCTGGCGGAAGCACGACGGTTGGGCGTGGCGGTACCGCGACTGGAAGCGGCGGAACCGCACTTCGCCCGTGAGAGGACGGGTCGAGTCTAAATCTGCCGATGTTGTCGGTCCCGGTGGTCCATTGCGGTTCCTTGGTCCGTCGCATCCGGAGCCAAACCCGGTCGCGCCGGTCCACCGAACTGCCGTTCACACACGGCTTTTCGCTGTCCAGCCTCTATCGCCTGTCCGTGACGTCGTGGAAGGAAAAGGTCCTGACTACCGTCGAGAATCACGAGTTCCCCATGGCCCGTACGTGCCCGTTCGCGCCGCCGCCGGCGTACGAAGAGATCCGCGAAGAAGAGCCGGTCTCGCGGGTTCGGCTGCCCGACGGCGGGCGGGCCTGGGTGGTCAGCCGCCACGAAGGCGTGCGAACCGTGTTGAACGACCGGCGGTTCAGCGCCGACCGGCAGCATCCGGACTTCCCGCAGCTGGTCAAGGGAGAGGCTGCGTCCCGGCGGCCGGACGAGGAGCGCACCCTGATCGCGGGCCGCCCACGAGCGTCCAACTGCGACAGCCGGAAAGTTACGTCATAACCGACGAGGCAGCCTCCAGCCTACCGTCGGGATATGAGCGTGATCGGAATCCTCGGCGCCGGCAACGTGGCTCGCGCACTGGCCCTGGCAGATCGCGCGTTGAGTCATCTCCCGGGTGGGGGGTGGCTCGTTGTCAGTGGATCACGCTGCTGGCCGGGGGGCTGGTACCGTCCCCGGCATGTTCTCGCGGTGGACGAACCCGCTGCGGTCCGCGGACCGTGACACGGTCTCGGCGGTCGCGCAAGCCTACGAGGCCTTCAAGGCGGAGGACTGGCCGAGGGCCGGTGACCTCCTCGCCGCCGTCGCTGCCCGGCTCGGCGGCAAGGCGGCGAAGGCGGCCTGGTTCGACGCCGCCCTCGCCTACAAGTTCGCACGCGATTGGCCCCGTGCCTACGAAACCGGCAAGATTGCCGTGACCTACGTGGAACGAGGCGCCGAAGAGCCCGCGTACTGGAACCTCGGCACCGCCGCGACCATCCTGCGCGACTGGGACACCGCCCGCGACGCCTGGGCGGGGTACGGGCTGCTGCCCTTCCCCGGCACGGACCAGATCGACGCGGAGCTCGGCCCCACCTGCGTCCGGCTCGCCGACGTCGAGGAGGTCGTGTGGGCCATACGGCTGTGCCCGACCCGCGCACGCGTGATCAGCGTCCCGTTCGACCCGTCCCGCCGCTTCGGCGAGGTCGTCGTCCACGACGGCGCCCCCAGCGGCGAACGCACTTCCGGGGACATGACGGTGCCGGTGTTCGACGAGGTCGCCCTGTTCGAGCCGTCCGACACGGCCACCCTGTCAGTGCTCGTCACCTGCGGTCCTGGCGAACTCGAAGCACTCGCCGAGTCCTTTGCCCGCCGGCGCCTCGGTTTCGAGGTGCTCGCCAGCCGCGTCGACCTGTGCGCTTGCTGCAGTCGTTCATCAATCCACCAGGAGCGCCACGAGTACGACGGGGAGCAGCAGCTCTTCCTCGGGGCCGCCGAGGAAGACGCTCGAACGCTGCTCGACGCCTGGGCCGGGCAACGGCCCGACACCCGTTCTTGGACGAACCTGCACCTTGCTTGATCACCGGGCGTTTCGCTGCCGGCCTGGGTGGCGGAACGGGTCTTCCGGCCGCGGAGAGGTGGTCTCGAACTCGGCTTGGGAATGAAGCGGTAGACCGGTCGTCGATGCGCACTTCGATCTTGCTTCGTCAGTTCCTTGCGGCCAGCTCGTAGTCGGCGAGAACTGCGCCGGAGGGCGTCCCTTCCACGTTCAGCAGCGTCCACTTACGCAGCCTGTCGTTATCCTCGAACAGCTTGCGGCCACTTCCCAACACGACGGGGCTGATGACGAGCCTGAGTTCGTCCACCAGATCCGCCGCAATTAAGGACTGCGCGAGGCGAATACTGCCGTGGATGCCGATGTGACCGCCGGCACGCTCTTTGAGGTCGCGGACATACTGCGAGACGGGCCCCGTCACGACAGTGGTGTTGCCCCACGACACCGCCGGAGTCACCGAGCTGAACACGAACTTGTGCACACCGTTGATGAAGGGAGCGAACGGTTGCTCACCCGGGCCGGGCCAGTAGGGCGCCCATTCGTCGTAGGTCCGCCTGCCGAGGAGAACCGCGTCCTGAGCCTCGATGACCCGGCCGAGGTTGGCACCCATCGCCTCGTCGAAGTCGAAGACGTAACGATCGGGGGCTTCCGCCACACCATCCATGGACAACAGTGCGTAGAGCACCAGCTTCCGCACGAGAACCTTCCTCCTGGTCACGGCGACTGATTGAGCTTCAGACCGCAGGTAAGACGGTTACACGCACGGATACTAAACGGTGACAACCATCCTTGTGGGCCGAGTGACTCCATTGCGCACGGGGCGTGCCAGAAATGCCTCCGCTAAGTAGAACTGCCGGCCGTTGTGCTCAGCCGGCTGCTGGGAATCTCACCATCCACGGCAACCCGTTGGACCGGATACGCCGGAGCACCGGCGGCGCAGTACGCCGCCGACATCGCCCGCCGCACCAGCGCCAGGACATGTCCCCGTGATCCTCCTGCCTTGACCTTGGACCACGCTCCAAGGTTTACCTTGGGGGCATGAGCACCACGACCACCGGTCCAGGCCGCGGGTTGCGGGTCGGTGAGCTGGCCGAGGCCGCCGGTGTGGCGTCGGACACCGTCCGCTACTACGAGCGAGCCGGCCTACTACCGCCACCACGGCGCACCCCGGCCGGATACCGCGCCTACGACAGCGATGCTGTGGACCGGCTGATGTTCATCCAAGGGGCGCAGCGGATCGGCCTGCGGCTGCGGGACATCGCCGACCTGCTGGCTGTGCGGGATACCGGGATCTGCCCATGCGAGCCAGCCGAGCAGTTGCTACGCCGCCGCCTGGCGGAGCTGGACGCCGAGATGGCGCGCCTGGCCGCACTGCGCGCCGAGATGGTCGCCATGGTCGACGCGCTCCCCTCGGCGAACTGCCCGCCCCCGGCGCCGGGAACGTGGTGTCCACCAGCACGAAAGGAGGTGACCACCGATGCGTGAGCTGATCCTGCTGTCCTGCTGCTGCGACGATCCAGACTGCCCACCGGACTGCGGCTGCGGCTGCTGCTGATCACACTCAACCGGGTGGCCCGCCGAGCGCGCCGGCGGACCACGCCAAGGTCATAGCCGTGTCACGATGGCCGGGCCACGTACCCTGTCTTGGCATCGGCCGAGAACCCGCAGGCTCTGTAGAAGGCGTGGGTCGCAGGCTTGCGCGAGCCCGTCATCAGCATCGCCTTGTAGCAGCCCGCATCCCAGGCGGCTCGGAGTGTGCCGGCCATGATCTGTTTGCCCAGACCTGTGCCACGCTGCGATTCCTCGACGACGACGTTCTCGATGACGGCGTAGGGCGACGCCGATCGAGTGATGTTGGGAATCACGTTGAGATACGTCGTGGCGACAACGACCCCGTCCAATTCGAGCACGAAGAGATGCAACCCCGGGGAACTCAGGATCTGATGGAAGGCCGCTGTATCAGATCCGTCCATCAGCACCGGATCGTCGGGCTGCAGTTGCCGATAGAGGCGGATGATCTGTTCGAAGTCGCCAGGCCGGGCCTCACGGAACATGCCTGGAGCGTAACCAGCGCATCAGTGTTGCTCGTCGTGAGTACCGGTTGCAGGCGGCGGCGCTTGCGCACCGCACCACGCGCGGATCGCCTTCGCCGGGGCCCTCGTTCCCGAATGGTCCAGGTAGGCTGCGCCGAGCAACGGCGCCTCCGTGGGGTGACGCGCGGGTTCGAGGGCGATGGGAGCGGTTCGGGGATCGGCGTCGGTGAGACCGGATCGCAGTGGTGGGGCCAGGAGATCCCACGCGGCGGCGATCGATCCGCCGACGACGAGAACCTCTGGCTCGAACTCCGCCAGGTATGGACCGAGTACGGTTCCCAGGGTGTGGAACGTTCGCGTGAGGATCTCGGTCGCTGCCTGGTCGCCTTGTCGCGCGCGTTGTGTGACCTCCCGGACGTCAGGTGCCGGGGATCGGCCCGTCGCGTGGGCGTAGGCTCGCCTGATGGCGCGGCGGGACACGGTTTCCTCCAGGGGTGTGCCGTCGTGGCGTAGGAGGTCGGCCCGTCCTTCCGGCGGTATGCCCGGCCCGTGCTGCAGGATGTGCCCGTCGCGCAGAAAGGCGGAGCCGACACCTGTTCCGAGGGTGATCCCGACGGTCGAGCGGTGTCCGTTCGCGGCGCCGGCCCACCATTCGCCGATGGCGAAGGCGTCCGCGTCGTTGTGGAAGCTGATGCTTGCGGCGCCGGGCAGGTGCGGCATCAGGGCGGTTCGGAGGTCGACGCCGTTGAGCGCGTCGAACTTGCCGACGCCTGCGTATCGGGCGATGCCGGGTTTGTAGTCGAACGGGCCGGGAACGGCGATGGCCCAGGGGCCGGCGGGCCGGGTGGGCAGCCGGGCGGCGCAGGTGACGATGGCGGACATGATCTCTTCCGCGCCGCCGTCGCCGTTGAGCGGTTCACGGAACCACTGTCCGTTGAGGATGCCGCGGGTCGTGACGTCCACTGTGGCCGCGGTGACGTGTGTGCCGCCGACGTCCATGACTGACACGACGTTCGTGGCGCCGGGGCTCATGGAACCAATGCCTTGACGTAGCGGACCTTGCCCGCTCCCAAGCCGCGTACGCGGTAGGAGCCGACCGCGGCGGGAACGGTCAGGGTTTCGGCGTAGGTGAGGTCGTGGCGGTGACCGTTCTCCGTCTCCAGCACGATGCCGTCGCCCTCCACAACGTTGAGGACGTGGAATCCGTGGCTGGTGGTGTCCTCGACGACGGCGTCCGGGGCCAGTTCTACGCGGCGTACTTCGAAGAACATCTCGGGGAGGCGGCCGATGACGTCCTCGTGCCAGCCCTGACCCGAGCGCAGCGTGTGCGGTTGCTGGACGAGGTCACGGGCTACGGCGTCGCCGGCCCGGGCGGTGTCGAGGTTGGTGAAGGCGTGTCCGACGTGGACCGGTCGTTGTCTGCCCTCTGTGTCTTTGCGTAGCCAGTCGTAGAAGCGCAGGCTGTACAGGTAGGGCGTCGCGCTGATTTCCAGGACGACGTTGCCCTCGCCGCTGCCGTGCGGGGTTCCGGCCGGGATGAGGAAGAGCTGGTGCTGGTGGGCGGGGAAGGTTTGGACGTAGTGCTCGATGTGGAAGGGCACACCGTCGTGGACGGCGCGGTCCGCGTCGCGGCGGAATGCGTCCAGGTCGGCGTCGTCGTGCAGGCC
>NZ_JBICTV010000038.1:0-70434 GCF_043197855.1 Dactylosporangium sp. NPDC048998
GGAGTTGCTGTCGAAGGCGAAGAGGTTGATGCCGAGCAGGCCGGGGCCGCCGAGCAGGACGATGCCGTTGTTGGAGCCGGCGGCGCGGATGCCGATGGTGGTGTTGATCCGGCGGTTGTCGTTGCTGGAGGCCTTGGTGATGTCGCCGGTCTTGTCGGTGAGTTTCTTGGAGGAGGTCTGGTAGAGGTAGATCTTGGGTGGGCGCCAGTCACCGACTGATGCGGCGAGGCCTCTGGTCTGTTTGCTGAGCTGGCTAGAGCCGTATTCGCAGACGTAGTCGTCGTTCTGGACGGGTGTGCGCTGTCCGAGGCTGGTGCCGAGGGTGAGGCATTGGACGTTGGCGCCGGTGCCGAACCAGATCCGGTCGCCGGACTTGGTCATGCCCCAGACGTAGGACTGGTTCACCTTCGGCTTGCCCGTGGTGCAGGGCGGTCCGGGTGGGTAGGGCTGGCCGACCCCGGCGAAGCACTCGTCCGGCGCGGCCTTCGCCAGCAGCTCGACCCCCGAGGCCTTTGCCGTGTCGGCTCGGACGGCGCCGTTGGCGGCCGGGGTGGCGGCGAGCACCGGGATGGCCACCAGGACGGCGGCGGGTAGCAGAGATCGGGCGAAGAACCGGATCCTGTGCATGCTTGTCCTCTCTTCAGGTACTGGCTCGTCGACGGCAGCCGCCGACGACGTTGGGAAGGCTGGATGACGAGATAAGGACCCACTGACGGGCAGGGAGTCCGCAGGCTCGTACGGATGACGGGCACGGCGAAGACCGGTGTGTCCGCACCCCTTGGTCGAGCGGGCGGCGAAGCCTGCCACGTGCACGCACACAGGTTGCGAGTCCGGCTGGAACAAGCCAGCGAACCGGACGGCCTGTGCCATGCGCGCATCTCAGCCCAAGGCGTCTACATCCAGGTTTGTATCAGACGGCCGACGTGCGAACGGGACGATCGGCGAAGAGAGTTCTGAATAACCGGGGACGAACACGCCCGCCGTGTTGTACGAATGATGAGTCGCGGCCATCGCGTGCTGGAAGGCGCCGCGGACGGGCCGGCTGCGGACGCCGGCGGCACGCACGCCAGACGTGAGCGTGTTTCCCGGCCGGACGGCCGGCGGTTCGCTTTGGCGGAACAACCAGCGGAACAACCAACTGACCCGGCGCACAGTGCTGCGCCGTCGGGTCGGTGTGTGCCCGCACCATCCAACGCTTCCGGCACACCTGACCCAATCGACGGGGGCTTGATGAGTACTGCAATCGGCGGCAATGATCTCGTTGTCGCCATCAATCCGTGTGGTGCGGTGGAGCCTGGTCCGCGGATCGTGGCGGCCGCCGGTGCTGGTGGCGGGATCGGCGTCTTCGACCTGGCCGAAGGTGACCGCCGGACGCTGCGGGCGCTGGAGAAGGCGGCGTCGTGGTCGGCGGGGCCGATCGGGGTGCGGGTGCCGGCGGGTTGTTCCGCCACGCCGGCCGACGTGGAGCGCGCCGCGAAAGACCGGGTGAGCCTGGTGATATTGCCGGCGAGCGGCGGGTGGCCGCTGAGTGAGGCGGTGCGGCGGCATCGGGTGCTGGTGGAGGTGACCAGCCGCACGGAGGCGCGTGCGGCCGCCGCGGCCGGTGCGCACGGGTTGATCGCGCGCGGTTCCGAGGCGGGCGGCCGATGCGGTGAGCTGAGCACGTTCGTGTTGTTGCAGCAGTTGCTGGCCGATGAGGCGCTGGCCCTGCCGGTGTGGGCGGCCGGCGGCATCGGGCCGCGCACGGCGGCCGCATGCGTGGTCGGCGGGGCGGCCGGAGTGGTGCTGGACAGCCAACTGGCGCTGATGCCGGAGTCGGACCTGCCGGACGACGTGCGGGCCGTGATCGGGCGGATGGACGGCTCGGAGACGGTGCTGTGCGAAGGCGTGCGCGGCCTGCGCCGCGACGGCCGGCCGGACGGCACCGGCGAGTTGCTGCCGGTGGGGCAGGACGGCTGGATGGCGGCGGAGTTCCGCAAGCGCTGGGGGAACACGACCCAGGCGGTCCGCGGCATCCGCACGGCCATCGAGGCCGCGGCCCGCGACGCCGAGGCGGGCGCGGCGCTGGCGCCCGGCGCACCGCTGGCACAGGAACTGGGCGTGCGCATTCCGGTCGCGCAGGGGCCGATGACGCGGGTCAGCGATCTGGCCGGGTTCGCGGAGGCGGTGGCCGGTGACGGCGCGTTGCCGTTCATCGCGCTCGCGCTGGCCACCGGCGAACAGTCCCGGCGGATGCTGCAGGAGACCGCGCAGCAACTGGGGGAGCGCCCGTGGGGGGTCGGCGTGCTCGGCTTCGCCCCGGAGGACGTGCGGGCGGCCCAGCTCGAGGCGGTGATGGAGGTCCGGCCGCGCGTCGTGATCATCGCGGGTGGCCGGCCGGCGCAGGCGAAGGCCCTTGAGGCGGACGGCATCAACGCGTTCCTGCACGTTCCGTCGCCGGGGCTGTTGCGGCAGTTCCTGCGTGCCGGGGCACGGCGGTTCGTCTTCGAAGGCGCCGAGTGCGGCGGGCACGTCGGGCCGCGCACGAGCTTCGCGTTGTGGGAGGCGCAGGCGCTGGCGCTGGAGGAGTTCCTCGATGAGGCGCCGGCCGGGACCGCCGCCCAGGTGCAGGTGTTCTTCGCCGGCGGTGTCCACGATGCGCGTTCGGCGGCGATGGTGGCGGCGATGGCCGGGCCGCTGACGCGCCGCGGTGTGCAGGTGGGGGTGCTGATGGGCACCGCGTACCTGTTCACCAGGGAGGCGGTCGAGCGCGGGGCGATCCAGCCCCTGTTCCAGCGCGAGGTGTTGGGTGCGACGGGCACGGCGCTGCTGGAGACGGCGCCGGGACACGTGACGCGGTGCCTGCACACGCCCTACGTCGACGACTTCCACCGGATGCGGCAGGAGCTGGCCGCGGCGGGGGCGGCCGGCCGGCAGGTGTGGGAGCAGCTGGAGATGCTCAACGTCGGCCGGCTCCGGATCGCCAGCAAGGGCAAGCGCCGCCAGGGAGACGCGCTGGTCGCCGTGGACGAGGCCGGTCAGCGCGGCGAGGGACTCTTCATGGCGGGCCAGGTCGCCGTGCTTCGCGACCGGCAGACCACCGTGGCCGCCCTGCACAGCGACGTGACCACGGGGGCGCAGCGCTTCCATGCCGACCGGATCGACGCCCTGACGGCGGCGCTCGGGCCGGACACCGCGGCCGCGGAGCGGGAGCCGTCGACCCCCCTGGACGTTGCCATCGTCGGCATGTCGTGCGTCCTTCCGGGTTCACCGGACCTGGCCGCCTTCTGGCAGACGATCCTCGACGGCCGCGACGCGATCATCGAGGTGCCCGCCCAGCGCTGGGCGGCGGACACCTACTACGCGCCCGAGGTGGAGCCGGGGCAGACGGGCCGGATCAGCGTGTCGAAGTGGGGTGGCTTCATCGAGCCGGTGCCGTTCGACGCGATCGGGTACGGCATTCCCCCGGCGGCGCTGGCCAGCATCGACCCGGCACAGCTGCTGGCCCTGGAGGCGGCGCGGCAGGCGTTGGCCGACGCCGGCTACCACCACGGCTCGCCCGGGGCCGACCATTCGCGCACCGGGGTCGTGTTCGGCGCCGAGGCGGGCAGCGACATGGCCAACGCGAAGGTGCTGCGCACGACGCTGCCCGCCTATCTGGGCGAGGTACCGGCGGAGCTGGCGGACCAGCTGCCCACGATCACCGAGGATTCGTTTCCCGGCGTCCTGACGAACGTGATCGCCGGGCGGGTGGCGAACCGGCTGGATCTGGGCGGGCCCAACTTCGCCGTGGATGCCGCCTGCGCCTCCGCGCTGGCGGCGATGGACGCCGCCTGCAAGGAGCTGACCACCGGCGGCAGCGACCTGATGATCTGCGGCGCGGTGGACCTGCACAACGGTATCCACGACTACCTCATGTTCAGCTCGGCGCACGCGCTGTCGCCGACCGGGCGGTGCCGCACGTTCGACTCCACCGGCGACGGGATCGCGTTGGGCGAGGGGGTCGCGTGTGTCGTGCTCAAGCGGCTCGCCGACGCGCGACGCGACGGTGACCGCGTCTACGCGGTGATCAAGGGGCTGGGCGCGGCCAGCGACGGGCGGGCGCTGGGGCTGACCGCGCCGCGTGCCGAGGGTCAGCGCCGGGCGCTGGACCGGGCGTACACGCAAAGCGGCGTCTCCCCTCGGCAGGTGGGTCTGCTCGAGGGGCACGGCACCGGCACCGTGGTCGGTGATCGTACCGAGCTTCAGACGCTGACCCGGCTGTTCGTCGAGGCGGGCGCGCGGCCCGGGGGCTGCGCCCTCGGTTCGGTCAAGTCGCAGATCGGGCACACCAAGTGTGCCGCCGGTCTCGCCGGGGTGATCAAGGCCGCACTGGCGCTGTACACCGGCGTGCGGCCGCCGACGATCAACCTGACCCGCCCGAATCCGGTCTGGGACGGCCAAACCAGCCCCTTCGCCTTCTACACGGAGGCAAGCCCGTGGGCGGCACCGGCGGAGCAGCGCATCGCCGGGGTGAGCGCGTTCGGTTTCGGCGGCACCAACTTCCACGTGGTGCTCGCCGGGCACTCGCACACACCCGAACCGCGCCACGCTCGTGACGAATGGCCGGCCGAGTTGTTCTGTTTCCGCGGCCGGGATCGGGCGGCCGCGCACCAGGCGGTGGGCAGGCTCGCCGGCCTGCTCGACGGCACCGACCGGTTCGGCCGGCCGTGGCGACTACGTGACCTGGCCGCCACCGCCGCCGCGCAGGCCGACCCGCGCTCCGGCCCCGTCCAGGTCGCGATCGTCGCCCGCGACACCGACGAGCTCGACCAGTTGCTGCGCCGGGCGCTCGCCGGCGAGCACGACCCCGGACGGGGGCTGATCCAGCCCGCACCGGGCCCAGGCGCCGGCAAGATGGCGTTCCTGTTCCCGGGACAGGGCAGCCAACGACCCGGGGCCCTGGCCGAGCTGTTCGTCAGCTTTCCCGAGCTGCGGGAGTACCTGGAACTCGGGCGGGAGTGGGCGGACCTGCTGTTCCCACCCACCGCGTTCGATGAGGCCACCGAACGCGACCAGCGGCAGCGGCTCCTCGACACCCGGGTGGCCCAACCCGTGCTCGGCATCGGAGGGCTCGCCGTCGGCCACCTGCTGAACCGGCTCAACATCCGTCCCGACCTCGCCGCGGGACACAGCTACGGCGAACTCGTCGCGCTGTGCGTGGCCGGCGCCTATGAACCCTCGACGCTGCTGCGGCTCAGCCGGCAACGCGCCGAGGCGATCCTCGACGCCACCGGTGACGATCCGGGCACCATGGCTGCGGTCAGCGCCACCGCCGAGCGGATCGTCAAGGTCCTCGAAGACGCCGGCCTCGCCGGCCGGGTCGTCCTGGCCAACCAGAACTCTCCCACCCAACAGGTGATTTCCGGCCCCACGCCTGCGGTGCAGTCGGCGATCGACGCACTGAAGGCCGCCGGCCTGACGACACACCGGCTCAACGTCGCCTGCGCCTTCCACAGCCCGCTCGTCGCCGGCGCCGTGGAGCGCTTCGCGCAGGTGCTCGAAGACCAACCGATCGCCGCACCGGCCGTCGCGGTCTGGTCCAACCGCACCGCCACCGCCTACCCCGCGAACGCCGATGCGGTACGGCACGAGCTCGCCGCCCAGGTCGGCGCGCCGGTCCGCTTCGTCGAGCAGATCGAGGCCATGTACGCGGCCGGCGCCCGGACGTTCGTCGAGACCGGCCCCGGGCAGGTCCTCACCCGACTCGTCCAGGCCATCCTCGGCGATCGGCCACATCTTGCGATCCCCTGCGACCGCGGCACCGGCGAAGGGCTTCGCGACCTGCTCACCGCGGTGGCGCAGCTGGCCTGTGCCGGCGTACCGGTGCAGACCAGCTGGCTGTTCCACGGCCGCGACACCGTCGAGGCCACCTCGGCCGGGCCCGGAGACCGTCCCTTCTGGACGGTGGACGGACAGCTCGTCCGCGACCGCGACGGCAACAGCGTCCCCGGCGGGTTGAAGCCCTCACGACGCATCAAGGAGATGTCCATGACCGCAACCATCGAACCCGCCGCCGGCCGCGACGACCGCGACAACCGGGCCGGGCGACTAGGCCAGGACGAAATGCTCGCCGAGTTTCTGCGGACACATCGCGAGTTGATCGCCTCCCATCGTGACGTCATGCTCGCCTACCTCGGCAACGACGTCGGCGGTGGCTCCGTGCCCTTGCCGGTGTCGCCGATGCCGGCGTCGACAGCGTCGCCAGGCCCTCAGGTACCGGCCTTGCCGGCGCCGGCACCTGTCAGCCAGCCCGTGCCGATCTCGCCGGCGCCGATGTCGGCCACGGCGCCGGTGTTCACGCCGTCCCCCAACGGGGGCGCCGGCAACGTGAGCGCGGCCGCCGCACCGGCCGCAACCCTGGTCGCGGAGTCGCCGAAGCTCGACTTCCAGGGTGTGGTACTGGCGGTGCTCAGCGAGCGGACGGGCTACCCGGCCGACCTGATCGATCTGGATCTGGACGTGGAGGCCGACCTCAGCATCGACTCCATCAAGCGGGCGGAGGTGGCCGGGGAGGTGGCCGCCCGGCTCGGGTTGTCGGCCGAGGGCGACGAGTCGGAGCTGGAGGAGTTGGTCAAGGCCCGCTCCGTGCGTGCCATGGTCGGCTGGCTGACCGCCCAGGTGAACGGCGCGCTGACCTCGCCGGGGGTGAACGGTTCCGTTGTCTCGCCGCCGGCCGGCTTGCAGCTGCCCCGGATCGGCACGTCAGCAGCACCGGCACCCGCCGCCGTGCCGGCCACGACGGACTTCCAGGGTGCGGTGCTGGCGGTGCTCAGCGAGCGGACGGGCTACCCGGCCGACCTGATCGATCTGGATCTGGACCTGGAGGCCGACCTCAGCATCGACTCCATCAAGCGGGCGGAGGTGGCCGGGGAGGTGGCCGCCCGGCTCGGGTTGTCGGCCGAGGGCGACGAGTCGGAGCTGGAGGAGTTGGTCAAGGCCCGGTCTGTGCGTGCCATGGTCGGATGGCTCACGACCCAGGTGGACGCGGCCCTGGCGGAGACAGCGCCGGCACCGTCCTCGGCCCCGGCGATACCCGTGCAGAGCCGCACCGCGCCGGCTGCGGCGGAACCTGCGGGGTTCGAGCCGGCACCCCCACGGACCGCGGCCGGCGGCGAGGCACCGATCGGCGGTGACTCCCGGCCGGGTGTCGCGCCGGCGCGCATGCTCCCGGCCCTGGTTCCCATCGCGGACGCGCCGATCCGGCCGGTGCTCGCCGGCGCCACGCTGGTGGTCACCGGGCCCAGCCCGGCGGCCGCGCGCGTGGTCGAGCTGCTGGGCCGGCACGGGGCGACCGTGCGCACCGGCATGCTCGCCGAGGCGGGAACACTCGAGGGGGCGGACGGGCTGGTCCTGCTCGACGGGCTGGCCGGCGGACGGACGCCGCTGCTGCCCGGCGCGTTCGGGTCGATCAAGCAGGCCCTGGCGGGCGGGCCGCGCTGGGTGCTGGCGGTCGCCGACGCGAACGCCGGTGCCGGCACGGACGGGCTCCGCGGCCTGTTCCGCACCATCGCCCGGGAGTACCCGTCGACCACCGCGCGGGTGGTCGTCATGGACGGTACGGAACCCGCGGACCGGCTCGCCCAGCAGATCGTCGACGAGTTGCTCGCCGGGGGCGACGCGGCGGTGGTGGACCGCAGCGGCGGCGCGCGCCGCGCGTACGAGCTGGTGCCGGCGAGCCTGGGGCCGCTCGCGGCCGGTGGTGCCGGCCCGGCCGGAGACGGTGTGGCCGAGGCCCGAGCGGCCGGGCTGGACCGCGACTCGGTGGTGGTGCTGGTGGGCGGCGCGCGGGGCATCACCCCCTGGTTCGCCCGCGCTCTCGCTTCGGCCGCCGGGTGCCGCATCGAGCTGGTCGGCCGGACCCCGCTGCCGGAGGGGCCGCAGGATCCGGTGCTGGCGACGGCCACGGACGAGGTTTCGCTGCGGGCGGCGCTCGCGCGCCAGGGGGTCGGCTCGCCGGCCGAGATCGCCCGCAGGGCCCAGGCGATCCTGGCCGGCCGGGAGGTCGGCGCCACCCTGCGGGAACTGGGTGAGCTTGGGGCCCAGGTGCGCTACCACAGCGTCGACGTGCGCGACGCGCAGGCGACGAGCCGGCTCATCGCCGCTATCCATGGCGAGTACGGCCGCATCGACGGGCTGGTGTACGCCGCCGGGGTGATCGAGGACAAGCTGATCGCCGACAAGGACCCGCAGTCGTTCACCCGGGTCTTCGACACCAAGGTGGCGGGTGCCCGGGCGGTCCTGGACGCGTTGGACGGCCTGAACTGCGCGCCGAGGTTCGTGGTGTTCTTCGGCAGCGTCGCGGCGACGTACGGCAACCGCGGTCAGGCCGACTACGCGGCGGCCAATGATGCGCTGGAGGCGATGGGCGCCCGCTGGGCGGCCCGCTCCGGCAATCGCTGCCTGACCGTCCACTGGGGACCGTGGGCGCCGGCCGAGGGCCACAGCGGCATGGTCACCGCGGAGCTGGGCCGGGAGTACGCCCGGCGCGGCATCGCGCTCATCGACCCCGAGGAGGGCGCGCTGAGCCTGCTGGGCGAGTTGGCCTGGGGCGATCCCGCGGTCACTTCCGTCGTCTACACCGCGTCGGGCTGGTGACCGCGTTGCACGGCGATCAGACGGCCATCGTGGGGATGGCGGCGCTGCTGCCCGGCGCGGGCGACCTGGACGGCTATTGGCGCAACCTGGTCGAGGGGGCCGACGCGATCAGTGAGATGCCGCCGAACCGGGTGGATCCGCAGTTCTACGACCCGGCGCAGGCGCACCGTCCGGACCGGCTGTACTGCCGGCGGGGCGGGTTCGTGGACGACCTGGCCGAGTTCGATCCGGTGAAGTTCGGCATCATGCCGGCGTCGATCGCCGACATCGAACCGGATCAGCTCATCACGCTGCGGGTGGCCGCGGCCGCCATCGACGACGCGGGTGGCGCGGACCGGCTGCCCGCCGGCGACCGGGTCGGTGTGATCCTGGGCCGGGGCGGCTTCCTCAGCCCGGGCCAGGTCCGGTTCTACCAGCGGATCCGGATGTCCAACCAGGTGATCCACGTGCTCCGCGACCTGATGCCGGACCTGCCGGAGAGCCGGCTCGAGGCGGTACGGCAGCGGTTCGTCGATCAGCTCGGCAAACATCAGCCGGAGGGCGCGATCGGGGTGGTGCCGAACCTGGCCGCCTCCCGGGTTGCCAACCGGCTCGACCTGCGCGGCCCCGCGTACACGGTGGACGCCGCCTGCGCCTCGTCGCTGGTCGCGGTGGACCAGGCGATCGCCGAGCTGCACATGGGCCGGCTCGACGCGGTGCTCGCCGGGGGAGTCCATCACGTGCACGACGTCGGCTTCTGGGCGGTCTTCAGCCAGCTCGGCGCGCTGTCCCGGCGGGGCGAGATCCGGCCGTTCGACAGCGCGGCGGACGGGCTGCTGATCGGCGAGGGTACCGGAATCGTCGTACTCAAGCGGATGGCCGACGCGCTGCGCGACGGCGATCGGATCTATGCGGTGATCCGGGGCAGCGGGGTGTCCAGCGACGGGCGCGCCGCAAGCATGGTCAACCCGGCCGCCGCCGGGCAGGCGCTGGCGATCCGGAGGGCCTGGGCGGCCGCAGGCCTCGACCCGGCCGCGCCGGACGCGCTGGGCATGCTGGAGGCGCACGGTACCGCCACGCCGACCGGCGACGCCGCCGAACTGGACACCGTCGCCGAGGTGTTCGGCTCGCACGCCGGGGGCCCGAAACCGGTGATCGGCTCGGTCAAGTCGATGATCGGCCACGCCATGCCCGCGGCCGGCATCGCCGGGTTGATCAAGGCGGCCCTGGCCGTGTACCGCGGCGTGCTGCTGCCCACCCTGCACTGCGACGATCCACGCCCGGAGCTGGCGCGCACCCGGTTCGCCACGATCGGTTCCGCTCGGCCCTGGGAGAGCGACGGGCCGCGCCGTGCCGGCGTCAACGCCTTCGGCTTCGGCGGCATCAACGCCCACGTGATCCTGGAGGAGACGCCGGACGCACTGGCGGCCCGTCGCGGCGGCGCGGGCGCGACGGGGCCGGCGACGTTGCCCGCGGCGGAGGCGGGCATCCGGGCCGGGGCGGCGGCCGGCGTTGAGCAGCCCGACGAGGTGCTGTGGCTGGCCGCGCCCGACCCGGCCGCACTGGCCCGCCTGCTCGAGGCGGACGACACCACCGTGCGCACCCTTGGCGCCGCCAGGGCCCGGCAGGCCGGTCCGGCCGGCGCTGCCGGGGACGAGCGCTGCCGGATCGGCATCGTCAACCCGGACGCCAAGCACCTCGCCACCGCGCGGCTCGCCGTCGCCAGGGGGCAAGCCTGGCGCGGCGCCCGCGATATCTGGTTCAGCCCGGCCCCGCTGCTCGCCGGCGAGGCCACATCGACCGGGGTGGGCCGGATCGCCTTCGTGTTCCCCGGCATCGAGGCGGAGTTCAGCCCGCGCACCGCGGACGTCGCGGCGCACTTCGACCTGCCCGACCGACAGTGGTCCGCGGCCGACCTGGGCCGGCATGGCGCCGGGCTGATCGAGCTGGGCAAGCTGCTCAACGACGCCCTGTGCCGTATCGGGATCACCCCGGACGCGGTCGCCGGGTACAGCCTCGGCGAGTGGACCGCCGCGGTCACCGGAGGGCAGGTCAGCGCGCTCTCCCTCGACGAGGTCCTCGCCGAGCTCAACTCGGCGTCGGTCGAGGTGCCCGGCCACGCGTTCGCCGTCGTCGGCTGCGCCGCCCAGCGGATCACGCCGTGGCTCGCGCGCTACCCGGGGGTGGTGCTGTCCCACGACAACGCGCCCGACCAGTGCATCGTCAACGGACCCGAGGGCGACATCGACAGGCTTGTCGATGCACTGCGCAGCAAGGGCCTCGTCTGCCAGAGGCTGCCGTTCCGCTCCGCGTTCCACACCCCGCTGTTCGCATCCGGGCTGGAGTCGATCGGCGCCGCCCTGCGTCGCTGGGAGGTCCACGCCCCGCGGGTGCCGGTCTGGTCGACCACCCTCAAGGCACCGTTCCCCGACGATCCGGCCGGCATCCGGGAGATCTCCGTACGGCACATGCTCGAACCGGTCTGGTTCCGGGAAACCGTCCAGGCCATGTACGACGCCGGGTTCCGGGTGTTCCTGCAGGTCGGCATCGGGCAGCTCGCCTCGGTCATCGACGACAACCTGCGCGGCCGCGACCACCTCGCCATGCCGGTCAACGTCGCCCACCGCAGCGGCCTGAACCAGCTGCGCCGCGTCGCCACGGCGCTGTGGGTCGAGGGCGCCGCGCCGGACCTGCGCGTCCTCGACACGACCGGCACGGGCCAAGCGGGAGCCGGTGCACCCGCGACCGGACGATCCGCCCGCCGCGGGCCGCTCATGCGGCTCGAGCTCGGTGTCCCGCTGGTCCACCTCGGTGACGGTGCCGGCGACCTGCTCGGCATGCCCGCGATGCCCGCGCGCGCCGCCGAGCCGGCGATCGTCCGGGACAGCGCGGTGGCGACCGCCGTGGCGACACATGCCGCCGTGCCGGCGCCGAGATCGCCGGCCTTGGCCGCGCTGCACAAGCTCGCCGGGCACTCCAGCGCCGCCGCGGAGCTCGCCTCGCTGCTGGGTGGAGCAACCGATGATGTGGTGGCCGGCGGCGCGGAACCCGGCGGCGGGAACGGGCACACCTCGCCGTCGCCACCGCCGGATGTCCACCGCACGGTCCTGCGGGTCGCCCTCGACACGATGCCGTACCTGCGCGACCACTGCTTCTTCCTCCAGCCCGACGACTGGCCCCATCCGGAAGACCGATGGCCCGTGGTACCGGCCACCACCGTCATGCAACACATGATGGACGCCGCCCAGCAGGCGGCCCCCGGCGCGCGAGTGGTCGCCGTGCACGACGCTCGATTCAACCGCTGGTGCGTCGCCGCGCCGCCACAGGACGTCGAGATCACCGTCAAGCCCGCGGGACCCGGCCGCCTCTCGGTGACCTTCGGCGACTACGCCCGCTCCACGATCGAGGTGGCACCCGACTACCCGGCCGAGCGTCCGGAGGTGTGGCGGCACGACCCGGCCACGGAACGGCCCCCGCAGATCAGTGCCGAGCAGATGTACGCCGAACGGTTCGTGTTCCACGGACCGCTGTTCCGCGGCGTGACCGAGGTCCATGCCGTCGGCGACATGCACGTCCGCGGCGTCCTGACTGCTCTGCCCCCGCCCGGCGCGCTGCTCGACAACGCGTCGCAGCTCATGGGCAACTGGCTCTTCACGACGCAGGAGTTCGGGGCGCTGCCGGTGGGGATCGGGCACGCGCGGTTCTTCGGACCGTCGCCGGCCCCAGGTACGGCGGTCGACTGCGTCGTGCGGATCCGTTCGCTCGAGGCCGCGCGACTCGTCTTCGAATCGCAGCTCGCCGTCGACGGCCGGGTATGGGCGCAGCTCGAGGGGTGCGTCCACCGGCGGTTCTTCAGCCACCCCGCGATACGGGCCGCCGAGCGCATCCCGCAGCGCCACGCGATGTCGCTGCGGCAGCCGGAGGGGTGGACCGTGGCGTTCGACAGCTGGCCCGACCTGGTCTCCCGCGGCCTGGCCGCCCGCGGCATGCTTGGCGCCCGTGGCGTTGCCGAGTACGAGCGGCAGCCGGCCAGGGCGCGCAAGCAGTGGCTGCTGGGCCGGATCGCGGTCAACGACGCCGTACGCCTTCAGCTGTGGGACGACGGCCACACCGACGTCTACCCGATCGAGTTGACGGTCAGCAATGACCCGAACGGGCGCCCCCGGGTCCACCCGCGCCCCGGCCGTGGCTACCGGGAGTGTGACGTCTCACTCGCCCACGTCGCCGAGATCGCCGTCGCGATCGCCAAGCCCCGCGCGTCCCGCGCAGCGGCGGACGCTCCCGGCGTGGGCATCGACGTCGCCGAGATTACCGACCATCCGGACAGCACGATCGCGTTCGCGCTGTCCGACTCCGAACGGCGGCTGCTCGACTCGAAGGCGGCCGCCGGCGAGGACCGGCGCCTGTGGTTCGCCCGCTTCTGGGCCGCGAAGGAGGCCGCCGCCAAGGCGGAGGGCACCGGCCTGGCCGGCGACCCCCGGCGGTTCAAGCTGGTGGCCGCCACCCCGGCCGTGCTGACCGTGGAGGTCGCCGGCCGTGTCTACCTGGTCGCCCATCGAGAACTCTCCAACCCTGAGGGCCTGCCGCCGCGACGCTACGTCGTCGGCTGGACCTGGGGCCCGGAGCCCGTCCATCCAAACGGCCGCCCGTAGCGGCACGTACAACGAGAAGGGACATCACATGCCTGCTGACCAAGCCACGATTCTCGCCGAGGTCGCCGAGATGCTGCACGCGATCCGCGACCACGCCGGAGTCGACAGCGAGATCACAATGTCGACCAGGTTCGAGGACGACCTGGAGATGGAGAGCATCGACGTGGTCTCCCTCGCCGGCCGCCTGCAGGTCCGGTACGGCGACACGGTCAACTTCGCCCAGTTCATCGCCGGCCTCGACCTGGATTCGGTACGGCATCTGAGCGTCGGCCAGCTCGTCGAGTACATCGCAGCCGCGCTCGACGAGGTGGGTGCGCCAGCATGAGCATGGTGCTGGCCAACGGCCTGTCCATCCACGTGGAGCAGCTCGCCCCGCCCGAACCGGTGTCCGGCGTGCCCAGCGCGGCCCCAACCGCCGTGCTGATCCACGGTCTGGCCCTGGACACCTTGGCCAGCTGGTACCTCACCCTGGCCTCCCCGCTCGCGGCCGCCGGCCTCAACGTGGTCATGTACGACCTGCGCGGGCACGGACACACCGAACGCCCTCCCGAGGGCTACACGCTGGACGACTTCGTCGACGACCTGGAAGCGTTGCTGGCCGCGCTCGACATCACTGACCCGGTCCTCCTGCTCGGCAACTCATTCGGCGGCACGATCGCGTTCAGCTACGCGGCACGCCACCCCGAGCGGGTCGCCGCCATCGCCACCGTGGAGTCCCTGCCGCCCACCGCGGCGTGGCTCGAGCGGATGCCTGGGTGGCTCGACAAGGCCGCCGCGCACCTGCCGGGCGGCCACGTGCTCGCCGAGATCGATGCCGGACGGGGGGAGCGCGTCTTCCGCCTGGCAATGGCCGCTCGCGAAGTGCTCGACGCCACAAGCGTCAGGCGCGACGTGCCGGCCAGCCGGCTACCGGCCGAGGAGCGCATCGCCGCGATCGGGTGCCCGGTCCTGTGCGTGTACGGGGGCGAGTCGCGCGTGGGCGCGCTGGCCCCCGACGTGCGCCGGCTGCTGCCGCACGCACAGATCGTCACCGTGCCCGGCCAGCGGCACACCGTCCTCGTTGATCGGCCGAACTCCATCCGCGACATCGTCATGCCCTGGGTGCGCCGAGCCGGCGGGCTCCGCTGCGAAGATCATCAACTAGCAAGCATCGACTCATAGGAATCCCGATGGACCCAAAGATCCACGACCACGCCATCATCATCAACACCGGCCGCTGCGGGTCGACGCTGCTGTCCGACCTGATCGCCGAGCAGCCCGAGACCCTCTCGGTCCAGGAGTTCTTCGGATGGGTGGCGCCGCGGGCCGCCGGTCGGCAGGTGCTGACCGGCACCGCGTACTGGTCGGCATTGAGCAACCCCAGCCCCCACCTCGCCACCCTCTTCCGGGTCGGGCTGATGCCGCCCGAGGTGCGCTATCCGGTGGACGGCCGCTGGGGCGGCAACCTCGCCGAACTGCCGCAGGTCCTCGCGACTACGCTGCCGAAGATCTCGTCCGATCCCGACCGTCTCTTCGACACCCTCGCCGAGCTGGTGCCCGGGTTTCCGGCACAGCCGCTGGCACGGCACCACCAGATGCTGCTGGACCTGCTCACCTCGCTCACCGGCCGGCGGCGCTGGGTCGAGCGATCCGGCGGCTCCAGCAACATCGCCCCGTACCTGCTGAAGAACTTCCCCGACGCGAAGATCGTCTATCTGACGCGCGACTGGGCGGACACCGCACGATCGATGAGCCGGCACTCGTGCTTCCAGCTCATGCAGTTGTGCGTGGAATCCGTCGGCCGGTACGGATTCGACCCGTTCAGGGTCGCCCCTGGCCAGCGGGTGCCGGCTGAGGTGGAGCGCTACCTGCCCGGCCGGCTGACCGCCGAGATGCTTCGCGAGCGCGGCCAGGACGTCCGGCGCTACCGGGGACTGTGCGCGTTCCTCGCCGGCCAGACCGAGCAGGCCATCGCCGACGCGCGGCCGCGGGAGCTGCTGACCATGGCGTACGAGGACCTCGTGGCCGACCCGGTGACGCAGCTCGGGCGGCTGGGCAATTTCCTGGGCTTCGAGGACTGGGAGCCGTGGGCGCACCGGGTGGCCGGGTCGGTGCGGACGCGCCCGAGGGAGCGCGAGGCGCTGGCCGTCGCCGCGTCGCATCCGACCGGCGTGCTGTGACGATGTGCCTTTGGACATCCAGCGGTGACACGACGCCGGGAGGGGAACATGACCGATCTGGGTTTCGCCGACACGCCGGAGCTGGACTTCGCGGGCAGGGTCGCGCTGGTCACGGGGGCCGGCTCGGGCATCGGTGCGGCCTGCGCATCGCTGCTGGCCGGCCGGGGGGCCAGCGTCCTGGTCGCCGACCTCGACCTCGACGCGGCGACCCGGGTCGCCGACGCTATCGGCAAGTCGGCCCGGCCTCATCGGGTGGACGTGACTGACCCATGGGCGTGCGAGGCGATGGTCGACGAGGCGGTGGCGTCCTTCGGCCGCCTCGACGTGGCCGTGAACAATGCCGGCATCGGCGGGCCCCGAGAGCTCACCGGCGAATACCCGCTCGACGGCTGGGACTCCGTGATCGCGGTCAACCTCAGCGGGGTGTTCTACTCGATGCGGGCGGAGATCCCGGCCATGCTGAGCAACGGCCGTGGGTCCATCGTCAACATGTCCTCGATCCTGGGATCGGTCGGCTTCGCTCGGCAGGTCGCTTACGTGTCGGCCAAGCACGGCGTCGTCGGCATGACCAAGACCGCCGCCCTGGAGTACGCCAGGCGTGGAATCCGGGTCAACAGCGTCGGGCCGGGCTTCATCCAGGGACCGATGTTGACCGAGGAGGGTGCCGCCGGCGTGGCCTACCTGCACCCCACCTGCCGGCTGGGCCGCCCCGACGAGGTCGCCGAGGTGGTCGCCTTCCTCGCCTCCGAGCGCGCGTCCAACACCACCGGTTCGTACTTCGTCACCGACGGCGGCTACACGGCGCAGTAGGGAGTGAGCATGCCGGCGACACACCCCGACCTGGTCGTGCCCGATCGACCGTCGGCGAAGGCGGCGCTGGTGCGGGCGATGCTGCAGCGTGCGGCGCCGGGGCGTTCGGGCACGGTCCCGGAACGGCGGGCTGCCTACGAGAGGGCAGCCGATGCGTTCGCGGCGGCGCCGGCCGGCGTGGAGGCGGTGCCGGTCGGGGCGGCCTCCGGGACCTGGATCCGTCCTCCCGTCACGGGCCGGCCCGTCCTGCTTTACCTGCACGGCGGGTTCTACTGCATCGGCTCGGCCCGATCGCACCTGCACCTCGCGGGCCTGCTGGCGGATCTCGCCGGGGCCGCCTGCCTGGTCCTGGACTACCGCAGAGGCCCCGAGCACCCCTTCCCCGCCGCCGTCACCGACGCCCTCGCCGCCATGGAGGCGATCCGTGCCGTGGCGCCGCTCAGCCCGGTCGTCATCGCCGGGGACTCGGCGGGAGGGGGCCTGGCCGTGTCGGTGGCAACGCGCCTGCGCGACGACGGGGCCCGCGCACCCGACCTGCTCGTCCTGTTCTCTCCCTGGACCGACCTGACCTGCTCCTTCCGCAGCCACCGGGAGCTGGCGCCGGCGGACCCGGTGCTCGCCACCGAGGATCTCCTGGAGATGGCCGCGCGGTACGCCGGCGGCGTCGATCCGCGACACCCGGAAATCTCGCCCGTCTTCGCGGACCTCGCCGGCCTACCGCCGGTGCTGGTCCAGGTCGGCGGCCAGGAGGTGCTGCTCGACGACGCACTGATGCTCGTCGAGGGCATCCGGACCGCCGGCGGGGACGCTGTCCTGCACCACTGGCCGCACATGTTCCACGTCTGGCAGTGGTACCACCCGATCCTGCCGGAGGGGGTCCGGGCGCTGCACGATGCCGGCCAGGTCATCCGGGCCGTCACGGCGGTTCCCGGGGCGGCTACGGCAGGTGCAGGTACTCCGCCGGGTTGAAACGACGGGTGCGCCGCCAGTACTCCTGCGCCGGGAACGGCCAGTTCTGCGCCGAGCGGCCCGCCCGGTTGATGAACCAGCCGCCGACCTTCGAGAAGCCCCAGGCGCGCTCCGCGTTGGCCGCGTCGACCTCCACGTTGAAGGCGTCGAAGACCTCGCGGCGCACCTCCACCGCCCGGTGCGGCGCGCCGAGCAGGTGCCGGACCGCGTCGAGCAGATAGGTGACGCCGCACTCGGACATGTAGATGATGCTGCCGCCGTGCCCGGCGAGGTTGGTGTTCGGCCCGTAGCAGCAGAACAGGTTGGGGAAGCCGGGCACGGTGAGACCGAGGTACGCGCGGGCGTCGCCGTTCCAGGACCGGTGCAGGTCGACGCCGCCGCGGCCGGTGACCGTCATCGGGGCGAGGAACTCCGACGCGGCGAAGCCGGTGCCGTAGACGATCACGTCGGCGGGATGCTCGACGCCGTCCGCGGTCCGGATCCCCTTCGGCGTGATCCGCTCGATCCGCTCGCCCACCAGCCGGACGTGCTCGCGCTTGAGCGTGGCGATCCAGGCGCCGTTGTCGCGCAGGACCCGCTTGGCGCCGACGGGGTAGGCGGGTATCACGAACGGCTCCAGGTCGGGGCGCCCGGCGAGCTGGCCCCTCATGTAGCCGGTCAGCGTCGCGCGCAGGGCGTCGTTGACCGCCGAGATCGCCCGCTCCGTCGGCGGGTGGTCCCGGTCGACGACCCAGCCATCGAGCACCCGGTGCAGTCCCGGTGCCAGCAGCCAGAAGCGGTACCAGGCGGCGTAGTACGGCAGATGCTCGTGCAGCCAGCGCAGCCCGCCCGCGACCGGCTGGTGATAGTTCGGGGTGGGCCGCAGCCAGGGCGGCGTGCGCTGGAAGATGCACAGCTCGCCCGCCGTCTTCGCGATCTCCGGGATGAACTGGACGGCACTCGCGCCGGTGCCGACGACCGCGACCCGCCGTCCGGCGAGATCGACGGAGTGGTCCCAGCGGGCGGAATGGAACGCCGGGCCGGCGAACTCGTCGCGGCCCGGGATGTCGGGCACGTGCGGCCGGTTGAGCTGCCCGACGGCGGCGACCAGCACGGTGCTGGTGACCGTGCGTGCGCCGTCGGGCGTGTCCAGGGTCAGCCGCCATCGGCCCGCCGGCTCGTCCCATGCGGCGGCGCGCACCTCGGTGTCGAAGCGGATGTGTTCGTACAGGCCGTGCTGCTTGGCGAAGTCCGCGAAGTACTGCCACAGACCATCCCGGGTGCTGAAGTGCTGCGGCCAGTCCGCGCGCTGCGCGAACGAGTAGCTGTACAGCTGGCTGGCTACGTCGACCCGGCAGCCCGGGTAGGTGTTCTCGAGCCAGGTGCCGCCGACGTCGCTGTTCTTCTCGTAGACGACGACCGGCACGCCGGCCTGCTTCAGCCGGTACGCGGCGAGCAGGCCGCTCATGCCGGCACCGACGACGGCCACCTCGACGTCCCGCGCGCCCGGCAGGTCGTAGCGGTTCCAGCCGGGAGCCTTGGGGTCCGCGCCGAGCGGCACGATCTCCTCGGCCAGCAGCGGTACCAGGTCCGCGGTGTCCATGCCCAGCGCCCAGCTGGTGATCCGGCGCAGCATCCGCGCGTCCAGCGGCGGCACCGGTGCCCCGTCGCGCAACCGCGCCAGCACGCCGGCCGCGAGCGCCCGGGCCTCCTCCCGTTGCCGGGCGGTCAGCCCGCCCTGCGGCAGGAACAGCCAGCCGTCGGAAAGCAGGTCGTCACGCAGGATCGAGGTGTCGCCGGTCAGGTGCGCCACCGTCATCAGCAGGGCGGGCACCTCGGCATCGCGAAGGTGGCGGCGCAGTTGCGCGTCATCGGCATGGATCGTCATTGCAGCTCCGGTCGGGAATCAGCGCGGTCGCCCGTCTAGAGCGAGCCGAAGCGACGGCCGCAGTCGGCCGACCCAGCACCGTCGGGCCGCCGCGAACGTCGGCAGCATGGTGGCAAAGCATTTGCGACCTGGGTGCGCGGCCAACCGTAACACGGCGATTGCGCAGGCTGCGGGCAAAGAATGGGTAGAAGAGAAGGGGTAGAAGCCGGCCGTCCCCCACGCGCTCACGGGTGGAGCCCGATCACCCGCCCGTTCAACCCCGCGCCCCGGCAACCGCTGAGCGGCACGGAACACGACCCGGCATGCCGCATGCGCGCTGTAAACCGAGCCGAGTCGGCAAATTGACAGTATCAAGCGAACCGTTTCGTCGATCCGGGCAACATGACCTTGCACGGTTGGAATGGTTCAAGAAAGAGATCAGGAAGAGGCCTGTCAGATCTCCTACATTCGGGTCTTGGCGGGGGGCCGGAAAGGGTGTTGCGGGCGTTTGAAAACGCGGGTTCACCTGCGGGAACGACCAACTGGCGGATGTTTCGGGATCGGCCGGCTGGAGGGTCCGGCTCATCGCGTTCTATGCCTACGATCAGCAAAGCCGAACACGGCTCTGGAACGCCATAGAACGTGGTGTTCCGTGCAGACCTTGAAGATCGGAGGCCGGGTAGTTGCTGGACACCGCCGCGCCCCGATCGTTGAGAACCGAGCCCGCCGCGAACGGTGGCGGGGCGAAGCCCAGCCGCGCGCAGCGGCGCCGGAAACGGATGCAGGACAAGCTCGCCGCGACGCACCGGGCGTACGAGGCGTGCAACGAGATCACCGGCGCGCTGACGCTGCCGGCGCAGGCGCACCAGCCCGTGGTGTACCGGCGGGTCGGCGGCGCGTGGCGGCGCGTCATGCTGTCGCTGCTGATCGCGGCCAACTTCCTGACCGGGCTGGTGTTCATCGGGTGGCTGCTGCTGCCGGAGCACATCCCGGGATCGCGGGCCGGGTCGTCGTGGGCGGGCGACTGGCACGTGATCGTCGCGCGGGTCGCGTTCTGCTTCGTGGTGCTGGTCGAGGGCGTACGGCTGCTGCAGAACTTCGCCGTGTGGGTGTTCGCGTGGAAGGCGCGGGACCCGGTGCCGATGCTGCCGGAACCGGGGCTGCGCATCGCGATGCTCACCACGATCGTGCCGGCCAAGGAGCCCATCGACGTCGTCGAACGGTCGCTGCGGGCGATGCAGAAGGTGCGCTACAACGGCCAGGTCGACATCTGGATCCTCGACGAGGGCGACGACCCCCGCGTGAAGGCGATGGCGAAGCGGCTCGGCGTGCACCACTTCAGCCGCAAGGGGCGGCCCGAGTTCAACCAGGAGCACGGCGCCTTCCGGGCCAAGACCAAGTCCGGCAACCACAACGCGTGGCGGGCCACGCACGAGCACGTGTACGACGTGGTCGCGCAGATGGACCCCGACCACGTGCCGCTGCCGAGCTTCCTGGAGCGCACGCTCGGCTACTTCCGCGACCCTGACGTCGCGTTCGTCGTGGCGCCGCAGGTGTACGGCAACATGTACAACAACTGGGTCGTGCACGGCGCGTCGGTGCAGCAGTACCTGTTCTCGGGGCTGATCGAGCGTGGCGGCAACGGGCTGGACGCGCCGCTGCTGATCGGCACGAACCACCTGTACCGGCCGCTGGCGTGGGGGCTGATCGACGGATACCAGGACTCGATCATCGAGGACCACCTGACGAGCATGGTCGTGATGGGCGCGAAGAACCCGCTCACCGATCGCAAGTGGAAGGGCGTCTACACGCCCGACGTCATCGCGGTGGGCGAGGGCCCGACGAGCTGGACGGACTATTTCAACCAGCAGAAGCGGTGGGCGTACGGCGTGTGGGAGATCCTCCTGCGCCGCTCCCGTCCGCACCTGAAGCGCCTCGGCGCCGGGCAGCGGCTGTGCTACGGGCTGGTCCAGTCCTACTACCCGAGCGTGGCCCTGTCCGCGGTGTCGGGCGTCGTGGCCACCGGCACGTATCTCGGCCTGGGCATCAACGCGGCGCAGATCCAGTGGCAGCTGTGGCTCGGCCTGTGGGCCGCGAGCATGGGCACCTGGGCGGTGCTGTGGCTGTGGCTGCGCCGGTTCAACCTGGCGCGCCACGAGCAGCGGGAGATCGGCGTCCACGGCATGCTGCTCGCGCTCTTCGCGGTGCCCGTGTACGCCGCCGCCGGCTTCGCCGCGCTGCTGCGCCGGCCGCTCGCCTACGCGGTGACGGCGAAGGGGCGGCTGCGCAGCGTCGACGGGCCCAAGACCTTCCGTACGCACGCGATGTGGGCCTTCGTCGGCGCGGCGCTGCTGGGGACGAGCGCCGTCCTGGGGTACAACTCCGTGGTCTTGCGTTTCTGGGCTTCGCTGAGCGTGGTCGTGGGGCTCGTGCCGCCGCTGATCGCGTTCTCGACCTGGCTGCGCGACCGGGGCGCCGTGGAGCCGGAGGAGGACCCGGTGACCGCGGGCCTGGTCGTCACGATCCGGGCCACCGCGGCGAGCGCCATGTCGATCGATGACCTCCCGACGGTGCACGGGTTCCCGGCGGTACCGCACGCCGGGTTCCCGCTACCGCACCAGGTGCAGCCGCAGGGGAGCCCCGCATGATCACGCTGCCCCGGATCATGTTCGCGGCGCTCGTGCTCATCGGCGGATACGTGTTCGTCATCGCCCCGCAGGTCGAGGCGTACACGACGCCGTCGGCGCAGTGGCAGGAGAAGCTCGCCGAGCCGCGCCCGACGTTCGCGCCGGAGCCGAGCCGGCCCGGCCGCCGCCCGGAGTTCTTCCCGTCGCCCGGTACCGCGTTCTTCGGCATCTTCACCGAGAAGGGCCCCGGCGACCTGACGGACTACAACGGGTTTGTCCAGGCGGCGGGGAAGAGCCCGCAGGTCATGATGTTCGCGTCCGGCTGGGCGGCGCAGAAGCACTTCGACCGCCAGCCCTTCGACCGCATCGTCAACCGGGGCATGCTGCCGATGCTCGGCTGGGAGCCGTGGGACTACCGCGCGGAGTCCAAACAGGACCAGGACCGCGGCACGCAGCCCGACTTCCGGCTGGCGAGGATCACCGGCGGCGACTACGACGCGTACATCACGGAGTGGGCCAGGGGCATCAAGGACCTGGCCTACCCGGTCGCGATCCGGTTCGCGCACGAGATGAACGGTTACTGGTACCCCTGGTGCGAGTCCGCCAACGGCAACCGGCGCGGCGACTACGTGGCGGCCTGGCGGCACGTGCACGACCTGTTCGACCGCCTCGGCGCCGGCAACGTGATCTGGGTGTGGAGCCCGAACGTCGTCTACGAGAACTCCACGCCGCTGTCGCAGCTCTACCCGGGCGACAAATACGTCGACTGGGTCGGCCTGTCAGGCTACTACGGAACCGCGGGCATGGAGACGTACCAGACCTTCGACCAGATCTACCGGTCCACGCTCGCCGAGCTCAAGACGATCAGCAAGCGCCCGATCGTCGTCACCGAGACCGCCGCGACCGACGCGCAGGGCCGCAAGGCCGACTGGATCACCGACCTGCTGCAGACGCTGCCGAAGCACCCGGAGATCATCGGATTTCTGTGGTACGAGTCGGTCAAGGAGACGGACTGGCGCATCGCCGCCTCGAAGGCCGCCTCCGCCGCGTTCGCGCAGGGCATCTCCCGGCCGTACTTCGGCGCCCGCTGGTCGCCCGACATGCTGCCCCGCACGACCCTGCCGGCCGCGTCCCAGTCCGCGCCGCCGTCGGGCGCACCCTCGGCCACCGCGTCGGCGACTCCGTCGGCCTCCCGATCAAACTAGTGCCCGCGCCGGCCGGCCGCACTAGCATTGCCGCCGCGCGCGTTTCGACATCGCTGTTATCGCTGTTAGGAGCACAGATGGGCAGGTCGTCGTGGTGAGCCCGGCGCCCGGCGGCTACGTCGTCGGCATCGACCTCGGCACGTCGAACACGGTCGCGGTGATCCGCTCGCCCGACGGGCGGCGCCGCCCCGTGCTGTTCGACGGCGCCCCGCTCATGCCGTCGTCGGTGTTCCTGCAGGACAACGGGCAGCTCGCGGTGGGCCGCGACGCCCAGCGGCTGGCCCAGCTCGACCCGGGCCGCTACGAGCCCAACCCGAAGCGGCGCATCGACGAGCCGGCCGTG
Source organism: Dactylosporangium sp. NPDC048998 (assembly GCF_043197855.1). Classification (NCBI taxonomy): domain Bacteria; kingdom Bacillati; phylum Actinomycetota; class Actinomycetes; order Micromonosporales; family Micromonosporaceae; genus Dactylosporangium; species Dactylosporangium sp. NPDC048998. Next base: position 23,207 of record NZ_JBICTV010000038.1, read on the forward strand.
CTGCTCGGCACCGCCGAGGTGCCCACGGTGCACATGCTGGCCGCGGTGCTGCGGGCCGTCGCCGTCGGCGTCAGCGAGATCACCCGGTTCCCGCCGCCGGTCGTGCTCACCTACCCCGCCTCGTGGGGCCAGACGCGGCGCCGGACGCTCTATGACGCCGCGATCGCGGCCGGCTGGCCGCAGGTCAGCATGATCCCGGAGCCGGTGGCTGCCGCGCGGTACTTCATCAGCGCCCTCAACCACCCGCTGCCGGGCGGATCCGCGATGGTGGTGTACGACTTCGGCGGCGGCACCATCGACATCGCCGTGGTCCGCAACGAGCCCCAGGGCTTCACCGTGATCGGCTCCGGCGGCCTCGAGGACGTCGGCGGCCTCGACCTCGACGCGGCGCTCGTCGAGCTGCTCGGCGACGTGCTGCGTGCCGCCGAGCCCGACGTGTGGCGGCGCCTGCAGGACCCGCGCACCTCCCAGGACCGCCGCGACCGCCGGCTGTTCTGGGAGGACATCCGCGGCGCCAAGGAGATGCTCTCGCGCACCACGGTCGCGCCGGTCACCGTCCCCGGCGTCGAGGCCGCGCTGCACCTCACGCGCGAGGAGGTCGAGCGCAAGATCGGCCCGATGATCGCGCGTACCGTGGCCGAGACCGCCCGCGTCGTGCGCGGGTCGGGCCTGCAGGCCAGCCAGCTCGCCGGCATCCTGCTCGTCGGCGGCTCGTCCCGGGTGCCGCTGGTCGCCCGGATGCTGCACCGCGAGCTGGAGGTCGCGCCGACCGTCCTGGAGCAGCCGGAGCTGCCGGTCGCCGAGGGCGCGGTCGTGCACCCCGCCGAGCTGACCGCCGACGGCCGCTTCGGCGTCGCGACCGGCTCGGCCTCGGTCAGCGCCCCGCCCGCCCGGCCCGGCCCGCGACCCCCGGTGCTCACCGGCCCGCCGCCCGCCCAGACCTACGGCACCGAGGCGATTCCCGTGTCGTCGGTGCCTGTCTCCGGGATGCCCGGCTCGGGGATGCCCGTCTCCGGGATACCGATGTCCGGGCCGCCCGTCTCCGCGCCGGCGGCCCCGATCTCCGGCGTGCCGATGTCGAGCGTCCCGTCCTCCGCGACCCCGGTGTCCCCGGGCGTCGGCGTCGCCGCCGCGCCGGTCTCCCCGGCGACCTCGGGCGCCGCCTTCGCCACCGCGTCCGCGCCCGCGCCCGCGCCCGCCGAGGCCCCCGAGCGCCCCGACCCCGAGCCGCCGACCGGCCGGGGCCGGAAGCGGGCGGCGATCATCGCCGGTGTGGCCGCGGTCGTACTGCTGAGCGTCGGCACCGTGTTCGCGCTCAAGGCCTACGACGGCCGAGACAGCGGCGGCCAGAACGCGGCGCCCCCGTCGCCGATCGGATCGTGGACGAAGCTGCCCGACCTCCCGGGGGGCGCCCTCGAGGGCGCGGGCGCCGCCGTCGCCGACGGCAAGCTGTACGTCATCGGCGGCCTGGCCGCGGAGGACCCACGCCCCCTGCTGGACGCCGTGCACGTCTTCGACATCGCCCGGGGCAGCTGGTCCGACGGCCCCAAGCTGCCGGTGCCGACCAGCCACATGACGGTGGTGCGCGACCCCGACGACGCCATCTGGATCATCGGCGGCCTCACCAAGAGCGGCGCCACGGACAAGGTGTGGAAGCTGCCGCCGGGCGCGATCCAGTGGCAGGAGGGCCCGGGCCTGCCCGAGCCGCGCAACTCCGGCGCTGGGCTCTACGACGGCGAGAGCATCGTCTTCGCCGGCGGCACCAAGCCCGGCGGCGAGGCCGACGACACGGTCTGGGCGCTGCACGACAAGTGGGAGAAGCTCGGCATCCTTTCCGAGCGGCGGGAGAAGCTCACCGCGGCCACCGACAACGCCGGCACGGTCTGGTTCATCGGCGGGGTCCGGCAGAAGGCGGGCAACATCCCCAAGGACACCATCGACGTGATGGTGCACCAGAAGATGGTGATCAGCCCGGGCCTCAAGCTCGACCACCCGCGCGAGGGCGCCTCGGCGGTCACCATCACCGGCATCGGCCTGTGCGTGCTCGGCGGCAACGAGGGCGGGGACAAGTTCTACGACTGGTGGTGCCAGGACAGCAGCAAGACGCCGCTGCTGCCGAAGCAGCAGATGCCCCGCGCCGGCATGGCGGTCACCGCCTACCAGGGCACCATCTACGCCGTGGGCGGCTACAACGGCCCGGCCAAGCTCAACGGCACGGTGACCGCGGAGGCGTTCAAGTACACCGGCTGAGCGCGGCGACCGTTGATTTGGCCCAATGGAAGTGGCGCCGAATTGGAACTTCCAAGGGCCAATCGCCGCGGCTTGGATGGTGTGCGTGACCGTTGTGGACATGTGGTTCGACCCGAAGTGCCCCTGGGCCTGGAACGCCTCCCGCTGGCTGCTGGAGGTGGAGCGGGTCCGCCCGGTGGAGGCGCGCTTCCACGTCATGAGCCTCTGGCTGCTCAACAAGGACCGCGAACATCTCGAGGACTGGTACCGCACCTGGCTGTCCGACACGCTGGGCCCGGTGCGCGTGCTGGTGGCGGCCGAGCAGAAGTACGGCCCGGCGGTCCTGCGCGACCTCTACACCGAGATGGGCAACCGGATCCACCACGACCGCACGCCGATCGGCCCGCAGCTGTACGGCGCCGCACTGTCCTCGCTGGACCTCGCGGCCGACCTCGCCGAGGCGGCGACCTCCGACGCCCACGACGAGGCCCTGCTGGCCAGCCACCACGCGGGCCTGGACCCGGTCGGCGAGGACCTGGGCACCCCGGCCATCCACATCGGACAGTCGGCCTTCTTCGGCCCGGTGGTGACCCCGGTCCCGCGCGGCGAGGCGGCCGGCCGGCTCTTCGACGGCATGCTGCTGATGGTCCAGACCCCGGGCTTCTACGAGCTCAAGCGCGGCAACCGAACGTCCCCGAAAGTCGACTGACGGCGGGCCCGGCACCGCGCCCCTACGGTCGGACGGCGACGTGGAGCCGCCGATCGACCAGCGGTTACGGCACGTCGTGGTTGGTGAACTCGGCGACGACCTCGATCGGTCCGACGATGTGGACGTTGAACTCCGCCAGTTCGCCGGCCGGGACCCACAGCTCCAGCAGGTCGGAGCCGCCGGCTTGCCGGCTGGGGTAACGGCGGGCGTGGCCGGCGGCGACCCGGAACCGGGTGACGTATCCGGCCCCGCTGGCGGTGGTGTTCCAGTCCCGGGCGATCTTCGTGGCGTAGGCCTCGCTGAGGACCGGGTAGAAGATCGGCTGGTCAGGCAGGCGGGGTGGGAACGCCCGCCACCCACCGGCCCGGATCAGCGCCAGCTCGGCCGGCCCGACCGGGCGCCACAGCGTGGTCGTGCCGTCCGGGTTCTCCACCCGTCCGGCCAGTGCGGCCGCGAGCAGCGCTGCCACGTACCGGTCGCCGGCCGCGTCCGTGAGGGCGGCGGCGAAGACGGCCACGACGTGCTCGCCGGGCGCCAGGTCGGCGTGCAACCATTGCCAGGCCACGAGGTTCGGGTGCTCGAGGTCGGTGCACGCCTGCGCCGGGGCCAGCAGCCGGATGACCCGCTCCAGGTCTTCCCGGCAGAGGCGGTACGACCCCGATCGGCCGACATGTCCGCAGACCGTGGCGAGCACCGCCGCCGGGAGCCGGTTTTCGGCGGTACTGACCCGGACGAACGACGGTCCGTCGGCGCCGTCGCGGGCGATGCCGAACGCGGCGGGCGGTCGCCAGCCGGGAATGGCGGCCTCGAACCGGTCACGGGCAGCGGTGATGGCCTCGACGGTCTCCCAGCGCTCGGTCACCGGATCATCATCCGTGGTCGAAGCCGCCCCGGCCAACGGTTTCCACACACGCCGCCGCCCGTCCGGCGGTCGCAGCGGCTATCGCGGGGTCAGGAACGTCGTGAACGGGGTGTGCTTGCGCAGCTCGAAGCCGATCGACTCGTACAGGCGGATCGCGGTCGTGTTGGCGGCCGAGGCGTGCAGGAACGCCCGCTCGCCCCGCGCGCGGATGCCCGCCGCCACCGCGCGCACCAGGCGGGTCGCCAGGCCGCGGCCGCGGAACGCCGGGTCCGTGCACACCGCGCTGATCTCGGTCCAGCCCGGCGGGTGCAGGCGCTCGCCCGCCATCGCGATCAGCGTGCCCTCGTGGCGCAGGCCCAGGTAGGTGCCGAGCTCGACGGTGCGCGGCAGGAACGGGCCGGGCTGGGTGCGCGCCACCAGGTCGAGCATCTCGGGCACGTCGGCGGCGGTGAGGACGACCGCGTCCGGGTCCGGCGCGGCCTCCAGGGCCACGTCGACGAGCTGGACGCCGCCGAGCACGCGCAGCACGGTCCAGTCGGGCGGGGGCGGCGGGGTGTCGCCGGTGAGCGTCACCTCCGCACCCGGGCCGGTCAGCTTGGCCAGGTCCGGCCAGGCCTCCGGGCCGGCGTCGGGGGCCAGGGCGTAGAACGGCGCCACGTCGGTGCGGAAGCGGGCCGCCAGGCCGGTGACCTCGGCGAAGCGGCGGTGCGGGCCGTGCAGCGCGGCCCACACGGGTGCGTCGAGGACGTCGCTCGAGTCTCGTCGTTGCCCGGGTTCCATCGTGGCAGATTTTGCCACAGCCGGGCGGGATCCTCTCCGGTATATGGTTCGGGCGTGGAGCATGACGGGTTTGTGGTGCGCCCGGTGGGCCGGGTCGAGTCGCCGCTCACCGACCGCGCCGGCGCGCCGCGCCAGGGCGACGAGGACGCTCCATCGGCGTGGGTCGTGTTCGACGAGCGCGTCCGCCCCGCCCTGCGCGACCTCCGCCCCGGCGACCAGATCCTGCTGCTGACCTGGCTGCACCGCGCCGACCGCGAGGTCCTCGCGGTGCACTCGCGCGGCGACCGCACCCGCCCGGAGACCGGCGTGTTCAGCACCCGGGCCCCGGACCGGCCCAACCCGATCGGGCTGCACCGCGCCGCGATCCTCGCCGTGGACGGCCTGCGGGTGCGGGTGAGCGGCCTGGAAGCGATCGACGGCACCCCGGTCCTCGACGTGAAGCCCGTCCTCGGCGCGGTCGACGAGCGCTGACAGCCCCGCACCCGGCGCCGGCACGAACCGGCCGAGGGGCGCGGCCGGAAATTCCTGCAACTGAACTGCAAACGCCAGGCATTGACTTCGATCTGTCAATGGTGCGACGTTGTGCCTAGGAATGCGCTTTCCTGGTCAACTCGGGCCCGATCCTCACCAGCGGCAGCGTGGCGAGCATCCCGTACTCCTACACCGTCGACAGCTCGGCCACGGTCAAGTCAAGCGTGACGGCGGGCGCCGGCACCGGAAAGATCTAGGGACGGCAGGGCGGCCAGCAACTGCCTGGTGTACTCGTGCGACGGGCCGGTGAACACCGCGTTCACCGGCCCTTCCTCGACGGCCCGCCCGTCCTTCATGACCAGCACCCGGTCCGCCAGATGGTGCACCACGCCCAGATCGTGGGAGATGAACAGCAGCGCCGTGCCGTCCGCGGCCTGCAGCTCGGCGAGCAGGTCGAGCACCTGCGCCTGGATCGACACGTCCAGCGCGGACACCGGCTCGTCGCAGACCAGCACGTCCGGGCGCGGCCCGACGGCCCGGGCGATCGCGACCCGCTGCCGCTGCCCGCCCGACAGCGCGCGCGGCCGCCGCCGCAGGTGCTCCGCGTCGAGCCCGACCCGCTCGAGGAGCTCGACCACGCGGTCCCGGCGGACCCGGCCGCGCTCCAGGAGCGGTTCGCCGACGATTTCCTCCACGGTGTACCGCGGGTCGAACGAGCTCAGCGGGTCCTGCGAGACGACCTGCAACCGCCGGCGGCGGGAGCGGCGGCGCCGCTCCGGGATCCCGCTCCAGTCCTCGCCGCCGAGCCGGACCCGGCCCGCCGACGGCTCCAGCAGCCCCAGCGCGATGCGGGCGAGGGTCGTCTTGCCCGACCCGGACTCGCCGACGATCCCGAGCGTCTCGCCGCGGCGCAGCGCGAAGCTGACGTCCACGACGGCGTGCCGGGCGCCGAAGCGCCGGTGCACGCCCGAGGCGGACAGCACCTCCTCGCCCGGCTCGGGCCGCGGCGGCAGCGGCTCCCGGCCGGGGGAGGACAGCCGGCGCCCGCGGGAGGCGGCGTCCGGCACGGCCGCGAGGAGCATCCGGGTGTACTCGTGCTCCGGCGCGGCGAGCACCCGCCCGGTCGGACCCTGCTCGACGACGCGCCCGTCGCGCATGACCAGCACCCGGTCGGCGATGCCGGCGACGACGGCCAGGTCGTGGCTGACGAGCAGCAGCGCCCGCCCCTCGGCCCGGCGCCGGGCGAGCAGCGCCAGCAGCTGGGCCTGCACGGTCACGTCGAGGGCGGTGGTCGGCTCGTCGGCGATGAGCAGCGGCGGGTCGGCGGCGATCGCCGAGGCGATGAGCGCGCGCTGGCGCAGGCCGCCGGACAGCTCGTGCGGGTAGGAACGGGCCCGCTCCGCCGGCACGGTCACCGACTCCAGCAGCGCCCCGACCCGGGCCGGGCGCTCGGCGGCGGTGCCGACCCGATGCGTGCGCAGGGCCTCGCCGATCTCCCGGCCGACGGTGTTGAGCGGGTCGAGCGAGACGAGCGCGTCCTGCAGCACGAGGCCGGCGAGGCGCCCGCGCAGCCGCCGCCAGTCCCGGTCGGTGTAGCCGGTCGTGTCCCGGCCGGCGACGGTGAGGCCGGCGTGGCGTACCGTCGCGGCGTCTCCGGCCAGGCCGACGAGGGAGCGCGCGGTCACGCTCTTGCCGGAGCCGGACTCGCCGACGATGGCGACGCACTCGCCGGGGGCGATGCTGAGGCTGACGCCGCGCACGGCGTGCACGGGGCCGGGGAAGGTGACGTGCAGGTCGGTCACGGAGACCAGCGGGTCTGCTGTGGACATTCAGCGCCTACCTTCGAAGCGTACCTGCAGCCGGCGGCCGACGGCGGTGAGCGAGACGACGGTGGCGGTCAGCGCGAGGCCCGGCAGGATCGCCGACCACCAGGCGACCCGCAGGTAGTTGCGGCTCTCCGCGAGCATCGCGCCCCACTCCGGCGACGGCGGCTGCGGGCCCATGCCGAGGAAGCTCAGCGAGGCCGCGTTGACGATCGCGCTGCCGAGGCCGATGGTGGCCAGGATCGGCAGCGGGCCGAGCACGTTGGGCAGGATGTGCCGCCAGGCGAGGCGGGCGTGGGACAGCCCGAACGTGGTGGCCTGCTCGACGTAGCCGGCCCGGCGCACCAGCAGCGTCTGGGCGCGCACGATGCGCCCGTAGCGCGGCGCGAACGCGAGCGCGATGGCCAGGATCAGGCTGGGCGTGCCGGGCTCGGTGAAGGCGATGAACAACAGCGCCAGCAGTACCTCGGGGAAGGCCGACAGCACGTCGAGCGCCCGGCTCAGCAGCTCGTCCACGACCCGCGGGGCGAGCCCGGCGAGCAGCCCGACGAGGCCGCCGGCGACGACCGACAGCGCGGTGGCGGCGAGGCCGATGCTCAGCGAATACCGGGCGCCGTACACGACCCGGGTGAACACGTCGCGGCCGAGCTGGTCGGTGCCGAACCAGTGCGCGGCGCTCGGCCCCCGCAGCGCCGACATCGGGTCGGCGGCGAGCGGGTCGGTGCCGGTCAGCAGCGCGGGCGCGACCACCGCGACGGCGACGAGCACGAGGAACGCGGCCGGCACGACGAGGGACGGCAGCCGCCATCCGGCACGAACGTCCACCGTGGACGGTACGGGCAGCGAGACGTCCACTGTGGTCAGCCCTTCCGCAGCCGCGGGTCGATCAGGAGATACGCCAGGTCGGCGAGCGTGCTGAGCAGCACGTAGATCGCGGCGGCGAGCATCACCACGGCCAGCACGACCGGGATGTCCTTGGTGCCGACCGCGTCGGTGGCGACCTGGCCGAGGCCGGGCCGGCCGAACACGTGCTCGACCACGACCGCGGCGCTGAGCATGAAGCCGATCAGCGTGCCGCCGAGCGTGACCGCGGGCAGCAGCGCGTGGCGCAGCGCGTGCCGCCACAGCAGGGCGAACCGGGTCAGGCCCCGGGCCCGGGCGGTCACCGCGAACGGCTCCTCCAGGGCCCGCTCGAGGCCCTCCCGGATCACCTGGCTCAGCAGCGTGCCGATCGGCAGGGCCAGCGACAGCGCGGGCAGCACCAGCGCCGAGGCGTCGCGGTCGCCGGAGACCGGGAACCAGCCGAGCCGGAACGAGAAGACGCTGAGCAGCAGGATGCCGATGAGGAAGCCGGGCGCCGAGACGAGGGACAGCTCCAGGAACGAGACCAGGCCGCGAATCCAGCGCGGCCGGCCGGTGGTGAGGATCGCCAGCCCGACCGCGATGACGACGCTGAACGCGCTGGCCAGCAGCGTCAGCTTCACGGTCGGCCAGATCTGCCCGCCGATGGCGTCGGTCACCGGGCGCTGCAGCACGTAGGAGCGGCCGAAGTCGCCGTGCAGCAGCCGTACGAGGTAGGCCAGGTACTGCACCACCGCCGGGCGGTCCAGGCCGAGGTCGGCGGCGATCTGCGCCCGGATCGCCGGAGTGTCGGGACCGTCGCCGACGAGGGTGTCGATCGTGTCGCCGGGCGCCAGATGCAGCGCGAGGTAGGCCGCGGTGGCGGCGGCCCACAGGACCGCCGCCGCGCTGGCCAATCTCCGCAGGATCGGCTTGAGCATCGCTACGCGCCGATCCAGACGTTGTACGCGCTGCCCGGCACGCCGGCGGTCGGCTCGAAGCCGAGCCCGCCGACCTTCTTCTGCGCCGCGATCTGATCGGCCGGCGCGTACAGCGGCAGCAGCGTCGCGTTGTCGGTGACGGTCAGCTGCTGCAGCTTCAGGTAGATCTCCTTGCGCTTGGCCGTGTCCGTGGTCGCCCCGGCCTGGGCGACGAGCTGGTCGAGCTCCGGTGAGCTGTACCCGTGCCGGTTGATCGGCGCGCCCTTGGGCAGGATCAGGCTCAGCGCGGCGCCGGCGTCGGTGTCGGCGCGGGAGTTCTCGAACACCTCGTACTCGTTCTTGGCCAGCGCGTCGGTAGCGGTGCCCTGGTCGACGATCTTGACCTGCAGGTCGATGCCGGCGGACTGCTTCACCGCGGCCTGCACGGCCTGGGCCAGGATGTCGCGCTTGTCGCGCACGAACGGCGCGGAGAGCACGATGCGCACGCTGAGCCGCTTGCCGTCGCGGGTGCGGAACCCGTCGGCGTCCTTGGTGGACCAGCCGGCCTGGTCGAGCAGCGAGTTGGCCTCGGCCGGGTTGTTGCCGTACGTCTTCGGAAGCGTAGCGTCGTAGAACGGCCCGGACGGGCTGAGGATGCTCCACGCCCGCGTGGCGGTGCCGCGATAGACGCCCTGCAACAGCGCGTCGACGTCGACGGCGTCGCGGAACGCCTTGCGCACCCGGATGTCGTCGAACGGCGCCTTCGTCTCGTTGAAGTAGTAGCTGTACGCGGTGCCGCTGTTCAGCGACCGGCTGAAGGTGAGGTTGGGGTCGGCCTTGACCAGCTCCTGCTCGGTCGCCGGCACGCCCTCGACCACGTCCACCTGGCCGGAGGTCAGCGCCCCGACGCGGACCGAGGACTCCTTGAGGAACCGGTACGTGACCTCGTCGAGGTATGCGGGGCCCTGGTGTCCGGCGTTGGCCGGCGCCCACTTGTAGTTCGGGTTGCGCTTGTAGTGCACCTCCTGGCCCTTGGTGTAGCGGTCCAGGATGAACGGCCCGGTGCCGACCACGTCCGGCCCGCCGGCCTTGAGGTTCGGGCTCTTGAGCGACTTCGGCGAGATCTGCGCGCCCTGCGGCGAGGCGAAGAAGTCGAGGATGAGCACGTCGGGCTGCTTGAGGTGCACCTCGATCGTGGTGGCGTCCACGACCGTGGCGTCCTTGTAGTTGCGCAGCTGGGTGGCCAGCACCGACGGGGCGTACCCGGGTACCTGCAGCTGGTCGAGGTTGGCCTTCACCGCGGCGGCGTCGAACTTCTCGCCGTCGTGGAAGGTCACGTCGTCGCGGAGCTTGAAGGTGTACGTCAGGCCGTCGGCGGAGACGCTGTAGGACTTGGCCAGCCAGGGCACGTACCCGCCCTTGTCGTCGTGGGTGAGCAGCGCCTCGAAGCTGTTCCACACCAGCAGGCGGGCCTTGGCCTGGGCGTACTGGTGCGGGTTGAAGGTGACCGGCTCGGTCTCGATGCCCCAGGTGAGCTTGCCGCCCTGGACCGGCGCGCCGGCCTCGGCGCCGGGACGGGCGTCGGGACCGGCGGCCCCGCCCTGGCAGCCGGCGAGGAGTAAGCCGGCCGCGGCGAGACCGGCAAGAAATCTGCGCATGGAGGAGCCCCAATGGACAGGAGGGTTGGGAGATACGCCGGATCGAAGCGTCGGCGTCTCCGCCAGTGCAGCAGCGGGCCGGCGCGGGTGTCAACGAACCGAGGTCTGGGTCACGAACCCCTGGTGTAAATCATAGCTTGCACGTAGGATTAGTCGGCTTCATTGCTTGGCTTCATCGCTCCGGATGGCGGAGGATTCTCATGACCGAACGACTGCACCTGGCCGTGGCGCTGGACGGCGCCGGCTGGCACCCGGGGGCCTGGCGCGAGCCCGGCGCCCGCCCCGCCGAGCTGCTCACCGCCGGATACTGGACGGACCTGGTCCGGCACGCCGAGCGCGGCCGGCTGGACTTCGTCACCATCGAGGACCGCGACGCCCGCAGGCCCGCCGGGACGCCGGACGACGGGCGCACCGACCGGGTCCGCGGCCGGCTCGACGCGCTGCTCATCGCGGCCCGGGTCGCGCCGTTGACCTCGCACGTCGGCCTGGTGCCGGCCGTGGTCGCCACCCACACCGAGCCGTTCCACGTCTCCACCCAGCTCGCCACCCTCGACTACGTCAGCCGGGGCCGCGCCGGGTGGCGGGTGCAGGCCGCACCGGACCGCGGGCGCGACGTCGAGCACCTGTTCGCCGAGGCCGCCGACCACGTCGAGGTGGTGCGCCGGCTGTGGGACAGCTGGGAGGACGGCGCCGAGATCCGCGACGTGGCCACCGGCCGCTTCATCGACCGCGAGCGGCTGCACTACGTCGACTTCACCGGGCGGCACTTCAGCGTCAAGGGCCCGTCGATCACCCCGCGGCCGCCGCAGGGCCAGCCGGTCGTCGCCGTGCTCGCCCACGCCCGGCCGGCGTACGAGTTCGCCGCCGCCCACGCCGACGTCGTCCTCGTGACCCCGACCGGGCCGGACTCGGCGCGGTCGATCATCGCCGAGGTCCGCGCGCTGACCGACCGTCCCGTGAGGATCCTCGCCGACCTGGTCGTATATCTCGGCCGGCGCCCGGACGGGGAACTGCCGGCGAGCGACGCGCACACGTTCGAGGGGACGCCCGGAGACCTCGCCGACCTGCTCGCCGAGTGGCACGCGGCCGGCCTCGACGGCTTCCGGCTGCGCCCCGGCGTCCTGCCGGCCGACCTGCTGTCCATCGTGGACGGTGTGGTGCCGGCGCTGCGGCGGCGCGGCCTCTTCCGCACCGAGTACGAGGCCACCACGCTGCGCGGACACCTCGGCCTCGGCCGCCCGGCCAGCCGGTACGCGACGACCGGTCCGGACCGGGAGAAGGTGTCCGCATGACCAAGCGACCGGTCATCCTCGCCGCCCACTTCCCGGGCGTGAACAACACGACCGTCTGGAGCGACCCCGCCGCCGGCAGCCAGATCGAGTTCCCCTCGTTCGAGCACCTCGCCCGCACCGCCGAGCGCGGCCGGTTCGACTTCTTCTTCCTCGCCGAGGGCCTGCGCCTGCGCGAGCAGCGCGGCCGCATCCACGACCTCGACGTCGTCGGGCGCCCCGACTCGCTGACGGTGCTCGGCGCCCTCGCCGCGGTCACCACCCACCTCGGGCTCACCGCGACCGTCAACGCCACCTTCAACGAGCCGCTCGACCTGGCCCGGCGGCTGGCCACCCTCGACCACCTCTCCGGCGGCCGTGCCGGCTGGAACGTCGTCACGTCCTCCGACGCGTTCACCGGCGAGAACTTCCGCCGCGGCGGCTACCTCGACCGCGCGGACCGCTACACCCGCGCGGCCGAGGTGCTGCAGACCGCGCGCGAGCTGTGGGACACCTGGCCCGCCGGCGAGCCCGTCGCCGACCCGGCCGCGGGCGTCTTCACCCGCACCGGCGACCTCGGCGCGTTCGTCCACAAGGGACGGCACATCGACATCGCCGGCTCGTTCGGGGTGCCGCGCAGCCCGCAGGGGCGGCCGCTCATCATCCAGGCCGGGGACTCCGACGCCGGCCGGGACTTCGCCGCCGCCGACGCCGACGCCATCTTCTCCCGGCACGGCACACTCGAGGCCGGTAAGGCGTTCTACAACGACGTCAAGGGCCGTATGGCGCGCTTCGGCCGCCGCCCCGAGCAGCTGAAGATCCTGCCGGCCGCCACCTTCGCGCTCGGCGACACCGAGGACGAGGCCCGCGAGAGGGCGCACCACGTCCGCCGCCAGCAGGTCAGCCCGCAGACCGCGATCCTGCTGCTGGAGCAGCTGTGGAACAAGGACCTCAGCGACTTCGACCCGGAGGGGCCGCTGCCGGCGTTCGACCCGGTCCCCGAGGCCGACTCGATCATCAAGGGCCGCGCCCGCATGTACGACGACCCGGTCGCCACCGCGAACCAGTGGCGCGCCCTCGCCGAGGAGAAGGGCCTCGGCATCCGCGACCTCGTCATCGAGGTCACCGGCCGGCAGACCTTCATCGGCACCCCGGCGTCGATTGCCGCGACGATCGACGACTTCGTGCAGCAGGGCGCCGCGGACGGGTTCATCCTCGTGCCGCACATCGTCCCCGGCGGCCTCGACGAGTTCGTCGACACCGTCGTGCCGCTGCTGCAGGAGCGCGGCGTGCTGCGCACCGAGTACACGACCACCACCCTGCGCGGGCACTTGGGACTCGACCGTGACTGACCCCAGGACTGACCCGGTCTTCCACTGGTTCCTGCCCACCGGCGGCGACGACCGGGCCGTGGGCGCGGGCAGCCACGGCGGCATCATCGGCGCGCAGGACCTCGCGAGCCTGCCGCGCTCGGCCACGCACCGGGAGCCGAGCCTGGAGTACCTCGGCGACATCGCCCGCGCCGCCGACCGGCTCGGCTACGCCGGGGTGCTGACCCCCACCGGAGTGCACTGCGAGGACGCCTGGCTCACCACGGCCGCGCTCATCGCCCAGACACGGCGCCTGAACTTCCTCGTCGCGTTCCGGCCCGGCCTCATCGCCCCCGCGCTCGCCGCGCAGATGGCCGCCACGTTCCAGCGCCTGTCCGCCGGCCGGCTGCTGCTCAACGTCGTCATCGGCTCCAGCGCGCAGGAGCAGCGCGGCTACGGCGACCTCCTCGACCACGACGCCCGCTACGAGCGGGCCGGCGAGTTCCTCGACGTGGTCCGCGCCGCGTGGCGCGGCGAGCGCTTCGACCACAATGGAGCGCACTACACCGTCGAGGGCGGCCTGCTGCGCGAGCCGCCGCAGGTCATCCCGACCGTGTACCTCGGCGGCTCCTCGCCGGCCGCGGTGCGCCTCGCCGCCCGGCACGCTGACGTGTACCTCACCTGGGGCGAGCCGGTCGAGCAGGTGGCTGAGAAGATCGCCAAGGTGCGCGTCGAGGCCGACGCCCACGGCCGGTCACTCCGGTTCGGCATCCGGCTGCACGTCATCACCCGCGACACCGCCGACCGCGCCTGGGACGACGCCGAGCGGCTCATCGCGGGCCTGGACGATGACACGGTACGGCAACGCCAGGAGAGCCTGCGGGCGCTCGAGTCCGAGGGCCAGCGGCGCATGCTCGCCCTGCACGGCGGCTCCCGCGACCGCCTCGTCGTCGCCCCCAACCTGTGGGCGGGCATCGGCCTCGTGCGCGGCGGCGCCGGCACGGCCCTCGTCGGCAGTCACGCCGAGGTGGCCGCGCGCATCGAGGAGTACCGTACGGCCGGCATCTCCGAGTTCATCCTGTCCGGCTATCCGCATCTGGAAGAGGCGTACGCCTTCGCCGAAGGCGTCCTGGGGAGGCCGTCATGACCGCCGTACCACTGTCCATCCTGGACCTCGCACCGATCCCGTCCGGCAGCGACGCGGGCGGCGCGCTGCGCAACAGCATCGACCTCGCCCGGCGCGCCGAGTCGTTCGGCTACCACCGGTACTGGGTCGCCGAGCACCACTTCACCGACGGCGTGGCCAGTGCCGCCCCGGCCGTGCTCATCGGCCTCATCGCCGCGGCCACGGACCGGATCCGGGTCGGTTCCGGCGCCGTGCAGGTCGGCCACCAGACCGCACTGTCCATCGTGGAGAGCTTCGGCCTGCTCGACGCCGTCTTCCCGGGCCGGCTCGACCTCGGCCTCGGCCGCTCGGGCCAGCGCCGCGCGGAGGCGCTGTCGGCCCTCACCGGCCCCCGCCCGGCCCCGCGCACCGAGTCCCACGTCGTCGACGGCCTCCTCATCCCACCCCCGTTCGACTTCACCACGATCGCCGCGTCCCCGCGCTGGGCCGTCTACGCCGGCCTGCAGCAGCAGCCCGGCGCGCAGTCCCCGGACTTCGCCGAGGTCGTCGACGACATCCGCGCCCTGATCGCCGGCAGCTACGCCCGCGACGGTATCGAGGTGCACGTCACCCCCGGCGAGGGCGCGAAGACCGAGCTGTGGATCCTGGGCAGCAGCGCCGGGCAGAGCGCGCAGGTGGCGGGGGAGCGGGGCCTGCCGTTCGCCGCCAACTACCACGTCTCCCCGGCCACCGTCCTGGAGGCGGTCGCCCACTACCGCTCCGCGTTCCGCCCGTCGGAGGTCCTCGACCGCCCGTACGTCCTCGTCTCCGCCGACGTCGTGGTCGCCCCGACGACGACCGAGGCGCGGCACCTGGCCGCCCCGTACGGCCACTGGGTGCACAGCATCCGCTCGGGCCGCGGCGCGATCCCGTTCCCGACCCCGGCCGAGGCGGGGGCCACGCCGCTCACCGCGGAGCAACTGGCCCTGGTCCAGGACCGCCTGGACACGCAGTTCGTCGGCACCCCGGCGGAGGTCGCGGAGCGCCTGTCGATCCTGCGCGCCGCGACCGACGCCGACGAGCTGCTGGTCACGACCATCGCCCACGACCACGCGGACCGGGTCCGCTCCTTCGAACTGCTGGCGCGCCACTGGTTCGCGTGACCGGCCCGCGCTGTCGGGTTTTCATCGGCCGATTCCCCGCGCCCCGAATGGTCGGTACCGTGATCCGGTGGCACGGCTCGACTTCCGGATCCTCGGCCCCTTGGAGGTTGTCCGGACGCCGGGCGAAATCCCCCTCGACCTCGGCGCCCGCAAACAGCGGGCTGTGCTCGCCCTGTTGCTGCTCGAACCGGGGCGTGTCGTCTCGTTCGACCGGATCATCCACGGACTTTGGGCGGACGAGGCGCCGTCGAGCGCGACGGGCACCCTCCAGGCCTACATCTCGCAGCTGCGGCGGGTGCTGGAACCGGACCGGCCGCCCCGGACCCCGGCGAGGCTGCTGGTGACCCGCGAGCCCGGCTACCTGCTGGCAGTCCACGGCGACCAGGTCGACGCGGTCCGGTTCACCACCGGCGTGGAGACCGCCCGCGCCCACCTGGCCGCGGGCGCGTTCGCCGAGGCGGAGCACGCGTTGACGGCGGCGCTCGGCGAGTGGCGGGGCGCGCCGCTGGCCGACTTCGCCGATGAGGAGTTCGCCACCGCGGTCGCGGCCCAGCTCGGCGAGCGCCACGACGCCGCCGTCGAGGACCTCGTGGAGGTCCTGCTCACCACCGGCCGCAACGCCGAGGCGAGCGCCGCCGCGCAGAACCTGCTGGACCGGCACCCGTTCCGGGAACGGTCCTGGGGCCAACTGATGCTCGCCCTGTACCGCTCCGGCCGCCAGGCCGACGCGCTGGCGGCCTTCCGCCGGGCCCGGTCGGTGCTGGACGCCGAGCTGGGGCTGCCGCCAGGACCGCACCTGCAGGCCCTGGAGACCGCCATCCTGCGGCACGACCCGGCCCTCGACCACGCGCCGCCGGTCCTGGCCGCGACGCGGGTCGCCGAGCCCGGGCGGTCCGCGGGCGGGCCGGCCGTAGCCGGGGCGTTCGGCGCACACCTGCGCACACTCCGCGAGCAGCGTGCGCTCACCCAGGAAGAGCTCGCCGAGCGCGCCGGGCTGACCGTCAACGCGATCGGCGCCCTGGAGCGCGGGGTGCGGCGCCGGCCGTATCCACACACCGTGCGAGCGCTGGCCGACGCGCTGGGGCTCGACGACGGTGGCCGGGCCGCCCTCGCCGCGGCGGTCCCCGGTCAGGCGCGAGCGGCGTCGGGCGCGCCGCAGCCCGCGCTCGACGAGCCGGTCGAGCGCTCGCCCCTCATCGGGCGCGCGGCCGATGTGGCCGCTGTCGCGGCGCTGCTGACGTCCCGGCGGGTGGTCACGCTGACCGGGCCGGGCGGGGTCGGCAAGACCCGGCTGGCTCTGGCGGTCGCCGCCCAGGTGGCGCAGGCGTTCCCGCACGGGCACGTCGTCGTGGAGCTGGCCGCGCTGCGAGATCCCCGCCAGGTGCTGGACAGCGTAGCCCGGCAGCTGGGCATCGCGGAGCAACGCCCACAAGGCACGTCGGTACGAACCGTGATCACCGAGTTTCTGGCCGGCCGCCGGCTCCTGCTCGTCCTGGACAACCTCGAACACCTGCTCGGCTGCGCGGTCGACGTGGCCGATCTGGTAGCGCGCTGCCCCGACCTGGTCGTGCTGGCGACCAGTCGGTCGCCGCTGCGGATCCGGGCCGAGCACGAGGTGGTCGTCGAGCCGCTGGAGGTGCCGGACGCGTGGGCAGTGGACGACCCGGACGGCGTGCGGCGCTCGCCGGCGGCGGCCATGTTCCTCGACCGGGCCGCGGCCATGGGCGCCCCCGTGTCGCTCACCCGGGAGAACGCGGCGACGATCGCGGCGATCTGCTGGCGCCTCGACGGCCTGCCGCTGGCGATCGAGCTGGTCGCCGCCCGGTCCCGGCTGCTGGAGCCGGCCGCGCTGCTGGAGCGGCTGGACTATGCGTTGTCGGCCGGAGCGATCCGGGACCTGCCCGATCGGCAGCAGAGCGTCCAGGCCACGGTCGACTGGAGCTACGAGCTGCTCGACGGGGCGCAGCGCCGGCTGTTCGCCCGCCTCGCGGCGTTCAGCGGAACCTTCTCGCTGGAGGCGGCCGAGGCGGTCGGCGGTGCCGAGCACAGCGCCATGGCCGACCTCGCGACGCTGGTCGAGCAGTCCCTCGTCGTGCGCGTCCCGGCCGGCACCGCCGGCCCGGCCGGGCAGACCCGGTTCCGGATGCTGGGGCCGATCCACCGGTACGCGCGGCGCCGGCTGGCCGGTGCGCCGGATGCCGAGCTGGTCGCCGACCGCCACGCCGAACACTTCCGGACCGCCGCGAGCCGCAGCCGCCCGGGTCTCGACGGCGCGGACCTGGCGCGGCGGCTGGACGCCCTGGAGGAAGACCACGCCAACCTCAGCGCGGCCGTAGAACGGCTCCTCGCCGACGGCGGGAATACCGCGGCCGCCGCCACGATGATCTGGGACCTCATCCTGTACCTGACGCTGCGCGGGCACGCGGCCGAGGGGCTCGGCTGGCTCGACCGGGCCCGGACGGCGGCGCTGCCCGACGGTCCACGCTGTCACGCGCTGGGCGCCGCCGGCGTCCTGGCATACGCGCTCGGCGAGTTGCCCCGGGCTCGCGAGGACGCCACGGCCGCGTTCGAACTCGCCCGTACCCTGGCCGACACCCAGCTGATCACCGAGACGGCGGCGATCGCGGCGCTGACGGCCGTGTTCGTCGGCGACGTGCCGGCCGCGGAGCAGGTCGTCGGGGCGGTGCCCGCCGGCGGGAGCGGCTGGGCCGCAGCGGTGCTGCTCGGCGTACGGGCGCAGATCGCGATCCTGTCCGGCGATCTCGCCACCGCCGTCCGCTGGCTGGGCGCGGCCGAGGAGACGGCCCCGCGACGGCGGCAACCCGTTCGCGGTGGCGATGATCCTCAACATGCGCGCCACCGTGACCGAGATGGCCGGCGACGACCGCGGCACCGCCCGGCTGCTGGCAGAGTCCGTGACGGTCGCCGTCCACGCGCGGATCCGGTGGCCGCTCGCGTACGCCCTGCCGGCCCTCGCCGGGGTCGCCGCCCGGATGGGCGATGCCCCGACCGCCGCACGGCTGTTCGGCGCCGCGGCCAGCCTGTCCGGCGCGCCCCTGGAGGCGGCGCCTGCGGACGGTGGGCCGGCCGGACGGGTGCCGGCGTCGCGGCGGATGGCCGCCGGCGACCTGGCCGCCGTACGAGATCGGCTGGGAGAGCCGACCTTCCAGGCCGCCTTCGACGACGGCCGCCTGCTCGGCCTCGACCAGATCGCCGGGCTGGCCGAACGGCTCAGCCGGTTCGCAGCCGAGTGATGTAACGGCGATACTGCCGGGCCCCGGCGGTGCGCAGGAAGAAGCGGATCGGCGCGGGTACCGCGGCGAGCAGCTCGGCCCGTTCGGCCGGGCCGGCGTCCTCGAGTATCGCGCCGAACACGAGCGGCAGCTGCTTGCGCGGCATGGCATTCTTGCCGTGCTCGGCGAGCAGCGCCCATTCCTCGGCGGTGACGTGCCGCGAGACGAGCGGCAGGATTTCGTGCTCCTCCAGGTCGAGGTGCGTCACCAGCGCGGCGCGCAGCTCGTCCACGAGGCCGGCCAGCCGTTCCCCCGTCGCGGTGGCGGGCGCGTCCACCCACTGTCGCAGCGCGTCGTGCGCCGCCGCGGTGAACTGCTCGACCCGGGCGTGCTGCTCCTGCATGGTGTGCACGAGGCCGGCCGACGGCGCGGCCCGGTCCAGCAGCCGCGGCCAGAGCAGCTCGTCCTCCCCCGAGTGGTGCGCATGCAGAAAGGCGAGCACGAACTCGACGTGCTCGCCGACCAGGCGGACCCGGTCGGTGTTCCGGCCGTCGGTGGCGCGCACCAGGCGGGGGATCTGCGCAAGCTCACGGCGGAAGACCCGGTGGATCACGGTCATCTCCTGCACGTTGGGCCTGTGGTCGGTGGCGGGCACGCTCATGGGGTCCTCCTGTGGACGGATGGTCAGCTGATGACCAGCCTGCGGCCCGCGGGCCGCCTGGCCCACCAACACCGCCCACACACCGGCCACACACTTTCCGCACGACAACACACAGTCGGCATCCGAGTCCTGCTACCACGCGGCCGGACGGACGTTCACTCTCCGGCCGACTCGATGACCCGCTGCATCTCGACGGCGCCGCGCGCGCAGCGCTCGCGGATGAGGTCGGCCAGGCTGTCGGGCAGGATGTCGGTGACCCAGACCAGACGGCTCTGCGCGTCACCCTCGGCGAAGACCTGGAAGGTCGCGTGGTGGTGCTCCAGCGGGGGCCGGGCGCCCTCGACCACGGCGTAGGCAAGGCGGCGCGCATCGTCGTCCACGTCGACGATCAGCTCGCGCACGATGTGCCCGTCCGGCATCGTCAGCGTCCGCACGTTCCCGTCGATGCTGACGTCCTGCACCCGCCCCGGCAGCAGCCGGCGGTGCACCGCACCGACGTCCCGCAGCACGTCCCAAACCTCGTGCGGACGCCGGGCGACCACGACTTCGTGACGGATGGAAGCGATGTCGATCACCTCAATGAATAGCGTGGCCCAATGCATTCGCGCGATTCGGAGCCTATCGGTGGTCAGGAGTTGCGCACCTGGGCGGCGCACGACGACGCCACGCCGCTCCACTCCGTGCCCAGCACCGAGGTCGAAGCGGACTCCAGCGACGTGTTCTTGCGCACCACCGCGCCGAAGAAGTCCAGCATCTTCGGCTCGCCGAACTTCTTCGACAGGCAGGTCACGGCGATCAGCGCGATGCCGTACCGCGCGTCGATCTCCTGGTCCGAGGCCGTGTCCGGCGGCGGGCCGAGCGTGATCGAGCCGTTCCAGCCCTTCTTCACGAACCGGCGCACGTCCGGCAGCCGGCCGCGCATCGTCGTGCCGTCGCGGTCGGAAATGTAGTCGGCGATGCCCTCGACAAGCCACCAGTTATCGGCGGTGCCATAGTCCTCGCCCACCGTCACCACGTGGCCGAACTCGTGCGTCAGCAGGATCTGCAGCCACTGCTGGGTGGCGTCGGCGGCCTGCATGACAATGCCGCGCGGGCCGGTCGAGTAGCCGTCGTACGACGCCCCGATGTCGCCGTTGTCCCACCACGATTTCCACTCGCCCTCGCCGGCGACGTAGACGATGTACCACTTCGGCGGCGGGTCCCAGTGCGCGTAGCGGTCGGCCACGTCCGCGGCCGCGTCGGCCTTGGGCAGCACCCGCTGCAGCTTGCCCGCGTTGGCCGTCGACCCGGCGACGATGACCCGCCGGCCGGTGACCGCCTGCAGCGCGGAGGCGTCCCAGGGCTCGGAGCTCTGCTCGTACTTCGCGACCGACGCCTGGTCCCCGACGACCGTCCACGAGGTCTGCACGACCTGCGGGAACAGCTGGGTGCAGCCCGTGCCGAAGCAGTAGTCGTACCGCACGAGCACCGACCAGGTGCCGTCGGCGTTCTGCGCGGGCTTGTCCACGAGCGTCGGCTTCCAGGTCTGCACGCCCATCGCGCGCAGCGAGCCGAACCGCCGGTTGAACCCGTCCTGCAGCCCGCCGCCGACCCCGGTGAGGTAGCCGTCGTGGTCGCCCGCGAGCAGCGCCTTGGACTGCTTGGACAGCGTCGCGAGGATCTTGTCGGAGACGGTGTTCTCGCCCTTGGCCCCGGGCGCGGTGCCGGCCGCCGCCCCGGACCGGCCCGGCAGCGCGTGGCCCGAGCCGACGAGGGCGTTCTGCCCGACGGGCCCCGCGGAGGCGATCCACACGGCGAAGGCGAGGACGAGGACGACCGCGGCGACGACGCCGGTCGCGACCAGCCCGCGCCGGCGCGGCCGCGGCGGCGCCTGGGGCACCGGCCAGTACCCCGGCATCCCGGCGGGCTGCCCCGGATGCCCTGGCTGCCCCGGATGCCCTGGACCGGGCGGCGCCGGGAACGCCTGCGTCGAGCCGGGCGGTGCGGAGAACGGCGGTGCGGAGTAGGGCGGGGCCGAGAATGGTGGTGCCGAGTAGGGCGGCGCCGGGTCCGCCGGGTGAGATGGCTGCGGCACGTACATCTCCGGCCCGCGCTGCCGCGGAATCATCACCGTCGGCGGCAAAACCGGCGCGACCGGCGGCAAAACCGGCGCGGCGGGACCCGGCTCGGCCGGCACCGTCGGCTCGTCCGAGCCCGGCGCCGCCGGAGCCGGCGACGGCTCCATGTTCTCCCCGTGATTCACGCAGGCACCGTACTGGATACGAGCCGCCCTCGGGAATCGCCGGACCGGCCAGCGTGATGGTCGGTTGCCGGACGTGACGCGCATCATACGAGGCCCGGACGTGCCGGGCCGGGTCACGGCCCGTAGCGCTGCGTCGCGATTCCCAACCGGTACGCCGACCCGTCCCGCTTCACCGCCGCGGACCTCGTCCTGCGCGCGGCCGTGGACACCCCGCTGGCGGACGTCCTCACCGTGCTGCCGTGACCACCGGCGTGACCACCGGCGAGGGCCCGGCCGGGACGTCGCCGCGCAGCGTGATCCGGTGCATCACCCGGTGTGCCGTGCCGTAGTCGCGGTTGGCGTAGTGCGCCGTGCTGCGGTTGTCCCACATCGCGACGTCGCCGAGCCGCCAGCGGTGCCGCACGATGTGCTCCGGTTTGGTCAGGTGGGCGTACAGCAGATCGAGGATGCCCCGGCTCTCCGCCTCCGACACCCCGACGATGTGTGACGTGAACCCCGGGTTGACGAACAGGCCGCGGCGGCCCGTCTCCGGGTGGACCCGGACGACCGGGTGCTCGACCGGGTCGAGGCGCGTGACCACCTCGCCGTCCCAGACGCTGCCCTTCCCGCTGCGGCGCTGGGCCAGGTAGTACCCGAATTCACGGTTGCCGTCGTGGACCGCGGTCAGCTCGTCGGCGAGGCGCCGCACCGGCTCGGACAGCGACTCGTATGCCAGTTGGCTGTCCGCCCAGCTGGTGTCTCCGCCCGCCGGCGGCAGCACGACGGCGCGCAGGATCGAGCCGAGCGGCGGGCGGCGCATGAAGGTCACGTCGGTGTGCCATACGTCGGCGAAGCCGTTGTCGGCGCTGTCCAGCGCGTACACCTCGGGGTGCGCCTCGTCGACGCCGCCCACGACCGGGTGCGAGGCGGTGAGCTCGCCGAGCCGCCGGCCGAGGCGCACCTGCCCGTCGTCGTCGAGCCGCTGGTCGCGGAAGAACAGCACCTTGTGTTCCACGAGCGCGGCTCGGATGTCCACAATGGACTGGTCGGGGGCGCGGCCGAGGTCGACACCGGCCACCTCGGCGCCGAAGTGCGGGCCGAGCGGATCGAGCTTCATGCCGTACTCCCTGACTTCTCCTCGGCGGCGTCGCGCACCGCGTGGCCGATCTCGGTCCGGTAGGCGGCGTAGGCGGGCAGGCCACGCAGCTCATCGGGCTCCACGCCGGCGCGCGGCAGATCGATGTCGCGGTCCAGCGCGATGCGCCCGGGCCGGCTCGTCAGCACCACCACGCGACTGCCGAGATACACGGCCTCGTCCACGCTGTGCGTGACGAACACGCAGGTCCGCCCGGTCTCCGCGCTCACCCGCCGCAGATCCTCCTGGAGGCGTTCGCGGGTCAGGGCGTCCAGGGCCGCGAACGGTTCGTCCAGCAGGAGCAGCGGGTTCGGTACGGCGAGTGCGCGCGCGATGGCCACCCGCTGCTGCTGGCCGCCGGAGATCTGCCAGGTCCGGCGCCCGGCGACGTCGTGCAGCCCGACCCGGGCCAGCAGTTGCGCGACCCGCTCCGCCCGCTCCTGGCGCGGCACGCCGGCGTAGCGCAGGGCCAGTTCCACGTTGCCGCCGACCGTCTTCCAGGGCAGCAGCCGCGGTGCCTGGAACACCAGTCCGGCGCCGCGGCCGGGTACCGGCTCCGCCCCGGCGACCCGGACGGCTCCGGCGGTCGGTCGTTCGAACCCGGCGATCAGCCGCAGCAGGGTGCTCTTGCCGCAGCCGGAGGCGCCGACGAGTACCAGGAAGGAACCGGAAGGCACCCGAAGGTCGAGCGGGCCGAGCGCGGTGACCGGGCCGTACCGGTGCTCGACCCCCTCGACGATGACCGCGGGTTCAGGAGGTGAGGACACCCGGCAGGCCCTTGGTGTAGATGGCCTTCTCGACCGTGGCGAGGTCGGGCACCGCGTCGATCTTGTTCTGGGCCTTGAGGAACTGGGCCGCGGCGAGCAGGTTCTTGGCCAGGTCGCCGACCTTGCCGTCGGTGCCGAGCCACTCGCTGCCGGACAGGTCCGCCGGCTTGAGAAACACGCCCTGGCCCAGCTGGTGTTTGGCGTCGGCGGCGGAGATGTTGAGCTCCTTGCCCACCGCGTCGGCGGCGGCGTCGGGGTTCTGCGCGATGACGTCCAGCGCCTTGGCCTCGGCCTTGCGCCACGCGTCGACCGCGTCCGGGTGGGCGGCGGCGAACGCCGTGGAGACCACGCCGAGGTCGAGCGTCGGCTTGCCGGCCGTGGCCAGCTCCCGGCTGGAGATGAGCACCTTGCCGGTCTTTTTCAGCTCGTCCAGCGACGGCAGCCAGGTGTAGGCGGCGTCGAGGTCGCCGCGCGCCCAGGCGGCCTGGATGTCCTGCGGCTCGAGGTCCACGATGGTCAGTTCGGACTCCTTGACGCCGGCCTTGTCCAGCGCGGCGAGGAGGCTGTAGTGCGCGGTGGAGGCGAACGGCGTGCCCACCTTGTGGCCGCGCAGGTCCGCCACGCTGTTGACGTTCGTGCCGTTCCGCGCGACGAGGGCCTCGTTGTCCCCGGCGACGTCGAGCACGAATGCGACCTGGTATGCGATGTTCAGCGGTGCCGACAGCCCGCGGGCCACGGGGCTGGAGCCGATCGCGGCGATGTCGACGCTGCCGGCCACGAACGCGGTGTTGATGCTCGCGCCCGAGTCGAACTTCGTCCAGGTGATCTTGTAGTCCGGCAGCGCTTTCTCCAGTAACCCCTGGTTCTTGACGATCAGGTCACCGCTGGGGAAGGCCTGGTAGGCGATCCGGATGGTCTTCTGCGCCGGGTCGGTGTTCCCGCCGGCGGCGCCGTTGCCGCAGGCGGCGAGCAGCGCGGTCGAGGCGGTCAGGGCGGCGAGGAGTTTCAGGCGCACGGGTGATCCGTTCTTCTCTTGTGGGTATGGCGGTCAGGACTTGCCGCGCCAGGGGATGAGGCGCTGTTCGATGGTCCGGAGCACGGCGTCGATGGCGAGCCCGGAGAGCCCGATGGCGAACAGGCCGAGCACCACGACGTCGGTCTGGGAGTACCGCTGCGCGTCGCGGACCATGCCGCCGATCCCCGGAACGCCGTTGATGGTCTCGGCGGCGACGACCGAGGAGTACGCGATGCCGACCGCCAGCCGGACGCCGGTGAAGATCTCCGGCAGAGCGCTGGGCAGCACGACGTCGCGGATCGTGGCCCAGCGGCTCGCGCCCAGCGCGCGCACCGCCTCGACGAGCGCGCTCGGCGCCGATCCGACGGCGGAGGCGGTGGCCACGGCCACGGCCGGCAGCGCGGCGATGGACAGCAGCCACAGCTTCGGCGTCTCGTCGATGCCGAACCAGATGACGAACAGGCTGAAGTACGCCAGCGGCGGCAACGCCCGCACGAACGTGACGACCGGCTCGGTGACCACCCGCACCCAGCCGACGGTGCCCATCACGACCCCGGCGATCAAGCCGCCGGCCACGCCGATCGCGGAGCCGATGAGGATGCGCCGCAGGCTCACCCCGAGGTGCTCGATGAGCAGGTGCCCGCTGTACCCGCGCACGCCGTCGTGGGTCGTGGACGTCTGCACCAGCCGGTGCCACACCGCGCCGGGCGAGGGGATGAACGCCGGATTGTGCATGACGGTGGCGGTGACCTGCCACAGCACGCCGAGCACCACCAGCGCGACGATGCGCAGCCCCCACCTGCCGCGAGTGGCGCGCCGGCCGTCGCCCTGCTGCGCGCTGCGGACGGCGCTCTCGGCGACCATGCCCACCCTTCCGGCCGTGGATGCGTATAGTCTGTATTTCCTATAGTAAAAGTAGGGCATTGGCAACCCTCGGGCACTCGGCGCCGGACGTGCCACGCAGGGCGGCCGGTACGATGCCGCGATGCCTTTCCGGTTCGCCGTGGACCTCGGCACCTCCAACACGGTCGCGGTCGTGGACCGCGGCGACGGCACGCCCCGCCCGCTGCTGTTCGACGGCAGCCCGCTGCTGCCCTCCGCCGTCTTCGCCGACGCCGCCGGCGCGCTGCTCGTCGGCCGTGACGCCGAGCGGCACATGATGACCGACGCCGCGCGGTTCGAGCCCAACCCCAAGGGCCGCGTCGACGAGGGCGTGATCCTGCTCGGCGACCGCGAGCTGCCCGTCGCCGAGCTGCTCGCCGCCGTGCTGCGCCGAGCCGCCGCCGAGGCCGCCCACACCGGCGTGCCCGTGACCGGCGCGACCGTCCTCACCTGCCCCGTCGACTGGGGCAACACCCGCCGGGCGGTGCTGGTGGACGCGGCCGCGCGCGCCGGGCTCGGCCAGGTCACACTGCTGGACGAGCCAGTCTCCGCCGCGACGTACTGCGTGCGCGCCCTCGGCGGACGCCTGGCCCCCGGCCGCTGCGCGGTGGTCTTCGACTTCGGCGGCGGCACGCTCGACGTGACCGTCGTCGAGGCGCCGGCCGGCCCAGCGCCCGCGGGCCTGCGCGTGCTGGCCACCGGCGGCCTGGCCGACCTCGGCGGCACCGACGTCGACGCGGCGCTCGTGGGCCATCTCGGCCACCTGGTCGCCGCCGCCGACCCGGAGCTCTGGCGACGGCTCGCCGCGCCGCGCACCGCGGCCGAGTTCCGCGATCGGCGCACATTCTGGTCCGAGGTACGCCAGGCCAAGGAGATGCTGTCCCGGGCGTCCTCGGCGCCGATCCACGTGCCCGGCGGCGACCGCGCCACGCACCTGACCCGCGACGAGCTCGACCGCATCGCCGGCCCGCTCGTCGACCGCGCCGTCGACGAGACGCGCCGGGTGCTGGAGCGCTCGGGGGTGTCGCCCGCGCGCCTGGACGCGATCGTGCTCGTCGGCGGCTCCAGCCGGCTGCCGCTGGTGGCAAGCCGACTGCACGCCCGCTTCGGCCTCGCCCCGGTCGTGCCCGAGCAGCCCGAGCTCCCGGTCGCCTTCGGTGCCCTGCTACTCGCCAACGGCCCGGCCGGCCCGGTACCTTCCCCGCCGGCAGACCACACGCGGACCGGCGCGGTCTACGGCGGTACATCCTCATTGCCGGCCGCCGTCTCGGCACCGCCCGGCGGCTTCCCGACCACGTCCACGGCTCCGGTCAGTGGTTTCCCGGTCCCAGCCGCCGCGCCCGTGAGCGCGTTCCCCGTAGCGCCGGTCAGCGCCCAGCCCGATGCCGCGCCGCCGCGGCGGCCGCGGCCGTCGGTCATCATCGGGCCGGGCGTAACGCTGCAGGGCAACGTGGCCGTGTACGGCGACGCCGACCTCATGCCCGACGACGACGATGACGAGCCGCGGCGCCCTTCGGGCGGCCCGCCCGCGCAATCGGGGCCCCCTGGGCCGCCCAGCCCGCGCCGCCGTCGCGGCTGGGGGATACTGCGCCGGCTGCGATTCGCGGCGCTGCCGCTGCTGCCGTGGGTGCTCATCATGACACTCACACCCTGGGGCCGCGGCCTGTTCAACGACGGCAAGGCGAAGGTCGAGAGCCTGTTCGGCGCCGCGCCATCGCCAAGCGTCACCACGTCGACGCCGGCCGGCGGCCCGCCCGCGAGCCCCGCGCACACGCCGAGCGCCCCGCCGGCGACGGTCCTGCTCCAACCGAACAGCGGCCGGGCCGGCGCCGCGGTGAGGCTGACCGCGAGCGGGTTCGGGCCGGGGGAGCGGATCGAGGTGCACGCCGGCACCAGGACGCTGACCACACTCACCGCCGACGAGCGGGGCGGCGTCGAGGAGAGCGTGACGGTGGCCGCCGCCGGGACCAAGGCCGGCACGTCGGTCGTACTCCAGCTCATCGGCAAGACGAGCCGCCGCTCCGCGACCGCCTCGTACCGGGTGGCCTGAACCGCGAAATCCCAACCGCGTAACCCAATCGTCACCGCCATACAGTCCAATCTGCCGCGGGCAGGCCACGGAATTCGAGCGCCACATGCCGTTCGGCGTTTACCTGGCCGCGCTCGCGTTGTTCGGGGCGCTGCTGTCCGGCATCGTGGCGGTGTGGTACTGGAGCCTCAACCGCTGGATCGGGCCGGTCGGGGCGGAAGGTGCTGATCGCGCCGTCGCCAGGCCGAGGGTTCGGAACGGCGCTACCGTCGATCGAGGCGGCCCCGCACGAACGGCGGACGATGTCGGGCGATGCGCCGATGGTATCCGCCATCGATGTACGGTTCGGTCTGGTACATGTGGCAGTGTGGGGTTTGCGGCACGAGCAACGCCGGGGACGGCGGGGCGTGTACGGGCTGCGGTGCGGTCCGTGCGCCGCAAGGGCCGGCCGCTGAGGGGCTCGGCTCCTGGCCCCCGGCGCCTACCGCCGCCGGGGGACCGGCCGTCTGGGGAGCGCCCGCCGAGTCGCAGACCGGCGGGCCCGGGATGCTGCCGGCCGATCCTCCCGTGGCGTGGCCCGCCTCCGCGCCCGCCGACGAGTTCGGCTCCTGGTCGCCGCCCGCGGCGGGGGCCAACATGCCGGCGCCCGCGTACGGGGCAGGCCCCGAAGCCCCGCCGAGTGCTCTGACAAATCCGATAAGCGCAGAGTCACTGGACCCATGGGCGCCCGCCGTGCCGGCGCAGCAGTCGTGGCAGGGGCCGGCGTCCGCGCCGCCGGACGTGCCGCAGGTGCCGAACATGCCGCAGGTGCAGAGCGCGCCGCCCGCACAGGGCGTGCAGCCGTGGCCGGTCTCCGGCGGGCCGGCCGGCGCGCAGCCGCAGCATCCCGGACAGGCACTGTTTCCGGCGGTCGAGGTCGAACCGGCCCGGCGGCCCGTCTGGATCTTTCCGGCGGTGGTCGCGATCGTTGTGCTGCTCGCGGGCGGCACCGTGGCGTTCGTGCTGCGCGACCGCTGGCTGCCCGGCGGCACGGCCGCACCCACCGCCGGGCCGACCGGCGGGCCGGCGACGAGCGCGGACGACGGGCCGGAGCCGGCGCAGACGACCGCGCAGCCGGCGCCGACCACCGCCACCACGACCGCCGGGCCGCCCACGCTGCCCGCCTCCGTCGGCAGCGTCCGCCTCGACCCCAGCCTCGACCCGGCCCAGGCGCCCGCGGTGGCGGCGGTGTTCGACACGTACTTCTCCTCGGTCAACGCCAGGAACGCGAACGCCGCGCTCGCCGTCATGGACCCCGGCGGCTCCCTCAACCAGGGCGACGCGAACGCGGTGCGGCGGTTCAGCGAGGGCATCAGCACCAGCACCGACGACGACATCCTGCTGCTCGCCCTCGGGCCCGACACGTCCGGCAAGGGGACCATGCAGGCGCGGGTCACGTTCCGCAGCCACCAGGAGGCCGGCAAGGGCCCCAAGGGGCGCGAGTCGGAGACCTGCACGCGATGGGACGTGACGTACTCGCTGACCCGGCCCGGCGGCGGGGACTACCGGATCTGGGGCAGCACCAGCGCCGGCAACCGGCCCTGCTGAACGGTCCCGGTGGCTGGGGCCCCAGTTCAGGGGCCAGACGCGACCGTCAACGCCGTCCGTCGCCGCGGTCGGGCATTACGCCGCTTGGGTCGTCCGGCTGCCCGGCGCCGGGGCCGGACCCGTTGTCGGTCACCTCGACGGTGACCGACTCGGGGGCCGCCCGCAGCAGTACCTCGGCGCCGGCCTGCTGTCCGGCGTGCCGAAGCACGTTGGTCAGCGCTTCCTGCAGTGCAGGACGCCGAGGGTGGCCCGCATCTCGGCCAGCGCCGCCCGGCCGGTGCCGCGGATGGCCTCCAGCGCCGCGCGGCTGCGCTGCGGATTCCGGTCCAGCAGCCGCAGCGCGGCGGCGGACTGGATGGTGATGGTGGCGATCGCGTGCCCCACCGTGTCGTGCAGGTCGCGGCGCGGAGGCTGCTGGAACAGCACGGTGCCCACGTCGTGTGCCCTCCCGGCACACGACTTGTGGGCCTCCGTGCCAACTACGTGACGAGTGGCCGATCGGGTCACCGAAGGTCGCGTCGTCGTGAACGAGGCATCAGCCGTCCTGGTCATCCCCGATCGACGAAGGAAAGAAGAAAACTGAACCGGCCCGCCCCGGCGGTCGTAGTGCCACCGGACGACGACGGGAGGAGAAAGGTTCCACTTCGCCAACTACGGACCGGACGAGCTGGTGGCCATCTGCGACGGCTTCGCTCAGGCGAACGGCTACGACTGTCCCGGCAGCACGCTCGCGGCATTGCGAACGCACTTCGAACAGGTCCCGGAGAACGCCACCTTCGGCAACGCCCGCTACGCCCGCACCTCTTCGACGACGCGGTCACCCGGCAGGCAGGTTGCCTACGGGCGATCGGTGTCCCTACCGCCGAGCAGATGCGAGTGCTGACCGCACAGGACGTGTCGCAAGGGCGCTGACGCTCCTTGATCATCGGGCGGAGGCCGTGGCGAGAGGATCGTGGAGTCGGCGGGCGGAACGCAGGAACCGTGACGACGGTGTTTCGAGAGCGTTGCCGAGCCTGAGATGGTCGGCGATATAGACAAACCAAGCCATTGGTCGAAGAAGTGAAGGGAGTCGAGATGGGACAGTTGAGCGAGCGGGTGGCCATCGTGACCGGTGCGGCGTCCGGTGTCGGGCGAGGCTGTGCGCGGCGGTTCGCTGACGAGGGTGCCGCTGTGGTGCTCGCCGACATCCAAGGCGAACTGGTGAAGGAA
This sequence comes from Dactylosporangium sp. NPDC048998, assembly GCF_043197855.1. Taxonomy (NCBI): domain Bacteria; kingdom Bacillati; phylum Actinomycetota; class Actinomycetes; order Micromonosporales; family Micromonosporaceae; genus Dactylosporangium; species Dactylosporangium sp. NPDC048998. Next base: position 53,084 of record NZ_JBICTV010000038.1, read on the forward strand.
CTGGCCGAGGAAATCACCACTGGCGGCGGCAAGGCTGTAGCGGTGACCTGTGACGTGGCCAACGAGAACGAGATCGACCAGGTGGTAGGGGTGGCGATCGAGTCGTTCGGGCAGATCGACATCCTGGCCAACATCGCGCAGGGCGCCATGGGCGAGATGCGGTATCTGGAAGAAACCAAACCGGAAGACACGATCGCCAGCTTCGTCACCGGGCCGCTCCAGACGATGCTGTTCATGCAGAAGTGCCTGCCGTACATGAAGGAACGGCACTACGGGCGCATCATCAACACCGCCTCGCACTCCGCGCTATTTGGAATCCCCGGTTTCACCCCGTACGAGATGGCCAAGGGTGCGATCATGGCGCTGACCCGCAACGCGTCCCAAGAGTGGGGAAAGTACGGCATCGTCACCAACACCTTCCTGCCGGTCATCAGGACCCCTGCCTACGACCTGAGCGAGCAGGGCCGTGAGGCCGCGAAGATGCTTGCGGAGCAGATCCCGACGGGACGGTTCGGCACGGCGTACGAGGACTGCGCCCCTATGCTGGTCTTCCTCGCCAGCGAAGGCGCGGGCTACATCAACGGCCAGGCGATCGGCATCGATGGTGGACGATTCATGTTCGCCTGACGCAAGCGGAGCATGCGCCGGCGCCCCGCCGCTGTGGCCGCGTTGCGCGGGGCCGAGCTGCCGACGGTGCCGCGCGGGTATCGTCGGGACGAGGTCGATCTGTACATCCGGCAGTTCCTCGTCAAGCTGGAGCAGGCGTGAGGGTGGAGCAAATGCCGGACCGGTTCTGGAGCGTCCTCGAGTCACACGCGCGCAATCAGGACAGCCTCGTCTCCTGGCTGCGCCGCGCGTCCGCGGACGAGATCGTCGCCTACCAGCTCGCCTACGAGCAGGCCGCCGAGGAGATTGCCGACTACTGGGACGGCCCGGTGGTCGACGGCGTGCCGTACTCCGAGGACGACACCGAGGACCTGTGCAAGTGGGTCGTCGCCCAGGGCCGCGAGGCCTGGGTGGCGGCCTGCTCGGACCTGGGCGAGGCGGTGCGCCGCTACACCGCCCGCGACGTGAACGATGCGTGGACGCCCGGCGAGCCGGCGTACGAGATCTTCTTCGAGCGGTTCGGAGCCTCGCTCCACGTACGGCTGGCGGAGGCCTGAGCCGCGTGGGCAGGTGGGTGAGCCCGGTGTCGCGACCGAGGATCAGGTCCGCGAGCGTACGGGCGCCGAGGTTGGTGCCGACCACCCCGTGACCGGTGTATCCGCCGGAGGCGCCCAAGCCGGTGCTCTCGTCGAACGTCACGCTTGCCGTCCAGTCACGGGGACACCCAGGATGCCGCTCCAGGCGCGGTCGACCTTCGCCTTCCGGGTCGCCGGCAGCATCTCGCCAAGGTGCGCCTTGAGCTGCTGGATCGTCTCCGATGGTGTGGTGCCCGCCGGGTCGAACGTTGAGGCGAAGTGGTACGGGACGCCCAGGCCGCCGATAGCGATACGACCGTCGCGGGTCCGCTGGATGCCCAAAACCAGCTGAACAGTTACGGTCGACCTCGAGGCCACGCTCGACCAGGAGTTCCTCCACGTCGCGGTAGGAGAGGTTGAACCGCAGGTACCAGCGGACCGCCAGGACGATCACCTCCGGGGGGAACCGGAACCCGGCGAACGCCGACATCGGTGGCGACCAGGATCGAGCACGGGCAGGCGGTTTCATGGCTCCAGCCCGAACGTTTGCACAGGCTGCGGGGTGGCCAGTTCGGCTGCCGCCGCGCCAAGCACGTCGGTACGACCGGAGCCCACCGCGACGACGGCCTCGGTCGCATCAGGGAACGAGGTTATTGGTGGCGCAGACGGGGTAGTGCGGTCGATCCGTACGTGGAGGTAGAGCCAAGGATACCTACCGGGCCGCCACCGCGATCGTGGCCACGGCCGGCGGCGCCTCGATGTCCGCTCCCCTCGCGGGGCTCGCGAGGTAAGGTCATGCGTCTACTCAACATCGAATCCTCTCCGCGCGGATCCAGGTCTGCGTCGATCGCCGTCACCAGCGCATTTATCGAAGCCTACCGTCAGGCTTGCCCCTGGGTCATGGTCGATACCTTGAACGTCTGGGAGGAAATGCTGCCGGACTTCGATCAGGAGGCAATCGGGGCGAAGTACAAGGGCGTGAGCAAGGAACCGATGGACCGGGTGGAGTCCGCCATCTGGGACAAAATTCAGGAGCTGGCGGTACGTTTCCAGCAAGCGGACCGCATCGTGCTCGGCGTGCCCATGTGGAACTTCGCCTATCCGTACAAACTTAAGCAATTGATTGATCTGGCCTGTCAGCGGAACATGCTCTTCACCTATGACGGCATCGAGTACGGCCCGTTGCTGAAAACTCCCCGCGCCTTCGTGGTCTATGCGCGAGGCGGGACGTATTCGGAAGACTCGCCGACGCCCGCCTCCCGGTTCGACCATCAGAAAAGGTACATCGATTTCTGGCTAAAGTTCATCGGGGTCAAGGAGGTTCAAACGCTGGTGGTGGACGGCACGACGTGGGGCGGGAAAGAGAAGGGCGCGGAGAAAATCGCGCTCGGTCAGGAGGAGGCAAGGAAATTAGCGGCGGATTTCTGAGCCGAGCTCGATCTTTAACCTTGCCGACGATGACAGGGGCCGAGGCGGTGCTCGGTGCCAGCAGCATCACCACCGCGACTCGGAGACCTGGCTGGTGAGCCAGGACTCGATGTGCTCGTTCACCGCGTGCGGTGCCTCCATGTGGAGCCAATGCCCGGCCGGGACGGTGGCCTCGGTGAGATCTGGGCAAGTGGATCGCATCGCGTTGAGTGCTGTGGGGCTGCGAAGGTCGGCGACCTGGTCGTAGGCGGCGCCGACGAACAGCACCGGTAGCCGGAGCACGCGGCCGCCCGGTGCCGCGTCTGCGTAGCGGGCGTTCACCTCATGGTTGAGGTAGTAGCCGGTGGGCCCGCCGAACCCGTTGCGCGCCAGGGCAACGGTGAGTTCTTGAAAGTCGCGCTCAGTCAGGACGGTGGTGCTCAGCGGGGCGTCCGGGGCGCTCGGGGCGCCGCCGAACCAGCCGCCTTCGCGAGTGATCGCGGATCTCGGTGCGGACCTGGTGTGCTCCGCCGGGTTGCCACGGCGGAAGAGCACCTTGACCGTGTTGCCTGGGGCCGACTCGAAGACGGACGCCGCGCGCTCGGCGTGGCTCTCGTAGTAGGCCATGTAGTCGAACTGGCCGTACGGGTTCGTGTCCTGTGGGTATCGGTCGCGGTCGACCGTCGCAAGCAGGCCGTCCCACCCGCGTTCCAGCGTGCCGAATGGGACGGCGAGCGTGGCGACGGCGACACACCGCTCAGGGAAGTGCGCGGCGAGGTTCCAGGTCGTGGGGCTTCCCCAATCGTGTCCGATCCAGACCGCCCGCCGGCGCCCGAGGTGGTCCAGCAGGGTGAGCATGTCGGCGGCTACGAGCTCTTGCCGGTAGGCGGCCGAGTCGTCATGGACGGTGGAGTCACCGTAACCCCGCATGTCGGGTGCGACCACTCGGTAGCCCCGTGCGGCGAAGTACCCGAGCTGGTGCCGCCACGTCGAGGCAAGCCCCGGCCAGCCGTGGACGAACACCAGCACGGGACCGTTTTCCGGCCCGGTTTCGAGGTACGAGGTGGTGTGCACGGGCGTGACGAGCACATGCCTGAACGTGTTCACGATGCCTCCGCTTTTGTGCGCTGCGCGAGGCCCGCGTAATGCCCGCGCCGCAGGTTCTGCACGAAGGCGTGTCCGGCGATGATCGTCTCATCAACGAACCACCGATCACCTGGCGAGTCCCGACAGAACCGGGCGGCGTCGGCCAACAACGGGGTGAACCTCTGCACCCATCGGAACACGGTCACGCGGTCGACCTCGACGCCACGCTCGACCAGGAGTTCCTCCACCTCGCGGTAGGAGAGGTTGAACCGCAGGTACCAGCGGACCGCCAGGACGATCACCTCGGGCGGGAACCGGAACCCGGTCCACGGTGGTGGTCTGTCAGCGGCCGCCTGAGACGGTGATGTCGCTGCCGGTGACGAACGATGCCGCCGGTGAGATCAGCCATGACACGGCGGCCGCTATCTCGTCGGGCCGGCCCATGCGACCGATCGGACTGTGCGCGACGACCTCTGGCGCCCATGGGGCTGACGCTGCCATGTCCGTGTCGATGAGGCCTGGTGAGACGCTGTTGACGCGGATCCCTTCGGAGGCGACCTCGTTGGAGAGGCCGTGGGTGAACGTCACCAAGGCGCCTTTGGTGGCTGCGTAGGGCACGGCTCCCTCTAGGCCGCCGGTCCGGGCGGCGAGCGAGGCGATGTTGACGATGGATCCACCCGGCCCGCCGTGCGCGGTCGACATTGCTTGGACGGCGTGCTTGGCGCACACCATCGGGCCGACGACGTTGACCTGCATCAGCCGGGTCAGTTCGTCCGCGTCCTGCTCGTCGACGCGTGCCTGTTCGCCTAGCGTTCCGGCGTTGTTGACCAGCGCGGCCAGTGGTCCCATCTCGCGTTGTGCTCGTTGGAACATGTCCGCTACGTCGTCGGAGGCCGCCACGTCCGCGCGCACGGCGATGGCCTGGCCGCCGCGGGCGCGAATGGTGGAGACCACCGATTCGGCTCCGTCCGTGTCCGCCGCGTAGTTGACGACCACGCCGTACCCGTCCTCGGCCAGCTTTTCGGCGATCGCAGCGCCGATTCCCCGACTGGCGCCGGTGACGATCACCGCACCGTGTCCCTGCTCAGCGGTCGTCATGTCGTCGACCTCCCGTCGTAGGCTGCGGTTGCCGTGTTGATGAATGCCTCAAACGAGCACCAGCACCCCCGGGGCCCAACCCCATCCGCTCGGTGCGTTCGGCCGCCAGCGAGGTCGCAAGCTGGGCAGCGATCTTCATCGGTCACCCCCGCCGTTCGAACGGCCGGGAGTGCATACGAGCGCCTGCTACCCATAGGGGCCAGACTGAACCCTGCACGATCCTGGATCGGAGCAGCCGCCAGAACCGGTGACACATCGCGCATCCGCACGCCCACAATGTTGGCGCCGGGCTCGACCTACCCCCTTAAGCCGGCGCTACACGCGGCTCCCGGACAGGTCAAGCCAGCATGATTTCTCGGTCCTCACGGCACGACACGACGTTCCTCTCCTGGTGGCGACCCTGGTCGGGCTGCCGATCGTGGCGTACGTCGGTGGTTTCCAGGTCCCCGCCACGCCTGGCGACCCTTGACGCTGCTCGGCACCAGCTCATGCCGCGGTGTCAGGTACTCCCTCCGCTCGCAGCAGGGTGGGCGCAACGCCGCGCATACCGGCGGAGCGCCATCGGGCGTGGTGATTGATGCCCAGCCTTAACCTCGGTCTCTCGTGCGCCCAGCGGACCTGGAGGTAAGTGTGTAGCTCAGCTGCAGTCGTAGGCTCGTCCTCGCCTGCCGGTGTAAGTCCGGTCCGGGTAGCTGCCAGGAGGCCCGGTGCGCGTTCGAGACCTCCCGCCCGACCACGTACGCCGAGCCCGTGTACGAGGTCGACAGGATCCGCCACTACTGCGTGACGAACATGCCCGGTGGTGTGCCGCAGACCTCGACCAAGGCGCTGACGAACGCCACGTTCCCATACCTGCGTGCCCTCGCCCAGCTCGGCCCGCGTCGGGCAATCAAGTCCAACCCGGCGCTCGGTCTCGGCGTGAACACTTGCGACGGCAAGCTCGCGCACACTGCGGTCGCCAAGGCGTTCCCGGATCTGCCGGCGTTCTGACCCGCAGCACGGCCGGTTGCCGTTTCGGCGGGTGCGGTCAGGACGAGCAGTTGATCGACCCACCGGCCGCCGACCTTCATGGCCGGATCTCGTCCTTGCGTACGAGGGTGTAGGTGCTGCCGGTGGACAGCGACAGCAGGTGCGCGGCCTCGGCGATGGTGTAGACCGCGCGGGCGACGGGGGCGGATGCGGGTGGTCAGGGCGTTGACGGATCCCGAACCAGCTCTCGTTCTGGTTCAGCCAGCTGATCTGACCGGGGTGAAGTGGAACGTGACGTTTTGGTTCGCCACGAGCCAGGCCTCGACGTCGGGTGTGTGGTGTGGAACGGGGGAACCGCGGGAATGCACGGTCTGTCGCTAAAAGTAGCCGCCGTCGACGGCCAGCGTGCTGCCGGTCACGTAGGAAGCGTCGTCGGACGCGAGGAACGCCACCGCGGCCGCGATCTCCTCCGGCCGGGCAAGCCGGCGCAGCGCATTCATGGTGTTCATGGCCGTCTCTGGGGGTAGCTCGGGCATGTCCGGATGCCGGTAGCGGTGGGCGAACTCTGTGGCCATGTCGGTGGCGGTGCCACCGGGCGCGACCGCGTTGACGCGGATGCCGCGGCGTCCGAGTTCCGGCGCGAGGTTGCGGACCATGGCACTGACCCCCGCCTTGGAGGAGGCGTAGAGCGTGTGATCAAAGATCTGGGTCGAAGCGCTGACCGAGGACATCAACACGATCGAGCCGCCAGCGCCCACGTGCCGGGCGGCGTGCTGCGCGGCGAACAGCTGCCCTCGGAGGTTCACGGAAAACACCCGGTCGAAGTCGGCGGGGGTGATCTCGCGCAACGCGCCGAAGTGCTCGATACCAGCGTTGCTGATCAGGATCTCGAGTCCGCCGAGCCGCTCGGCGGACTCGTCGACGAGCGTGCCGACCGCCTCGGGATCGGCGATATCGGCCTGAATGGCGACCGCGGTAGCGCCTGTCGCGGAGATCTCGGCAGCGAGCGCCTCGGCCACCTGCGCGTTGCTGTGGTAATTGATGGCGACCGAGGCGCCTTCGGCGGCCAGCCGCCGCGCCACGGCCGCACCTATCCCCCTGCTGCCGCCGGTCACGAGCGCCCGGCGGCCCGGCAGCCGCCGGCAGGTCCGTGCGTCGTCGTTGCTGGTCATGTCGGAGAACCTACGCCACAATTCTGTACCTATGCCACGATTCTCCTGAGTTCAAGGTAGCGAGGTTCAAGGGAACCGGCGGGGGTGCCGCCAGTACGCGGAGAAGCTGTTGGAGTCGCGGGTTGGCCTTCGTCAGCCGACCGGCCAGCTCTGTGGTGTCATCTGGGAGGACCGTCATGATCTGGTATCTCGTGATGAGGCGCAGGAGCGAACCGCTGTTTCCGGGCCCGGATGTGCTTGACCGCCACCTGGCCTGGATGCGCACGCAACATGAGCACGGCACAGTGCTCATCTCCGGCCCCACGCCGGACAACAGCACCGGCATTTACGTTGTACGCGCCGCCTCACGCGAGGAGGCGGCAACGGTGGCGAACAGCGATCCGATGTGCGCGGACGGGAAGGCCACGATCGAGATCATCGAATGGGATGTCCACCAGGTACTCGGCGTGGGAGGGTTCGACCTGGCTTCCCTGTCGGCGATCACCGCAGCGCGGCACCAGCCCACGCCTGAAGAGGGCATCTAATCCGAATCCCCGCGCGGCCATGCCCGTCACGGTAAGCGAACGCGGTGATGGCCTTGTCGAAGCGGGCGTGGGCTATGTAGCACGAGGGGCAGACGTCTCTCCAGATTTATGCGCATTGCTGTATGGCTCTTTCTGCTGTGGTTGGCCTGTAATCCGCGCAACGGGATGCGCGGATCCCCTAGCGGTGGTTACCGGATGGCGGTCGTTCGCTCGGTCGACGCACGCGGTGTACCGTTCTCAGGCGACCGTAGGTAATGCTTCGTAAGGTACTGTCGTGAAGGAAAGCATGCAGGTGGGCGGGGCGGCGGCTGGAGGTCACCCGCCCAATGTCTTCGTGCCGAGCTGCCCCAGCCGGGTGCTCCTCGATCACGTCACCAGCCGCTGGGCTGTGCTGATTCTGGTCGCGCTGTCCAGCCAGACATTGCGGTGGGGCGAGTTGCGCCGCCGGCTGAACGGCGTCACCGACAAAATGCTGGCATCCGCCTTGCGTACCCTTGAGGCCGATGCCCTGATCCTGCGGGAGGCGTACCCGGAGGTGCCGCCGCGGGTCGACTACAGCCTGACCGAGCGGGGGCGTGAACTGGCCGCTCTCCTGCTTCCCCTGGTGGATTGGGCCGAGGCCAACGCGGGAGACCTCGTCGGCGCAAGTGACGCCTGACCTGCCACACCGGCCCGTGATGGCGTCGCGGGCCGGTGCGTGTGCTGCGCGCCACGACACGGGGGTCAGGGCATCGCTGCGCGGCAGCGGTGGAGCCGGCGATCAGAACATGCCGTTGGGGTTCGCCGATTCCTCGGGCACGTCCTGGATGACGTCCCAGTGCTCGACGACCTTGCCGTTCTCCAGGCGGAAGAAGTCCGCCAGCGCCCGGCCGGGCTTGCCGGGCTCGAGGATCAGGTGGGAGTGGGTGACGACCATGTCGCCTTCGGCCAGGACCCGCTTGATGTCGAGCTGCAGGTTGGGGTATTCGCTGCGCAGCCACGTGACGAATCCGGTGAAGGCTTCCGGGCCGTCAGCGGCGTCGGGGTTGTGCTGAATGTAGCGGTCGCCGAAGTGGTCCGCGATCGCTTTCTGCGGGTTGCCGCTGAATGCGGTCTGATAGTAGTCGACGACGACCTGCTTGTTCCGCTCAAGGTCGGACATGGTCTTTCTCCCTATCCTCGGATTGGCGATTTCCGCGAGGCGGAAACCTTGACCAGCTGGGCATTTCCCGCTCCGCGGCGACGCCTGGGTGTGATCCCTGCCATGCCTGTGCGGGAAGTTCTTCGAGCCGGCGGATTCTTTGCCCGCTCGCCTCTGCCAACAGATGATCCCTCATGAAGCTTCCCGCCATCGACCACGCACTTTTTCGTGAGGTACTTACCTCCACGAAAGAAATTGAGGTAGCGCGGGAAACGCCGCCGAGGAATCCGGGCGGGAGCCCCGTCGACGGAGGGGCGCTGCCCGCGGCGGTGGTTTCGGGCTGCTCGGCTCCGGTCACGCAGCGCCAGATACCGCATCGTCGATCTCGGTGCGCTCGCTGCGCTGTACGCGGCCCGCAACGGCCTCTCGTACGGCGTGCGACTACTTCCACGTCGACTGCGCGCTGCTCACGCGAGTCCGGCTTGTTGTTCGCCCTGATGTACTGACGGGCTTGTGGTCTGGTTTGACGTGTCCTGGACGCGTCCGTGCGCGGCCCGCCCCCGACCTCTGCACACGGTGGTCGAACTGATCTTGGTCGAGAGACAGTCCACCGTGAACTCCCGGTAGTCCGTCCGTTCACCTTCAAACGGTGGACTGCGTCGGATTTTCAGTCGCATGGGAAGGGTACTGCGATGTCCACAGAGGATGCCGGATACATCGGCACCGCCGGGGATGGCGAGGGTCGAACCGCCTCCGGGAACAGTGAGTTCAGGCCGACGCGCCGGCGGGTGCTCCAGGGCCTTGGCGTCGCGGCCGGGGCCGTGGCGGTTGGTGATGCTGCGGTTGGTGGCGCTGGTTCGGCCGCGGCGGCGCCGGCGAAGTCACCTAGTCCCTCGCCGTCGACGGGCTATGTGCTGCCCGAGGGCTTCACCGGGACGATGGCCGATCTGAAGCATGTCGTGGTCCTCATGCAGGAGAACCGCTCGTTTGACCAGTACTTCGGTCAGCTGCCGGGCGTGCGCGGTCACAACGACAAGCAGACGCTGCGATTCCAGAACGGGACGACCGTTTTCCAGCAGCCGAACGGCTCCGGTGTGGTCACGCCGTTCCACTCCGCCAGCAACTTTGGGTTCGACCACAACTTCTACGGCGCGAACGGCGGCCGCTGGAACACCTGGGTGCCGGACAAGGGCAGCAACAGCATGCACTACTACTACCTCAGTGAGGTGCCGGTGCATGCGACGCTCGCGCAGGAGTTCACGGTCTGCGACATGAACTTCTGCTCAATGCCTGGCCCGACCACCCCGAATCGGTTGTACCTCTGGACCGGGACCTCCAACGGTGTGGTGAGCAATGGTGGCGAGTCTTCCGGCAACCGTGCTTGGCCGACCTACCCGGAGGCCATGCAGGCGGCCGGCGTCAGTTGGCGGATCTACGTCGACAACACCAACAACGGTGGCAGCTGGGTCGGCGACTACACCGACAACCCGATCCGCGGCTTCGCCTCGTTCACCCCGTCGAGCGCGAACCTCAACGACCCGGTCAAAACCGCTCCCGGCACCGGTCTGGTGTGGCGCGCCAACTCGTTCCCGTACGCCTCGACCGGTATCCCGGACAACAACTCCGACACGAACCTCGTCGGCGTGTTGAAGGACTTCATCGCCGCGTGCCAGCCCGATGCGCAGCACCCGTTGCCGGACGTGTCGTACATCGTCGCGCCCTACGGCTGGTCCGAGCACCCGGCGGCAGGTCCGGCCGACGGCGGCCGATTCGTCAAGAAGGTGATCGACACCCTCCAGGCCAACAAGGAGCTCTGGAAGTCGACGCTGCTGATCATCACCTACGACGAGAACGACGGCGCGTTCGACCACGTCCTGCCGCCGCGCCCCGAACCGGGCGAGCCGGCTGAGTGGTCCGGCAGCACCCCGATCGGCTACGGCCCTCGGGTGCCGATGATGCTGGTGTCGCCATGGACGCGTGGCGGCTGGGTCAACTCGGAGGTATTCGACCACACCTCCGTCATCCGCTTCCTCGAGACGTGGACGGCGTACCGCGCCACGCCGGCAATGAGCACCACGATCAGCGGATGGCGCCGCGGTATCAGCGGCGACCTCACCAGCGCGATCGACTTCACTCGCCCGGTCGTCGCGCCGTTGACGCTCAGCACGTCCAGCGTGCCGACGTACCCCGCGGGGCAGCTCAAGCCCCGGCCGCTGCCCTTCCACGGCCACGGCGTGCTCGTCGAGGACCGCGTCAAGGGCACCGTCCGCGCGGACCTGTCCATGCATGGCGGTGCGTCCGGCAAGACGCTGAGCATGCAGGTCTTCCCGGACAAGTACCAGGTGTTCGCCAACACCGCCTTGACCATCAGCCAGGGCGCCACGAAGAGCTACACCTGGGACGTCACGCAGACCGACGGAAAGTACGCCTTCTCGGTCTACGGCCACGACGGCTTCGTCCGCTCCTTCGCCGGCCAGGTCGTGCCCGCCGGGCAGAACAACATCGGGATCCCGCGCGTCGACGTCGACCTCGTGGCCGGCTCCGCCGCGACGGTCAAGATCACGCTGCGCAACGACGGTACGCAGCAGGTGCGCTACACCCTGACGGCCAACGACTACCTCGGCGGCAACCAGACCTACCGGGTAGCCGGCGGCAAGTCGACCGTTGTCGAGTGGCCCACCCAAAGCGGCTACTACGACGTGATCATCACCGCCGACACCGGAACCGGCTGGACCCAGCGCTACGCCGGCCGCGTGGCGACGATCTGAGGAGATGACAATGCATAACAAGCAGGGAAGGAAGGCAACCGCCGCCACCGCGGCCGGTACGATGCTGTTCGCACTGCTCACCGTGTCCGCGACGCCGGCCGACGCATCGGTGCCGACGGTTTCCGGAGACGTCCAGCCAGTTGCCTCGTACGACTTCGACAACGACTCGGGTAGCACGGTCATCGATTCCTCAGGCCACGGCAACAACGCGACCTGGACGGGAACGCCCAGCTATGCCAGCGGGATCAGTGGCAAGGCGATGCAGGTCTCCCGCGGCACGCAGATCGTCACGCTGCCGTCGAACGTCAAGCCCGGCAGCACCGGCGTGTCCGTCGAGTTCTGGCTGTACGAGACCGAAGCCAGCCAGGACGGCGCCATCTTCGGCAACGAAGACTGGCGGTCGGGTACGGGCCCTTACGGTGGTCTGCTGCTCTACAACCTCAACGGCACCACCCAGCTCAGCGCGCTCATCGGCGGCAACTCGGCCCGGCTCACCAACCTCGACAACATCAAGGGAAAGTGGGTCTACATCGCCGCCGTCGTCGACAGCACCGCCAAGACCCTGAAGGTCTATGAGAATGGCGCCCAGGTCGGAAGCACCCTCAACTACACCACGACCAATCCGCTCGACGGCGGCCTGCCGTTCCGGATCGGCACCGACGGCCGCGGGGTGACGCTGACCGGCGACTACCCCGGATCGTGGGCCAGCGGCCTGGTCGACGACTTCAATCTCTACGACCAGCCGATCAGTTCCGCGCAGATCGCCAACGACTTCGCCGCGACGAACCCGGCCAACTACCACTCGATCACGGTCACCAGCGGCGGCCACGGCTCGGCATCGGCCAACTTCGCTGCGACCGGCCCGGGCACGAAGGTGACGCTCACCCAGAACGCGACGGCGGGCTACCACTTCGCCGGCTGGCAGGTTCAGAGCCCGTCGGATCTGACGATCAGCGCGGACAATACGTTCGCGATGCCTGCCACGAACGTGTCGGTGCAGGCGAGGTTCAGCCCGAACGTGTATACCGCGCACTTCGTGGGCAACGGCGCGGACGGTGGATCGACCCCGGACCAGAAGATCAGTTACGACCAGTCCACGCCCCTCACGGCGAACAGCTACACCCGCATCGGTGCTGACTTCGCCGGCTGGGCGACAAGCCCGACCGGGCCGGTGGTCTACCGCGACGGGGAGAGCGTGTCGAACCTCGCCGTGGCCGACGGGGCGACTGTCACGCTCTACGCACGCTGGCGCGGCGCGGGGCAGCACCTGGTCTCGTTCGGTACCGGTGCGCACGGCACCGCGACCGCTTCGGCGGACTCGGTCGCCCCGGGCGGCACCGTGGCACTCACCCCGACGCCGAGCACTGGATATCACCTCGCGGGTTGGCAGGTCGAGACTCCGGCAGGCCTGACGGTGAATGCCAACAACACCTTCACCATGCCGGCAGCGGACGTGACGCTCACCCCGCAGTTCGCGCCGAACACCTACACGGTCCACTACAACGGCAACGGCGCAGACGGGGGCGCAACGGCCGACAGCTCGTTCTCCTACGACCAAGCTGCGGCACTTGCACCGAACGGCTTCGCCCGCGGAAACTTCCGCTTCGCCGGGTGGAGCACCACCGCGACAGGACCGGTCGTCTACGAGGACATGGCCACGGTCAGCAACCTGACCGCCGAGCAGGGCGGCACCGTCACGTTGTATGCGCAGTGGACCAAGCTGTCGGTGCAGCCGGGCTCGTGGTCGAGTCTGCCCGCGGGTTTCGTCACGGACACCTTCCACGTACCGGGCGTGCCGGTCACGGCGGCGATCAGTCAGCCGCTGGCAGGGCTGTGGAACGGCGCGGCGCCGACGCGGTTCAGCAAGGTCTCGGGTGACGCGTGGCTCAATGTGAGCGCGGACGGCACCGTCACCGGGACCGCCCCGGGCACGGTGCCGCAAAATGCCGGCGAGATCACGGTGTCGGCGACCAACGGGACCACAACCTCGCGCATCCTCGTTGAGGTGCCGGTCAAGGCGCTGCACGCGGCCCCGCGCATCCAGACCGCGTCGTGGAATGCCTGGGACAACGGCCAGCATGTCACCGACGCGGTCGGGAAGAATCTGGCCGTGATCGCCGCGCAGGGCATTGGCGTCGTGGGGTTCCAGGACGGCGGCTACGCCATGGCGCAGTCCGTCGGGGCTGCGCTGGGCTGGCAGGTCCACGGGGTCGGTGACCTTGGCATCGTCTCGGCCTACCCGTTCACGACCGCAAAGCCGGTGTACCCGACCGGCTCGACGCCGGCAGCCGCGGTGACGATCGGGGTTGAAGGCAACCCGATCCACGTGTGGGTCGCCCACCTCAACGAGTCCGACTACGGCCCGTACAACGCCTGCTTCAACGGGATGACGGACCCGGCGATCCTGATCTCGCATGAGAAGTCAACCGCCCGCTACGCGCAGGCACAGGCGGTGGCACAAGCGATGAAGGACGACCTGAAGCGCAGCGTGCCGGTGATCCTCCTCGGCGACCTGGCCTCGCCCTCGGGTGCCGACTGGACCAATGCCACATCGGGTTCGCACTGCAACGCAGGTGCTGTCGCCTGGCCCGTCCCGGACGTGTTCACCCGTGCCGGGCTGGCCGACTCGTTCCGGGTGGCCAACACTGATCCCGCCGCCAACCCCGGAGGCACCTGGTCACCGGTCACCCCGACCAACAGCAACGGGCAGCCCGAACCGCAGGACCGCATCGACTACATCCACTACACCCGCGGTGCCCTGCACGTCGAGGAGGCACACACGTTGACGGTCGGCTGGCCCTCGGCCACGAACGTCGCCGGCAACGCCTGGGCCAGCGATCACGCCGCGGCGGTCACGACGTTCGCCGTCGGTGGCATGAGCACCGGCCCGACACCGCCGAAGGCTCCAACAGTCGCGGTAATCAGGCACACGATCGCCTACCAGGTCGGCCACGGTCCGGCCGACGACGCCGCATTCCTCAACGAGGTCGGGGCCAGTACCAACCCGGGTAACGCCGCCCTCGCTGTCGACCTCAGCCACGTCGACTTCACCACCGCGGGTTGGTACACCGCCCTGATCACGGCGACGAGGAAGGGCATGATCTCCGACCCGGTAACCATCGCCGTCCAAGTGGAGCCCGTGCCCTAACCGACGCTGTCGGCCAGCACCACCGTCTGGAACCGGCCCGGCCCGCGCAGAACCTGCACGGGCCGGGCCTTTCGCCTGATCAATACTGCAACGGCCTTCGTCATGCATGACACCGCCGAGGCGAGCGGGCAGACCTGCTCCGGCACGGTGACGATCGTGGCGGTTACGGCTTCTTCGGGTCCTCGCCGAAGCCGTTGCACTGCCGGCCGCCGTTGATGCAGTACGACACCAGGTACGCCTGGCGGGCGGGGTCCCAACCATTCATGAAGTCGTAGTGGAACGTGTAGCTGGCCCCGGACGAGTAGGCCAGGCCGCCGGTGTCGCCGCTGTTCAGCGGGTACGGCAGCTTGATCTCCAGCATCGGCAGCGGCACGGGGTGGTCGGCCGGGCAGACGCCGTTGACGGGCCACGCCATGTGCGACTTGTGGTCCGGGGTGTCCAGGTGTACCCCGTCCCAGCAGCTCGGCGCGGTCAGGCGGACCTGCAGGGTGGAGCCGGCGGGGCAGGACGCCGGGATGTCGTTGCCCTTGTAGCCGGTGCACTGCCAGTTGCCCTGGAAGTGCGCCGCGTCAGGGGTGCGGGCGTCGCCGACCAGGAGCTTGAAGCCCGCCGGGAACGGCCGGACGGTCCGGTAGTCGCGAACGTCGGACTTGTAGTAGACGGTCGGCTTGTCCGGCTGCAGCGGCACGCCACGCTGCAGCAGCGTCGGGAACCAGTAGCCGGAGGCGTCCAGGGTGTCCTCGCACGAGGTGGCACCGCCGACCAGCGACTCGGGCGTCGAGGTCGCGTTCGTGCCCGGGTTGCCGATGAACGAGTGGTTGTGTGAGGCGCCGGGCAGGCCCGGGAACACGATCGGGTCGTCGCTGAGGCTGTGGTTCACCGTGCAGTTGGCGTGCATCTCGTGGTACTGCGTCCGGGGCGGGTCGTCGGCCGCGGCGGCTGGGCCGGCGAGCGCGACACCGCCGGCGACGGCGAGCAGGACGCCGGCGACCGTCAGGGTTGATCTGATGCTCATGTCGACTCCTTGGCGGTTGAATCGAGCATCAACAATTGATGGTTGTGGACCGTAGCAGCGGCACAAGACGAGAGGAAAGCGCTTGCCACAATTTGCCAAACGATTCAAGGTCCACAGTGGACCATGGAGATCGTCTTGGCAAAGTCCTGGCAAGCGGTTGCCCCGCGTCGCCACGCGGACCTACTGTCCACTTAACCGTCCGGCCCCGAACACCCCCGGGGCCAGCACCTTCTCGCTTCGCGCACGGCGCCGTCCCGTCCCCGCCGCGCGGCGATGGCGCATGCCCTCGACCCACTCTGGAGATGCCATGCAACCGTCACTCAACCGCCCGGGCGCGCACCGGCGCCGAGGTCGTCCGCTCCTCGCCGTCGTGGCCGTCGCCGCGGCGCTCATTGCCTGCGCGCTCGTCGTGGTCACCCGGCCGGCGAGCGCCGCCACGGCCTGCGGCACCACCAACGTCGCCCTGAACCGGCCGGCCACCGCGTCGTCGGTCGAGTCGGGCAGCCTGACCGCGGCCAAGGCGGTCGACGGCTCCAGCTCCACCCGCTGGTCGAGCGCGCACGGCGTCGACCCGCAGTGGATCCAGATCGACCTCGGCGCGACCACGCAGATCTGCCAGGTGGTCCTCACCTGGCAGCGCTCGTATGCGACGGCGTACCGGATCGAGGTCTCCGCCGACGGCGTGAACGGCTGGAGCCCGATCTACTCGACCTCGTCCGGCCCCGGGGGCACCGAGACGCTGACGGTCACCGGTTCCGGTCGGTTCATCCGGATGTACGGTACGAGCCGGGCCACCCAGTACGGGTACTCGCTGTACGAGTTCGCGGTCTACAGCGCCGGCCCCGACACAAGCCCGTCGCCGAGCACCACGCCGACGGGTCCGCAGCTGCCCGGTGGTGGTGATCTGGGTCCGAACGTGATCGTGTTCGACCCGTCCCAGTCCTCCGCCACGATTCAGGCGAAGCTGGACCAGGTGTTCACGCAGCAGGAGAAGAACCAGTTCGGCACGGAGCGTTACCAGTTCCTGTTCAAGCCGGGTTCGTACTCGGGGTTGAACGCCCAGATCGGCTTCTACACCTCGATCAACGGCCTCGGCCAGAACCCGCAGGACGTCCAGATCCACGGCGACATCACGGTCGACGCGGGCTGGATGGCCGGCAACGCCACCCAGAACTTCTGGCGCTCGGCCGAGAACCTCTCGATCTACCCGGTCTCCGGGGTCGACCGCTGGGCCGTCGCGCAGGCCGCGCCGTTCCGCCGCATCGACGTGCACGGCGGCATGACCCTCGCCTCGCCCAACTGTGGCTGGGCCTCCGGCGGCTACATCGCCGACTCGCGGGTCAGCGGCAACATCAACCCCTGCTCGCAGCAGCAGTGGTTCACCCGGGACAGCACCATCGGCAGCTGGAAGGGCGCCCTCTGGAACATGGTGTTCTCGGGGGTGCAGGGCGCGCCCGCCCAGAGTTTCCCCACGCCGCCGATCACGACGCTCGCAACTTCGCCGGTGACGCAGGAGAAGCCGTACCTGTACGCCGATGCGGGTGGGTACCGGGTGTTCGTGCCGTCGCTGCGCACCAATAGCAGCGGTGCGACGTGGATCAACGGGCAGACGCCGGGTACGTCGCTGTCGATCGACCAGTTCTACGTGGCCAAGCCGGGCGTGTCCGCGGCGACGCTGAACCAGGCGGTGGCGCAGGGCCTGAACCTGTTGTTCACCCCCGGTGTGTACCACCTGGACTCGACGGTGAACATCAACCGGGCCGGCACGGTCGTGCTGGGCCTGGGCTACGCGACGATCGTCGCGGACAACGGCGCCCTGCCGATGGCCGTCGGTGACGTCGACGGCGTGAAGATCGCGGGCCT
>NZ_JBICTV010000039.1:0-69458 GCF_043197855.1 Dactylosporangium sp. NPDC048998
GGGTGTTTTTGTGCTTCCCCCCCTGGGTGTGGGGGGGGGGGGGGGGGGGGGGGGGGGGGGGGGGGGGCGGGGGGCCCCCCCCCCCCCCCCCCCCCCCGGCGTGCGGAGAGAGACGGGTAGGGCTAGATCAGCGTGACAGTGAGGACCGCGGTGTAGGCGCCGACGGGGGTGTCGAAGGGGACTCCGAGGTTCAGGCCGCCGCCGCAGGTGAACTTGCCGGTGCTGGCGCCCTGGTTGGCCGAGCACAGCGTGTGTGCCGTCGAGAGGCCCTTGCCCGGGGTCAGTGCCGGGCCGGCGACCACGGTCGGGGTGGTCGTGGTGCTGTGTTCGAGGTTCATCGAGCCCGGTACGACCGCCGCGGTCGGCGCCCAGGCGAGGTCGGCGGCCGGGATGGTCGCCGTTCCGGCACCGCGGAAGTCGCTCACCTGGCCGGTGAGGCTCCACCCGGCGTTGTTACCCCTCGGATCCACGACGGTGATCGACTTGAGGGCCCCCGAGACGAGTTGGTCCTGGCCGTTGAGCTGGACCTGGCCCAGGTTGATGGGCGTGTTGTCCGCCACGCTCAAGCTCAGCGCGCCGCCGGTGACCTCGGTGACGATCGTCTGCTGGCCCGGGTCGACGCTGCCCACGCTGGCTACGGCGTTGACCATGCGGCTGTTGATCGGGTCGGGGTCGATGGTGGCGACCGTCAGCGTGTAGGCGCCCGGCTTGGCGTACGTGTGGGTGCCGGTGACCGAGAAGGCTCCGTTGCCCAGCGGCAGCACCACCGCCGCGCTGTGCGTGTTGTCGCCCCAGTTGATCTCGGCGGTGAGTGACGCGGCCGAGCTGCCGGTGACCCGGGCGACCTCGCCGCTGAACGCGGTGCCCTGGCCGGCCATGATGGAGGCGCCCTTGACGGTCGGGGCCGGCGCGGCCACGACCTTCTCCGGCTCGAAGGGCAGGGCGATGGCGCGCAGTTGGCTGTTCTGCGCATCACCGGTCAGCTCCCAGGTGAACATGCCGTTGAGGCCATGCTCCTTCGCGTACTGCGCCCGGATGCCGAGCGACTGCGCATTCTCGAAGCTGCACAGGCGCAATGCCGCCGGGTCCCACACGTACGGCGACAGTGCGTACGGGTCCCAGTTGACCAGGGCGGTGGTGCCCGCCTTGAGGGCGTTCGCCATCGTGGCCGAGCCGCAGCCGGTAGCCGTCCAGTTCCGGTAGAGGCCGTTGTTCTTGTCGTCGGTGACCAGGAAGCCGCGGCTGAGCGTGAACTCCGCGCCCAGGGTGATCTTGTTGGCCGGCACGCCCTGGGCCTGGTAGAGCTTCACCGCCGCGTCGATGCTGTTGTAGGGATCGCCGCTGGTGTCCAGGGGGTGCTTGTAGAGCGGCTGGTTGAACATGGAGATCGGCGAGTAGCCGGTGCCCATGTCGTAGGTCATGATGTTGATGGTGTCGAGCGTCCGGCCCAGGGTCGCCAGGTCGAAGCTCTTCAGCACGTCGTACGGCGCGCCGTGCACGTTGTCGCCGGAGTCCTGCCAGCGGCCGGCCGGAAGCGCGGCGGTGACGAGGAAGTCGCGGCGGCTCCTGCCGTGCGCGTCCGCGTAGGCGTTGAGCTGGGTGCGGAACTCGTCGACCAGGAGGTTCATGTTCTCCCGGTCCTCGGCGCGGTAGCCGATGTTGTTCAGCCCGCCGCTGACGGGGAACTCCCAGTCGATGTCGATGCCGTCGGCCACCCCGTTGGCGATGAAGGCGTCGACGCACGAGGCGACGAGCGTCTTGCGGCTGGCGTCGGTGGCGGCCGCGTCCGAGAAGCCGCGGGCGCCCCAGCCGCCGAGCGAGCGGATCACCTTGAGGCTGGGTTGCTTCTGCCGCTGGGCGAGCACCGCGTTGATGCCGGCCTGGGAGGCGGTGGTGCACTTGCCGCCGCTGATGGTGGAGAACGCCCAGTAGAAGTGGGTCACAAGACCCATCTGGATGGAGCTGAAGTTCGGCGTGGCCTGCAGCAGGTACCCGCCCACCATCGGGCTGGTCGGCGCTGGCACCGTCTCGCCGGAGGTGGCCGGCTCCGCGGCGGCGGACCCTGCGGCGGCGATCGCGGTACCAGCCGCTAACAGGCCGACCAGTCCGGCGCGGGCCAGCTTGCCCATCCGCCGACCGGGTCTGCGGGTGCTGGGTGGTTGCATACTCTTCCCTCCTGCGATCCAAAGACCGCAGTGCTCAATGGGGGTGGGGGAGATAAACGAAACGTTCTTTCCTATTCCTACGGCACGTCCATGATCGCGTCAAGGGGGCGGAGGAGCACGGACCGGGACGCCCGCTGCTGGCCCGTCTGCGGTCATGCCCGGGTTGAGCTTCCGGGGTATCGTCAATTCCGGACATACATACGGAAGGCAGGCTGGGCTGTTGGCCGACATACCCGCCGGTACCGCGGTGCTGCGGCAGTTCAACACTTCGCTGGTTCTCGCTGCGGTGCGCCAGGCGCGGCGCCCGCTGCGCATCAGCGAGATAATTAGCGTCACTCGACTAACTCGGCCGACGGTCGCGCAGGCCATCGAAGAACTGAAGACGGGTGGCCTCGTCGTCGAGTCCACGGACAGTCCGGACGGGGTCCGCCAGGGCCGGCCGGCCGCCGTCTTCGAACTGCGCCCAGGTGTCGATCCCGTACTCGGCATCGACCTCGGACCGCACGCCGTGAAGGCCCGGGTGAGCGACCTGGGCGGCAATACGCTCGCCGCATCGGCTCGGGCGGTGTCCCGGCCTCACGACGCGGTGGCCGTGCTGGCCGGGGTGCGCCGGGTCATCGACACCTGCCTGCGCGACGCGAATCTTGACAGTGCGCAGATCGCCGACGTGGTGGTCGGTTCCCCGGGAGTGGTGGACCCGGTCGCCGGACGGCTGCGGCTCGCCCCGAGCATGCGGGGATGGGAGACCTTCAACATCACGAGCCATCTGGAGAAAGAGTTCCGCTGCCGGGTCCACCTGGAGAACGACGCCAACCTGGCGGCGGTGGCGGCGGCGAGCCGGCTGCCCGGCCGCACGATCATCGCGATCCAGTGGGGTGCGCGGCTCGGCGCGGGCATCGTGATCAACGGAATGCTCCATCGCGGCAAGGACAATGCCGCCGGGGAGGTCGGCCTGATCAGCTTGGACGACAACCTGGCCTTCGACCGGGACGGCAGTGGTCCGCTGGAGGCCCGGATCGGTAGCACGGGAATGATCAATCTGGCCCGTGACGAGTTCTCCGGCCTGCCCACCACGCGACTGCACTCATACCGCGAACTCACCGCAATGGATGTGTTCAGCGCCGCGGCCGAGGGTGACGAGCGGGCCGTCGCCGTGCTGGACCACACCACGGGCATCCTCGCCCGCGCCCTCAGCCCGGTCATCCTCGCGCTCAACCCCGACATCCTCGTCATCAGCGGTGGCATCGCCCATGCCGGCGACGTCCTGTTGCAGCACCTCAGGCGGCATCTGCAGGCCCGCACGTATTGGGTGCCCGAGCTGGAGTTGTCGGAGTACGCGGAGCACACAGTGGTCATCGGCAGCGTGGAGCTGGCCCGGCAGCACACCTGGGAACGGCGCCTGGCCGCGGCCAAACAGAAGCTGGAGCTGTCGGAGTACACCGAGCGCGCAGCGACCAACGGCGGCGCGGAACTCGCCTGGTAGCGCCCCTGGGACCGTCCGCCTCGGCCGACCGGCGCTGGATTCACAACGACCTTGACGAAACCGGCTGCGCGAACAGGGAACGCGGCCAGGTGCTCATGCTCGCGGTGCTGACCTGCCGAAGCGCCTGGCCTGGGACGCTCCCGTCATCTGCGGCACTGGCTGCGCGGGCGAGTTGACGGCCTGATTCCGTCGATGCAATTAAGATCTTGCCCTGGACGGTCGAGCACGGGTGCGCTAAGTTCTCGCCCAATAGAAAGGGAGCTTTCGAATAACGGAGAGTAGTCACCTATGAAGACACCCCTGTCGCAGCGGTTACGCGCGCTCGGCGCGGTCACGCTGCTCGCTTGCACGCTCGGCGCCGCGACCGGTGCCGTCCTTGCCGCGCCGGCCCAGGCGGCGGCGACCGCGCCGGGCACACCGATCCCCCCGCACGTGTTCGCCCCGTACTTCTACAGCAACTCCCCCACCGACACGCTGTACCAGGCCAGCCAGGACTCTGGCGCCAAGTACCTGACCCTGGCCTTCCTGCAGACCCTGAAGCACGGGGACTGCACCGTCTACTGGAACGGCCGCGCCGATTCGCCGATCGGATCGACCTACGCCGCCGGCATCGCGGCCATCCGTGCCGCCGGCGGCGACGTCTACCCCTCCTTCGGCGGATCCGCGGCCACCTCCGGGTCGCTCACCGAGCTGGCCGACAGCTGCCAGGACGTCAACGCGATCGCGGACGAGTTCAAGCGTGTCATCACCGCGTACAACTTCACCCGCATCGACCTGGACATCGAAGAGGAGTCGCTGGCCAACCCCGTTAACTGGCCAGGAATCGACCGGCGCAACAAGGCCATCAAGATCGTTCAGGACTGGGCGAAGGCCACCGGACGCACGGTCGAGTTCGTCTACACGCAGCCGACCTTCACCGACGGCCTGAACAACGGCAGCATGTTCCTGCTGCAGAACGCGGTCAACAACGGCGCCCGCATCGACGGCGTACACCTCATGACCTTCAACTATTACGACGACGTCTCGGACGCGTGCAAGGCGAAGACCGGACCCGCGCACGACATGGCCGCGGAGACGTTCAAGGCCACCCAGGCGACCTACGACATCCTCCACGGGCTCTACCCGCAGAAGACCCCGGCCCAGTTGTGGGGCATGATCGGCGTCATCGTGATGCCGGGCCCGTCCGACTTCGGCGACTGCGAGACGTTCACCACCCAGGACGCCGTGAAGGTGCTCAACTGGGCCATCCAGAAGAACATCCACGGCATCTCGTTCTGGTCACTGCAACGGGATCAGCGAGGTGCTGCCCGGACGTACACCTGGAAGCCGTACCAGTACACGCAGACCTTCGCGCCGTTCACACATGGCGACAACTCGGCCCAGACGGCCATCACGGCCACGGTGACGGGTGGTCCACTCAGCCTCGCCGTCGGCGACATGTCGCCGGTGGCGCTTCCGGCCGTCGCGCTCAACGGCCAGGACCAGGTGGCGACAGGGCCCCTGGGCCACGTCACGGTGGTCGACTCACGGGGCACCAACGCCGGCTGGAGCCTGACCGGGCAGGTCAGCGACTTCCGGTCACCGGCAGGGAACCAGACCATCGCCGCGGCAAACCTCGGCTGGGCACCGACCGCCGGCCTGGTGCCGGGCCGCATGAACCTGGTCCGCACCACCAACGACTCGGTGGTCACGGCAGGGCCCGCGAAGGTACCTGGCTCTGGCCTGTCCACACCGCAGGCACTGTGCTCGTCCGCTGCCGGCGCGAGCACCGGGACGTTTGACTGCGGGGCCACCCTGAACCTGGGCGTGCCCTACAACGCAGCGCTGGGGACCTACACCGGCGTGCTGACTCTGACGCTCGTCTGACCCGCCGATCCGCCCGCCGGGCGTCAGGGTGGTGATCCACCATCCCTGGCGCCCGGCGCCTTGCACAACAGGAGCGACCGTGACCGAGCTTGCCCGTCTCCGCATCCGATCCGGCCGTGCGATGGTCGCGGCCGGCCTCCTCCTGGCCCTGTCCAACGTATGGCCCGCCATACCGGCCACGGCCGCACCCGCTGAGGACGCCATTCAATGGGCCGTCGGCCCGGCCCCCTCCGCCAGCGGCGAAGCCCGCTCCACCATCGACTACACCCTCCCGCCGGAAACCGAGATCACCGACCGGGTCGCCATCAGCAACCTCGGCACCGAGGCATTGACCCTCGCCGTCTACGCCACCGACGCGTTCACCACGCCGGAGGGCAGCTTCACGTTGCTGACGGCCGACCAGCGACCTGTCGACCTGGGCAGCTGGATCAGCTTCGAATCGCCCACCGTCACCATCGCCCCGGGCACCACGGTCCAGGTGCCGTTCCGCATGGCGCTGCCCAAGGACGCCACACCCGGAGATCACGCGGCCGGCATCGTCGCCAGCCGTCAGGTTTCCGGCTCGGCCGACGGCAACACCCGCCTCGCGGTCGACCAGCGCGTGGGCACGCGCGTCTACGTGCGCGTCAACGGTGCGCTGAACCCTGCCCTGTCCATCACCAAGCTGTCGGTCGACTACGGCGCAGCCATGTACCCGTTCCGCAACCGGGATGCCACAGTCACGTACACGGTGCACAACCGCGGCAACATCCGGCTCGGCGGCACCGGAACCATCTCGTTGCTCGCACCGTTCGGGGCCCGGATGGCGAAGTCCCAGCCGGTGTCGATACCGCCGCTGCTGCCCGGCGAATCCTTCACGGCCACCGCCACCATCGGCGGCGCGTTGCCGGCCGGCCGAGTAACCGCCCGGATGGACCTCGACGGTGTGAACCCGCCCGGTGTAGTGCCGCTGGACACCCCGCACCAGCGCGAGACCGCCACGACATGGGCGGTGCCGTGGCTGCTCGCCGTCGCCGTCGTCGTTCTCCTGCTGGCCTGGCCCGGTCGCCGCATGCTCCGCACCGGCTACCTGAGCATCCTTCGCCGCAACCGCTGACCGGGCAGCGTGCCCGCGCCGCGTGGAGCTGCTGGCGCAGCCGCGCGACGCGGGCTCAGCTTTTGCGGAGGTCCGGAGCCGGCGATCCCGTGAGGTGGCGGCGTACGGTGTCCCACGCGGCGTGCAGGGCGTACCGCACGGGAATCGCCGACGGTCCGAGGATGCGGGCGACGAGGCCGGCACCGAACGGCAGTGTGCTGACTCCGGCGATGATGTCCTGGCTGTCGTCGAGGCACGCGCGCAAGGCCGGGTGCAGGCCGCGCGTCCGCTCTTGGGGCGCCAGCGTGAAGAAGGACGCGTGCACCGCGTGCCGGCCAAGGCGCGCGGGTGTGTCGGCACGGCCGGAGGCGCCGCCGAACGACAGCGCGTCGGCGGCGATCGGCAGGCCGTCGGGGCGGCGGATGCGCGTCGTCGCGCGGTACAGGTCGTAGGCGTGCCGCTCCCCGCGGGCCACCCGCCCGGGCAGCAGGGTTTCGGCGAGCAGCACCGTCGCCTGCGGATGCGCCGTGACGTCGAGCCGGCCGATGAACCGTGAGTGACGGTACGGAATGACGGGATCGGGGAGGTACTCCACGAGGCTGCCGGCCCCGGCGGTGAGGTTGACCAGTTGTGCGGCGTGGCCGGACTCCATGCGGTAGATCTTCGTCGCGGCCTGGGTGGTCAGGTGGACCTCCGCGCCCTCGCCCACCTCGACGTCGATCCGATACCGGTCGCCCTGGAGCATGCCGTCGCCCTGGTGCTGCAGGTAGACGAAGGCCATTCCGGGCCGCCGCGGGTCCAGGTAGATGGGTTGGAAGATGTACAGCGGTGTCCGCTGGAACTGCTGCGTCACCCGCGTCACCCCGGATATCGACGCGAACCGCAGGTCGAGCAGCCCGACGGTGCCCGGCGGCCCGTCGCCGGCCCCGGACGGCGGCATCAGCGCCGGGGTCCGGTCGACGCCGGTCGCGCCAGCATGCCCGCGGCCCGCAGGTGTGCGAGCACCTCGGCGATCCCCTGGCCTGAGAAGCAGTCGGTGAACACGAACGGGCGTCCGGCGCGGACCGCGCTGGCGTCACGTTCCAGCACCGACAGGTCCGCGTGGACGTGGGGCGCGATGTCGATCTTGTTGATCACCAGGAGGTCCGACGAGGTGATGCCCGGCCCACGCTTGCGCGGGATCTTGTCGCCCTCGCCCACGTCGATCACGAAGATGAAGAAGTCCGCCAGCGCTCGGCTGTAGGTCAGGGTCAGGTTGTCCCCGCCCGATTCCAGCAGCACCACGTCGGTGTCCGGAAAACGGCCGGTCAGCTCGCTCACCGCGTTCAGGTTCATCGTCGGGTCGTCGCGCACGGCGGTGTGCGGGCAGGAACCGGTCTCCACGCCCACGACCTTCTCCGGCGGCAGTACGCCCGACAGCGTGGCCCGTACGTGCTGCGCGTCCTCCTGCGTGAAGATGTCATTGGTCACCACGACGGGCCGGTGACCGCCGGCGACGAGACGGGGCACCAGAGCCTCGATCAACGCCGTCTTCCCCGAACCCACCGGTCCGCCGATGCCTACCCGCGGTACGGGGCCGCCGAGCCGCTGCAGACCCGCTCCGTTCATCCTGCTTCCTCTGGATCTGTTTCCACTGATCGGTCAGCTCATGAACAGCCGCAGCGCGGCATGTTCGTGCCGCATGCCCATCACGTCGACCAGCGGCGTGGAGCTGGACATGTCATCCAGTCCCGTCCGGGATGCGCGACGCGCCGAACGCTCTGTCACCGGCTTGCACCGGTGCAGTACGGCCTGGGCCATGCGGTGGTCGGCCACCCCCAGGCGCACCGCGGCGTTGAGCCATCCCGCCGCGAACGTATAGAGCTCGGTTGCCACCGCGTGCTGCAGGGGTACCGCGAGCTCGGCGGCGAGGATCCCGGTCACCACCGCGCCGTTGCCCGGCGCCGCGCCGCGGTCCACGAGGCGGGCGTACGCCGTGAGCGCCGGCCCCGCGAACGAGCCCACCACGGTGCCGAGCACGCCACGCCCGGTCCGGGCGGAGGCCTCACGCGCCTCCCGGGCCAGTTTCACCGAGGTCAACCGCAGGTCGGCGTCGAGCGCCAGCCGTTCGTCGAACCGTCCGGGGCCGGTGGCCGCGGAGACGGCCCTGTGCGCCCAGGCCAGGGCGACACCGTCCGAGGTGGCGATCCCGTGCTCGAGCTGGCCGGTCAGCAACGACAGCAGGCCCCGAACGTCGCTGCGGACGGTCACCTCGCCGGCCTGGACGAAGGACTCCAGGCCGTGCGAGAGGGTGTAGCGGCCGCAGGGAAACGCCGAGTCCGCCACCTGTACCGCCGCGAGGAACGGCTGGAGAGCAAGCGCCACGGTCGTCTCACACGATGTAGTACAGCTGGGCGAGCGAAACATGGTCGGCGGGCGGCACGCTGGCCAGTTCCCCGTCGACGTACACCCGGTAGGTCTCCGGATCGATGGTGATGTCGGGCGTGGCGTCGTTGCGCACCATCTCCTGTTTACCGATGCTGCGGCAGCCGCGGACGGGCTCGATCCAGCGGTCCAGCCCAAGGGCGTCCGGCAGGCCCGCGTCGACGGCGGCCCGCGACAGGAAGGTGATGGAGGTACGGCCGGCCGCCTTGCCCCAGGCTCCGAACATGGGCCGCAGCAACACCGGCTCGGGTGTCGGGATCGACGCGTTGGGATCGCCCATGATCGACCAGGCGACGAAGCCGCCCTTGAGGACGTACTTCGGCTTCACGCCGAAGGTGTTGGTCGGCCAGAGCACGATGTCGGCGACCTTGCCCGGCTCCAGCGTGCCGACCAGATGAGCGATCCCATGGGTGATCGCCGGGTTGATCGTGTACTTCGCCAGGTAGCGCAGAATCCGGTTGTTGTCGTGCTCGGCCGGATCGCCGGGCAGCTTGCCTCGCTGCTGCTGCAGCTTGTCCGCGGTGCGCCACACGGTCGACACCGTGTCACCGATGCGCCCCATGGCCTGCGCGTCCGACGAGTACATCGACAGCACACCCAGGTCATGGAGCACGTCCTCGGCCGCCACCGTCTCGCCGCGGATCCGCGACTGGGTGAACGCGACGTCCTCGGGGTTGCGCGGGTTGAGGTGATGGGTGACCGTGACCATGTAGAACAGGTTGTCCGTCGTGTCCGTCGTGTAGGGCCTGGTCGGATTCGTCGACGACGGAAGGACGTTCGGCAGGCCGGCGATCGCCATGATGTCCGGCGCGTGACCGCCACCGGCGCCTTCGGTGTGGTACGTGTGGATCGTGCGGCCGTCGATCGCGTCGATGGTCTCCGCCAGGTAGCCGCTCTCGTTGAGCGTGTCGGTGTGGATGGCCACCTGCACGTCGTACGCGTCGGCGACGGTCAGCGCGCAGTCGATCACCGACGGGGTGGCGCCCCAGTCTTCGTGCACCTTCAGCCCGCACGCCCCCGCCTCGATCTGCTCCGCCAACGTTTCCGGCCGGCTGCTGACGCCCTTGCCCAGCAGACCGATGTTCACCGGCAGCGTGGCGGTGGCCTCCAGCATCCGGGCGATGTTGAACGGCCCCGGGGTACAGGTCGTGCCCTTGGAGCCATCGGCCGGTCCGGTACCCCCGCCCAGCAGGGTGGTGATCCCGTTGGACAGGGCGTGGGGAATCTGGTCGGGCGTGAGGAAGTGCACGTGCGCGTCGATGCCGCCGGCGGTCGCGATCAGCCCCTCACCCGAGATGACCTCCGTCCCGGCCCCGACGATGAGGCGCGGGTCCACCCCGTCCTGGGTGTAGGGGTTGCCGGATTGGCCTACCCCGGCGATGCGGCCGTCCCTGATGCCGATGTCCGCCTTGACGATGCCGAGGATCGGGTCCATCACGACCACCGACGTGATCACCGTGTCGAGGGCGCCGTCCTCGTTGCGTACTCCGGGAGTCTGGCCCATGCCGTCACGGGCGGTCTTCCCGCCGCCGTAGACGAGCTCCTCGCCCGGTGTGAGCAGGCTGGCCTCGACCTGCGCGACGAGCTGGGTATCGGCCAGGCGGAAGCGGTCGCCGGCGGTCGGCCCGTAGAGCGAAGCGTACGTGCGGCGCGGAATGCTGCTCATCAGGAATCCTCCCGCCGCGCACCCGGGGCACCCGGGGGCGCGTCCCACTCCCGCGCTCCCCGGTATCCGCGCTCCTTGGCTCGGCGCATCGCCTGCCGGGCGGTGCGTTCGGCGCCGATGGCGCCGCCGACGACATCGTCGAAGCCGACGATGCGCTGCATCCCGCCGAACCGTACGAGCTCGACGTCCTTCTCGTCACCAGGCTCGAACCGGACCGAATTGCCCGCCGGGACGTTCAACCGCATCCCGAACGCCTTGGTCCGGTCGAAGTCCAGCGCACGGTTCGCCTCGAAGAAGTGGTAATGCGAGCCGATCTGAATCGGCCGGTCACCGGTGTTGTGCACGCGCAACCGCACCGTCTGGCGCCCGGCGTTGATGTCGACCGGTTCCTCGCCCAGCAGCCACTCGCCAGGAATCATGGCCAGCACCCCATCACGGCGGCTCTCATGGAATGGGATTCGACACGGAGATCAGCTGCGTGCCGGTCCGGAACGTCGCCTCGACCTGCACCAGCGTCACCATGGCGGGAACTTCCGGCATCACGTCGTCACGCGTGAGCACCTGCTTGCCGAGCTGCTGCACCTCCGCCAAACTCCGCCCGTCGCGGGCCGCCTCCAGCAACGCCTCGCAGATCAGCGCGATCGACTCCGGAAAGTTGAGCTTGAGCCCTCGCTCCTTGCGCCGGCGGGCCAGCTCCGCGACCTGGTAGATCACCAGCTTCTCCGTCTCCCGCGGCGTGAGCATCAGCGAGGAGATCCACGTCTCGGCACCGGGGGTCGACGAGGTACCGGCGGCGCTCCGCTCCTGGCTCATCGAGGCCTCCTTCAACGGCGGAAGCGAACCGACACATCTCCTACCCCTCCCCCGAGTGGTAAACCATGCGCACGTCACGGCAGCCCCCGAGGCGTAATCGCGCACCGATCGGGCACCACAACCGACAAACGCATGTGATGAGCCGCGGAAGGCATGCGGTGCACACAATGGATGTCGGCCGCTCGTGGCACGACGCCACGCAGCGGTACGCCTTGGTCGCCTTCATCGACGCGAACCTGCGGGGTGCGTCCCAGGTCCTGCTGCAGAACAACCCGGCCACCGGACTGATCATCCTCGTGGCCGTGTGCTGGGGAGCGGTCGACGCACAGACCCCGCGGGCGGCGATCGGCGCCGTCGCCGGGCTGGTCGTGGGCACCACCACCGCGCTGCTGCTCAGAATCCCGCACGCCCCCGTCCGCGAGGGACTCTTCGGCTTCAATCCGCTGCTGACGGGAGTCGCCATCTCGATCTACCTGCGACCTGGCGCACTCATGTGGATTTACCTGGTGATCGGCGCGGTCGTCACCACTGTGGTGACGGTGGCGACAGGCGCGGTCCTCAAGACCTGGGGTGTGCCGCCACTGACCTTCCCGTTCGTCCTGACCACCTGGTTTCTGCTGCTGGCCACCTACCAGTTCGCACGGCTCGGCAACATCGCCATCGGCCGGCCGGCACTGCCGCACACCCTGGACCAGAGGGCCGCCCACGTCCATGTGACCGCCGCCTTCCTGACACCGAGCATGCTCAAGGACGTCTCCGAGGTGTTCCTTCTCGGCAACTGGGTCACGGGCGCGCTCATCCTGGTCGCGCTCGCGGTCAGCTCACGATGGGCAGCCGGCTCGGCCATCGCGGGCGCCGTGGTGAGCACACTCTTCGCGGTGTGGGTCGGCGCCAGCGCCAGTGCTGTCGCGGTCGGCCTCTACGGGTTCAGCGCGGTGCTCACCGCCGTCGCGCTGGGCGGCGTCTTCTACCACCCGTCCCGGCGCCTCGTGCCGTACATGCTGTTCGGCATCGTCTTCACCGTCGTCATCCAGGCGGCGCTGGGCACCGCGCTGGCCCCGGTCGGCATTCCCACGCTGACGGCGCCGTTCGTGTTCGCGACCTGGCTGTTCCTGCTGCCCAAACGCGACCTGGTCCAGACCGAGCACCACGAGCTGCCCGAGCACGACATGCTCAGGACCCGATGACCCGATGCCGCGTCCCGCCAGACGGCGAACGGTCGAGCCCCGGCCGGCGGTAACGCACCGCAACACCACGGCGGCGCGCCGGATCGTACAGATTTTGGCGGCTATGGCGAAACTATGCCGTTTGGCGGCTTACGTGCTAACGTCCCGAAATTCTTCGGGAGCGCTCCCAGAGCTGCACCCCCAGCACGAAGGAGCACCGTGGCACGTCTTTCGCACTGCCTGGCGGCCGCCGGCCTGCTGCTCGCGGCCTCGGCAGCCGCCGTGGCCGTCAGCAGCCCCGCGCACGCCGGCACCCCCACCTGCGGCAAGGTCGACACGACGACCATCCAGGACGCCTACGTGGTCATGAACAACGTCTGGGGCGCCGACACCGCGCAATGCCTCGACGTCACGGACAGCGGCTTCTCGGTCACGGCCGACCACAGCAAGCGCACCGACGGCGCGCCGGCCTCGTACCCGGCGGTCTACTTCGGCTGCCACTACAACTTCTGCTCCAACGGCACCAACCTGCCCATACGGGTCGGCGAGATCAACAGCGCGACCAGCAGCGTCACGTACTCGTACCCGAACAGCGGGGTCTACGACGCCGCCTACGACATCTGGCTCGACCCGGCACCCAGGGAGGACGGGGTGAACCAGCAGGAGCTCATGATCTGGTTCAACCGGCAGGGCCAGGTCCAGCCGGTCGGAACCCGGACCGGCAGCGTGACCATCGGCGGGCGCACCTGGGACGTCTGGACCGGGAACAACGGATCCAACGACGTCGTCTCGTACGTCGCGCCGTCCCCGATCACCTCCTGGAACTTCAGCGTCCGGGACTTCATCACCGACATCCAGAAGCGCAGCAGCGTCACCGACGCGTGGTACCTGACCAGCATCCAGGCCGGATTCGAGCCGTGGGTGGGCGGGACCGGCCTCGCTCTCACGTCGTTCGCCGCCAGCGTCAACGGTGTCGGCGGCGGTGCGACGGCAGCCGCGCCGGACAGCTGCCGAGTGACGTACACACCGAACAGCTGGAACGACGGCTTCACCAGTACCGTATCCATCACCAACACGTCGAAGACGGCCGTCCACGGCTGGAAGCTCACGTTCCCGTTCGCCGGAAACCAGCAGATCACCAAGGCGTGGACCGCGGACGTGTCCCAGGACGGCGCCGCGGTGACCGCCGCCAACACCCAGTACAACGGGTCGATCGCGGCGAACGGCAGCACCTCGTTCGTGGTGCAGGGCACGTACAGCGGCACCAACGCGTCTCCGACGGCCTTCAAGCTCAACGGCACCGCCTGCACCACGGGCTGACCCCGTCGCCGGGCCACCGGCGGGTCAAACCACCGCGACGGCGCGGACCGGGAACGACCCCATCGCCCGCACCGGTGCGGGCAGCACGGTCAGGCGGCTTCCGGTGTCGGGAACGGCATCGAGGTTGGTCAGGTTCTCGATGATCGGGATGTCGGCGCCGAGCAGCCGGGCGTGGGCGGTCCGGGCCGGGTCGTCCGGGTCGTCGATGCTGACCGAGTCGATGCCGACAAGCGCGGCGTTGGCGTCGACGAGCGCGTCCACGGCGCCGGCGGTGAGGTGCGAGCAGTCCAGGTTGAGGTAGCGGGGCGTTCCCCAGTGGCGCGCCCAGCCGGTGTACACCAGGACGGCACTCCCCCACAGCCGGTCCGGGTCGCCGAGGTCGAGCGCGGTCACGGCCTGCCTGCCGAAGGCCCGCACAACGGTGATCGGGACGCCGACCAGGCGTTCGAGCGGCAGGCGGGCCAGATCGGCGCGGTCCTCGTGGTAGTGGTACGGCGCGTCGAGGTATGTGCCGGTGTTGCCCACCAGGGTCAGCGACTCGACCTCGAACGACACGCCTGAGACCGCCCGCGGGACGGCGACCGTCAGGTGCGGACTCGGCACGTCCGCGCGGGTGAGCATCCCGGCGACGATCTCGTGCGAGAGGTCCACGAGCACACGTCGCAGCATACGGAGCACGGCATCCAGCCGTACCGGATTCGCGAACCGTGCCGGCGACGGTGATGATCCCGGCGGGCATTCCCGGCATTCAGATGCCGGGGATGGTGTCCGCAACGTCGTAGACCGGCCATCCGTCCGCGCCGCGTCGCACGGTCTGGTGCGGGCGGTGAACTTCTGACCGGCCAACCGTGATCAGGTGTACGACCTCCGCGCCGCGCAGCGTCAGCGCGTCTGCGACCAGCATCCGATGGCAGTGCCACCACGCCGTCTCCGCGCACATGATCGCCTGCCGCTCAGCGGCGGCCCGCTCCACCAGCGCGTCGACCGCGGACCGGAACTCGCGCGTGTCCATGTGGTCGGCGTATCCGGCGAATTGACGGTTCCGCAGCGCGGTGTGCCGGGAGTCGGGGCGGGGTGACCGGCGGCCGCCCAGGGCGTCGCCCTGCCAGCGGTACGCGATGGCCTCGCTGCCGAGCGCGGCGGCGAGCGGCTCGCGGGCGAAGTGCGGATGCCTGCGCGACACGGGGAAGCGGCGGATGTCGATCAGCTCCGTGACCTCCGCGGCGCTGAGCACGGCGATGAAATCGCCGATCGGTCGGGCGCCGTGCCCGACCGTGAGTACTCGAGGCTTCCCCGCCTGCACGAGGTCATTGTGCGCCCTGGGACCGGATCGGCCGCCGCGATCGCCAAAGGCGCTCGGCCCGAGCCGGGCCCAGAACCCGTGGCGCGGGTGTAGACCGGCGTCCGCGGGTAGTGCTCACCCGGCGCGCATGCGACGTGCGCCGCGGCGACCGGGGGGAACGAGGATGGTGCTCACCGAGGACGAGGCGATCGAGCTCCTCGCCTACCTGGTCACCGCCGCCCGGACCCAGCTCGACGAGGCCGCGGAGTACGGCCCGCTGCGGCTGCTCACCGCCGCGCAGCGCCTCGCCGGGTACATGGCGCCACGGGTGGCGCCGGAGACGCGGGCGCTGCTGGAGGGGCCCATCCAGCGGGTACCCGCGACTGCGACGAGCTCGGCCGACCGGGACGGGTACACCGCGACGCTGGACGGCGTGTGCCGGGCGCTCGGGGAGCACCTCGTCACGCGGTACGGCATCGACCGGGGTGGCCACGATGAGCCGTGACGCCCTCGAGGTCATCCGGACGCGCCGAGTCGTGCGGGCCATGACGGACGAGCCGGTCCCTCGGGACCTGCTGGAGCGCGTCCTGGACGCCGCCGCGCACGCGCCGAGCGCGGGCAACCGCCGCTTCCAGCGGTTCGTCGCCGTCGACGACGGCGCGACACTGCGCGTGTTGCGCATGGTCTCGCCCGGCATGCTGCAGCGCCCGGCGGCGGTCGTCGTGATCTGCGTCGACGCGGCGCTGGCCGTGGAGTACGGCTTCCGGGCGGGCAGCAGCGGCCTGTACATCGACGTCGGTACCGCCGCGCAGACGATGCTGCTCGCGGCCCACGCGCTCGGCCTCGGGTCCGGCCCGGTGACCTCGTTCAGCAAGGCCGCCGTCAGCGCGGTGCTGAACCTGCCCCCAGGGTGGAGCCCGGAGCTCATCGTGTGCCTCGGCCGTCCCGCGGCGACGCAGCCGCCGCCGATGGCCCTGGGGCGGCGGCGCACCTGGCGCGACCTCACGCACTGGGGTCGCCTCACGACCACGGACGGCGCCTGAACTGGCGGCGCCTCACCCGGACTGCGGCGTACCGCCAGCCGGAATGATCGCGTACGTCTTGCGCATCGTCTCGTGCACGGTCCAGGTCCCCTCCCAGCCGTCCGGCTGCACGAGCAGGTCGCCCGGTCGCAGGTCGGTCCGGTGTCCATTGGCATCGACCACCGTCGCGCTGCCGGAGAGGATGTGGCAGACCTCGGTGTAACCGTTCCGCCGCGCGGTGAACTCCCCTGGCTCACACTCCCAGACCCCGGCCTCCGCCGCCCCAGAGCTGTCCGTCCACAGCTCGAGCGTGCGCTCCCGCTGACCGGTCCGGCTGGTCGGCTTGAGAACGGCCGGACCCAGCTCGGCGGTGCCGGCGGCGGGAAGTTGAACGGCAACGGGTGTGCCGGCGTGGGAATCCATGATCTTCTCCAAGGGGTGTGCGAGGGTCAGCGGCCGGAGATGACGTTGGCGGTGCGCGCGATCCACGAGGTGTGGCGGAGGCCGGCGTCCTCTCGGCGGTCGGCGGCACGATAGGCCGCATAGAGGCCGCGTACGGCGATCCAGCGCGCGGGTTCGGGTTCCCACCGGCGGACCTGCCGGCCGACCCACGGCAGCCGGACCAGGTCGGTGTCCCGGCGCAGCACCAGGTCGGTGAGGGTGCGTCCGGCGAGGTTCGCCGTGCTCACCCCGTGTCCGACGTACCCGCCGGCCCAACCTGTCCCGGTCCGCTGGTCGAGATGGACGGTCGCGCACCAGTCGCGTGGCACACCGAGGATTCCGGACCAGGCGTGGTCGACCCGGGCGCCGGCGGCCGCGGGAAAGAACCGGCCGAGCAGGCTGTGCAGCGCGGCGACGGTCACCTCGGGGGTCTGACCGCGCCGGTCCCAGCGGGAGCCGAAGCGATACGGGACGCCACGGCCGCCGATGGCGATGCGTCCGTCGGCGGTCCGCTGGGCGTACATGTACGCGTGCGCCCAGTCCCCGAGCAGCTCTGCCCCGCCCCAGCCGATCTGTTCCCACACGTGGTCGGGTAGGGGCTCGGTGGCGATGAGGGAGCTGTTCATCGGAAGCCAGGCGCGGCGCTGGCCGGCGATGCCCGCGGTGAAGCCTTCCGTCGCGCGCAGGACATGCGCTGCCCGTACCGTGCCGGCAGGGGTCAGCGCCGCGTGCGGTTCGATCGCAGTCACGGGGGTCTGCTCGTAGATCGTCACCCCGAGCCGCTCGACGGCGGCCGCGAGGCCGTGGACGAGTTTGGCGGGCTGGATCCGTGCGCAGTGCGGACTCCACGTAGCGGCAAGGGTACCGGTCACTCGGATCCGCCCTGCGGCCTCGCGCGGGTCGAGCAGACGGATGTCGTCCTCGCTCATGCCCCACTCACGATCATCGTCGAGTTCAGCGAGCAGGCGGGCCCGCTGCGGCTCGCTCCGGGCGACGCGCAGCAGGCCGTTCTTGACGATGTCGGCGTCGATCCCCAGCTCCGCGGCGACCGAGATCACCTCGTCGACGCTGTCGTACATCGCACGCTGCAGCGCGACGACCGCCTCCTTGCCGTGACTGGCCGCATACCGGCGGCGCGAGCCGGAGAGCTCACCGGAGAGCCACCCGCCGTTGCGCCCGGACGCGCCGAATCCAGCGAACTCCCGCTCGAGCACGGCGATGCGTAGCGACGGGTCGGCCCTTTTGAGGTAGTAGGCGGTCCACAGGCCGGTGTAGCCCGCGCCGACGATCGCGACGTCGACGTCGAGGCTGCCCGGCAGTGCCGGCCGCGCGGTGGGCTGCCCGATCTGGCGGTACCAGAAGGAAATCCCGCCGTTGGAGAACTGGTCCGTGCGCCGGGTGCTGACCATGGTCACGATCGTTCCTCTCCCCGCCGTCAACGTCGATGAGCATGCCGCAGGCGGCATGGTCCGCACAAGCCAATCCTGAAACGAAGGTCAACTCTGACGGCTCATGATGTCACTGGCCAGCGCAAGCCTTGGCGACCAAGCTGAACCCGGATTCAAATACGGGCGGGTTCAGGCGGGGTACGCGTGGGTTTCGGTGGCCTTGACCGCGGCCCATACCGGCTGGCCGGGGGCGAGGTGCAGGTGGGCGGCGGCGGCCGGGGTGATGTCGGCGGCGGCGGTGATCGGCCCGTCGAGCTGGACGCGCAGGTTGTCGCCGTGGTGCTGGATGCCGGCGATGGTGGCCGGCCAGGTGTTGCGGGGGCTGCCGTCGGGCTGGTTCGGGTGCAGCGCGACCGCGGCGGGCCGGAAGACCACGAAGGCGTCGCCGTGGAGCCGGTCGTCGCAGGTGAGGGTGAACCCGCTGGCGAGGTGTACGGCGGTCCCGTCGGCGCGTCCGCGGTAAAGGTTGAGCCCGACGAGCCGGGCGACGTAGTCGGTGCGGGGGCGGGCGGTGACGGCGGCGGCGTCGCCGTCCTGCACGACCCGGCCGTCCTCGACGATGACGAGCCGGTCGGCGAGCACGAGCGCGTCGAGCGGGTCGTGCGTGACGAGCAGCGTCGCGCCGGGATGGTCGGTGAGGTGGCGGTGCAGTTCGGCGCGGGTGTCCAGCCGGGTCCGGGCGTCCAGGGCGGCGAGCGGCTCGTCGAGCAGCAGCAGGGTGGGGGCGACGGCGAGGGCTCGGGCGAGCGCGACTCGTTGGGCCTGCCCGCCGGACAGCTGGCGTGGCTTGCGGCGGGCGTGTTCGGCGAGGCCGACGCGGGTCAGCCAGGTTTGGGCCCGGGCGCGGGCGGCCCGCCGGTCCAGGCCGTGCCGGCGGGGGCCGAACGCGACGTTGTCGACGGCGGTGAGGTGCGGGAACAGCAGGTAGTCCTGGAAGACCACGCCGATGGGGCGGTGCTCGGGCGGGATCCACGTCCGGCGGGCGGGGCGGTCGAGGTCGGTGCCGGCCAGGGTCGCGTGGCCGTCGCTGAGCGGTTGCAGGCCGGCGAGGGCGCGCAGCGCGGTGGTCTTGCCGGCGCCGTTCGGGCCGAGCAGGGCGACGACCTCGCCGGCGGCGATGCGCAGCGTGATGTCGAGGCGGAACGCGCCACGGTCGACGACCACGTGCGCATCCAGCAGGGGGGCGCCCGCCTCGGCCGGCAGCGCGGTGGTGGGTTCGGGTGGGGCGGTCACGGGGCGGTGATCCACCGGTCGCGCAGCCCGGCCAGGATGGCCACGGAGACGGTGAGCAGCACGAGGCTGAGCACCACGGCTCCGTCGAGGTCGCCGCCCTCCATGGTCTGGTAGACCGCCAGCGGCATGGTCTGGGTGATGCCGGGGTAGTTGCCGGCGAAGGTGATGGTCGCGCCGAACTCGCCGAGTGCCCGGGCCCAGCCCAGCACGGCGCCGGCGGCGATGCCGGGTGCGACCAGCGGCAGCGTCACGTGGGTGAACGTGGTCCAGCGTCCGGCGCCGAGGGTGGCGGCGGCTTCCTCGTAGCGGCGGTCGGCGCCGCGCAGGGCGCCTTCGACGGCGATGATGAGGAACGGCATGGCCACGAACGCCTCGGCGATCACGACGCCGGTGGTGGTGAACGGCAGCGTGACGCCGACGGTGCGGTCGAGCCACGCGCCCAGCAGCCCCCTGCGGCCGAACACGAGCAGCAGCGCGATACCGCCGACGACCGGGGGCAGCACGAGCGGGACGGTGATGAGCGCGCGGATCAGCCGCCGGCCCGGGAAGTCGACCCGTGCCAGCAGCCAGGCGAGGGGCACGCCGAGCGCCAGGCAGAGCAGGGTGGCGAGGGTGGCGCATTGCAGGGACAGGCGCAGGGCGGTGAGCACGCCGGGGTCGGTCAGCCGTTGCGGCAGCGTGGTCCACGGCGCCCGGATCAGCAGCCCGGCCAGCGGCAGGACGAGAAACAGCAGTCCGAGGGCGGCCGGTACGAGCAGCCCGGCAGGCGCCCGCTGCCCGAGCCTCCCGCGGCGGGGCGGCACGGCGTCCGGCCGCGCCACCCCGGCCTGGTCGATGCCGGTCACGGTCAGGGGGCCTGGAAGCCGGCCTCGGTGAGCACCGCCTTGCCCTTGTCCGACAGTACGTAGGCGACGAACGCCTTCGCCCCGGCGGCGTTCTTGGCGTCCTTGAGCGCCACGATCGGGTACTCGTTGATCGCGCCCGCCGACTCGGGGAACTCCACGCCGTCGACGTTGTTCGAGGCGGCTTTGGCGTCGGTGCGGTACACCAGCGCTGCGTCGACCTCGCCGAGCTTCACCTTGGACAGGGCGGCCTTGACGTCCTGCTCCAGGGTGACCGGGGTCAGCTTGACGCTCGCCGCGTCGAGCGCCTTCTTCGCCGCCGCTCCGCAGGGGACCTGCTCGGCGCAGAGCGCGACCTTCACCCCGGGCTTGGTCAGGTCGGCCAGGCCCTTGACGCCCTTGGGGTTGCCCTTCGGCACGGCGATGACGAGCTGGTTCTTCACGAACGTGGTCGGGGTGCCGTCACCGTTGCCGGCGTCGGTGACGGTCTTCATGTTCGCGGGTGCGGCGGAGGCGAACACGTCCGCCGGGGCGCCCTGGTTGATCTGGGTGGCCAGGGCAGAGCTGCCCGCGAAGTTGAACTTCACCGTGGAGCCGGGGTTCGCCGCTTCGAAATCCTTGCCGATCTTGGTGAACGACTCGGTCAGCGAGGCCGCGGCGAAGACGTTCACCGTGCCGGTGACACCGGTGGCGGCGCTGCCGCCGGTCGCGGCGCCGGTCGGGCCGGTCGTGGCGGTGTCGTTGCCGCCGCAGCCGGTCAGCGCCACGAGTGCACTGGCCGCCACCGCGGTCACCGCGACGCGCAGGCGATGTGGTCTCACGTT
The DNA here is from genome assembly GCF_043197855.1 of Dactylosporangium sp. NPDC048998. Lineage (NCBI taxonomy): Bacteria > Bacillati > Actinomycetota > Actinomycetes > Micromonosporales > Micromonosporaceae > Dactylosporangium > Dactylosporangium sp. NPDC048998. Next base: position 21,071 of record NZ_JBICTV010000039.1, read on the forward strand.
GTGGTCCTCCCTCGAGGCGCCACGGGGGGCGTGGCGCGTTCCACCATGACCGTGGTCGACTTGATCACGGCCACCGCGACCGAACCGACCTGCAGGTCAAGCTCGTCGACGGCCTCGCGGCTCATCAGCGACACCAGCCGGAACGGCCCGGCCTGGATGTCGACCTGCGCCATGACGGTGTCCTTCACCACGGCGGTGACGATGCCGCGCAGCCGGTTGCGCGCCGACGACATCTCGGTGCGTTCGTCCGGCTCACCACCCTGACCTCGGACGAACGCGGCCAGTTCCGCGCCGTCGATCGTGCGATGGCCGTGCTCGTCCCGCGTCGCCGACAGCCGGCCCGCGTCGACCCACCGCCGGACCGTGTCTGCGCTGACCCCGAGCAGCTCGGCCGCTTCCCCGATCCGGAACACCGTCACGAGGACCACCCTACCGCCCGGCATTTGCGACCGCGAATAGGCTTTTCGCCCCGCATCCACGGCCGCTGCTGGCCTTAACACTGCCGCATCTGCATGATTGAGTCATGGTCGGCGAACCGGGGGACGCACCCGTCCGTGCCGCCCTGAGCGGCGAGCAACAGCATCGGTGGTCGACCGTGCTCGCCCACCTCATCGCCGCACTGCCCGACGACGACGCCCGGGTCGCGGTCGACGGCTTCGACGGCGGCGCCGGTGTGTTCGCCGATCAGCTCGCCGCCCGGCTGCGGGCCGCGGGCCGGCACTGCGTACGACTCACCGCCGAGACATGCGCCACCGACGACGGCTGGCAGACCCGCATCCCCGGCGCCGTCGTCATCGCCGACGGCGTCCGCTCGGGCGACCGGCTGCCGGCCACCGCGTGGCACCTGACCGTCTGGGTCCGCACCCCACCGGCCGGCCCGGCGCAGAGGGGATACGGTGGCGAGCACGCCGACGCCGTCGTCGACCTGCACGATCCGGCCTGGCCGGTGCTGCGCCACCTCAACCCGGCGCTCGCGTCCGGCGACTCGTGGTACCGCACCGAACCCGTACTGCGCCCCTCGGCAGCTCGTACCGGCTGGCACCTGACCAGCTACGACGACCCGGCCCACCGATTCCACGCCATGGCCGTACGCACCTGATCCGCGACAACTGTGATGCGCCGCGTCGCCGGGAACCATAGGCTGCTCGCCATGCCTACCGCCGGTCGATCGCTCGCCGAGCTGCTGCCCCGATACCGGACCGACGACCCGGCCGAGGCGGCCGACGTGGCCCGGGTCCTCGAGCTGCTGCGGACCGTCGACGACCCCTGGGCCCGCTCGATACCGCTGCACGCCACGGCGTCGGCGCTGATCGTGCACCCGGGCACCGGTCGGGTCCTGCTGCGCTGGCACCAGCGACAGCAGGCGTGGCTGCAGGTCGGCGGGCACGGCGACCCGGGCGAGACCGACGCGGTCGGCATCGCGCTGCGGGAGGGCCGCGAGGAGACCGGCCTGACCGACCTGGCGCCCTGGCCCGACGCGGCCGTCGTCCATGTGGCCGTCGTTCAGGTGCCCGCCAAGGGTGACGAACCGGCGCACGAACACGCCGACGTGCGCTTCGTGCTCGCGACCGCCGATCCGGACGCGGCCCGCCCGGAGAGCCCGGACGCGCCGCTGCGCTGGCTCACCATCCCCGAGGCGTACGAGGCCACGACGGAGGTCAACGTCCGCGAAACCCTTTCGCGGGTGGCGCGCCTGATGGACCTGGTCGAGTAACCGGGCCAGCGCTCGCCGCTGCGCCGTCGAACAGCCTCAGCTGCGCGGCTCGCGGATGGCGAGACGGGTGAGGGCTTCGTCGATGGAGTGCGGCTGCTCGATCGGTCCGGTCTGGGTCCGGCGGCGGCTGCGGTACCCGGCCACCTTTGCCCGGTTGCCGCACACCGCCATGTCGCACCAGCGCCCAGCGGCGTTGCGCCCGTGGTCGTAGAACGCCCGCCCGCACGTCGGGTTGGCGCAGAGCTTCAGCCGCTGAAACGTACCGGCATTCACCGCGTCGAGCAGGACGCCGGCCAGCCGGCCGAGCGCGGCGCGGATTCCTGCGGTGTCGGTGGTGATGCCCGTACGCCGAGCCGAAACCAGTCTTGGTACCGCACCGAGCCAGTCCAGCGTCGCATTGAACTCGCGCAGCGGCGTGCCGGGCTCGCCCAGCTCCGCATTGGCGGCGAGCAGCCCGCGCACGGCATGGCGAAACGTACCGGCGCGTTCGACGTCGGCATCGGTGAGCCCGGCGCAGCCCAATTCGTGCGCGGCGAGCCACTGCTCCAGGGCGGCCGCCGAGCCGGCCTCGGGTGCGTTCGCAAAGTCGCGCAGCAGGTCCAGATCGTTCGGGGCGTGTGCGGGGCGTCGGGCAGTCGGCACCGGCCCATTATCCCCTCCCCGAGACTGTAACCACTGTAGCCATACATCGGTTACCATGTCGGCCATGAGAACCGCGTTCGTTGCAGGTGTGACGCTGACGCTCCTGCTCGGGGCGTGTGCCAGCCGGCCGGCCCCGGCCATCGCCGTCTCCTCCCCGTCACCATCCCCCTCCCAGCTCGACGGCTGCGTGAACCCGGGTGACGGTGTGCCCGCGGAGCTGCGGGAAAGCGAGATCACCACGGTGACCGCGATCATGCTCGGGACCGGCACCCGAGGCGTGGTGCTGACCCCCGAGCACGGCGGCACGATCTGCCAGTGGCTGCCGTTCGGGCGGACGCTCGCCGGCCAGGGGTACCACGTGCTGATCTGGGATCCGGGGCTCGACCCGGTCTCCGAGATCGGCTACTTCACCGGCGTGCTGCGCGCAGCCGGCGCGAACCATGTCGTACTGGTCGGCGCATCCAACGGCGCGAACATCGCCACCTTCGGGGCGGCCCGGGTAAGCCCGCCGGTGGACGGCCTGGCCTGGCTCTCCGGTGAGGACGTGCTGTACGTGGCCGGAAAAGACGCCCGGCCGGTCAGTGAGGCGGCCGGGCAGGTCGTCGTGCCGGTGCTGTTCATCGCCGCCCAGGATGACCCGATGCGCTGCGCGTATGTCGCGGACGAACTGGCCAAGCTCATGCCGGCCAAGCAGAAGCGGGTGCTGGTCGTCCCCGGCGACAAGCACGGCGTGGCGCTGCTCAGCGGGGACTCCCGGTCGGTCGTGACACCAGCGCTGACGGACTTTCTGGACATCCACACCGCGTCCTCGTAACGGCTGCGATGTACGACATTCATTCGCATGACCACGTTCCCAGGGTGCCGGCGGTGGCCACGGCGACGGTCACCGCCTCCATCCCCCGGACGCAGGCCTCCAGCGCCGCCGGCGGCAGGTGCTGGGTGTCGCCGCAGATGTCGAGCTGTACCGTGTCCGGGTTGTCGCTGATGGTCAGAAACAGCCGCTCGTTGGGCCGGTCCTGCCGGGACATCCAATGGAATGCCGTCCCGGCCAGCGCGGCGCGCACCTGATCCGTGGTCGGCAGCGGCTCGGCGGAGGCCGGGCTCGGCGGCCTGCGGTCGTTGAAATAACAGGCGATGTCCACCTCCTCGCCCCGTTGCCGGCTCACCCGCTCGAGGAGTGCGTCGAGGTCGTCGGGGTCGTAATAGGCGTGCTTGTACGCGGCCAGCGCCCGCTGCCCGGTCCTGGTCACGGCCTCGTTGAAGGGCAGGTCCGCGACGTCCAGGACACAGAGTGCGGGCTGGCTGACCGGGCTCACGGTGTCGGCCAGCGGCCGGCGGAAGCGGTTGCTGACCACCACCCGCACCACCACCGGGTGGATGCCGGTGGCCGCGGCGAGCGCGACGGCGAACGCGGTCAGCAGCACCGTCGTGCGGTCCGTGCCGGTACGCCGGGCGATCACCAGCGCCGCGAGATGCAACGCACGGGACGCGAACCCGGCCTGCCAGTGTCGTGGCCGGCGCGGATCGAGCGGGCCGGGGAAGCGGCGCGGCGCGATGGCCAACAGCGCCTTCTCCCAGTGCCGCAGCGCCGCGGCGGACTGCCGTTGCCCGGCCGCGGAGCGCTGCCACCGGGCCTGCTCGAGCGGCTGCATCGCGGTCGGCTCGGTGTCCGACCGGCGCCCGGCGCGATGCCATCGCGCCACCTCGTCCGCCAGCACCATGCCGCCGAAACCGTCGTTGACGAGGTGACACACCACCGTGACCTGGTGGGTCAGCGCGCCCCGGTGCCGGATCACCGCGGTCCGGACCGGCCAGTCCCGTTCGAAGTCGAAGCCGGTCTCGTGCAGGCGGCGGCTGACCTCCTCGGCGACCGCGGCCGGATCCCCACCGGCGGGGACGTCGACCACCTCCAGCGGCAGCTCGCCGGATGCCGACAGCACCTGCTGCGGCGGCCCGTCCGGGCGCAGCCGCAGCCGGGTGCGCATCGACGGGAAGCGCTCCATGATGAACCGCAGCTCGGCCGCCACCGCGTCCAGGGTGCTGCCCTCCGGCAGCGGCACCACGATCCCCATGGGCATCCAGGTCCGCTGCCGGACCATCCCGCCCCACAGCTCGCGCTGCCCCCAGCTCAACTCGTCGACGCCGCTGCCGGCACCGTGGAACGGAACCATGATCGAATCCGGCATTCCGCCCCCTGGCCCACCCGACGCATCGACGTCAGGCAGTTTACGGCGTAGGTCTGCTCTAGGCGCCGAGCAGCCCGCGCTCCACCATGAAGGTTCGCAGCGTCTCGACGTCCTCGGCGGACATGAAGCGGCGCGGGATCACGGTTGCCGGCATCCGCCCGACGTACACGATCCAGAACTCGGGGGTGTCCACCACCCGGTCGACCCCGTCCCAGGCGATGCCACCGGACTCGGAGCCGCTGTGCATCATGATGTTGTCGTCGGTGATGTCGTAGCTGCCCTCGACGGCATAGCCACTGGAGCGGCGCCGGGCCCTGGACCGCACCCACGGCGAGTACAGCATCGAGAGCAGGCCGCCCACGACCATCGCGACGTACAGCTGCGAGATCCGTTCGCCCCAGCCGACCACATGCGCGACGGCGAGACCGATGGCCCCGACCGCGAACAGCACCGCGCCGATGTGGCCGTACCTGCGCAGCCGAACACCGCTGAGCACCGCGGCCACCCGGCCCGGGTAAGCGGGATCGGCCGGGACGTCAAATCGGATGTGCACGCCAGAAACGATAACGCCCGGGCAGCGCCTGGCAGCGCCCGGCGGATCGGCCGCGTTCTCATCGGTTCGGACGGCGGGCCGGGACGCGCCGTGCCCGCCGTTAGCGGGTGCCGCCGGGGCCGATCCAGCGTTCGAGGCGCCCGGTGAGCGCGGCGCACAGTGCCGGCGCGACGCGGATCGGGTGCAGGACGACGCCGGGCAGACGACGCCGTCGATGTCGAGTACGAGGGCGGTGTGCATGGCGGATATCCAATCGGCCGGTCCGGTGCGGTACGACGGTAGCTTCTTCAACAGTCTGTTGACAAACAGATTGTTGAAGGACACGCTGGGGGCATGCATGAAGGATCGGACGATCAGTCCGCGGGGGCCGTCGAACAGTGGGCGCGGGACCGGCTGTCCGCCCGCGGCGGCACCGACCTGCCCCGGTTGCCCTGGCTGGCCGACGGCCAGCCGCACGACGCGTTCACGCTGATCCGACAGGCGCTGTGGCGAGCCAACACCGACCGGGGGACGCTGGAGCTGCCCGACGACCTGCTGGCCGCGATCGCGCTGCTGGCCGCCGCCCGCGCCGAGCTCGACCAGCTCGAGGCGGGCCTGCTGTTCGTCGCTCGCGCCGAGGGGTTGACCTGGGCCCAAGTCGCGCGCCCGCTGGGCCTGCGGACCGCCCAGGCGGCGCAGCAGCGGCACGAGCGCGTGCTGGCGCGGCTCGGCGAGGACGCCGGTTCGTGAGCGTCGTCCCGCTCATCGACGCCGGCCCCGCGTGCGGCCGCAAGGCTCACGGCCTCGCCACACTGCTGCGCGCCGGTCTTCCCGTCCCGGACGGGTTCGTCGTCACCGACCCGGCCGTCGACCCCAGGGTGGTCGCGGAGCACCTGGGCCGGCTGCGCCGCCGGGCGGTCGCGGTCCGGTCGTCGGGATTGACCGAGGACTCCGCGACGGCGTCCTTCGCCGGGCAGCTGGAAACCGTCCTCGGCGCCCGGGGCCTCGACGAGGTCCTGGCCGCGCTCCGGCGCTGCGCCGCCTCGCCGCGCACGGACCGGGCGCGCAGCTATCGGGCCCACCTCGACCTCGACGACGAGCCCGCCGCGCCGGTGCTCGTGCAGGAGCTCGTCGAGGCCGACCACGCGGGCGTGCTGTTCACCCGCGACCCCCGCACCGGCACCGACGCGGTGGTGATCAACGCCTCCTGGGGCCTCGGGGAGTCCGTCGTCTCCGGCGCGGTGGTCCCCGACGAGGTCGTCGTGACCGCGCCGGCGGACACCGTCCGGGTCACCGTCGGGGCCAAACAGACCCGGCTCGACCTGCGCGAGCACGGGCTGGTCCGCTCGCCCGTCCCCGCATCGGACCGGGTCCGCGGCTGCGTGACACCCGACGAGGTACCCCGGCTCGTCGCGCTCGGCCGGCGATGTGAGGACCTCTTCGGCCGGCCCCAGGACGTCGAGTGGGCGGCTCGCGACAGCCGGATCTGGCTGCTGCAGGCACGCCCGATCACCGCCCTCGGCGCCCCGGCGGCCGCCGGTGGCCGGGGTTCGGCTCCCTCACTGGTCACCGGTGTGCCCAGCAGCCCGGGCCGGGCGCGGGGACCGGCACGCCTCGTGCGCTCGATCGACGACTTCTCCCGCGTCCGGCGCGGCGACATCCTGGTGTGCCGGACCACCGACCCTGCCTGGACCCCGCTGTTCCGCCTCGCCGCCGCCGTCGTCACCGAGACCGGCGGCGTCCTCAGCCACGCCGCCATCGTCGCGCGGGAGTTCGGGATCCCCGCCGTCGTCGGCGCCGGCGAGGCGATGGCCAGCCTGACCGACGGCGCACCCGTCACCGTCGACGGCACCGCCGGCACGATCACCGCAGGATGTGGCCGATGACCCACCCGTCCCCCACCGACCTGCTGGTCCTCCACGCGGTGCGACTCAAGGGATTCGCCGGCACCGCCGCCGTCGCCGCCCGATTCGGCCTCGACACCGGCCAGACCCGCGAGGACCTCCTCGACGCCCAGGCACACGGCCGGGTCAGCAGGTCGTCCTTCGCCGACCTGGCCGGGTGGTCGCTCACCGGCACCGGGCGGCGGCACAACGAGGCACAACTGCGCGACGAGCTCGACCGCGCCGGCGCCCACGGGACCGTCGCCGCCGTCCACGAGCAGTTCCTGCCGCTCAACGCCCGAGCGTCCCAGATCTTCACCGCGTGGCAGCTGGACTCCGGCGGTCCCGCGGGCACCTTCCACCAGCTCGACCGCCTCGCCGACGAGCTGCGCGACCTCGAACTGCCCCTGGCCGCACACCTGGCCCGGTTCGCCGGCTACCACGACCGGTTCACCGCCGCGCTGGCCCGGGCCCGCCACGACCCGGCGTGGATCACCGGCATCGAGGTCGACTCGTGTCACCGGGTCTGGTTCGAGCTCCACGAGGACCTGATCGCCACGCTCGGCATCACCCGGTAGCCCGCGAGATCGCGCGCGGCGGCGCGGCCGACCGCCGCGCCGCCGCGGTCCCGGTCAACGTGCGTCTGCCCCGACCCTGGCCGGCGAGGCCGAGGTCGCCTCCGATGCCCGGCGTCCGGGCATCCACCAGTTGGCCTTGCCGCACAGTTCCATCACCGCGGGGACGAGAACCATCCGGATGATGGTGGCGTCGACGAGCACGGCGACGGCCATGCCCAGGCCGATCTGCTTGATCGAGACGTCGGGGCCGAGCAGGGCGGTCGTGAAGATGGCGATCATGATGGCGGCCGCGGCCGTGATGACCTTGGCGGTCCGCGCCAGCCCGCGAGTGACGGCCCGGCGGGTGTCGCCCGTGCGCTCGTACTCCTCGCGGACCCGTGAGATCAGGAAGACCTCGTAGTCCATCGACAGGCCGAACAGCAGCGGGAACATCATCATCGGCACCCAGGTCGTGATCGGCATGGCGACGGGGAAACCGAGGGCCGGGCCCAGCCATCCCCACTGCACGATCGCGACCAGCACGCCGTAGGCGGCGCCGATCGACAGCAGGTTCATCACGGCGGCCTGCAGCGCGATCGTGACCGACCGGACCAGCGCGATCAGCAGCACCAGGGACAGCACGATGACAACCGTGATCATCAGGGGCAGGCGCGAGCCGGTGTCCTCGGCGAAGTCGATCGCGCCGGCGTTCGGGCCGCCGACGTAAACCCGTTCACCCCCGGATGCCCGGGGCAGCACGTCGGCGCGGAGCCTGTGCACCAGGTCCGCGGTCGCCGGATCCTGGTACCCGGTCCTGGGGAAGGCCATGAAGGTGGCGGCCTGCCCGTCCTTGCTGACCCGGGGCTGCGTGACGTAGGCGACGCCCTCGGTCTCCCCGACGGCTTCGACGACGGGACGCAGATCGGCATTCCTGGAGCCGACCTCGGTGGCGAAGATCAGGGGTGCGCCGTAGCCGGGGCCGAAGCCCTCGGAAAGGATCCGGTACGAGGTGTAGCTGCTGCGGTCGTGGGGCTGGACGCTGGCGTCGGGCAGGCTCAGCCGCATCGACAGCGCCGGGGCGGCCAGCAGCAGCAGGCTCGCGCCGGCCAGGACCGCGGCGAGCAGAGGCCGGCGCTGCACCACGCCGGCCCAGCGCTCGGCGGGGGTGCGGCGCTCCCGGGACGGGACACCGTCGGCCTCGCGGCGGCGGGACGCGCGACGGGGCAGGCGCAGCGAATTGATCTTGTGGCCGGTGAAGCCCAGGAACGCCGGCAGCAGGGTGACCGCGGCGATCATCGTCACCAGCACGGCCACCGACGCGCCGATGGCCACGCCGGTCATCATCTTCTGTCCCATGGCGATCAGACCCAGCAGCGCGATCATGACGGTCGTGCCGGCGAACAGCACCGCGTGACCTGCGGTGGTGATGGCCTTGACCGTGGCGCTCTCGGGCTCGTCGCCCTCCTGCAGGCTCTCCTTGTAGCGGGTCACGATGAACAGTGCGTAGTCGATGCCGACCCCGAGCCCGATCAACACGGCGACCAGCACGGTGAAGTCCGGCGAGGGGACCACGTGCCCCACGAGCTTCATCAGGGCGATGCCGCCGAGGAGCGCCATCAGTGCCGTCACGAGCGGCAGGCCCATCGCCACCAGCGACCCGAAGGCGATGAACAGGATCACCGCCGCCGTCAGGATGCCCACGCCCTCGGCGGGGCCCTGCGGGGGCGTCTCGGCCTTTTCCGCCTTGTCCCCGGCCAGCCCCAGCGTCACGCCGTCGCCGGACGCGGCCTTGACCGTGTCCACCAGGGGCTTGACCTCGGACTTCGGCACATCCTTGTCGGTCAGCGGGATGGTCGTACGGGCGATACGACGGTCCTTCGTCACCAGGTTCTCGTCCTCGTACGGCGAGGTTATCGGCCCGGCAACGGGTGACGCGCCCAGATCGGCGATGACCTTCTCGATCTTCTCCCGGGCGGCGGGGTCGTCGATCCCGCGCTCCACCTTGATCGCGAGCGTCAGCGTGTCCCCTTGCCGCTCGGGGAAGTGTTTCGCGATCAGAGCCTGCGCCTTGGCGGAATCGGAGTCTCCACCGGCGTAATCGTTGTCGGACGCGGCGCTGTAGCGGAAACCGATGAACGCCACGGCCATCACGCCGACGATCCAGGTCAGCAGGACCAGGCGGCGGCGCCGATAACAGAACCGGGCCAGTCCCGCCAGCGCTCCATCCGTACGCGGAGCCTCGGTTGTCATCAACTTCTCCTCAGTGAACATGGCCCGCGCTTGCGCCGTGCGAGCCGCCGAACGGCGTCGTGACGCCGTCGTACTGGAGCCGCAGCATCATGCCCTGATGCGCGTGGGGCAGGTTGTGGCAGTGATTCATCCAGATCCCTGGATTCGTGGCGCGGAATGCGACCTCCCACGTCTCGCCCGGCCGGACGTCGAACGTGTCCACCCACAGCGGGCTGCCCGTCGACGGCGTCCCGTCCCTGGACAGGATCAGCACGCGATGGCCGTGCAGGTGCCAGGGGTGCGTTCCCAGGCTTCGGTTGACGACGGTGAACCGGACGATGTCGCCTTCGGCGACGAGCTGGTCGGGGATGGCGGGGTGGCCTCGGCCGTTGACGGTGTGCGCATATGCCGGGCGGCCGTCGACCATGGCCACTCCGCGATCGAGGACCATGGTGAAGTGCCGGTCGGCACGGCGGGGGTCGAAGGGCACGGCGGCCGCGGCTCCGTACCGCAGCAGGTCGAGCTCCGGCAGGCCGGAGGTGTCCTCGATGCGGGCCGCGCCGGGGGCATCGCCGTGCGGGCGCAGGCGCAGTCCGCCGTCACGATCGCCGTCGACGACGAGCGCCACGGACGTGTCCGGCATGAGGAACACCAGGTCGTACCGGCCGCCCGCGGGCAGGCGCAGGCCGACGTCGCTGACCTCGCCGGGCTGGTTGAGGTCCCGGCCGTCGACGGCCGCGATCCGGAACGGGGTTCCGGCGAGGACGATCCGGTGCGGATCCGAGTCGGTGTTGATCAATCGCAGCCGCACGGGTGTACCGGGTGGTGCGAGCTGTTCGGTTCGACCGTCTCCGCCGGCGATCACGACGGTGCCGTCGAAGGTGTGCACGGGCAGGGTCAGGTCCAGCTGCTCCGCCGCGGAGCCGGCTCGCTCTCCGTCGCGCGGTCGCACGACGAGGGTTCCGTACAGCCCCTTGTGCACGCCGACGTGGGACGCGTGATGGGTGTGGTACCAGTAGGTGCCCACCTGGTCGGCGGGGAACCGGTAGACGAAGTCCGCACCGGGTCCCACGACCGTCTGGGTCACACCGGGCGAGCCGTCCTCGCCGCACGGTACGTCGTAGCCGTGCCAGTGCAGGGTCACCCCGTCCTCGATGTCGGCGTTGCTCAGCCGCACTTCGATCAGGTCGCCCTGGGTCGCGGTGATCGCCGGACCCGGGACCTCGCCGTTGTAGGTCCATGCGGCGATCTCCCGTCCGGACGGAAGCCGTACGGTGGCCTTCTTCGCGGTGAGCGCGTGCCGCCGCACGGTGCCGCCCGGCGCCGGTGAGCCGGAGCCCCGCAGGTCGGCCACCGACACGGCCGCCCGGGACGAGCGTCCGGGGCCGCCTCCCGTGGTCACCGATGCGGCGGGCCGCGACGACAGACCGCTACCGGCACCGGCCGCGGTCACCACGACCGCGCCACCGGTCCAGCCGATGAACCGGCGGCGCGAGATCGCGCGCCGGCCCTCCGGCGCCCGTGCGACGCCCGAATCGGCGATGATCTCGGCGGGCGGCGCGACCACACGCGCGGTCAGCAACGCGCCGGCGCCCACGACCGAGATCGTGACCAAGGCCGTGCCCAGGGTGAGCGGGTAGCCGGCCAGGAAGGTCGCCACAAGACCGGCCAGCGCCGCGTAGGCCGCGGTGAGCACCGAGACCACGCCGCCGGCCGACCAGCCGTCGCCCCGCCCCCGCCTCGCCGCGAGCAGCCGCGGGCCGGCGAGCAGCACGGCGCCGGCCGCCGCGGCCCCCAGCATCGGCAGCCCCAGCAGCACCTTCTCCTGGACGAACCACCAGCCCCGGCCGGCCAGCATCGCCACGGTGACCACCCGGACCAGCGTCACGAGCACCGCCGCGACGAGGGCGGCGAGGGCCGGCCGGGTGCGACGCAGCGCCAGCGTGACGCCGGCCGCGAACCACGTGGCGATGCTCAGCAGCGCGACGACGTGGTCCAGGATGATCCACAGCCCGGTGGTCATGGCGCCTGTCGCACGGGTGTGGCCGGCCTGGACAGCTGCCGGGCCTGGCGGACGATCCGCACGGCCACCGCCAGGATGGCCAGACCGTTGAGCGCGTGCAGACCGAAGACGAGCTCGCCGGCGGTCGTGCTGCCGCCGGTGCCGTCGAACGCCGAGGCGATCTCCCGGATCACGGCCTGGACCACCGCGAGCCCGGCGACCAGGCCGCTCATACCGATGAGCCGCCCGGGCATTCGTGCTGTCGCGGCGAAGATGGTGACCAGGACCGCGAGCAGGACGATGCCGGCGCCCAGCGTGCGGTGCGGCTGGAAGGACTCGTCGTTGGGCGCCGTGTCGAACGCACCGCTGGCCGCGAGGAAGAACTGTGCGACGACCGCCAGCAACTGCAGGGTCGCCAGGCCGGCGAAGAATTTACGCATGACGGTGATCGTCGCGCCGGTGCGGCCGCCGTGGCGTCTGGCAGCGGATGGCATCGTCTACGCAATCGCGCGTAGACGATTCGTGTCTCGCTACGCCCGTCGGCGTAGTGGGCCGCGCCTGCGAGCGGAGGATTGCCGGTACGCCAGAACAGTAGGATCACGGCATGAAACGCCGCGCGGTGCCGTTCCCCCTGCGTACGGTGGCGCAAGACGTGATGCTCGCGCTCTTCGTCACCGTGATGCAGGTGCAGGGCACGGTCGCCAAGGTTGCCGCCGAGGGGGCACCGCGTCCGCTCACCGACTTCGGAAACCTCGGATTCGCGCTCCTGGTTGTGAGTGGTCTGGTCGTGACTGTCCGCCGCCGGTGGCCGGTTCCGGTGTTCGTCACCGCCGCGCTCGCGAGCCTGGTGTACTACGGTCTCGACTTCCCGGACGGGCCCGGCTGGCTCGGGCTCTTCGTCGCCCTGTACACCCTCGCCGCCTACGGCGACGGGCGCCGGTCGTTGGTGATCGCCGGTGTGGGCACCACGGCGCTCGCCGTCGGGTGGCTGATCGACGCGGACGGCATCCAGCCACACGCCGCCATCGGCTGGGTGTTCTTCCGCATCGGCGCGTCGGTCATGAGCGCGGCCCTCGGCGAGTCCGTCCGGTCCCGGCGGGTCATCGCGGCCGAGGCTCAGGAGCGTGCGGAACGGGCCGAACGGACCCGCGAGGAAGAAGCGCGGGCGCGGGTCGACGCCGAACGGCTCCGGATCGCGCGCGAGGTCCACGACACCGTCGCGCACGCCATCGCGATCATCAACGTCCAGTCCGGTGTCACCGCGCACGTGCTCGACAAGCGACCGGAACGGGCACGCGAAGCGTTGCAGGCCATCGAGCAGACCAGTTCCCGGGCGCTGCGGGAGATGCGAGCCATCCTCGGCGTGCTCCGTGACGACAGCGACGGCCGCCTGCCGCACCCCGGCCTGGAACAGATCGACGAGCTCACCGCCAAGGCACGCGACGCCGGACTGGACGTCACGCTCGAGGCGGCCTCGCCCGCGACGCCGTTGCCGAGCGCGGTGGGCAGTGCCGCCTACCGGATTCTGCAGGAGTCGATCACCAATGTGATCCGGCACGTCGGCCCGACCCGGGTGACGGTCGCGCTGAACCCGGGGATCGACGTGCTGGAGATCCGGGTGACCGACGAGGGCCGCCGCACCGGGTCCGACGACCACTGCACGGATCGATCGTCCGGGAACGGAACGGACCCGTCGGCCAAGGCCGGCCGCGGCATCCTGGGCATGCGCGAGCGCTGTCAGCTGCTCGGCGGAGAACTCGACGCCAGGCCGACTCCGGGCGGCGGATTCGAGGTCACGGCCCGGCTGCCCCTCGCACCGACCGGGTCGCGGCTATGAGCACAGCGTCCGTGTCACCGTCGACGACCGCTCCGATCAAGGTGCTGCTCGCCGACGACGAAGGGCTCGTGCGATCCGGGTTCAAACTGCTGATCGACGTCGAGGACGACATCACCGTGGTCGCGGAAGCGACCAACGGGGCCGAGGCCGTCGAGCGTGCCCGCACCGCCCGCCCCGACGTCGTCCTCATGGACATCCGCATGCCGAAGCTGGACGGCATCCAGGCCACGACCCAGATCACCGGGACGCACGGGCTGGAGCGCGTCCGGATTCTCATCCTCACCACCTACGACACCGACGCCTACGTGTTCGAAGCACTGCAGGCCGGTGCCAGCGGCTTTCTGCTCAAGGACGCCGGACCGGCCGAACTCCTGCATGCCATCCGGGTGGTCGCCGCGGGAGAGGCCCTGCTCGCACCGCGGATCACCAGACGGCTCATCAGCCAGTTCACCGCGCGGCGAACGGCGGCCAATGCCGCGCAGGACCGGCTCGCGGTGCTCACCGAGCGCGAGCGAGAAGTGCTGGCCCTGGTGGGGCGGGGCCTGAGCAACGACGAGATCGGCGCCGAGCTGTTCCTGAGTCCGGCCACCGCACGGACCCACGTCAGCCATGCGATGACGAAACTGGGTGCTCGTGACCGCGCGCAACTGGTCGTCATCGCCTACCAGACGGGACTGGTCAGCCCCGACGCGTGAGCGCGCAGCGCGCTACGCCGCAGGGCAGGCCGCTCGCCACCGCCGGTGACGCATCGCAGTCGGCCAGGAATCGGCATATTGTCCAGATTCACCGGCATCTGCACAAGAATGTCTGTGGCACACTGTTTGCGTGGTTGAGGTGCCGAGACTGGTGTCTGGTCGATACAGGTTGATCGAACGCGTGCGTGAAGGCGGCACCTCGTTCGTCTGGAGTGCGCAGGACGAGATTCTCCGGCGCCGGGTCGCCGTGAGGCTGCTCGCCGCGAAGCCGCATGACGACGGGCGGCTGCAGGCCGCGGCGCAGTCCGCCGCGGTCCTGAACCATCCGAACGTCAGAGCCGTCTACGACTACGGCGTGGCCGGCGACGAGGCCTTCATCGTGATGGAGCTCGTCGACGGAGTCTCGCTCGCCGACCGGCTCACCAGCGGTCCGCTGCCGTGGCGCGGCGCGGTCGAGATCTGCGCCTACGTCGCCGCCGCACTGTCGGCGGCCCACGCCCGCGGCCTGGCGCACGGCGACGTCACGCCCGAAACGATCATGCTCACCGACGTCGGCGTCAAGGTGGTCGACTTCGGCATCGCCTCGATCGTGGGCGCCCGTGCCGGAGAAGGCAGGTCCGCCTACGTCGCGCCCGAGCGCCGGTCCGGTCCGGCGGACCGCGCCCGGGACCAGGCCGCCGACGTGTACGCCGTCGGCGTCGTGCTGTTCGCGGCGCTGACCGGCCACCCGCCGGCGGCGGGCCGGGCAGGGTTGCTGCGGGACAACCCGGAACCGGCGCCGCTCCCGCTGATCCCGGGGATGCCGCTGGAGGTCGCGGCGCTCTACCAGCAGTGCCTCGCCGCCGAACCGGCCATGCGCCCGTCCTCGGCGGCACTGGCTCACCGCCTCGCAGCCTTGGCAGGTGTACGGCTGGGTGCCGTCGACGTCCGCGTCGTCAAACCGTCGGACGACGAGACCGCCAACCTGGGCGGCACCAGGATGTTGCCGGCGACGGCGGCGGAGCACGCGCCGCGGTCACGGTCCGGCCGGCTGCGGAAGGTGGTCGTGGGCGGCGCCGTGGCCGTGGTGGTCGGTTTTGCCGGGATCGCCGCGGCCGGCGGGCTGATGCGCTCCGGAGGGTCCAGCGAGCTCCAGTGGTCCACCGGGTCCGGTGGGCCCAAATCGGGTGCGTCCGCGTCGAGCCTGCCCGGGGCGGGCGTGACGAGTTCGCCGAGCGGCGGCGCGGGCCAGGCGTCCGCCGGGTCGTGCTCGGTCGCATACCAGGTGAAGCAGGCCTGGGACAACGGCGCCACCGTGTCGCTGTCGATCACCAACACCGGTCGGACGGCGCTGCGGGCGTGGGCCCTCAACTTCGACGTCGACGGTCAGGTGCGCACGGCGTCCGGTTGGAACGGTACGTGGCAGCAGCAGGGCACGGCGGTGACCGTCAGCGGCCTCGACGGCCATCTGGACCTCGGAGCCGGCTCGTCGGTGTCCGACGTCGGCGCCAACATCGACGGCCAGCACGCCGGGACGATTCCCGACGCTTTCGTCCTCAACGGCGTGCGCTGCCAGACGGCGACGCAGCCGTGATCGACGCATCGTCAAAGCATGGAAAGGAACACATCTCTTTCCATTCTTAACCTATAGCGCACCGGGGGACTTGTGGCAAGACCCGGGTCGTGCCGCAGAATCGCTGGCCGAGACCGGAAGCCCACGAAATGGGGAGTCCCGACATGCGTGTGTTCGACCTTCCCGACCACCTCTCCCCCAAGGCCGACCCGAAGCTGATCGCCCGCGACGAGCAGCATTTCGCGGCCGTCGCGGAGAGCCTCGGGCAGTCGATCGCCGAACTGTCCGACCGCATCGATGCCGCGCGCAAGGCAGCCGGCGGCATAGGCCAGCAGGCGATGGACCGGGACCTGGAGATCCACCGGCTGACCGCCCGCCTGCGCGCCCTGCGTCGCTTCGGCCTGGATCTGTGCCTCGGGCACATCGTCGGCGCGGACAACCCCGACCCCGTGTACGTCGGACGGCTCGGCCTCACGGACAGCACGGGTCGCCGGCTGCTGCTCGACTGGCGCTCCCCCGCGGCCGAGCCGTTCTTCGGCGCGACCCACGCCAACCCGATGGGTCTGGCGAGCCGCCGCAGGTACCGCTGGACCCGCGGCCTGATCAGCGACTACTGGGACGAGGTGTTCACCCCGGACGGGTTCGCAGGGCACGCCGCGCTCGACGACCAGTCCGCCTTCATCGCCAGCCTGGGCAGCAGCCGGTCGACCCGGATGCGAGACGTGCTCGCCACCATCCAGGCCGACCAGGACGCCATCATCCGCGCGGGATCCGGCGGCGCTCTCGTCGTCGACGGCGGTCCGGGCACCGGGAAGACCGTCGTCGCGCTGCACCGTACCGCCTACCTCCTCTACAGCGACCCTCGCCTGGGTCACCGCCGGGGCGGCGTGCTGTTCGTCGGTCCGCACCAGCCCTACCTGGCCTACGTCGCCGACGTCCTGCCCAGCCTCGGCGAGGAGGGCGTGCAGACCTGCACCCTGCGGGACCTCGTCGCCGAGGGAGCCTCGGCGACCGTCGAGGCCGACCCGGACGTGGCCCGCCTGAAGTCGTCCGCCGACATGGTGCGGGCGATCGAGGCGGCCGTCAGGTTCTAC
This sequence comes from Dactylosporangium sp. NPDC048998, assembly GCF_043197855.1. Lineage (NCBI taxonomy): Bacteria > Bacillati > Actinomycetota > Actinomycetes > Micromonosporales > Micromonosporaceae > Dactylosporangium > Dactylosporangium sp. NPDC048998. The sequence continues at coordinate 37,994 of NZ_JBICTV010000039.1, forward strand.
GAGGAGCCGCCCGCCAAGGCGATGACGGTCACGACCCACGAGTCCGACATCCGGCTGAGCGCCGACGACTGGGCCGACGCGTTCCAGGCGGCGGGGCCCGGCACCCCGCACAACGAGGCGCGCGACCAGATCTGGGAGGAGCTGCTCACGATCCTGATGGACAAGTACGACGGCGACGAACCGGACGACCTGCTGCGCCGGTCGCTGCTGCGCAACAGAGAGCTGCTCACGACGTTCAACCGAGCGTGGCCGCTGCTGGAGGCGGCCGACCTCGTCGCAGACCTGTGGTCGGTACCCGCGTACCTGCGCAGGTGCGCTCCCTGGCTCGGCCCCGACGACGTACAGAAGCTGCGGCGCCAAGACGCACAGGCCTGGACGGTGTCCGACCTGCCGCTCCTGGACGCCGCACGGCAGCGGCTCGGCGACCCGGAGGCGTCACGGCGCCAGCGTCGGCACAGCGCCGCCGTCGCCGCCGAACGCGAGCGCATGACCAGGGTCGTGGACGACCTGATCGATTCCGTCGACGACGAATACGGTGTAGGCCTGGTGACGATGCTTCGTGGCGAGGACTTCCACGACGCCCTGATCGACGAGACCGCGCTGCCCGGCACCGAGCCGGACCGGCTCGCCGGCCCGTTCGCGCACATCGTCGTGGACGAGGCTCAGGAACTGACCGACGCCGAGTGGCAGATGCTGCTGCTGCGCTGCCCGTCCCGCAGCCTCACCATCGTCGGGGACCGCGCCCAGGCCAGGCACGGGTTCACGGAGTCGTGGCAGGAACGGCTCGAACGGATCGGGCTCGACCGGATCAACCTGGCCTCCCTGAGCATCAACTACCGGACGCCGGAAGAGGTCATGACCGAAGCCGAGCCGGTCATCCGGACCGTGCTCCCGGACGCCAACGTGCCGACCTCCATCCGCAGCAGCGGCGTCCCCGTCGTACACGGATCCGCCGCCGATCTGAGCTCGATCCTCGACACCTGGCTCGCCGCGCACGCCGACGGGATCGCCTGCGTCATCGGCGACCCCGCATGCAAGGCGACGTCCCGCGTCCGGTCGCTGACCCCGGAGCTGGCGAAGGGCCTCGAGTTCGACCTGGTCGTCCTCATCGACCCAGAGGAGTTCGGCAGCGGCATCGAGGGCGCGGTCGACCGCTACGTCGCGATGACCCGGGCGACCCAGCAACTCGCCATCCTCACGAGATCCTGACAACGCGATCGCCTCATCGAACGGCGCGGCGCGCGCGGACGAACTCCGCGACCGACCACGCCTGGAACGGGCAGCCGGTGGCGGCGTGCGGCGCGTCGCCGTCCGCGGTCTCCGACACCGAGCCCAGACCCCATTCGCCGAGGTGGAGTTCCAGGCCGTCGAGCAGGCCGCCGGTGTCGGCGCCGACGCGCAGGGACGCGTCGGTGAACGGCCCGATCAGCCAGGGCCAGACGGTGCCCTGGTGGTAGGCGCCGTCACGATCGGTCGGGCCGCCGCTGTGCCGGCCGGCGTAGGCGGGCGCGTCCGGTGCGAGGGAGCGCAGGCCGATCGAGGTGAGCAGCGCCGTACGGCACACCTGCACCGCTTGCGGGTCCGTGATCGGCGCGTGCGGCAGGCCGACGGCGAGCAACTGGTTCGGGCGGACGGACGGGTCGTCGCCGCCCGGCCCGTCGACGACGTCGTAGAGTCCCAGCCCGTCGGGCCGGGGGAAGCGGCGCCGGAACGAGGCCGCGGCCAGCTCCGCGGCGGCGCCCCAGTCGTTTCGCCGGCCGATGCGGTCGAAGAGGGCCGCGGTCACCGCGAGCCCCTCGATCCACAGCGCGTTGATCTCGACCGGCTTCCCCCGGCGTTCGGTGACGGGCCGGCCGCCGACGCGGGCGTCCATCCAGGTGAGCGCGAATCCGGGGCTACCCTGCGTGAGCAGGCCGTCGACCGGGTCGGCCGCGATGCCGTAGCGGGTGCCGCGCTGGTGGTGGCCGAGCACGTCCTGCATGCTGCCGCCGAGGGCGTCGACGATGTCCAGGTCCCCTGTCGCGTCGACGTACCGGCCGATCGCGTGCAGAAACCACAGGGCCGCGTCCGCGGTGTTGTATTCCAGCGTTCCGGTGTCGGCGGTGTTGGCGAGCATCCCCTCCGACACCGTCGCACCGGCCCGCATCAGGACCTCGCGGGCCTCGTCGTGCCGGTTGGTGGCCAGGAACAGCCCTTCGAAGGACGTCATCAGGTCGCGCGACCACTCCCCGAACCAGGGGTAGCCGGCGACGGCCGAGGGCCCCGCGGGCGTGTCGATGACGAACTGGTCGGCGGCGATCGCAAGCTGCCGTCCGGTCGCGTCGGTGGCGCCGGCCTGCCGGCCGAGCTTCCGCGCCCGCCGGCGTGCCTCGTTGACGATGCGGGCGGCCGGCGGCGGGACGCCGTCGAACGGCGCCGCGGCCGCCGTGATCTGCACGGTGTCGCCCGGCGCCAGCTCGGCGGTGAACCGTCCGGCCGCCCAGAGATCCTCGACCGGGTTCAGCCCGCGGGCGGCCTCCTCGCGGGCGTACACCCCGCGGTACCAGTCGCCGTCGGGCTGCCAGTCCGGGCCGGTCACCCTGTAGGCGTTCTCGAACTCGAAGCCGCCGGCGACCGCGGTCACCTCCGGCACGCCGTCGGCGTGGCGCTCGCCGTGCGCGTCCCGCCACGTGCACAACGGGATCAGGTCCAGCATGACCGGGCGTGGCGCCCGCAGCAGGCGGAACACGACGCCGACCGCGGGGCGGCCGTGCGCCATCGCGAGCTCGCGCTGCAGCACCACGTCGCCGAGGTCCCAGCGCCAGCTCGGCACGCCGTGCTCGAGGCTGAACTCCGCGAGATGCACGTGACCGGCGGGGTCGACGACGCCGCCGGCCCATTCGTCGGTGGCGAGCCGGAACAGTCGTTCGCCGGCCCGCACGACGGGCTCGAGCGCCGCGAGGCCGAGCCGGCGGGAACTCGCCCCGGGCGACGCAACCACCAGCAGCCCGTGGTACCGGCGGGTGCGCAGACCGGAGACCGTGCCCATCGCATACCCGCCGAGCCCGTCGGTCACCAGCCACTCGCGGGAGGAGGCGAGGTCGAGGTCGCCGCAGACCTGCCGGCCGAAGGCGATCATCGCCGCACCCCCGGGCGCTCCGGTCGCCCCGCCGTCGGCCGGGCCACGAGTTCCGCCAGCAGGCCGGTCCAGCCGGTCTGGTGCGACGCGCCGAGCCCGGCGCCGTTGTCGGCGTGGAAGTACTCGTAGAACAGCAGGTTGTCGCGCCAGTGCGGGTCCTCCTGGAGACGCCGCACCCACCCGTGCGCGGGTCTGCGTCCGTCGGGCCCGCGGCGGTACAGCGAGAGCATCCGCTGGCGCAGGTCCTCGGCGATCTCCCCGGCGGTGCGCTGCTGCCCGGACCCGGTCGGGTACTCGACCTTCACCGTCTCGCCCAGGTGCGCGTGGTAGTCCTCCAGCGTGCGCAGCACGAGGTAGTTCAGCGGTACCCACAGCGGCCCGCGCCAATTCGAGTTGCCGCCGAACATGCCGGTGCTCGACTCCGCCGGCTCGTAGCCGACGCTCGCGGTGTAGCCGGGCAGTTGCACGCTGAACGGGTGCTCGGCGTGCCACCGGGACAGCGCCCGCAACCCGTACGGTGACAGGAAGCTGTCCTCGTCGAACAGGTGCGTCAGGATGCGGCGCACGCGGCCCTGCGCGGCCACGCCGACACTGACGAACCGCTCGCCGTCGGCCCGGTTCAGGACATGCTGCTCGGGTGTCTCCGCGAAGCCCTTGCAGCGCCGGCGTACCCGCTGGAAATCCTCCTCGCGCAGGACCTTGGTGGAGAACAGCGGGATGATGCCCACCATCGACCGGACCCGCAGCGGCACGGCGGAGCCGTCGGCGCCGCGAAGGACGTCGTAGTAGAACCCGTCGCCCTCGTCCCACAGGTCCTCGCCGCGCATCGCCTCCGAGATCAGCGCGAAGTGCTCCATGAACTTGACGGCGAGGTCGTCCAGCGCCGGGTTGTGCCGAGCCAGTTCGTAGGCCATCTCCAGCAGGTTGATGCAGTAGAAGGCCATCCAGGCGGTCGCGTCGGACTGCTCGAGGGTGTACCCGGCGGGCAGGTGCGAACGGTCGATCGGGCCGATGTTGTCCAGGCCCAGGAACCCGCCCTCGAACAGGTTGTTGCCCCCGGCGTCCTCCCGGTTGACCCACCAGGTGAAGTTCAGGACCAGCTTGGAGAAGACCCGGGTCAGGAAGGCGATGTCGCGCCGCCCGTCGATCTGGTACACCTGCAGCGCGGCCCACGCCTGTACCGGAGGGTTGAGGTCGTCGAACGCCCACTCGTAGGCCGGGATCGCGCCGTTTGGGTGCTGGAACCACTCGCGGCAGAGCAGGACCAGCTGGTACTTCGCGAAGGCCGGGTCGAGGTGGGCGAGCGCGACGGCGTGGAAGGCCGAGTCCCACGCGGCGAACCACGGGTACTCCCACGGATCGGGCATGGACATGATGTCGAAGGCGTCCAGGTGGCGCCAGCCGGCGTTGCGGCCGAGCCGGCGGGCGGGCGGAGGTGACGGCTGCGCGGGGTCGCCGCTGAGCCAGCGGTCGACGTCGTAGTGGTAGAACTGCTTGCCCCAGATCATGCCGGCGAATCCCTGCCGCATGATCATCCCGTCCTCGGCGCTGGTGCCGGGCGGTGTGAGCGCGGCGTAGAACGCGTCGGCCTCGCCTCGCCGCTGGGCGAGCACCTCCTCGAAGGCCGGGCCGAACGCGCCCGGGTCGGCGTCCGGCGCCAGCCGCAGCGACAGGTGCACCGTCTCGCCGGGCGGCACCGTGAGCTGGTACCAGAACGCCGCCTTCGTGCCCTCCCGAGCCGGGTTGACGGTGGTGGCGCCGTGGACGATGTGGTCGTTGATGCCGTCCTTCGGGTATGCCGTGACCGGCGGGCTGCCGTACAGCCGTTGCGTGTTGGTCTCGTTCTCGCAGTACAGCTGCGCCGGAAGCGTTCCGTCCGGCGCCGGCGCGGCCTGCAGCACCAGCGGGCCGAGGCCCTCGTGCTCGATGCCGATCGCGGACCCGCCGGCGACGTCCACGCGGGCCAGGCGCGGCTTCGACCCGTCCGCCTCCCAGGACCACGTGTTGCGGTACCACACCGTCGGCAGCACATGGATCGTCGCCGCCTCGGGCCCGGCGTTGGTCAGCCGGACCCGGATCCGCACGTCCGCCGGGTCGGCCTTCGCGTAGTCGGCCTCGACGATCCAGTACCGGTCGTCGTCGAAGACGCCGGTGTCGAGCAGCTCGAACTCCGGCTCCTGCCGGGACCGGCCGCGGTTCTCGCTGACCAGCCGCTCGTACGGGAAGGCCCGCTGCGGGTAGTGGTAGCGCCAGCGCAGCCAGGCGTGGCTCGGCACCGCGTCGAGGTACCACCAGTACTCCTTGGCGTCCTCGCCGTGATTGCCCTCGTTGCCGGTCAGCCCGAAGACCCGTTCCTTGAGGATCGGGTCCTGCCCGTTCCACAGCGCGAACGCGAAACACAGCCGCTGCTGCGCGTCGCAGATGCCGCCGAGGCCGTCCTCGCTCCATCGGTACGCGCGGGACCGCGCGTGGTCGTGCGGAAACGCCTCCCACGCCGTACCGTCGCCGCTGTAGTCCTCACGTACCGTGCCCCACGCCCGCTCGCTGAGGTACGGACCCCACAGGTACCAGGGGCTCGCGTCGAGCAGCCCGTCCTCGGGGCGCCCGAACGATGCCACCCGCTCCCGCTCCGGATTATCCATGCCGCCAGATGATCATTATCGTCGCGCGACGGCGTCACCCAGGCGGCGTGAACCTGCCGTGCCGCCGTGCGGCTGCCCGCCGGGGAGCAGACGCCGCTGCTCAGCTGGTGTCCTGGTGCGGAAGATGAGGCAGGTGCGGGAGGTGATGGGGACGGTGGTGCGCCTCGACCAGGCGCGTGGCGGCCAGGGTGTAGACACCGACGGTCATCACCGCCAGCCCCAGGATCTCGAAGGCGAGCGTGAGCGGCGCCATCCGCAGGGAGCCCTCGAGCACCCCGATCCCGATGGCGACGCCGGCGACGGGTTCGGCCGCCACCACCGGCGGATAGGACACCGGCAGCGGAGCGAGCTTGTACGCGCTCTGCGCGAGCAGGATGCCGATCACGGCGACCGCCACGACCGCGTACGGCGTCCACGACGCCAGCAGCAACAGCAGCCCGTGGTCGAACAGCCGGCGCACGGCGGTGCTGGTCAGTGCGGCCTGCAGGCCGAAGAGCATGCCGGCGCCGAGCCCGAGCACCGCCGCCTCGTGCTGCGGCCGCATCCGCCGGGCGAGCGACACCAGGCCGGCGGTGATGATGCCGATCGCCCCCGCGGCGAGCGCCCACTGCCACACCGGTGCGTCCGCGCGACGGCCCGGACTCGGGTCCCCGGCGATCAGGAACGCGACCACGCCGACCACCACGGCGATCGCGCCCGACCATTCCCGCCGGCCGACCCGGTACCGGCTCCAGACCGCCGCGATGGGTAGCGCGAACAGCAGCCCCGTCACGGTCAGCGGCTCCACCAGGGCGGCGCTGCCCAGGCCGAGGGCGATGCCGGCCAGGATGTTGCCGACCACCGCGACGGCCATGCCGGTCAGCCACAACCGCTGATGGACCAGGTACCCCAATATCCGCCAGTGCAGGACCGAAGCGGACGGGGCGCGGGCCGCGGCGCGTTGCTGGATCGCGTTGCCGATCCCCGTCAGTGCCGCGGCGCAGACCGCCATGGCGTACACCATGCCCCCGGCTTACCCTGCGGCACGGCCGTGGACACCTCAGCCGCGGCGCTTACCGCCGCGGCGGGCGGGAAAAGCTGACCCGCACCGTCTCGAAGCCCTTGAACCGGTGCGCGGCGGCGTACATGGTGTACAGCCGCCGGTCGGCCTCGGTCAGCTCGACGTCGTCGGTGAACGGGGTGAGCAGCGCCCGGGGCCACAGTCGATGGCTGGCCACCATGTTGATCTCGGCCGACAGCATCAGCACGAGCGCCTGCAGGTAGATCCAGACGAGCGCGGCCAGCACCAGTCCGAACGTGCCGTAGAGCGCGCTGGCGTGGCGGAGCCAGTGGGCGAGGAAACGGGCGCCCTCGGCCTGCAGCACCGCCCAGAAGGCGGCGGCGATCAACCCGCCGGTGATGACCTGGCGGATGTGCAGGTTCCGGGCGGTCAGCAGCTGCATCGCCGCGGTGAACAGCCCGACGTTGATCGCGAACGACAGCAGGTAGCCCAGCAGCCGTACGCCGAACCCGAGCTCTCCGGCGATCGCGTCGGCGGCCGCCACCAGCGTCGCGGCGGCCGTCGACAGCAACACCGCGCCGCCGAGCACCAGCAGCAACCCGAGGCTGCGCAGCCGGGACAACGCCGGGTTGGGCTGCTCGTTGCGCGGAACGCCGTAGATCTGGTTGAACCCGGCCTGCGCGGCCTGCATCGCCCCCAGCCCGCCGTACAGGGCCCCGAGGATGCTGAACGCCAGGCGGGTGCCGCTGCCGCTGAACCCGGTGATGTTGCGCTGCAACTGCGGCCCGATGACCGGCAGGCCCGCCAGCGCCGAATGCACCAGCTGCTCGCGCAGGCCGGGATTGGCCTCCAGGAAGAAGCCGAGCGCGCCGAGGAACAGCAGCAGCAGCGGGAACAGCGAGACGAACCCGTAGTACGTCACCATCGCGGCGAGATACGGGCCGCGGTCGTCGAAGAACTTGTAGATCACCGCCAGGGGGAACCCCAACCAGCTGCGCCGGCGCTGGTAACGGTCCACCCGGGCGACCAGGGCCACCATGATGCCTTACCCGCCCACCATCCCGCATCACGCTCGGCGGCGCCGATTAGGTGAACCGGGCGAGTTCATCCTCGACGATGTGACGTTCATCCGCCGAGCACTCCGCCGTCGCGCACCAGGCTCCCATCCGCCCGGCCCGCCGCGGCGGCCCGCAGGATTAACCCGCGCGAATCGTGGTAGGACAGCGCATATGCGCGCAACGAGTGCTGTCCGACCGACGAGGAACGGCATTCCGGCCGCGCGGCGCTGACCGGCGGCCCGGCGGCCGGCGGACGCGCCCGTGGACCTCGTCGCGGTGCTCGCGGGCGTCGGCTCGGCCGTCTGCTTCGCCGTCGCATCCGCGCTGGAGCAGAGCGCGGCCAAGCGGGAGCAGACGTCGCGGTCGCTCGACCCGCGCCTGATCCTACGGCTGGCGCACCAGCCGAGGTGGCTACTGGGCTGGATCCCGGAAGCCGTCGGCGCCGGCCTGCAGGCGCTCGCACTCAGCCGCGCCCCGCTGACGTTCGTCGAGCCGCTGCTCATCAGCGGGCTCTTCCTGGCCATCCCGCTGGCCGCCGCCCTCAACCGGCGCCGGATGCACGTGTGGGACTTCGGCATCGTGGCGCTCGGCGGGAGCGGGCTGGTCGTCTTCCTGCTCGCCGCGCAACCGCGCCCGGGGGTGCCCCAGCCGTCGCTGGCCGGCTGGCTGGGCGTCGCGCTGTGGGCCGGCCCCGCCCTGGCCGTCTGCCTCGTGGCCGCCGGGCGTGCGACCGGTCCGCTGCGCGGCGCCCTGCTCGGCATCGCCACCGGACTGCTCTTCGGCATCGGCGCCTCCCTGCTCAAGACGCTCGCGGAGGAACTCACCACCGATCCGCTGTCGGTGTTGACGTCGCCGCAGGTCTACGTGCTGGCCGTCGTCGGCGGCTGTGCCGTCGTGCTGAACCAGCACGCCTTCCAGAGCGGCCGGATCGCCGTGCCGCTCACGGCGATCGTCATCCTGGACCCGCTTACCAGCGTGCTGATCGGCGTGACCGCCTTCCACGAAGGCCTCTCCACCGCCTGGCCGCAGATCGGCTTCCAAGCCGTCGGCGTGCTCGCCATGGCGGGCGGGATCTGGCTCGCCGCCATCAGCCAGGCCAACGGCCGCAATGGGCCGCCGGCCTCGCCCACCGGTGCCCGGCCCGAGCGGCCCGGCTGAGCCCGGCGCCGCCGGCAGGCCGTCAGCTCGTCACCGTCCTGCGCTGGAGCGTGACGCTCGTCGTCGGTTTCGCGCCGGCCGCGGCGGAGCTACCTGGAGGACAAGGAGGCCGCGCGGCGGGCCACGACCGGCGGGCTCACCCCGGCCGCGCCCTGACCCGTCGACGGCCCCCGGCCGGCGTCACCCGCCGGCCAGGGGCTCTGCCGTTCCCCGCGGGTCACTCCGTCCCGGCGGTCGACGGCCGGATCTGGAAGACGTGCACGCCCGCATCGCCGCTGTTGGTGGACGTCCGCGTCAGCCCGGTGGCCGCCGTGTCGAGCAGCTGGCCCGGCTGGCGGGAGCCCGGCAGTTCCACGAAGGTGCCGGCGGCGCCGGAGTTGCGACGCCGGCGGTCAGCCGCCGCGACGTCGCACCATGAACGTGCCGAATGGACCGCACTCAACCGTGCACAATCACTCCCCGATTGCGGCATTCTCCGAAAGTGCAGGACAACGTTCTGCGCGAGACGGCGCTTATCCGAGGACGAGACCGGCGCACCGGAACTGGGCATCACCGAGCTGTTCAAGAACGGTCTCGGTGAGGTCGAGCGCACCGACGCCACCCACTTCACCGGCACGGTCGACGTGACCGCCGCCAACAGCGTGCTGACCCCGTCCGACGACGTCCTGAAGAAGGCCGGCGCCAAGGCCAGATCCGTCCCCTTCACCGCCACCATCGACGACCGGGGCCGCCTGACCGCCTTCAACATCCAGGGCGCGTCAATCGATCCGGACCTGGCGATGGAGCTGACGTTCACCGGCTTCGGCTCGGTCCTGCCCATCACCGAGCCGACCGACGCGATCCCGGCCCCCGACTCCGTCTACGGCCTGTTCAACTGACCGCTTTGAACTGACTGCCCGAATGACCGCTCGAATCGGTGCCGCACCGCGGACGCGGTGCGGCACCGCCGATAAAAGGCGGATCGCAATGTCCATGCGTTACCTCCGGAGGCGTTTTCCGAGCGCGGCTTCCGCCGATTTCCGGCAAACCGGGGCCGAAACGCCGCTCGCGGACTCCGAAGTCACTCGAAGAAAGCTGCCACCTGGCCATTCGCCGTGCGGCACGACGTGGAAATATCGGAGTTCTGCGGCGCGGCAGGAAACAATTCCGTGCGCCCCGGTAACAGGACCGTCGCATTGATGGCGGCTTCCTGGAACACGACGCTCGTACGTTCCGTCACGCACTGAAACATTTCAGTGCGTGAAGGAGAGCGCATATGTTTCGTTTCGCCCGGCTACCGGGTCGACGCCGACGGGCGGCCGCATTCCCGGCCGCGATGCTCGCCGGCTGCATCGCCGCATCCGGCCTCATGACCACGCCCGCCGGCGCCGATCCCGGCGACGAGGCCGTGAACACCGACGGCTTCACCGTCGAAAACCTCCCGGACGGCGGCGCACGGGTGTCGCTCCGCCTCGGCGAGCCGCTGCCGGTCCGCGACGCCGTGCCGGAGATCGCCGTCGACGGACGTGTCATCGGTGCCGCCACGGAGTCCGCCGACGGTCTCACCCTCACCGTGGAGACCACCGACGCCGGCGTTACCGACGCCAAGCGCGTCGACGTCGCCTGGAACGGCGTGGTGCCCGGCTCCCAGGCGGCGCCGCCGAAGTCCGCCGCGGCACCCACCACCCCGAAGGGGCTGGCCCGCAAGCAGCTCTACACCGACCCCGCGCAGCCCGGGCCGTTCCAGGTCGAGCGGCTCGACTACGACCTCGGCGACACCGCCACGACCCTGTCCGGCCTCAGCGATCTGCCCGTCGAGCTGCGCGCCGCGGTCTACGCACCGGCCGGGGCGAAAGGCGCCCGCCCGGTCGTGATCTTCCTGCACGGGCGGCACTCGGCGTGCTACAACCCGGCCACCCGGCAGACCAACAACACCAACTGGCCGTGCGCGACCGGCTTCAAGCCCATCGACAGCTACCTCGGCTACACGGAGACCGCGCAGGCCCTGGCAACCCACGGCTACATCGTCGTGTCCGTCAGCGCCGACGGCATCAATGCCAAGGACGCGAGCTTCACCGACGACAACGGCGCCCTGGCCCGCGGTCAACTGGTCATGGACCACCTCGACCTGCTGGCGAAATGGAGCGCCGAGACCGGTCCGGGCAAGCACCCGCTGGCCGGCCGGCTGGACCTGAGCAACGTCGGCCTGATGGGGCACTCGCGGGGCGGCGAGGGCGTGGTCGAGGCCGCGCTGCTCAACGCCGACCGGGCGCACCCGTACGGCATCCGCGCCGTCCTTCCGCTCGCCCCGGTCGACTTCGGCCGGCCGACGCTGCCGGACGTTCCCATGCTGGTGATGCTGCCGTACTGCGACGGTGACGTCTCCAACCAGCAGGGACAGCACTTCTACGACGACACCCGCTACTCGGTGAAGGACGACGTGCTGCGCTCCTCCCTCATGGTCATGGGGGCCGACCACAACTTCTTCAACACCGAGTGGACGCCGGGCGTCTCGGTCGCGCCGTCCAGCGACGACTGGTCGGCCTCCACCGACGCGGTGTGCGGCGGCGGCGCACCGACCCGGCTGACGAGTGCCGAGCAGCGTGCCGTCGGCACCGCCTACATGGCCGGCTTCTTCCGGCTCGTGCAGGGTGGGGAGACGGCGTTCCTGCCGCTGTTCGACGGCACGAACGGCACGGTTCCCTCGGCCGGTCGCGCTGTCGTGTACGCCCAGGCGCAGCAGCCCGGCTCGCGCCGGCTGGACCTCGCCCCGCTGGAGCGCCCGGCGGGCAACGTCTCGGTCACCGGCTTCGACCTCGGCGCGTACTGCTACAGCGTGGCGGCGCGAGTGCGGCCCGGCGACACCCCGTGCTCGTCGACCACCGCGACGTCCAAGGTCCCGCACTGGACGCCGGCGACGTTCGCCCCGTCGGTCCCGATCAGCCCGGTGCTACGGCTGCAGTGGAGCGCGTCCTCGGTGAACCCCGAGGTGCGGGTGGCCCTCGGACCGGGTGACTGGAGCGTCACGAAGTACGACGCGCTCACCTTCCGGGTGGCCCGCGACGAATCGTCGGCCGCCGACGTCGACCTCGACGTCACCCTCGTCGACAAGGACGGCGGGTCGGCGACCGTGCGCGTCGGGGACGTCAGTCCCGCACTCACCCGGTTTCCGTCGTCGACGAACACCACGAACGGCATCAACCTCCTGGGCAAGACGTGGTTGCGCACCGTGCGGGTGCCGCTCGCCTCGCTGTCCGGCGTGGACCTGCGCAACGTCCGCTCGGTGAACGTGCGCCCCGCCACCGGGACGGGTGGGGCGTACCTGTCCGACATCGCGTTCGACACGCCCGGCGTCGGCGGCGGTGTCGCCACCTCGGCCGTGCGGGTCAGCATCGCCGACGCGACGGTGCAGGAGGGGAACGGTCCGGGCACCGCGACGATGCGGCTGAACCTGAGCGGCAAGCTCAAGCAGGACGCGACGATCCAGGTCCAGACGGCGGCGAGCGGGTCCGCCTCGGCGGGGCAGGTGCCGCTCGGGTCGTTCCCGGTCACCCTTCCCAAGGGGGCGACCGCCGCGACCATCGAGGTGCCGATCGTCGGCAATACGGTCGTCAACACCGCCGCACTGCGGTACAAGATCACTATCTCGGCACCCATCGGCGCCGTGATCGGTGACGGCTTCGCATGGCTGACGGTGCTCGACGACGACGCCTGAACTGACGGGCCGTGGCCGGCAGCGCCGGCCACGGCGCCGCGGGTGGACGGCCGCGCCGGCGACGCCGGATAATTCGGCGCCATGCGTGTGCTGTTCACCGCAGTCCCGATCTACGGCCACCTCCTGCCCCTGCTCCCGCTGGCCGAAGCGGTGGCCGACGCCGGCGACCAGGCCGCCGTCGCCGTACCACCGTCGATGGCGCACCTGGTCAACGGACTCCCGGTGCGCCACACCGGCCCGGACCCGGACGAACTGCTGGCGGAGAACGCCCGCCGCACCGGCGGGGCCGACATGACGGACCTGCGGGACGTCTTCCCGGTGGCCTCGTTCTTCGCCGCCACCCGGGTCGACCTGACCTTCGACGAGACGCTGGCCCAGGCACGCGGGTTCGGCGCCGACGTCATCGTCGCCGACGAGTACGACGCGGTCGGCCCGATGGTGGCCTCCGCGCTGCGGGTGCCGCTGATCCAGCATGCCATCGGCCTGCCGGTGTCACCGCCGCCGCTGGCGCCCGCCATGCAGACCCTCCTGGCACCGCGCTACGCGCAACGCGGCCTGGACCGAGCCGGCCGCCTGGCCCTCGTGGACCCCTGGCCGCCGGCATTGCACGGCCCGCACTGGTCACCGCCGGGCGACCGGCTGCCGATCCGGACCCGGGCGTACGCCGGATCGACCCCGGCCGACCTACCACCGCTCGCCGGACCCGGACCGCGCCGCCGCGTGCTCGTCACCCTGGGAACCGTCCTGCTCGACACCGGGATGCTCGACGCCCTCGTGGACGCCGTGGCCGCAGTCGACGACGTGGACGTGCTCGCCGCCGTCGCGCCGGGCGCCGCACGTCCGCTGGCCGACACCCGGGTCAACGTCCGCTTCGTCGGCTTCGTGCCCATGGCCCAACTGCTCGCCACCGGCGTCTCGGGCGTCGTGGCCGCGGGCGGCGCCGGGACCGTGCTGGCCGCCATGAGCCACGGCATCCCGATGGTGCTGTGGCCCAAGGGCGCCGAGAAACCGATGAACGCCGAGCGGGTCGCCGCGGCCGGGGCCGGCATCGCCATCGACGAACCGGCCAGGTCGGCCGGCGCGGTCCACAAGATCCTCAACGACACGTCCTACCGCACGGCCGCCGAACGGATCGCCGAGCAGATCCGCCGCACGCCCGACGCCGGCCAGGCCTGGTCCGCACTGCGGGACCGGCTCCGATCCTGACCATCCGTCCACAATGGAGTTACTAGGCCGGGCCTGCGCGGCGTTGCGGTAGCCGCCACCGGCTCAGGTGGCGAGGCGGTACCCGTGCTTGATCACCGTCTGGACGAGGTTGAGCCCGGGCACCGCCCGGCGTAGCCGGGACACGGCCATCTCGATCGCGTGGTCGTCGACCTCGGCCAGGCCGGGCACCAGCCGCCGGATGTCCGCGCTGGAGAGCACCCGGTCCGGTGACTGCGCCAGGACCCGCAGCACGTCGATGGGGCCGCGCTGGATCGGGAAGAGCCGCCCGTCGACCATCGCGGCGTGCCCCCGCACCTCCAAGGCCAGGCCGTCGACGGTGGCGCGCACCACCCGGTCGAGGACCGACGTGGCCAGCAGCGCGGCCGACTCCTCGTCGAACGGCATCGGCGGCAGGGCCGGTTCCATCCCGTGCCCGCGCAGCGTGGCGGCGGCGAGCGGGCCGAAGCAGACGGCCGGGATGTGCACGCCGAGCTGGGCGACCACGGCGGGCAGCCGCCCGTGCGCGGTCGCGAACCGCAGGACGTGCTCGGCCCCCACCGGGTCGAGCCAGGCGACCGCGTCGAGCTGCCGGCGGCTCATCAGCTCGACGACCCGGCGCACCCCGAGCACGTCGTTGGGGGGTTGCGGGACATATGTGGGCACCTCGACCACGTCGGCGCCGCGGATCCGTAACGACCGGCACGCCTCGGCCTGCTCCGGCGCGTCCAACTGGGCGGCGATGCGCCGACCGGCCGGCTCGTGGGTCAGCAGGTACCGGTACAGCTGGCTCGCGGACCCGGCCGCGGTCGACATGACCTCGTGCAGCCCGGCCGCCCGCAGGGCATCGGCGGTGCGGGCGTCCGCGGCCAGGAGCCGGGCCGAGCGCAGCACCGCCAGGAGCCGGGCCGGTTCCGGCGCCGCGCTCAGCCAGGCCCGCACCCCGGCCGCGGACGCGGCGACGACGTCGTCCACCTGCCCGTCGAGGACCGCGGCGGTGGCCCGGCCCATCGCCTCCGGGTCGGGCTGCGGCACCGCTCGGACGCCCTGAACCGACACAATCCGGGCGCCGTGCTGCTCAAGCACGTCACCCAGACGGTGTCGGCGGCGATGGCTGATCACGGCGATGGTGAAGCCGGCCAAGAGCGCAGGGTCGACCGCAGCGTCGCCGGTGCTGCCAGTGCCTGCCCGCTGTCGAACCACACTCTCCTATACGGGCGAGAGAAGGGGGTGTCTCGGTCCGGATCGTAAGTCGCGTTCGGCCGTCCCGGGTCCTGCCGCAGGCCACCAATTGGCAACCTTCGGCCGGGCCGGTCCCGCCGGCGGGCACGGCCGCGCAGGCCACGCCCACGGGTTCGAGCCTTCCGGGGCACAACGGGGCACAACGGGGCACGCGGGGCACGCCGGGCACGCGGCCTTGGCGATCTTGTGAGGCGTCTTGCGGAACGGTCACACGTCGCGGCCGCCCCTGGTGCGCGGGCTCGTCGAGGCCAACACTCGTCTGACAGACGGTACGCGCGACAGGGGAGGCCGATGAGCATCGGCAATGTGCTTGTCCGGGACGCCGGCCCGCTGCTCGCGGCCGAGCCGCCGGTCAACCTCGTGCGGGCGGCGCTCGTCGAACGGCTCGGCACCCCGGTCCTCGCCGTGTGCGGCCAGCAGGTGCCGGTGCCGGGGCTGCTGCGGCTGCGCCCGTCGCTGCGGCGGCACCTCGGCCGGCCCGTCGTCTTCGGGGTCCGGCCCGAGCATCTGCAGGACGCGCTGGTCGGGCGGCCCGCCGCCGCAGGGCCCGCCGTCCTCGTGCTCCACGGGGTCGTCCGGCGGGTGCGGCCCGACGGCGCGCACCGGGTCGTTCACGTCGAGCTGGCCGATGTGGACAGCGGCCAGCTCCCCGTACCGACGATGGTGGCCCGGGTGAGCCGCCACTCGAGCGCCGGCGTCGGCGACGCGATCATGGTCGCGGTGGACACCCAGCACCTGATGATGTTCGACGCCGACAGCGGCCGAAGTCTCTGGTGAGGCCGGGGTGGTGATGTCGTTGCGCCTCGTCCGGGCCGCCGCGCTGGTGTGCTGCGTCGTGCCGATGTCGGCCGCCTGCGACGCCACCGGGGCGGCGGGCAAGCCGTACGCGGGGCAGTCGGTCGAGGTGGTCGGCAGCTGGACCACGGCCGAGCAGGCGAACTTCGAGCGGGTGCTGCGCGACTTCACCGCGCGGACGGGTGCCCGGGTGCGGTACACCTCCGGCGGCAGCGACCTCGACGTGCTGGTCTCCGCGCGGGTCGGCAGCGGCACGCCCCCCGACGTCGCCATGATCCCCCAGCCGGGGGTGATCGCCCGATACGCGCAGACCGGCGCCGCGAAGCCCGTCACCGGCGCGGCCGAGCAGGCGGTCCGCGCCCACTTCTCGCCGCAGTGGCAGCGCTTCGGCAGCGTCGGCGGGCGGCTCTACGGGGTGTACTTCAAGGCCGCGAACAAGTCGGTCATCTGGTACCGAACCGATGCGTTCGCCGCGGCGGGCGTCACGCCTCCGACGACGCTCGCCCAACTGGAGACGGTGTCGCAGACGCTCGTCGACTCCGGTACGGCGGCGATGACCGTGCCGGGCGCCGACGGCTGGCCGCTCACCGACTGGTTCGAGAACGTCTACCTGCGCCTGGCCGGGACCGAGGCGTACGACCGGCTGGCCGTGCACCAGCTGCCCTGGACCGATCCGACGGTGGTGGAGACCCTGCGCGTCATGGGCCGCTACTGGGCCTCGCCACGGTTCCTGCTGGGTGGTCCGGAGGGCGCGCTGCAGACCACGTTCACCCGCTCGGTCGCCGACGTGTTCGGCCGCCGGCCCGGGTCGGCGATGCTGTACGAGGCGGACTTCGTCACCACGGAGATCGCCAAGCTCGGCCTTTACCGGGTCGGCGACGGCGCGCGGTACTTCGCCTGGCCGTCCGTGAACGGCGACAACAGCGCGGTCATCGCCGGCGGCGACGCCGCGGTGGCATTCACCGACCGGCCGGTGACGATGGCGCTCATGGCCTATCTGGCGTCTCCGGAGGCGGCCGCGATCATGGCCCGCCAGGGCGGGTTCCTGTCGGTCAACCTCGACCTCGACACCGCCGCCTATCCCGACGCGACCACCCGGGCGCTCGCCGAGAACCTGCTGCACGCGCCCACGCTGCGCTTCGACCTGTCCGACATGACGCCGAGCGGTTTCGGCGGCGGCAACGGGGCGAGCATGTGGCGGCTGCTGCAGCAGTACCTCGGCGCGCCGCGCACCGATCCCGCCGTCGTGGCGGCCCGGCTCGAGGCCGCCGCGGTCGTGGCGTACGGGAGCATGTGATGGCTCGCACCATGGCTCGCACGGGCCGGGTCTCGACCGCGGCCTGGTTCCTCGCGCCGGCCCTGCTGATGGTGGCCGCCCTGGTCGTGTACCCGATCGGGCAGACGGTGTGGTGGAGCCTCCACGACGCGGCCGGCCGCAAGGTGGTCGGGGCGGGCAACTACCTCGACATCTTCACCGCGCCGCAGACCCGTCGTGCGCTGCTCAACAACGCCGTCTGGATCGTCGTCGCGCCCAACCTCGTCACCGCCGCCGGGCTGGTGGTGGCGGTCCTCGCCCAGCGGATCCGGCGCAGCACCGCCCTGCGGGTCGTGCTGTTCATGCCGATGGCGATCTCGCTGGTCTGCGCCGGGATCACGTTCCGGCTCGTGTACGACGAGAGTCCCGACCGGGGTTTCCTCAACGCGGTCGTCGTCGGCGTCCACGACGCCTTCGTGCCGCCCTCGCTGTACCACGGCGCGCGGGCGCGCGACGGGCAGGGCCTCGTGCCGCGCGACGGCGGCCTGCAGACCAGCCGCACCGTCGCCGACGACGAGACCGTGCTGCTGCCGCTGGTCGGGCTGGCGCCCCGGCAGCTGCCGAAGTCCGCGACGCAGGCCGCCGGCTCGGGCCGCGCGGTGACCGGGATCCACGGCGTGGTCTGGTCCGACTTCACCGCGGCGGGCGGGCGGCCGGGCGCGGTCGACGCCGGTGAGCTCGGCCTGCCCGACGTCGACGTGGAGGTGCTGCGCGACGGTGCGGTCGTCGCCCGCACCCGCACCCAGGCGGACGGCACCTTCGCCCTGCCGCAACTGACCGGGCGGGGCTACGTCGTGCGCCTGGCCGCCGGCAACTTCACCGAGCCGTTCGCCGGCCTGACCTGGCTCGGCCCGTCCCTCGTCACCCCGGCGATGATCGGCACGTACGTCTGGATCTGGGCCGGCTTCGCGATGGTGCTGGTGACGGCCGGACTGGCGGCGATCCCGAAGGAGACGATCGAGGCCGCCAGGGTCGACGGTGCCGGCGAGTGGCAGATCCTGCGGCGGGTGACCGTACCCCTGATGCGCCCGATCGTGGTGGTCATCCTGCTGACGCTCACGGTGAACGTGCTCAAGGTGTTCGATCTGGTGCTGGTCGTCGCCCCCGAGTCGGCACAGGGCCCGGCGTCCGTCGTCGCGCTCGAGATGTGGCGCTCGTCGTTCGACAACCTCGGCCGGGGCAGCGCCCTGGGCGTGCTCCTGCTCGTGCTCGCCCTGCCCGGCGTGCTGTTCAACGTCCATCGCCTGCGAAGGAACGAGCGGTGAGCATCTTCGCCCCGGTCGACGTGCCGGAACTGCAGCCCGCCGGCACCGAGCCGCCGTCCGCACCGCCCCGGCCGGCACCGGCCGTCCGCGCCGCGCGGCGGCTCGGCCGCAGCGCCGCCCAGGTCGCCGTCCTCGCCATCGGCCTGTGGTGGCTGGTGCCGACCCTCGGCCTCGCCCTCACCAGCCTGCGCAGCCCGGCCGACAACAGCGACACGGGCTGGTGGACGGTCCTTCGCGAGCCGGCCCAGCTGACGCTGCGCAACTACCAGAACCTGCTCGCCGACGGCCGGATCACCCACGCCATGTGGAACACGGTGCTGATCTCGCTCCCGGCGACGGTGCTCGTGGTGGCCATCGGCGCCGCCGCCGCGTATCCACTGGCGTGGCTGGAGTTCCGCGGCCGGCAGGCGGTCACGGCGGCGCTCGTCGCGCTCATCGCCGTCCCGGTGCAGGTGGCGATCCTGCCCGACGCGCGGGTGTTCCGCCTGCTGGGCGTCTCCGGGACCATCCCCGCGATGGTGGCCTTCCACGTCGCCTTCGGGCTGCCGTTCGCCATCTTCCTGCTCCGCAACTTCTACGCGGCGATCCCCGCGGACCTCATCGAGGCCGCGCGGATGGACGGCGGCGGCGAGTTCGCGATCTTCCGGCGGGTCGTGCTGCCGCTGGGCGCCCCGGCGCTGGCGTCGCTCGCGGTGTTCCAGTTCGTGTGGGTGTGGAACGACCTGGTCGTCGCCCTCGTCTTCGCCCATTCGGACCACGCGCCGATCACGGCGGTGCTGCAGGAGCAGATGCGCTCGTTCCCATCCAACATCGACGTGGTCGCTCCCGGCGCGTTCGTGTCGATGGCGGTACCGCTGCTGGTCTTCTTCCTGTTCCAACGGTTCTTCCTGCAGAGCATGCTCGCCGGCTCGGTCCGGTAGCCGCACCACCCATCCCGCCATACCGCACCACCTCCAATCCCCCGCCATCCTTCAGACGGGACGACTCCCATGACCCTTTCCCCTGTGACGCCGGTGACGGCCCAGGCCCGACGCATGCCGGTCGAGCAGGACTGGTACCGGCGCGCGGTGTTCTACGAGGTCCTCACCCAGGCGTGCTTCGACTCCAACAACGACGGATGCGGCGACCTGCTGGGGCTGGTGTCCAAGCTGGACTACCTGCAGTGGCTCGGGGTGGACTGCCTGTGGCTGCCGCCGTTCTACGACTCGCCCCGCCGCGACGGCGGCTACGACATCCGCGACTACTACAGCATCAGCGCGGAGTACGGCACCATCGAGGACTTCGTCACCCTGCTCGACGAGGCACACGCCCGCGGCATCCGGGTCATCACCGACCTCGTGCTCAACCACACCTCCGACACCCACCACTGGTTCCAGGAGTCACGGCGGGACCCGACCGGCCCCTACGGCGACTACTACGTGTGGCGCGACACCGACACCGAATACCCCGACGCGCGGATCATCTTCGCCGACACCGAACCGTCGAACTGGACCTTCGATCCGCTGCGGCAGCAGTTCTACTGGCACCGCTTCTTCCACCACCAGCCGGACCTCAACTACGACAACCCGGCCGTCGCCGACGCGATGCTCGACGTGGTGCGCTTCTGGCTCGACCTGGGCATCGACGGCTTCCGCCTCGACGCGGTGCCGTACCTGTTCGAACGCGAGGGCACCGACTGCGCCAGCCTGCCGCAGACACACGAATACCTCAAACGCATCCGCAAGATCGTCGACGACGAGTACCCCGGCACCGTCCTGCTCGCCGAGGCCAACATGTGGCCGGCGGACCTCGTCGAATACTTCGGCGACCCCGCCACCGGCGGCGACGAGTGCCACATGGCCTTCCACTTCCCCCTGATGCCCCGCATCTTCATGGGAGTCCGCAAGGAATCCCGCACGCCGATCTCGGAGATCCTCGCCCAGACCCCGAAAATCCCCGAACGCTGCCAGTGGGGCACGTTCCTGCGCAACCACGACGAGCTCACCCTCGAAATGGTCACCGACGAGGAACGCGACTACCTCTACAGCGAGTACGCCCGCGACCCGCGCATGCGGCTCAACCTCGGCATCCGCCGCCGGCTCGCCCCGATGCTGGGCAACGACCGCGACCAGATCCAGCTGTTCACCTCGCTGCTGCTGTCACTGCCGGGCTCGCCGGTCATCTACTACGGCGACGAGATCGGCATGGGCGACAACGTCTACCTCGGCGACCGCGACGGCGTCCGCACCCCGATGCAGTGGAACGTCGACCGCAACGGCGGCTTCTCCCGCTGCGACCCCAGCCAGCTGTACCTGCCGATGAACAACGGCTGGGTGTACGGCTACCAGTCGGTCAACGTCGAACGGCAACTGCAGGAACCGGCGTCGCTGCTGCACTGGACCCGCAAAATGCTGGCCATCCGCAAACAACACCCCGCCTTCGCCCTCGGCGACCTCACCGACCTCGGCGGCTCCAACGAGGCCGTCCTGGCGTTCCTGCGCGAACACGGCTCACCGGCGGCGGACGACACCGACGACGAAGTCCTGCTGTGCGTGCACAACCTGTCCCGCCATCCACAGCCGGTACAGCTCCCGCTCGGCAACCGGTTCCACGGCCACACCCCGATCGAACTCACCGGCGACACCCGCTTCCCCAGCATCGGCCTGCGGCCCTACCTGCTGACCCTTCCGGGCTACGGCTCGTACTGGTTCCGCATCCTCCCGCCGAACCGACGCCGGGGTCACGGTCATGCCCGATGACCGCGACGCCGACCTGTTCGAGGCCAGCCTGATGTTGCTGGCCGGCACGACGAGGCTGCACTACGACGCGAACGCCGGCCGCGGGAAGGACGCGTGGGCGGTGGTCGGTGCCTCGGCGGACAGCCGGCTGCAGGTCGAGTTCGAGACCGAACCGGCGGCGGCAAGGTTCACCGACGTGATGCGGGCCGTGCCCGAGGCGACGTGCCGGACCGGCCGGCGGGTGGCCGGCATCCGGCGGCGGTACGAGACGTTCGTCGTCGACGTCGGCGGTGCCGAACCGTCGATCGTGGTCGGCCGGCTGCGCGGCGAGTGGATCCGCAACGCCGGGCTTCTGCTCGGCAACGGCGCGGCCGACGAGCCGGCGTTGCGGACACGGGCCGCGGCGGTGTGGCGTTCGGCGCTGCTGACGGCGGCGCCGAAGGTGTCGGCCGCCGGGCTGCGGCTGTGCGCGCGGGACTGGTCGACCGTGCGCCTGCTCGTGCGGGCCGCGCAGGTCCTCGGCGTCGCCTGCCAGGCCCGCACGGCGCGCGGCTTCCAGGGCGTCCACGTCGAGGGCCGCGGCGTGATCACCCTGTTGGCGACGGTTCGATCGCTGCCCGGCCCCGTCGGCGGCCCGCGCGCCCGGCGGGCGAGTCTCCAGCCGAGCGGCCACGCATAAGGCCGTGTGCGTCGAACCACGTCGAACAAAGCCCGGCGCGCTCGTGCGAATGGCAGACGGCCAGGGCGCGCCGGCTTCGCCGGACCGGCCGGGGCCCGGCCGGTCCGGATCTCTTGATCCGCGGATAGCTGAGTAGCGGACAACTCGGACTTTCTCTAGAATCCGGGCTTTACAGGATCGAAGCCGCAATCTAGAGTTTGCGCCAGTCGAGACCGGATCCCAGAGGCTCATCGCTGGGGCGGTGCTTCGACTACCGCCGCGGAGGCCGGGTGCGCTGCGCTTGACCGCATTGCACGGATACCGCCGCGGAGGCCGGGTGCACTGCGCTGTGACCGCATTGCACGGAGCCGAGGTCCTGATGACGCCTCCGCTGCGGCATCACGTCCGCGCCCGGTCGACGCACCCGGTCGACTGGGACGGCGACGGTCTCTTGGGCCCAGCACGGATCCCGCGGCGCGCTCGTCGTGCGGCCATGCCCTGGTGCCCTCGTCCGATCGTGCCAGCAACCAAGACAACGTCCGCACGTCCATGCAAGGAGACCTGATGCTCACCCGCAGGCCCAAGGCGCTGACCGCGCTCGTGCTGGGCTGCCTGGCGCTCGTCGGCTCGGCGGTTGGCGCATGCGGCTCCGCCACGTCGGGCGAGACACAGCTCGTGGTCGAGATCTTCGGCGACCTGGGATATCACGACCTGTACACCAAATACGAACAGAGCCATCCCGGAATCAAGATCGTCGAGCACGTCGTCTCGTACGACGACCACCACAAGAACCTGCAGGCGCACCTGCTGGGCGGATCGGGAACCGGCGACATCGAGGCGATCGACGGCGGCTACATGGCGCAGTTCAGGGTCATGTCCGACAAGTTCGTCGACTTCAGGGACTACGGCGCCGACCCCGCCCAGTGGCTGACATGGAAGTCGCAGCAGGCGACCGGCACCGACGGCAGCCTGATGGGACTGGGAGCCGACGTCGGCGGCCTGGCGATGTGCTACCGCAGGGATCTGTTCGCGCAGGCCGGCCTGCCGACCGACCGCGACAAGGTGGCCGCGTTGTGGCCGGACTGGCAGTCCTACATCGCGACCGGCAAGCGGTTCCAGGCCAAGGCACCCGACGGCGTGGCCTGGTTCGACTCGGGCTCCAACGTCTTCAACGCCATCATCGGCCAGGCGCCGGTCGGCTACACCGCCTCCAGCAACAAGGTGGTGGTGGCGGACAATCCCGCCGTCAAGCAGGCGTTCAACCTCGCGGTCGAGGCGGTGCAGGCCGGCGAGTCGGCGAAGCTGGCGACGTTCAGCCAGCAGTGGAACGCCGGGTTCCAGCGGGGATCGTTCGCGACCGTGGCCTGCCCCGCGTGGATGACCGACACCATCAAGCAGAACGCGCCGCAGACCAGCGGCAAGTGGGACATCGCCACGATCCCCGGCGGCAGCGGCAACTGGGGCGGCTCGTTCCTGACCGTGCCGAAGCAGAGCAAGCACCGGAAGGAGGCCGCCGAGCTCGCCAGGTTCCTGACCGCACCCGAGCAGGCGAGCTGGATCTTCCGCACCCAGGGCCACCTGCCCAGCCAGGCCGCGCTCTACAACGACCCGGCCGTGCTCGGCAACACCAACGCGTTCTTCAACGACGCACCCACCGGCCGGATCTTCACCGAGGCCGCGAAAAGCCTGCAGCCGCAGTACCAGGGCCCCAAGGACGGCGACATCGGACCGCTGATCGGCCTGGGGATCACCCGGGTCGACAAGGGCAAGCAGCGGCCCGCGCAGGCGTGGCAGCAGGTCCTGAAGGACGTCGCGAATGCCACCGAGCCGTAGTCGGCGGGAGCACGGGAGCATCGGCCCAGCAGCGGAAGATCCAGAAAGGAACAACGAGCCTGATGGCAGTCTTCGCACCCTCGTCGGTGTTGCCCGGGCGGCGGAAGACCACACCGGCGACGGCGGAGCGGCGGTCACGCCTGCGCCACAAGTTCGACGTGAGCGGTACGCCGTATCTCTACATCGCACCGTTCTTCCTGGTGTTCGCAGTGTTCGGGCTGTTCCCGCTGCTCTACACCGGCTGGATGGCCATCACCCAGTGGAACCGGGACATACCCGGCAGCGAGCACACCTTCGTGGGGCTGGGCAACTTCACACGGCTCATCCACGACGAGTACTTCTGGAACGCGCTGCTCAACACCGCCGCGATCGGCGTGCTGGGCACCGTGCCGCAGCTCCTGCTCGCGATGTGGATCGCCCATCTGCTGAATCGCCGGATGCGATCCATCACGCTGCTGCGGATGGGCGTCCTGCTGCCCAACATCACCTCGGTGGCCGCCGTCGGCCTGATCTTCGCCCAGCTGTTCGGGCGGGACTTCGGCCTGATCAACTGGGTGCTCAGCCTGGTCGGCCTGGGCAAGGTCGACTGGCAGTCGGGCACCTGGCAATCGTGGCTGGCGCTGGCCGTCATCCTGACCTGGCGGTGGACCGGGTACAACTCCCTGATCTACCTCGCCGCGCTGCAGGCGGTGCCGGACGACCTCTACGAGGCGGCGGACCTCGACGGCGCCGGGCAGTTCCAGAAGTTCCGGAGCATCACCATCCCGGCGCTGCGGCCGACCATCATCTTCACCGTCATCATGTCGACCATCGGCACCATCCAGCTGTTCACCGAGCCGCTCATGTTCAACCCGGGGCTGAGCCCGACCGGCGGCGACTCCCGCCAGTTCCAGACCCTCGCCATGTACGTCTACGAACAGTTCTGGACCCACGGCAAGTACTCCTACGCGGCCACGGTCTCCTGGGCCATGTTCATGATCATCGTGCTGGCGGTCGGCGCGAACTACCTGCTGTCCCGACGGATCCGGAGCTCCACATGACCTTCATCCCGGTCTCCCGTGCCATCCCCCGCGAGTCCCTCGGCGGTCGCCGCGTCCGCCGCAGGTCCGCGGCGCCGGGACAGCGCCGCGCCGGAACGAAGACCTACGTGCTGCTGGGCATCATCGCCGTGGTCTCGGCGTTCCCGCTGTACTGGTCGCTGGTCGCGGCGTCCAGCGACAACTCCGCGGCGGGAAGCTGGCCGCCCAAGCTGCTGCCCGGAGGTCACCTGTGGGCCAACCTGCAGCAGGCGTACTCGCAGGCGAACTTCGGCCTCGCCCTGCTCAACTCGATGATCGTCGCGACCCTCGTCACGGTCTCCGTGGTGCTCACCAGCACGCTGGCCGGTTTCGCCTTCGCGAAGCTGCGCTTCCGCGGCCGCAACGCCCTCCTCGGGTTCCTCCTCGTGACGATGATGGTGCCGGCCCAGCTGGGCATCATCCCGCTGTACATCATGATGTCGCAGTGGCTGGGCTGGACCGGGCACCTGCAGGCGGTCATCGTGCCGGCGGCCACGTCCGCGTTCGGCGTCTTCCTGATGCGCCAGTACCTGTCCGAAGCGCTGCCCAACGCGTTGCTGGAGGCCGGCCGGATGGACGGATGCTCGACGCACCGGCTGTACTGGCACGTCGTGCTGCCGGCGGCACGGCCCGTCGCCGCGGTACTCGCGCTGTTCACCTTCATGAACACCTGGAACGACTTCTTCTGGCCCCTGCTGGCGCTGGGTCAGGGCAACCCGACCGCCCAGGTCGCACTGTCCACACTGGCCGGTGGCTACTACATGGACTACTCGCTGGTGCTCGCCGGAACCCTGATCAGTACGGCGCCGGTGCTGCTGGTCTTCGCCGTCCTCGGCAAGCAGATCATCGGCGGGATCATGCAGGGGGCGGTCAAGGCATGACCGATCTTGCGACGGGACCCTGGACCGTCTGGCTCATCCCGCACTTCCACTACGACCCGGTGTGGTGGAACACCCAGTCCGCGTACACCCAGACTTGGGACCAACCGCAGGATGATCTCCAGGCCGACGGCGCGGCGCGCTACGCCTGGCCCGGCCACAGCGCGTTCAGCCTCGTCAAGGCGCACCTGGCGAAGATCCGCGAGGATCCGCAGTACAGCGTGGTCCTCGCCGAGGTCGACTACCTCAAGCCGTACTGGGACACCTATCCCGAGGATCGCGAACTCATCCGGCGACTGATCGCGGACGGCCGCCTGGAGCTGGTGGGTGGCACCTACAACGAGCCCAACACCAACCTCACCGGCATCGAGACGACGATCCGCAACGCCGTCCACGGCGTCGGCTTCCAGCGGCACGTCGTCGGGGGCGTCCCGTCCACGGCATGGCAGCTGGACGTGTTCGGCCACGATCCGCAGTTCGCGCAGGTGATGGCCGGCGCCGGGCTGACCTCGATCGCCTTCGCCCGGGGCCCCTACCACCAGTGGGGGCCCATGCTGACCAGCTGGAACATCCGCGAACACCGCAAGCCGTTCGCGCCGACCCAGTTCCCCACCGAGTTCGAATGGGTGTCGCCCGGCGGGGACGGCCTGCTCACCCACTACATGGCCGGGCACTACTCGGCCGGCTTCAGCCTCGACGCCGCCCAGGACCCGCAGACTGCGGCGGCGGAACTGCACGAGATGTTCACCGAGCTCCGGCCGGCCGCCGCGACCCGCAACGTCCTGATCCCGATGGGCAGCGACTTCAGCCCTCCCATGCGGTGGGTGAGCGAGCTGCGCGCGGCCTGGAACGAGCGCTACCCGCACGTGCGGCTCCGGTACGGCCTGCCGCGCGACTTCTTCGCCGCCGTGCGGGGCGAACTCGCCGCGCGTGGGGTGCACGCCACGCCGCAGACCCGCGACATGAACCCGATCTACAGCGGCAAGGACGTCACCGCGATCGACACCAAGCAGGCCCACCGACTGGTGGAGGCGCTGCTGCTGGACGCCGAGAAGTGGGCCACCTTCGCCACCCTGCACGGCGCCGCCTACCCCGCCGCGGCCGTCGACAAGGCGTGGCGGCTGCTGCTGTTCGGCGCACACCACGACGCGGTCACCGGCACCCAGTCCGACCAGGTCTACCTCGACCTGATCGCCGGCTGGCGCGAAGCACACGACCTGGCCGCCGACGTCGACCGGTCGGCCCGCCGGCATCTGGCCCGGCACGTCGACACCCGCGGGGAGGGCACCGCCGTCGTCGTGTTCAACCCCCTGTCGCACGCCCGGACGGACACCGTCGGCCTGGAGATCGAGCTCGACCCGGCCATGGGCGTCACCCTCGTCGACGACGGCGGGGTCGCGGTCCCGTACCTCACCGAGGCCGTCACGCACTCCTGCGACGGGCAGCCGGGCAGGGCGCTGCTGCGGTGGGTCGCGCACGACGTGCCGTCGATGGGCTACCGGACATACCGCCTGCTGCCCGGCGCCGCGGAGCTGTCCGCGTCCGCGTGGCGGCCCGTCGAGGCGACGAGCATCGCCAACGACCGCTACCGGCTTCGCGCGGATCCCGCGCGGGGCGGCACACTGACCGAGATCACCGACCTCGCCTCCGGCCGGGACATCCTGCCACCGGGCCGGGTCGGCAACGAGCTGGTCTGCTTCGCCGAACACCGCGACCATCCGGAGTTCGGCGAGGGCCCGTGGCACCTGCTCCCCCACGCCGTCGTCTGGCGCGGCGCGCAGATCGCGGCCGACGTCACCGTCGAACGCTGCCCCATCGGCGAACGCATCACGGCGACGGCGGAAATCGACGGATGCCGCTACACACAGCACACCACCCTGTGGCACGGCATCGACCGGATCGACTTCACCACGGGCATCGACGGGTTCGCCGGCACCGACCGGCTCCTTCGGGTGCGCGTACCCTGCCACATCCCCGGCGGCATGCCCGTCAGCGAGACCGCGGCCGCCGTCATCGGCCGCGGCTACGCCCTGCTCGACGCGGACGCGGCGGAGCACCCCCGGACCCTGGACAACACGGCGCACCGGTGGTTCGGCCTCGCGGCGGCGCTGACCGTCCACCTCCATGATCCACAGCAGCGCGCCGAGCGTTCCCGCGCGGTGTCGATCGCCGAGATCGTCGTCCCCGACGGCGATCAGGGCGTGCCCTCGACCCGGCAGCTCGCCGTCGGACTGGCCCGGGCGGGTGTGACCGCCACCGTGACGACCGCGACGGGAAACCGTTACGGCGCGCTGGACACCGACTCCAACCTGCCCGACTGCCGCGTCGCGATCGGCACCCCGCAGCGCAACGAATTCGTCGCCGAGCTCCTCGACCGGACGCCGGCGCAGGCCGGCGCCGAGCTGGCCGCTCAGCTCGCGGCCACCGGCACCGCCCGCCTCTGGATTCCGGCCGACCGGCCGATCGGCGAAGTGTGGCGACCGGGCGCCGACGTGCGCTCGATCCGAGACCTGCCCGTACTCCTGATCGCCGGCAGCGACGCGCAGGCCGAGCAGCGGGCCGTCACCGAGCTCCTCGACGACGTGCGCGACGCGCACCTGCACGTCACCCAGCCGCTCGCGCTGCACCACGACGAAACGGCCGTCGACGACTACGCCGTCGCGCTGCTCAACCGTGGCACCCCCGGCTTCGCGGTCGAGCCCGACGGCACCCTGAACATGTCGCTGGCTCGCGCATGCACCGGCTGGCCCACCGGCACCGCGATCAATTTCGCGGAGCTCAGCGCACCGGGCGGGCGCAGCTTCCAGCACCACACCAGCAGGCGCTTCGAGTACCACCTGGTGAGCGGCCCCGGCGGGTGGCGCACAGCCGGGTTCACCGCCGCCGGGCAGTCCGTCAACCATCCGCTCGCCGCGACCGTCGCGCCGGCCGCCGGCGGGCCGCTGCCGGCAACCGGATCCCTGCTCAGCGTCGAGCCCGCCGAGAACTTCGTCGTCACCGCGGTCAAACCGCTCGGGGAACCGCTCGCCACCGGCTCCGCGGCACCCGCCGACGCGTGCGACAGCCTGATCGTGCGCGGCTACGAGCCCCACGGCCACGCCGGCCGCGTCGCGATCCGCCTCGCCGGCGGTATCATCTCGGCCGCGGCCACCGACCTGCTCGACCGCCCGGGCGCGCCCCTCGGGCACGACGGCCGGCAGGCGTACGTCGACGTCGAGGGATACCGGATCACGTCGCTCGCCCTGTCACCCGCTCGCGCCGAGCGGGGCCGGACGGCGCTCACGGCGAGCACCGAACCCGTACAGCCCGTGTTCACCCGCTACTGGCTGCACAACTGCGGCCCCGCGCCCATGGGCAACCTGCCCGTCACGCTCACCCTCCGGCCGGACGACGACGAGCCCCGAGCCGACGGCGTCGTGCGGCTACGCGCTCAGATCGTCTGCGACGACACCGACGCCGGATACGACGGGAACCTGCTCGTCAAGGCGCCGGAGGGGTGGATCGCGACACCGCGGTCGAAACCCGTGACCGTCACCGCGGGAGGCCACCTCAGCGTGCCTGTCACCGTCACGATTCCCGGCACCGCCGCGCCCGGTTGGTACGCGATCGCGGCGAGCATCACCCACCGGGGCCAGGACCTGGAGGACGTCCTCATCGTGCCGGTGGGCCGGCCTGAGCAGACCCAGACCGAGCCGCTGCTACGCGCCCGCAGCGAGGCCCAGGAGCTCACCCTGACCCCCGGGGGGCGAGGCAGCGTACGCGTAGCGGTGACCCACACCCTCCGTACCCCGCTGCGCGGGCACGCCCAGCTCATCACCCCGCACCACGTCTGGCCGCTGACGAGCAGCCCGATCCGCGGCTTCACCGTCGCACCCGGGCACACGGAGAGCGTCGAGTTCCCCATCGCCGTCCCGGCCGCGACGCCACCCGGGGAGTTCTGGGCCCAACCCAAGATCTGCGCCTACGGGCACATCGCGTACTCCCAACCCATTCGCATCGTCGTCCTTGCGGAGGAAGGCGGCCGGCGCCCTGACGAACGGGACTTCCGGCAGCTCGCTCGGCAGAGGGGGTGAGGTGCTCGGCGGCCGACGCCGGATTGGCCGCGCTGTCTACGGGTAGCTCCTCGTTGCCCGGCGACAACCACGAGCACGCAGGGAGACGGACGTGGGAGGACCGGAAGCCGTCCCTCCGGATTGGGACGCCTGGCTTGATCGGGACGCCTCGCCTGCGGGGCGGGAGGCGCTGAGCACGGGGCAGGTCGCGCCGACCGTGTACGGTCCGCAGCAGGCGCGCGAGCTGCACCGCCGGCTCACCCGCTGGAGACCGTCGTACTTGCCGCTGATTCTCTCCTACCTGCTCATCGTGGCGAGCGACTTCTGGTTCGCCGACCCGATCGCCGGCTTGCTCGGCTGGCCGCTGACGGTGCTGTGGACGTGGCCCATCTTCACCACGCTCACCGGCATCGTCGGCATACGACGCACTCGCAAGGCACTGCGCGAGTCGGAGGCCCGGTGGTCCGGCCGCGGGCTGACGAGAACCGACGACTTCCTCATCGTCGTCGTTCCCACCATCGGCCGGTACGACACCTATCCCGCGCTCGAGCGCTCGGTGCTGTCCTACATCGCCTATCTCCCAAGGTGCTTTCCCCGGCTCAGGATCGACATCGTCATCGACGAGGGCTGCGAGGCAACGGAGCTGATCGCCGAACTCGCCGCCGGAAGCGAGCTGATACGGCTCGTCACCGTGCCCAGCGGATACCGCACCGCCAACGGAACGAGGTTCAAGGCGCGTGCCAGCCACTACGCGGATGAACTACGGATCCGCGAGCACGAGGCCCGCGACGACGTGTGGGTGCTGCACATGGATGACGACACCGGTGTGGGCCCCGACACCGCCCTGGCCATGGCCCGGTTCATCGAGGAGCAGTTTCTGGCCGGCCGGGATGCGAAACACCTGGGCCAGGGCATTCTTACGTACCCGCGCGAATACGCCGTAAACCGGCTCATCTGGCTCGCGGACGCGGTCCGGCCGGCCGAGGACGTGGGGCGCTTCTCGGCATGGACCGGCAGCGGCACGCCGCGCGCCGGCGTGCACGGTGAGCTCCTGCTCGTGCGGGCCTCGATCGAGGCGACCATCGGGTGGGACTTCGGCCCCCAGAGCCTGGTCGAGGACGCCCAGTTCGCGCTCATCTTCAGCGCTCGCTACGGGGGCCGCAGCGCCTGGTTCGGCGGGCGGTGCTACGGCGCGTCGCCCGCCACCGTCGGCGATTTCTTCCGGCAGCGCGAGCGCTGGTCCTGGGGCCTGGCGGGCCTGGTGTTCAACCGGTCGCTGCAACTGCGAAATCGGGTGCTGCTCGGATACTCGGTGATGGCGTGGGTCCTCGGCCCGATCCAGAATGTCGGGGTCGTTCTGCTCCTCGCCATTCTCATCGCCGACCCCAACACGTCCCCGGTGACGCTCTTCGTCATCCCGTTCTGGGCGCTGAACATGGCCTACACGATGTGGATGTACTGGGAGGGCCTGCGGGTCAACGCCGGAGTGTCCAGCGACGACCGGCGCAAGTGGTGGGAGTCCGTGGCCGTGATCATGCTGATCCCGTTCTTCGGGCTGATGGAGAGCCTCCCCGGGCTGCGCGGATTCGTGCGGTTCGCCCGGCGCGCCGAGAACAAGTTCCTGGTCATCGCGAAGCCGTCTTGACATCCTCCCCTCCCTAACGGGAGGGGATTCCCTGGGTCACCCCAGGGGTTTCCTGCTTCACCGCCGGTCGCCGCGTCCGGGAGGACTCCCGTTGAGGTCTTACACCAGCTCCACAGGCCGACACCGCCAGCCCG
>NZ_JBICTV010000040.1:0-65348 GCF_043197855.1 Dactylosporangium sp. NPDC048998
GGGGGGGGGGGGTGTGGGGTTGGGGGGCCGCCCCACCCCCCGGGGGGGGGGCCCCACCCCCCCCCCCCCCCCCCGGGGGGGGGGGGGGGCGGGGGGCCCCCCCCCCCCCCCCCCCCGCGCCGATCAGGGCCTTACGGGCCTTGCATTCCGGTCACTCGTTGCGGGCCGTCTCCGGTCCGGTCACACGCTCCAGCAGCGGCAGGGTCGAGGCGATGATCGCCAGCGACACCGCCAGGCCCAGCGCGGCCAGCGCGTAGAAGCTCCAGCCCGGCGGGGTCAGCGTGTAGCCCATCTGGGCCCGGAGGAACAGCTGCGCTGCCGCGAAGCCGGTCACCGCGGCCAGCACCGCGACCGCCAGCAGCGGCACGGCGCTCTCCAGGGCCACGACCCGGCGCAGCATCCGCAGCGGTACCCCGGTGAGGCGCAGCAGGCTGAACGGGCGCTTGCGGTCGACGATGCCGGCCGCGACGCTCACCGCCAGGCTGCAGCCCGCGATCGGCAGGCTGAACAGCATGACGACGTTCGCCAGCCGCTGGAACTGGTTGAGCTGCGTCCGCTGGTTGCCCACGTAGTCGTTCTCGGTCGCCGGCGGGACCCGCCCGTCGGGATAGGCGAGCTGGAGCACGGTGCGGACCCGCTCGCGCGCCCCGGGCGTGCCGTCCAGGCCGACGGCCAGCGTCGAGATCGGCAGCGCGGCGAGCTCCTCGACGGTGACCGGCGACGCGGGCCACACCGTGTCCGGGCCGGCCTCTCGGTTCGGGCTCAGCCTGACGAGGTCGTACGGGACCTGCGCCACGACGGCGCCGGGGGCGCACCGGCCGTACTGCGGAAGCCGGGCCAGCTCGGCACACGGGGCGACGTTGGGCGGCGACATCGGGGTGTTCTCCGGGTTTTGGTACAGCACCAGCGCGAACGTGGCGCCGGGCGTGCCGCGCAGCCGGTCCAGCAGCGCGCCGGGGACCTGGGCGCCGTCGCGGTCGAACTGCTGCACCATCGTGGCCGCGGCCAGCGGGCTCTCGCGCACGCCGCGCTGGTCGACGATCGTGGTGATCACGCCGGTCGCGGCGCTGACCACGAAGAGGCCCAGGACCACGCCGCTGATCGCGCGGAACGCGGCCTGCGGGTTGTCGGCGAGCCGGCGGGCGGCGACGAGCGTCGGCAGCCGGCGGGCGCGGCGGGCCATGAGCCGGGCGCCGACCATCGTGATCCACGGACCGGCGAACACGAGACCGGCCATGACCACCAGGAATCCGGGCAGGAAGGCGGCGACCTGGCCGTGGGAGGTGGGGGGTCTACGCCCGATGAAGTACGCCAGCTCCGCGAGCCCGGCGGCCAGCGGGATCAGCCGCCACGCCCGCGGCGGCGCCGGCGTGACCTGCCGCGCGACGCCAAGCGGCGAGATCCGCACGCGGCGCATCGCGAGCCGGGCCGCGAGGGCGGCGCCGAGCGGGACGCCGAGCGCGATGAGCACGGCCGCGAGCCAGCCCGGCGAGAGGTCCTCCGGGAAGAAGCGCATGCCGGTGAACGGGAACTGCGCCATGAGCGCCCGCAGCGCCGGAAACAGCGCGAAGCCGGCGGCGGTGCCGATGACGGCGGCGGCCGAGGACTCGACGGTGGCGAGCATGGAGACCTGCCGCGGGGTCGCGCCGACCAGGCGCATGGCGGCGAAGCGCTGCTCGCGCCGGGCGGCGCTGAGCCGGGTCGCGGTGCTGATGAAGATGAGCACCGGGAAGAGCAGGCCGCCGGCGAGCACCGACAGGACCAGGTCGAGCGCGGCGACCGGGATCGGCGGCGCGTTCGTCGAAATCGAGGAGACCGTGCGGGCGCCGGCGATCGCGGCGACCTCGTCCGCGGGGCGCCCGACGACGGCGATGAGCGAGTCGGGCGAGGCCAGGGCCGAGTCGTCGATGATGCCGGCCTCGCGCCCGGGGAACCGGGCGCCGAGCTCGTCGGCGGGGTGCGACGCGATGAGGTCGTGCAGGGCCGGGGAGACGTAGTACTCCCCCGGGGCGGGGACCCGCGGCAGTCCGGGCACCGCCGGCGGGTGGGGCCCGGTGAGGCCCACGTCGACGCGGTCGAGGGACTTGCCGTCGAAGAAGTCCCAGCGCCTCGACCACACCAGCGGGTCGGCCGCGGGCGCTGCGTCGGCCGGTTGCGCCGCGATCCAGCCGGCCCGGCCGGCCTGCGCCTCGAGGGCGCGGACCCCGGCGGCGGTGGACAGCAGCAGGCCGACGCCGAGCGCGACGGCCACGGCGATGACCACGAACCGCAGGAGCGCCTCGCGGCCGCTGGCCACCGCGAGCCGCAGGCCGAAGCCGATCACGACCCGCTCCCCTCGGCGGCGAGGGCGTGGACCGTGCCGTCGCGGACGATGACCTCGCGGTCGGCGTAGACGGCGACCCGCGGCTCGTGGGTGACGAGCACGACCGTGGTGCCCTGCTCCCGGGCGACGCCGACCATGAGGTCCATGACCTGCTCGCCGGTGAGCGAGTCGAGCGAGCCGGTCGGCTCGTCGGCGAAGAGCACCTGCGGCCGGTTGATCATGCCGCGGGCCAGCGCGACCCGCTGGGCCTGCCCGCCGGAGAGCTCGCCCGAGCGGCGGCGCTCCATGCCGCCGAGGCCGAGCCGCTCCAGCCAGCCGCGGGCCTGCCGCAGCGCCCCGGCCCGCTTGAGGCCGCCGAGCAGCAGCGGCAGCGCGACGTTCTCCTCGACGCTGAGCTCCGGCACGAGCTGGCCGAACTGGAACACGAACCCGAAGCGCTCCCTGCGCAGGGTGCTGCGCTCGTGCTCGTTGAGCGTGTCGATGCGCTGGCCGTCGAAGCGGATCTCGCCCTCGGCGGGCACGAGGATGCCGGCCAGGCAGTGCAGCAGCGTGGTCTTGCCGGAGCCGCTGGGCCCCATCACGGCGACGATCTCGCCCGGCCCGGCCTCGAACGACGCCTTGCGCAGGGCCGGGGTCTCGCCGAAGGACAGCACGGCGTCGCGCGCCTCGATGATCGCGCTCATGCCGTCACCTCCGCTTCGCTCCGGCAGCGGCATGAGCTGAACCTGCGTTCCTGATGAGCGGCCCCAACGCCAGGTCTGGCTCGGTGAGGCTTCGCGCTGACCGACCCAGACCAGGCGCCGCTGCGCTCCGGGCCGCTCATCGCCGCACCAGCCCGGCGAGGTGGTCCAGGCGGGCCACGGTCAGCTCGATCCAGCGCAGGTCCGCCTCCAGGTGGAACAGGCCGTGGTCGGCGAGCATCGCCTCGACGAGGTCGCCGTTCTTCTTGATCTCGTGCAGCTCGCGCATCCGCTTGAGGTGCGCGGCGCGCTGCGTGTCGAGGTACTCCCCCGCGGGCCGG
The DNA here is from genome assembly GCF_043197855.1 of Dactylosporangium sp. NPDC048998. NCBI lineage: Bacteria > Bacillati > Actinomycetota > Actinomycetes > Micromonosporales > Micromonosporaceae > Dactylosporangium > Dactylosporangium sp. NPDC048998. Next base: position 3,345 of record NZ_JBICTV010000040.1, read on the forward strand.
TCCAGCATCAGCGACAGCACGACCTTGGAGAACAGCACGGTCTGCAGGTGCGGCTCCGGCTCGACGGGCTGGGTCAGCCACGCGTCGACCTCGGTCGCGCCGAGCTCGGTGATCACGTAGCGCTTGCGGTCGGGCCCCTCGCCGGCCTCGACGTCGCTGATCACGACCTTGCCGTCGCGGGCGAGCCGGCCGAGCGTCGAGTACACCTGCCCGAACGGCAGCGGCCGCCCACGGCCGAAGAACGTGTCGTAGTCGCGCTTGAGGTCGTAGCCGTGGCTCGGCTCACGCTCGAGGAGCCCGAGCAGGGTGAGAGGAACGCTCATGGGCAGACCATACACCGCGGATATACACTCGGTATATACCCGCGAGGAATAAAGCCCCGCCGGAGCCGAAAATCCGGGAAACGGCAGCTCAGCGAATGCGGGCCACCGCGCCGTAGCAGGCGACGTCCTCGGCGGATGGGCGGGGGCCGGGCACGCCCTCGGCGTGCCAGTGCGCCACCGAGACGATGCCCGGCTCGACGAGGTCGAAGGCGGACAGCAGTTCGGCGAAGCGGGCGCCGGTGCGCGCCTGGAACCGCCCGTCGGGGTTGTTGGCCGTCAGCCTCGCGATGGCCTCGTCCGGCAGGAACTCCCAGGTGGCGTGGGACGCGACGACGAAGCTGCCCGGGGCGAGCGCGCCGGTGAGCTTGTCGACGATCTCCTGGGGGTGCTCGTCCTCGCGGACGAAGTGCAGCACGGCGACGAGCAGCAGCCCGACCGGCTGGGACAGGTCCAGCGTGGCGGCGAGGTCCGGGTGGGACAGGATCTCGTCGGGCTCGCGCAGGTCGGCGTCGAGGTAGGCGTTGACGCCCCCGGGCGCGCTGGTCAGCAGCGCCCGCGCGTGCGTGAGCACGATGGGGTCGTTGTCCACGTAGACCACACGGCTGGCCGGGTCGACGGCCTGAGCGATCTCGTGCGTGTTGTTCGGCGCGGGGATCCCGGTGCCGATGTCGAGGAACTGCCGGATGCCCCGCTCGGCGAGGTATCGCACGGCGCGGCCCATGAACGCACGGTTCTCCACCGCCATGAGCTTCACGCCCGGCATCGCGGCGGCGATGGCGTCGCCGGAGGCGCGGTCGGCGGCGAAGTGGTCCTTGCCGCCCAGCCAGTAGTTGTACCGCCTGGCCGGGTGCGCCACGGTGGTGTCGATACGGGCGCGTGCGTCGTCGGTCGTGTCCATCAGTGCAACATCGTAGCCATCGGCGGCCACGATTGGACAACGCCGCCCGCCGGGTATGGGGCGTTCGTGAGGGTCGCGGTCATGCCTTGACCGCACCCTGCATGATGCCGCCGATGATCTGCCTGCCGAGCACGACGAACACGAGCAGGATCGGCACGGTACTGATCAGGGTCCCGGCGAGCACGAGCGTGTAGCTCATGTAGTAGCCGCCGGCCAGCGTCGACAGGGCGACCTGGACAGTCGGGTTGCTCTGACCCAGGGCCAGCAGGGGCCAGAAGAAGTCGTTCCAGGCGCCCATGAAGGTGAACAGCGCCAGTACCGCGGCGGCCGGCCGCGCCGCGGGCAGCACGACGTGCCAGTACAGCCGGGTGGTTGAGCATCCGTCGACCCGGCCGGCTTCGAGCAGCTCGTCGGGCAGCGCCTCGGACAGGTACTGGCGCATCAGGAAGACCCCGAAGGCGGACGTGGCCGCCGGGACGATCACGGCCTGCAGATGGCCGGTCCAGCCCAGCCACTGGGCCATCATGATGTACAGCGGGATGATGCCCAGCTGGGCCGGCACCATCATGGTCACGACCAGGAACACGAGCATCGCGTCGCGGCCGCGGAAGCGCAGCTTCGCGAACGCGAAACCGGCCAGCGTGCTGGTGAGCACCACGGAGAGGGTGACCGTGCTCGCGATGATCGTCGAGTTGAGCAGCGCCAGGCCGAAGGCGCCCTGGGCGAACGCGTGCCGCAGGTTGGCCCACAGGTGGGTGCCGGGCAGCAGTGCAGGCGGCCAGCGCCCGGCCGCGGAGTCGTCCTGCGAGGCCGCGACCAGCGACCAGTACAGCGGAAACACCGACACCGCGACGATCGCGCCGAGCAGCAGATAGGCCGGCGCTCCGGCGCGGCGCCGGCCCGGTGCCGGGGATCCGCGGTGGGCGCGGGAAACCGGTATCACGCTCATGTGGCGCTCCGAATACGCCGGGAGAGCAGGTAGTTCACGCCGACGGCCACGATTATGATCATGAACATGGCCCAGGACACCGTGGCCGCGTAGGCGTACTTGCCGTGGCTCCAGAACTGCTCGTAGACGTACATGGCGAGGGTCTGGAACTGGCGGGAGTCGCCGCCGGTCGGGCTCAGCCCCGGGTTGAACATGAGCGGCTCGGTGAACAGCTGGATGGTGCCGATGGTCGACATGATGACGGTGAAGATGATGGTCGGCCGCAGCGCCGGGACGGTGATGTGGCGGAACTTCTGCAACTCGCCGGCGCCGTCGAGGTCCGCCGCCTCGTAGAGGTCGTCGGACACCGCCTGCAGCGCGGCAAGGTAGATCAGGGCGTTGTAGCCCGTCCACCGCCAGGTGATCATGACGGCCAGCGCCAGCCACGATTGCCAGGTGCCCTCCTGCCAATCGATCTTGTGCACGCCGACCAGGCTGAGCACCCAGTTGATCAGGCCGAAGTCCCGCCCGAACAGCTGGGCGAAGATCAGCCCGACGGCGGCGACCGAGGTGACGTTGGGCACGAGGACACCCATCCGCAGCAGCGTGCGGGCGCGCAACCGGCGATGCATGAGGTGGGCGATCCACATCGCGAGCAACAGCTGGGGTGCGGTGCCCAGTACGCCGATCGCGGCGGTGTTGCGCAGCGCGTTCCAGAAGTAGTCGTCGTGGATCAGTCGTGCGAAGTTGTCCAGCCCGACGAAGATGTTGTCGCTTCCGGGCATGTCCCGGTTCCACCGGGTGGTGGCCATCCAGCCCGTGTAGAGGATCGGGAACAGCCCGAACACGAAGAAGATCAGGAAGAACGGCGCGATGTAGAGGTACGGCATGCCCTTCACGTCGAGCTTGTAGCGCAGGCGGGCCCACCAGCCGGGCGTCGCCCACGGGACACCTCGCCGCGCGCGCACCGCGGCCGGAGGTGTGGAGACTGCCATCTGGCTCGTCGTTCCCTTCTACGGCTCGGTGGCGTTCGCGACGTCTTTCAGCACCTGTCGCCAGGCCTTCTGGGGTCCCTGCCTACCCTTGTCGACCCGATTGATCCCCTGACCGATCAGTGGACCGATGTCGCCGTCCTTGGGGCCCTGGTACTGCGGCCGCAGCTTCCTGGCCGCCGTGGTGAAGATCTGGCCGGTCGGCGCATTGTTGAAGAACGGGTTCGTGTACCCGGCCACGGCCGGGTCGGTGTAGAGCGCGGGCTCGCTGGGCAGGTGCCCCTGGGTCCGGAAGATCCAGCTCTCCTGCTCCGGCGCGGTGAGGTACTCGGCGAGCTCGATGGCCTCCTTCCGGTGCTTGCTCTGCTTCGGCACGGTCAGGAACGAGCCGCCCCAGTTGCCGCTGCCGCCGGGGATCGTGGCGATGTCCCACTTGCCGCTGGTCTGCGGCGCGTTCTGCTTGATGGTGTCGGTCATCCACGCGGGGCAGGCCACGGTCGCGAATGATCCCCGCTGGAACCCGGCGTTCCACTGCTGGCTGAACGTCGTCAGCTTCGCCGACTCGCCGGCCTGCACGGCCTCGACGGCGAGGTCGAACGCCTGCTTGACGGCGGGGTTGCTCGCCACCACCACGTTGTTGCCGCGGTCGGTGTAGGCGACCGGCGCCTGGCCCATGATGGCGTTGAAGACGTTGGCCCCCGAGTCGAACCAGGCCACGTCCTTGGGTGCCCTGGCCTCGAACCGCTTGCCGGTCGCGATGTAGGACCGCCAGTCCGGCCACAGCGCCGAAACCTTGTCGCGGCCGGTCGGCAGGCCGGCCCGCGCGAACAGATCCCTGCGGTAGCAGATCGCCAGCCCACCGACGTCGGTACCCAGCCCGATCAGCTTCCCGTCGTCACTGGTCGCCTGCTGCGCCTTCCACGGCAGCCACCGGCTCGGGTCGACGCCCTGGGCCTTGAAATCCACGAACTTGTCCGCCATGACCCTGAACTGGGCGATGTAGCCGCCTTCGATCGCTTCGACGTCGCCGGTCCCCGATCCCCCCAGCAGGTGCGCCTGCAGGTTCTTGTGGTGGTCGTCGAAGGAGACGACGTGCTCGACGATCTTGAGTCCGGGGTGGCTCCGCTCGAACCTGGTGTACAGGTCGCGATATCCGAAGTCGCCGAACGTCTCGACCACGAGCTGGTTCTTGTCCGATCCGGTGAAGCCGCACGCGGCAACCGCCGTGCTGATCGCCAGGCAGCACAGCGCCAGCATGACTCCTACCTTGCAGCTGCTGGTGCGCATCGGACCTCCTTGCGCCGCGGCATCACCGCACTACCGCGCCGGAGACGCCTTATGCACCGGACCCGCGCCCGCCTCGCACCCCGGAGTGGATTATAGTGAGAGCGCTCCCACAGTGTGGGTAGATTCCCTGATCAGGTACCAGTGAAACGCTCTCTTCTCGGCGCTGCCGCTGCGGCTTTGCTCCTTGTCCCGGTGGCCCCTCTCGCCACACCCGCCGCAGCCGGCCCGGTCTGCGCCACCGCCCCGACGCTGTGCGTCGACGACGTCTCGTCCCGCGTGCGGGTCAACCAGGTCGGTTACCTCACCGACGGCCCGAAGGAGGCGACCGTTGTCACCACGAAGACCGCGCCGCTGCCCTGGCGGCTGCGCAACGCCGCCGGCGCGGTCGTGGCGAGCGGCGACACCACCCCGCACGGCGTGGACCCGACCTCGGGGCAGAACGTGCAGACCGCGGACTTCAGCGCGTACCACACCGCGGGCACCGGCCTGACCCTGGCTGCCGACGGTGAGACCAGCGTGCCGTTCGACGTCGGGGTCAACGCGGCCTACGAGAGGCTGCGGGTCGACGCGCTGTCGTTCTACTACACGCAGCGCAGCGGCATCGAGATCCTCGGCGGCATCGCGCCCGGCTACGCCCGGGCCGCCGGCCACCTGGGCGTCCCGCCCAACCGGGGCGACACCGACGTGCCCTGCCAGCCGGGTGTCTGCGACTACCGGCTCGACGTGCGCGGCGGCTGGTACGACGCCGGCGACCAGGGCAAGTACGTGGTCAGCGGCGGCATCGCGGTCCACGAGCTGATGAGCACCTTCGAGCGCACCAAGCTGGCCCGCGCGGAGCCCGGCAAGCTGGGTGACGGTTCGCTGCGGATCCCCGAGCACGGCAACGGCGTCCCCGACATCCTCGACGAGGCCCGCTGGGAGCTCGAGTTCATGCTGCGCATGCAGGTCCCGGCCGGCAAGCCGCTGGCCGGCATGGTCCACCACAAGGTCCACGACCAGAACTGGACCGGCCTGCCGCTCGACCCGGCCGCCGACCCGCAGCCGCGCGAGCTGCACCCGCCGTCGACGGCGGCGACGCTCAACCTCGCGGCCACCGCCGCGCAGGGCGCGCGGCTGTTCCAGCCGTACGACAAGCCGTTCGCCGACCGGCTCCTCGCCGCGGCACGGACCGCCTGGACCGCGGCCGTCGCCCACCCGGCGATCTACGCCCCGGCGTCCGACGACATCGGCGGCGGCGCGTACGACGACAACGACGTGTCCGACGAGTTCTACTGGGCGGCCGCCGAGCTGTACCTCAGTACCGGCGAAAACGCCTACCTGGAAGCGGTCATGGCCTCGCCGTGGCACACCGCCGACGTGTTCCGGCCGCAGGGCTTCGACTGGCAGTTCACCGCCACCGCCGGCCGCCTCGACCTGGCGACCGTGCCCAGCGCCCTGCCGGACCGGGCCCGGGTGCGGCAGTCGGTGGTGGACGGGGCGAAGCGGTACCTGGCGATGCTGCGCGCCAGCCCGTACGGCATCGCGTACGCGCCGATCGGCGGCAGGTTCGACTGGGGCTCCAACAGCCTGGTGCTGTCCAACCTCATCGTGATCGCGACCGCGTTCGACATCACCGGCGACCGGCAGTTCCGCGACGGCGTGGCCGGCGGGATGGACTACCTGCTCGGCCGCAACGCGCTCAACCAGTCGTACGTCACCGGGTTCGGAGCGCGGGCGTCGCACAACGAGCACTCCCGCATGTACGCGCACCAGCTCAACGCCGCGCTGCCCGGCCCGCCGACCGGCTCGCTCGCCGGCGGGCCGAACTCCGCGATCCAGGACCCGATGGCGTCGAACAGCCTGCGGGGCTGCCCGCCGCAGCTCTGCTACATCGACGACATCCAGGCCTGGTCGACCAACGAGATCGCGATCAACTGGAACTCGACCCTGTCGTGGGTGGCGTCGTTCCTGGCCGACCAGGGCGAGGGCGGCCCGGTGCCGGCTGCGGCGTGCTCGGTGTCGTACCGCCCGGTGTTCGACTCCGGACACAGGTTCCTCGCGGAAGCCACGGTTCGCAACACGGGCGCGTGGACGCTGCATGACTGGAAGCTCCGGTACGCCTACACCGGCACGCAGGTGCTCAACCGGGCGTCCGGCGCCACGGCGCGGCAGACGGCCGCGTCGGTCGAGGTGACCCCGAGGTACTCCCGGCTGCGCCCCGGTGAGTCCACGACGATCCTGCTGGCCGGCCGGGTGGATTGGGGCCCGGACACGGCGCCCGCCTTCTTCTCGTGCGGTTAAGCCGGGCGTGAGATCGGGCGCGAGCCGCGCGGCGCGTCACGCTCGGGGCGCGTCCGGTAGCCTTCGGTGCATGCTGAGGACCCCGGAGTCGGCGGCGGGTGCCGCCGGGCTGACCGCGATCCTGGACCGCCCGCAGGAGGCGTCCCTGGCCTTCGACTTCGACGGCGTGCTGTCGCCGATCGTCGCCGACCCCAGCCTTTCCCGGCCGTATCCGGGGGTCGTGGCGGCGCTCGGGCGCCTCGCCGAGCTGGTGGGGTCGGTCTCGATCATCACCGGGCGGCCCGTCGCGGACGTGCTGCGGCTCGGGGACCTGGGCGAGCTGGCCGCGCTCGAGCAATTCTCGATCTTCGGGCTGTACGGCATGCAGCGCTGGGACCGGGCCGGCCGCGCGGTGGTGTCCGAGCCGGTGCCGGCCGGGGTCGCGGAGGCGCGCGCGGAGCTGCCGGCGCTGCTGGAGGCGGCCGGCGAGCCGGGCGTGACCGTCGAGGACAAGGCGATGTCCGTGGCCGTGCACACCCGCCGCGCCGACGAGCCGCACCGGGCGTTCGCGGCGCTGCGGGGCCCGCTGCACGAGCTGGCCGGGCGGCACGGGCTCGCGCTGGAGCCGGGGCGGATGGTGCTGGAGCTGCGCCCGCCGGGCGTCGACAAGGGCCACGCGCTGCGGGCGATCGTCGAGCGGCGCGGGGCCCGGGCGGTCGCCTACTTCGGCGACGACCTGGGCGACCTGGCCGCCTTCGACGCCGTCGAGCGGCTGCGGGAGGCCGGCATGGCCGGGCTGAAGGTGTGCAGCGGCTCCGACGAGGTGCCGCAGCTGGCGGCCCGGGCCGACCTCATCGTCGACGGGCCGCCCGGCGTGCTCGAGTTCGTCGAGGGGCTCAACGAGCGCCTGAAATAGCGCGAAGGTCATGAGCGCGCAGCCCGTCGACGCTGCCGGCCTCCAGCGGACCGGGGTCCTGCGCCGCCCGGTCGCCAAACCAACGGTTTTCGATGTGCGGCGTTCTTGATGACTCGGGTCCGCGTCACCTGCGGACCGTTCCTCCCGCGAGACACCGGGTCTGCGGTGCCAAGGACCGATCAGCGCGGCAGCCGCTGCAGGATCATGCGCGCCATCGAGGCGACCAGGGCGCTGTCCTCGGTGTGGGCGAAGGCGAGCGAGCCGTGGGAGCCGCGCCCGCACAGGGCCGCCGTGTACCGCGGCGCGACCACGACCGCCGCGCACTCCTCTACGTTCCCGCCCGGTCCCGGCGCGAAGCGCATCCCCGGCGCGATCGCGGCCGGGTGCAGCGGGGCGACCAGCCCGACGAACGCCGCCCGCTCGGCGAGGCCGGTCAGCGACGGCAGCCAGGAACGGGCGGTGGCCGGGTCGGTGCACGAGGCGAGCACGACCGCGCCGGTACCGGCACGCCGCAACAGATGCTCCAGGTGCGCCGCGAACACCTCCGGCGTGCCGGCTCGCGCCTTCCCCAGCGCCGCCGCGGCCTCGAACGGCGTCCCCGCCGGCAGGTGCAGCCCCGGGCGCGACGGCCGCAACGCCGCCGCGCCGGCCGTGCCGTCCGGATCGAACGGGCCGTCCAGGTTGAACGAGCCGACCGGGTCGAACGGGGCCAGCTGCGCGATCGGGGCCGGCCCGCCGAACAGCAGGCCCTGCCCCCAGTGCGCGCCCAGCGCGCGGGCGTTGGCGAGGTCCGCCTCGGTCTCGATGCCCTCGGCGACGATCACCGCGCCGGTCCGCTCGGCCACGGCGCTCACCGCGGCGACGATCTCGACGGTCCGCGACGCGTGCGGCGCGCGCAGCAACTGCAGGTCGAGCTTGACGACCTCGGGCTCCAGCAGCGGCAGGAACGCCAGCGACATCGGGTCGGCGCCGACGTCGTCGAGGGCCAGGCAGTTGCCGTGCGACTGGATCGCGGCGGCCAGCTGCAGCAGCGCGGCCGGCCGGGCGGAGAGGGCCCGCTCCGTGTACTCCAGCACGATCCGGAACGGCGGCCCGCCCGTCATCAGCTCGAGCAGCCGCGGCGACAGCGGCTGGTCGACGACGGCCGGCTCGGCGTTGACGAACACCAGCGGCGGCGGCTTGTCCGCGCTCCGCGCCACCTCGAGGGCCCGCTCCGCGCACAGCGTGTCGAGCTCGGCGAGCCGCCCGGCGGCCACCGCCGCCGCGAACAGCGCCCGCGCGTGCCACAGCTCGCTGCCGACCGGCCCGCGAGCGAGCGCCTCGACCCCGACCGGCTGCAGCGACCGCAGCTCCACGATCGGCTGGAACAGCGGCTCGACGGCCCGCTCGGCAAGCACCCGGTCGATCAGCTCCCCGCCGTCGACGGCGGTTGACGCTGCGGTCGTGCCACCGGGCGCGGCGGTGCCGGGCCCGGCGGTCGCGTCAGTCGGCGCGGGAGCACTGGGCGTCGCGGTCGGGCCGGATGTGGCGGCCCGCCGGGAGCGTGGTGCCAGCGTGCGGCTCACCCGCGAGACCCGGGAGCGGAACGACGAGGGCCGCAGCGGCGCGGGTGTCGGAGTGGACACGGAGGGTGACGCGGCGGTCGCGGGGATCGGAACATCGGGCCGGTCCTGGGCCTGCATGCCAACCTCCCGGCTCGACACCGCCGCGTGCCCCGCTCCCCGCACAGTAGACCCTGGCCTGCCGGCAAACCAGCCGCGCAGGTCAGGGCCCACTGCTGGAGATCGTGTCACGCCGAGGCGGCGATCACCTCCACCGATTGCGTGTCGGCGTTGATGGCCGAGTCCGAGTACCGGCAGTCGCGCAGCTTCTTCTGGGAGTACAGCAGCGTCTGATCGGTGAAGTGGGACGAGGCGGGATCGCCGGACTCGCTGAAGGTCAGGATGCACTTGGCCGACGGCCCGGACGAGGTGTACGCCAGGGTCAGCAGGAAGCTGGTCCCGTAGTTGACGACGTAGCCCTTGTCGGTGAGGTCGCTGCCGGGCGCGAACGTCCCCGGGTCCACGAAGCCCTCCAGCGACGAGCCCGGCAGCGGCTCGTACTGCGCCATGTTGGCGCTGCCGATGTTCTCCGTCGAGCCGGGCACCGCGATCTTCTGCCCGTTCTTCACCGTGTACTGCACCTGCTGCATCGGCACGTTGAGCGCCAGCCCCAAGGCCCGCATCCGCAGCATCGCCCGGGCCAGGCCGGCCAGGATCGCGTCCGGCGAGGACGGCGCGCCACGCGGGGTGCGGGTCGGGTCGGCGGCGCTGAACGGCGTGCCGAACAGCGAACCGGAAGCGTCCAGCGCGCCGGGGTCGGCCGCGACGACCGCGCCGACGGTCTCCCGCCACAGCACCGCGCCGCGGCTGGCGAGCTCGAACTGCCGGTCCCAATCGGCCAGCACCGTGCAGCCGGGGCTGACGTCGACGGCCGTGCCGTCCACGACGACCGGCCTGGTGCCGCGGGCCCGGCAGGCGGAGACGGCGTAGGCGGCCAGCTGCGCGGCGGTGTACGTGTCGCCGGACAGGATCGTCGTGCCCAGCCCCGCGAGGTCGAACTTGGCGGTGCTGTTGATGAGCTTGACGTTCTGCCGGGTGCGCACGGTCAGCGGCTCGCCCTCCGGACCCTGCAGCGGCGTGAACCCGGTCAGGAACTGGTTGGCGTTGGGCACCCAGTGGCTGTCGTTGGAGTTGAACACGTAGTCGCGGCGCTGCAGCTGCGGCTGGTTCGCGAAGGGCACCAGGCCCGGCGAGCGGGCGCCCGGCGCGACGACCCAGGCGTTGGCGCTGTTGCTGCCGTCGAGCAGGCCCAGCGGGTTGCTCGCCCACTCGGCGATCGAGGCCGGGGAGAGGTTGGGCGTGGGCGAGGAGTCGGCGTACCAGGCGTTGCCGGCGGAGTCGGTGGCGACCGTGTTCACCCACGGGATGCCCTGGTCGCGGGCGAGCGAGGCGCGCAGCGAGTTGACGTCGGTGGCCCGCGCCATGTTGAGCCACACCCGCAGGAGCCGGTCGTTGTCGATATTGGCGTCGCGGTAGGTGATCGCCGAGTACTGGTTCCAGCCCAGCGAGGGGTCGATCGCGGAGAGGTCCAGGACCGGGCCGTAGCGGGTGGACCACATGGTGCGGGTGACGTTCTGCAGCGAGCCGTTGGGCTGCTTGACCTTGACGGTGACGGCCTTGCCGGTCATCGCCTCGCGGCGGTTGTCGACGAGGTACGTCGTCGGCGAGCTCGGGTCGAGGTTCACCGAGTAGAACGTGTACCGGGCGCCGGCCGCGATCGTGTGCGTCCACGCGACCTTGTCGGTGAAGCCGATCTGCACGCCCGGCAGGCCGCCGAGGCTCGCGCCGTAGACGTTGAGGTCGCCGGGCACGGTCAGCTGCGACTCCCAGAAGCGCAGCTCGCCCTCCCACGGGAAGTGCGGGTTGCCGACCAGCATGCCCTTGCCGGTCTGCGACTTGTCGGCGCCGAGCGCCCAGCCGTTGCTGGACAGCGACTTGCTCTGCCCGGTGAGCTGCTGCACGCCGGCGCTGGTGAGGGCCGGGGAGATCGGCAGTGCGGACGCGGCGCCGGACGGCGGGGTGGCCATGGCGATCGGGGCGAGCAGCGCGCCGCCGCTGGCCAGCAGGGCGACGTCGCGCTGGTAGGCGAGCAGGTCCACGGCGGTGATCGGCCCGACCCACGGCTGGCCGGCGCACCAGCCCGGCACGCGGGCGGCGCCGCGGCTGGCCAGGAAGGCGTTGTACCCGCGCACGTAGCCGTTGACCACCTGCAGCTCCTCCGGCTGCAGCTGGGCGAGCTGGGTGCGGGCGCGGTCGACGACGCCGAGCGAGGCGTAGGCGAAGTCGGTGGCGAGGTTGGCGCCGTCGGGCCCGGGGCCGAACCAGCGCGACCGCTCGCTGCGCACCTTGACGATCTGGTCGGCGAGGTCGCAGAAGCGGTCCTCGGCGTAGGCCCACGCCTGGCCGAACGCGGCGTTGCCGATGGTGGAGGCGCTGATGTGCGGCACCCCGTAGGAGGTCCGCTTGATGACGGCGGAGTATCCGCCGGAGGCGACCGCGGCGGCCGGCCCGGCCGCGGTGACGGCGACGGCTGGGGTGAGAAGCGCCGCGGCGGCGAGCGCGGTGACGACCCGGCGGGTTCCGGACACGGTTCCTCCGTTACAGACCAGGGGATGCGGTGAGAGACGGGAAGGACCTTGGCAACTGAGAGCATCAACCACAGTACGCAGCGTCATCACTGGTTTCAATGGCCACTCCAGTAACACAACGCACCACCGGCGCGTCGAAGCCATTGAATCTTGATGCATAGACTGTGGTATATGCACCGGCGGTGCCGAGATACACCTCGTCGCCGGTGCGCAGGTCCGCGGACAGCTCGACGTCGAACATGATCGTGTCCTGGCTGTCGCAGGTCGGCCCGGTGAGGTGAAACCGGTCGCGGGCCGCGCTGCCGCGCGAGTCGGAGACGGGAAAGCGCAGCTGGTTGCCGGTTTCCAGGCTCTCCATGAGCCCGTTGAACGCGCCGACGTCCAGGTGCGCCCAGCGCCGGCCGCCCCGCACGGCGGTACCGATCACGGTGGCGCGCAGCCGCCCGGCCTCCGCGACGAGGGCGCGCCCAGGCTCGCAGGCGGCCGCCACCGGATACGGCAGCTGCGCCAGCCCCGCGGAGATCGCCGCCCAATAGTCCGCGATCGGCGGCGTCTTCGCGGTGTACCGCGCCGGAAAACCGCCCCCGAGGTTCACCATGTGCAAGAAGACATCTTCGGCGGCCAATTTGCTCATTACGTACCCGACGGCCCGCAGCGGCGCCCGCCACGCGTGCGGCAGGAGCATCTGGGAGCCGACGTGGAAGGCGGCGCCGTACGGGTGCAGGCCGCGCTCGCGGGCGGCGAGCATGAGGGCCACCGCCGTGTCGCCGTCGACGCCGAACTTGCCCTCGCTCGGCACGCCGCTGCGGATCTGGTGCGCGGCCAGCCGCACGACGACGGCCGCGCCCGGCGCCGCGGCGGCGAGCTTGTCCAGCTCGTCCTCGGAGTCGAAGGCGAAGCGCCACACCCCCGCCGCGTGCTGGCGCGCGATGTGCGCCGGCGGCTTGACCGGGTTGCTCGACAGCACCTGCGCGGGGTCGGCGCCGATCGCCACCAGCGCGTCGAGCTCGGCCGCGGACGCGATCTCGAACCGGCAGCCCAGGGCGTGCAACAGCGCGAGGATCTCGGGGTGCGGGTTGCACTTCATTGCATAGTGCACATTGACAGCTGGCAAATTCGTGGTGAGCGAACGGTATGCCTCGGCGACGTTGTCGAGGTCGATGACGAGTTCGGGGGCCGACGGGGGGTCGTCGCGCCGGTCCATGGACCCTCCCGAGATCGCAAAAATGGCGACGGAATGAAGTCACCATATTGCACTCGGTGACAGTTGGACTACTCTCAATACACCGACGATCGAAAAAGGACGATCGACTGTAGCCGCTGCACTGTGCCTGGCCGACCGCGATCGGAGTGCGGGACATGAACGTCAAGATTGTCGATCAAGTGCAGGGCGAACTGCGCGACGAGGCGTGGACGCTCTACTCGGAGGCCTTCGCCGAGCTCAACGCGCTGGCTGTCCAGCGCCATCTCATGTACCGCAACGAGTTCGACGACGTGATGGGCGATCCGCGGGTCCAGAAGTACCTCTGCCTGGACGACGACGACACGGTCCGCGGGCTCTCGATCTACACCAACGACCTGGACGCGGTGCCGCTCATCGCGCCGCCCTACTTCGCCCGGCGCTGGCCGGAGCACTACGCCGAGAAGCGGATCTGGTACTGCGGCTTCGTGGCAACCCAGTCCGACGGCCGGGCGGCCGCCGCCTTCGGCGAGCTCGTGACGGCCATGTATCTCACCGCGGCGGCGCAGAACGGCCTCATCGCGCTGGACTTCTGCAGCCGCACCGACGAGGTGCGGCACATGGCCCGCGTGGTTCGGCTGATGCTGCACCGCCTCTCCGGCGACGTGAAGGCGCAGCGCATCGACGAGCAGCAGTACTGGCTCTACGAGTTCCCGGCGGCGTGACGCCGGAGGTCTTCTAGCGCAACGGTTCCCGCCACATCGGCCACACCGGCGGGCCGTCGGGCAGCAGCACCGGCGGCCGGCTGACGTAGCCGTGGCGCAGATACAGCTCGCGGTTGTGCGGGTCGTTGGCCTCCAGGTACGCCGGGAGGCCGGCGCGGTCCAGCCGGGCGTGATGCCGGGCCAGCAGCGAGCTGCCGATGCCGAGGTTCTGCCGGTCGGGCCGCACCGCGACGAACGCCAGGTAGTGGTGCGGCACGAGCGGGTGCTCGGCCTCCAGCGCCGCGTCGAGCTGGCAGATGCGGTCGAACGCCGGGCCGGTGACCTCCTTGAGCCGGCTGTCGTAGTCGACCGGCGGCGGGATCGCCCGGGTCAGCGGAAACCACAGCGCGACCCCGGAGAGCCTGCCGTCGATCGGGTCGACGCTGGCGTACACCTCGCCGTGGCGCACCGCGTGCTCGGCGAAGATCGCGAAGTACTCCGGGCTGGACTCGCGGCGCAGCTCCGCGTCGGGCATCAGCCAGCACGCGACGGCGCCGTCGCTCATCGCCGCGGTGAGCACCTCGGTGATCTCCTCGGTGCCGACCGGATCGATGTCGCGGACGACCACGTCCTGAATGGCGTGCGTCATGACCATCCTCTCCAGAGACGGTGCGGCTAGGCCGCGTGGTGCGCGACGTCGGCGGTGACCCGGTGCGGACGCGGGGGGCGGCCGAAGACGCTCTCCGGCACCACGAATCCTTCGGTGCCGCGCCCGATCCCGGCGTACGCCTCGGGCCGCGCGCCGCGCATGATCGCGGCCCAACCGATGCCGAAGGTCGCGCAGACCGCGTACGCGGTGGGGAACAGCCAGTTGAACGGCGAGTCCGGCGGCACCTGCAGCAGCTGGCCGAGGCCGACGACGGTCGCCGCGAGCACGACGCTGAGCAGCAGGAACGACAGCATCGGGGCGATGCGGGAGCGCCAGACGTTCTCCCTGCGGCGGTGCCGGACGAAGAAGCCGACCACCGCCGCGGACGTGGCCCACATCAGGATCAGCACGCCGAGGCCGCCGACCGTGGTCATCCAGGCGAACAGGTGCACCAGCGGGTCGGTGTGGGTCACGAAGTACAGGATCAGCACCCCGAGCGCGAGCACGCTCTGGGTCAGCGAGCCGACCAGCGGGGCGCCGGTACGCGGGTGCGCCACGCCCCACAGCCGGGGCAGCACCCGCTCCCGGCCGAGAGCGAACTGGTAGCGGGTCACCGCGGTGTGGAAGGCGAGCATCGCGGCGAAGACGCTGGTGAGGAACAGGATGTACCCGATGTTGACCAGCGCCTCGGGCACATACGGCCCGACGAGCTTGAAGACCAGGTCGGTCTGGTTGTCCCGGGCGGCCTGCACGATGTCGCCGGCGTTGACCGACATCGCCCACGCCGAGACGCCGCACAGCAGGCCGGGCAGCAGCACGGCCCAGTGCGTGGCCCGGCCGATGGTCTTCTTCGGGTCCTTCGCCTCCTCCGACAGCACGACCGTGGCCTCAAACCCGACGAAGCCGGCGATCGCGAGCACCAGCATCGCGACCACCTCCGGGGTGGCCAGCTGCTGCGGTGCGAGCGGGGCGAGGTTGACGTGGCCGCCGTGCGGGTGGGCCAGCATGAAGAAGTCGTAGACGAGCACGATGGCGATCTCGACGGTGAGCAGCACGGCGAGCACCTTGCCGCTGAGGTCGACCCACAGCACGCCGAGGATCGCCACCAGGAACCAGCCGACGAGCGAGCACACGAACCAGCTCGCGTGCACGCCGCTGGCCTGGAGGATGCCGGAGGCAACGACGCCGAAGAGGCCCAGCAGGCCGATCTGCATCGCGGCATAGGCGGGCAGCGCGACGAACGCCGCGGCCACGCCGATGATCCGGCCCAGGCCGTGGCTGATGTAGCTGTAGAAGGCGCCCGAGTTGACGATGTGCCGGCTCATGGCCACGAAGCCGACGGTGAACAGCGACAGGATGAGGGCGGCCACGAAGTACACCAGCGGCACCGCGGTGTTGCCGACGACCGCGTAGATCGTCGAGATCGCGCCCAGGATCACCGTCAGCGGTGCGGCCCCGGCTACGCCGAAGAACACCACCGACGGCACGCCGAGCCGGTTGCTGGCCAGCCCGCGCGCGACGATGTCGGGCCCGGTCGAGGTGGTACGCGCCATGTTGTTCGGTCTCCTCACGCGGGCGCCCTGGCGCCCTGGTTCACGCGGCGAGCGGTGGTCTCAGCGGCGACCGGCGGCGAGCGCAGAGCCCACCGCGGCCTCGGTGTACTGCACGAGCTGGACGAGGTCGTCGGGGAGGGAGCTCATGATCCCCGGCAGGTTCTGCATGCAGTCGCGCTGCTGCTGGGGGCTGAAGAACACGTACCGCGTCAGGCCGGTGGCCACGACGAGCGCGACCAGCACCCGGTCGGAGAGGTTCATCGAGCGGCGCCGGCTGAGCGCCTCGGCGAGGCGGATCGACTCCCACGCCGCGGCGTTGCGCTGGTCCGGGTTGACCGG
This sequence comes from Dactylosporangium sp. NPDC048998, assembly GCF_043197855.1. NCBI lineage: Bacteria > Bacillati > Actinomycetota > Actinomycetes > Micromonosporales > Micromonosporaceae > Dactylosporangium > Dactylosporangium sp. NPDC048998. The sequence goes on from NZ_JBICTV010000040.1 coordinate 19,562, forward strand.
CATGTAGAGCGTCTGCGCGCTGAGCAGCTTGCGCCGGGTCACCGGCTCCACCACCCCGGCCCGCAGCAGCCGCTCCCCGACCTGGTCCGCCGCGTCCTGCGACAGGTAGGCCAGCCAGGTGCGGATCTCCTTGTGCTGGGGTTGCGCGACGAGCAGGTCGAGCAGGGTGTGGGCCAGGGAGTCGCCCGGCGGCTCCTGGCTCACCACATACAGGTCGCCGGTCATCGCGCGGAGCCGGCCGAACAGCATGAGCTCGCCGAGCAGGCCCGCGGCCAGCCCGAGCCCGGTCGCCCTCGGGTGCAGGCGGGATCGGCCCGTCCGGTCGTCGTGCGCAATCAGGTAATAGCTGTTGGCAAGCACCACGAATCACGCTCCTCGGCACGCGGCAAAAGGAGATCATGAATGAATAAAGGTTCACCCTCGATGTCCCCAGCATCATGTACCAAGCACTGCGCGTAGTGCAACGAGTACTAGACTCGGAGTCTCAGCGGTCGGGAAATTGCCTAAGATCATGGGCGTGCAGACGGACCCCACCAGAACACCAATCGAGGAGGTAGCGGTGGCTGTCGACGAGGGGCCGACGTTGCGCCGCCGCCGGCTGGCCGCCGAGTTGAAGAAGTGCCGCGAGGACGCGGGCCTCACCCAGGAGCACGTCTCCCGGCACTTCGAATGGCACTCGGCGAAGGTCACCCGCATCGAGAACGCACGGGTCCCGGTGACCCCGCGGGACGTGAACGATCTTCTGACCCTCTACCGCATCGGCGACAGCGAGTACCGCGACGCGTTGATGACCCTGGCCCGGCTGGCCCGGCAGCGCGGCTGGTGGACCGACTACAAGGACGTGATGCGCCCGGGCAACTTCGTGGGCATGGAGGCCGACGCGTCCTCGGCCAAGGTCTGGGAGCCGATCGTGCTGCCGGGGCTGCTGCAGAGCGAGCCGTACATGCGCGCGCTCATGGGCAGCGGGCGCAGCCACGACCCGCAGGCCGCCATCGACCGCCGTGTCGAGCTGCGAAAGACCAGGCAGAAGCGGCTGACCGGGCCGTCGCCGCTGACCCTGTGGGCGATCGTCGACGAGTCCGTGATCCGCCGTCACGTGGGCGGCGTCGACGTCATGCGCGACCAGTGGCGCCGGCTGATCGCCGCCACCGAACTGCCCAACGTGACGCTGCAGGTCCTGCCGTTCGACGCGGGCGAGCATGCGTTCCTGGGCGGTTCGATCGCACTCCTGGAGTTCCCTGACGTCGCCCACTTGGACGTCGTATACCTCGAAGGGCTTGCCGGGGACTACTACGAAGAGCAGCCTGCAGAGGTCAAGCGTTACCGGGTCGAGTTCGAGCGCCTCAGCACCAGAGCACTCGGCCGGGACGCGTCGATCGGCATGATCAAGCGCCTGCTCGACGAGTGACGGCCGGGGAGTCCGCCAGGAAGGGAGGTGCTATGCATGGCAACGCATGTTCAACACGTCGCCTGGCGTAAAAGCAGCCGCAGCAACGGCAACGGCGGCAGTAATTGTGTGGAGGTCGCGGTCGTCGGCGCAATAATCGGCGTCCGGGACAGCAAGAATCCCGACGGGCCGGTTTTGCAATTCACGCCCACGGATTGGGAATCGTTTGTGGACGGCGCGAAGCACGGTCGCTTCGATTCCGCCCACTAACGACGTTGTGGTTCAACGGCGGTGCTGCCGACACCGTCATTGAACGTTGACACGGCACCTCGTCGTGCCACTGTCGAACCGATGACGCCTTGACGGCACGTTGCGGGGGGCCGGTGCGCGCAGCATCGGTCCTCCACAATGTGACGCGTCGATGCTATTGCTCATCTCGGCCGAAGCACAGCACGCCGTTTCGCAGCATCTGCGATTTCTACCCAACCGCCCCCGGCCGGTCTCACGGTGCCGCGCCGGGCGGGCGCCGGGTCAGGGACACGATCAGCATACCGCACCCAGCGACGCCGATCACTCGGCCAAAAAGCCCTGTTGACCTGCGATTTCTTCGACGTACGCTCGCGGCTCACGACGAGTCGGAGGTTTGCGTTGGTCGATCCCGGCATGGCGACGTGGGCGCGGGTGGTCCTGCTGCAGGACAGCCCGAGGCCGTACGAGCGTGTCCAGGCGTACCGAATCCTCTCCCCCTTCAACCCCCAGGCGTACCGGCCGCGGCTGGCCCGGGCCCTGGGCGACCTCGTGGACGGCTTCTCCCCCGCCGCCCCCGCCGATGCCTGTCTTGCCCTGCTGACCGAGGCCGCGACCGCGCTGCGGGCGTGGGCCGGGGCGCTGGTCGAGGAGGGCCGCCCGCCGCTCGACCTGGTGCTCAACGGCGGCCGCAACCGCCGGGCCGCGGACCGCGAGGGCCCGGACTGGGACCTGCTGGCCGCGTCGCTGGCCCTGGCGGCGGCCGGCCGCGGCGACGCCGCCCTGGCCGTCGCGGAGGAGCTGGTCATCGCCGAGCGCGGCCGGCGGGCCGGCTCGCGGGCGGCGGGCAGCCGGCTGGCGATCGCCCTGGACCATCAGGCGACCCTGCTGGAGCGGCGCGCACGGTCGCACGCCGCCGCATCCCTGCGGCGGGAGGCGGCCGAGGCCGCGGCCCACGGCGCCGCGCAGCGCCCGCGGAGCAACGAGATCGCCGCCCTGCTCCTCGCGGGCGCGGCGGCCACGGCCACGACCGGCCGCACACCGAGCGGGAAGCGCGCGATGATCGCTCCCGGTGCGGCACCGTCCCGGACGCCGATGCCCCTGTAGCGGGCACCCGACGGCACGGCGGCGTGACGTGATACGTCGGCGCCCGCTATATGGCGGTGCGGCGGGCGTCGACAACCATCCATCATTCCGTGAGACTCTCTGCGTGGAGTCCGAGTTCGCCTTCGCGGGGGCCCGGCCGGGCACCGGGCCGGCCACCTGGGGACAGAGCGCGATCTGGGACGTGGTGCGGCGGCTGGGCGCCGACGCGGCGCGGTACAACGTCTCCGGCGGCACGCCGCTGGACCCTCCGCTGCCCCTGGACCGGCTCGCCGGCGTGGTCCGCGCCCTGCTGCTGCGGCACGACTCGCTTCGCACCGTCCTCGCGCCCGACGGCGAGCGGCTCGCCCAGGTCGTGCACGCCGCCGGCGCGGTGCCGGTGCACGCGCGCGAATGCGAGCCGGCCGACGTGACCGAGACCGCCTACGCGCTCTACCACGAGCTGCAGGCCATCCCGTTCGACGCCGAGCGCGAGCTGCCGGTCCGCGTCGGTGTGGTCGTCGCGGACGGCCTAGCCGGATACGTCATCCTGTCGCTGTCGCACACCGCCTCCGACGGCTGGGGCCTGCGCAACCTGCTCGCCGACTGCGCCGCGCTCCTCGCCGGCCGCGAGCCGTCCGGCGACGCGCGGCAGCAGCCGCTGGAGGAGGCGGCGTACCAGGCCTCCGAGCGCGGCCGCCGCCGCGACGCGGCCGCGCGCCGGGCCTGGATCGACAAGCTGCGCCGCGGGCCGGCGAGCCAGTTCCCGGACCGGGCCGGCCGCCCCGCCGCACCCGCGTTCCCCAACGCGGTGCTCAACTCCCCCGCCCTCGCCCTCGCGCTGGACCGGGTCGCGACCGGCCTGGCCGTGAACCAGGGCGCGGTCCTGCTCGCCGCCGCGGCGGCCGCGGCCGGCCGGCTCGGCGGCGCGCCCGACACCGTCTTCCAGATCGTGGTGAACAACCGCTTCCTGCCCGGCATGGCGGGCGCGGTCAACACCATCGCCCAGGAGGGGCTGCTGCACCTGCCCGGCACCACCGGCGACTTCGCCGCCCTGGTCCGCCGCACGTTCGGGGCCGCGCTCTCCGCGCAGCGCCACGCGTACTACGACAAGCTCGCCCTGGACCGCGACATCGCCGACCTGCGCGCCGCGTGCGACCACTCGTGCTTCGTCAACGACACGCGCGGGCTGATGCCGATCCTCGGCTACGCCAAGCCGCCGGCGGAGCCGCTGCACCGCGCCCGCGCCCGCACCACGCTGACCTGGCCGCTGGAGCACGCCCCGCGCCGCAACACGACGTTCGCCCTCGACGCCCAGGACGCCCCGGGCAGCCTGGAACTGGCGATGACCGCCGACGCCGCGGTGCTGCCGCGCCCGGACATGGAGCGCTTCCTCTTCGGCATCGAGGACCTCGTCGTCACCCAGGCCCTCGCCCTGCAGTAGCGGTCGCAAAAGTTTTCCGCGGGACCGATGAGTTCCGCCGGAGGGTGGCGTTACACCTCGCGTCCACGGCACACGGCCGGGATACCGAGGAGGAGACAACACCGATGAACGTGATCATCTACGGGGCGGCGGGCGGCATCGGCGGCGCGGTGGCGGAGGCCTTCGCGCGGCAGGGCGCGACCGTGCACCTCACCGGGCGCACCGCCGCGACGCTCGAGGCGCTCGCGGCGCGCATCCGGGAGCAGGGCGGCAAGGCCGAGGCCGCGGTCGTCGACGCGTTCGACGAGGAGGCCGTCGAGGCGCACGCGGCGAGCGTCGGGCGCATCGACGTGTCGCTCAACCTCGTGCCGCGCGGCGACGTGCAGGGCATCCCGCTGGTCGACATGAGCGTGGCCGACCTGACGCGGGCGGTCACCGCCGGGCTCACCACCAACTTCATCACCGCGCGGGCCGCCGCCCGGCGCATGGTCGAGCAGGGCGAGGGGCTGATCCTGGCGCTGGACAGCGGCTCGGCGCACGGCAGCCCGATGATGGGCAGCACCGGGCCGGCCGACGCGGCGCTGGACACGTTCGTGCGCAACCTCGCCATGGAGGTCGGGCCGCGCGGCGTGCGGGTGATGGGCGTGTGGGTGGCCGGCATCCCGGAGACGCTGACGCTGGAGAAGCTCCGGGCGGTCAACGCCGGCATCGACGCGGACGCGCTCAGCGGCATCCACGCCAACCTGGACGGCCTGCGGATGCTGCGCCGCTCGCCGCGGCTGCCGGACATCGCGGAGATGATCGCGTTGCTGGCCTCCCCGGCGGCGCGCGGCATGACCGGCACCTGGGTCAACGCCACCGGCATGTTCACCAGCTGAGGATCCGGGGATCCGCGGCGTCAGTTGTGGGGGGCGGCCTGCACCTGGGGTGACATCGCCGGGGCGACGTAGTAGCGCAGCCAGTTGTCCAGCAGCGTGCGCATCCGGGCGCGGATCTCGCGGTCGGCCCAGTCCAGCGTCTCGAGGAACGCCGCATAGTCGGCCTCGGACGGGCCGAGGTGGCCCTCGGCGATCAGCTGGGGCCGGCGCACGCGGGCCAGGGCGGCGGCGATGCCCGAGGTGAGCTCCGGGTGGACCTGCAGCGTGCGGGCCGTCGCGCCGATCGCCAGGGACTCGTTGCGATAGACCTCGCCGTGGGCCAGCTCGGTCACCGGGCCGAGCGGCGAGACGGCCGGCGGGTCGTAGACGGCGTCGACGTGCGAGGTGAAGACGTCGAACGCGTCCGGCAGGCCGTGGAAGAGCGGGTCGCGGCGGCCGGCCGGGGTGAGGGTGAGCCGCTCGATGCCGAACCGGCGGCCGCGGTGGCCGACCTTGCACACCGCGCCCGCGGTCTCCGCCTTCGCCTGGTGTGACCAGCAGATGTGCAGCTCGGGCACACCGCGGCGCTGGGCCTCGGTGAGGAACTGCTTCACCCGCCGGATCCAGGGCAGCTCCTCGTAGGAGGAGTGGCCGGAGCCGCCGCCGATGATGCCGTGCGCCTCGATGGTGTCCGGCAGCGGCTCGCCGTCGGCCACGTTCACCGCGTGGATCTGGTCCGGGTCCAGGCGGGTGACCTCGGCGATCCAGTCCCGGTACGACGTCAGGCCCATCTGGAGCAGCGGCCCCTGCTCCTGGGTGTTGAGGAACAGGATCCGGCAGCGCTGCCGCACGTGCAGCGGGCGCACCGGGCCGCCGAGGCGGGCGGCGGGGTGGTCGATGGTGTTGACGCGCCCGATCGTCTCGTCGCCCGTCATGCTGCGGAACGCTCCAAGGGAAGGCCGGTAGGGACCGGCCGATTGTGCTGCATCGGGCGCCCCCGGTCCCGCCCTTCCCACGAATATCCGATAACGGATCAGCCAATGTGTGCGGCGTCGAGGGCGGCCTGCAGCGACTGCTTGTACCCCTCGCTGGTCACCGTCGCGCCGGAGACCGTGTCGATGTCCGCGCTCTGCGCCTGCAGCGCCTCGGTGCGCAGCTGCGGCAGCGCGTACGCGTTGATCTGCTGGTCGCGGCGGTTGCTGTTGGGGTACGTCACCGCGGTCACGTCGGTGACCTTCCCGCCGTCGACCGTGATCCGCACCTGCACCGGCCCCCACCGGGTCTGCACGGTCGAGCCGTCGTAGGTCTTCCCCGAGCCCGACCCGGTCCCGGACCCCGACCCGGTCCCGGAGCCCGAGCCGGCGTCGGTGCCGGTGCCGCTGGTCGGCGGCCCGGCTGCCGTCACGGCGCCGCCCGGGCCCATCGTGCTGGTGCGGTAGCTGAACAGCAGCACCAGCGCGGCCACCGTGGACAGCAGCCACAGCGTGATTCGGCGCATCAGATCATCCTCCGGGTCACCAGGCGAACCGTTCCGTGTGCAGCCGTTCGGGGCGGACGCCGGCGGCGCGGGCCTCGCGCAGGACCGCGTCCGTCCACCCCTGCGGACCGCAGACGTAGACATGGTGGCCGGCAACGCCCGGGACGGCGGCGCCGAGCGTCGTGCCGGCCAGGTCGCGGGGCAGCCACGACCCGGCCGCGCGGGGGCCGAGCAGCGGCACGACCCGCACCCCGCGGTGCCGGGCCAGCCAGGCCAGCTCGTCGCGGAACGCCAGGTCGGCCGCGGTGCGGGCGCGGTAGAGCAGCGTCGCCTCGCCAGTGTTGTACGGCAGGTCCCACAGCAGCGCGAGCAGGGGCGTGACGCCCACGCCGCAAGCCAGCATCGTGACCGGGCCACCGCGGTAGGACTCGCCGGTGAGGCGGCCGTACGGGCCCTCGATGAGCACGCGGGTGCCCGGGCGCAGCGTCGCGACCCGCGCGCTGCCGTCGCCGAGGTCCTTGACGGTGATGCGCAGCACGTCGTCGCGCGGCGGGCCGGACAGCGAGTACGGGTTGGCGCGCGACCAGCCCGGGCCGTCGAGGAAGCGCCACAGGAAGAACTGCCCGGCCCGCACCGGCAGCCGGTCGAGGCGCCGGCCGCGCAGGTACACCGACGTGAGCCCGGACCCCTCGGCGCGCACCTCGCCGACCCGCAGCGCGTGGCGGCGGTTGCGCCACAGCGGCAGCCCGGCGCGGAAGACGAGCACGGCCCCGGCCGCGACGGCGTACAGCGTCCACCAGTAGGCGCGCGCGGCGGTGGAGCCGATGAAGTCCTCGCCCGTCCAGAGCTGGTGCGGCAGCGCCAGGCCGACGCCGAGGTACGCGTACAAATGCAGCAGGTGCCAGGACTCGTAGCGCAACCGGCGCCGGGCGGCGCGCACCGACGTCACCGTGACCATCACGAGCGCGGCGGTACCCGCGGCGGCGAGCAACATGCCCGGGTACCCGGTCAGCAGGTCCCACAGCTCTGCGAACGCGTTCGCGTGCGCCTGGCCGGCGTAGCCGGGGACGATCAGCAGCACGTGGACGGCCATGAGGTGGAACGAGGTGAACCCGGTCCACCGGTGCCAGCGGGCCAGCCGATCCTGGCCGAACGCGCGCTCCACGGCCGGGATCCGGGCCAGCAGCAGCACCTGCAGCAGCATCAGGTCGGCGGCGAACAACCCGGCGAGGCGGCCGGCCGCCGTCACCGCCGCCCACCCGCCGCCGGTCACCTCCGTGACGCCGCCGCCGTGCACCCACAGCGCCGCGACGACGATCAGGCTCGCGCCGGCGGCGATCCCGGCGGCGTCGGCCCACCACCACGGTGTGCCGTCGCGCCGGACCGGCGCAGCGCTCGTAGTCATGCGTTCAACGATCGGGGTGGCGGTTTCCCGCGCGCTGGGCGGAGCCTGTGAATCGCCTGGGAGACCGGACCGCACCGGCCGGTGGTGGACCTGCGCCGCCGACCGCGGCGCCGATCCCCGGCACGGCCATCCGCTGGTACATCAGCGCCATCCGCTCCGGCGGGAACCGGAAGCCGTCGTCGATCCACCACACGAGCAGCCCGATCGCGGCGCTGGTGGCGAACTCGACCACCACGTCGACCGGCAGGTCCGAGCGCGCCGCCGCCAGGTGCGGGGCCAGGTGTGCGCGGAGCAGCCCGGCGAGCAGCTCGTGCAGCCGTTGCCGGAACGCGGTGCCGCCGCGGCGGCCGAACAGCGCGGCGTAGACGGTCCGATTACGGTACGCGTGCGAGAACAGCCCCACGACCGGCTGCCCCGGCTCGGGTGGCACGCCGGGCGACATCGCGTCGAGGTCGGCGCGCAGCCGCTCGGCCAGGTCCTCGAAGCCGGCCATGAGCAGCGCGTCCTTGTCGCGGAAGTGGGCATAGAAGGTGGAGCGGCCCACGTCGGCGCGGTCCAGCACGTCCTGCACGGTCGTGCGCTCGTACCCCTGCTCGATGATCAGCTGGACCAGCGCCTCGCCCAGGATGCGGCGCGTGCGGCGCACCCGGCGGTCCATCGCGCCCGCCTTTCCGGACGATTCCGCGCCGATGTTCGGTAACGAACGCCCTCCCCCGCAGCGTAACCGAACATGGTGTTCGGAAACAGATTGGTGTTCGGAAACAGATTGCGAGGAGCCGCCATGTCGCTGCACGAGCGGATGTTCGGGCTGGCCGGCCACGCCCGGCTCTACCACCGGCTGGTCCGGCCGTTCTTCGGGCCGATGTACGACCGGATCGCCGCCGACGTCGCCGGGGCCGGCCTGCCCGCCGGGGCGCGGGTGCTCGACGCCGGCACGGGCCCGGGCCGGGTGCCGCTGGCGATCGCCCGCACGCTGCCCGAGGCCCGCGTCGACGGCGTTGACCTGTCCGCCGCGATGATCGACGAGGCCCGCCGGTCCGCCGCGGCCGCCGGCCTGGCCGACCGGGTCACGTTCACCGTCGCGGACGTCGCCGCCCTGCCGTTCACGGACGCGACGTTCGACCTGATCGTGTCGTCGATGAGTCTGCACCACTGGGCCGACCCGGCCGCGGGCGTGCGCGAGCTGCGCCGCGTCCTGCGCCCGGGCGGCCGCATGTGGATCTACGACGCCCGGGTGGCGCTCGGCCGCGGCGAGGTCCCCGGCATTCCGTCGCGCCGCGAGCCGGTCCGCACCGGCCGCCTCCCGTTCCGCCTCGTCGGGCGCCTGGTCATCTGACGCTCGCGGTACCGTGGCGGCGTGGATCGCTGCGAGGAGTGCGGTTTCGGCTATGCGAGCCTCGGCGCCGGCGACGTGCCCGAGCGGCTCGGCGGGTTCGCCGGGCGCTACGCCGAGGCGCTCGCCGCCGTGCCCGACGTGCGGCGGCGGCCGGCCCCGGACGTGTGGTCGGCGCTGGAGTACGCCTGCCACTTCCGCGACGTGCTGCGCGTGCAGGCCGAGCGGCTCGACCTGGCGCTGCGCGTGGACGCGCCCGAGTTCGTGCCGATGGGCCGCGAGGAGCTGGTGGTGAGCGCCGCGTACAACGCCCAGGACCCGGCCGCGGTGCTCGGGACGCTCGACGCGAACGCCGCACTGCTGGCCGCCGCGTTCGGCGCGCTCGGCCCGCGGGAGCTGGACCGGGTCGGCCTCTACCCGTGGCCGGAGCCGGTCGAGCGCACCCTGCTGTGGCTCGGCCGGCACACCGTCCACGAGGGCGAGCACCACCTCATGGACATCCGACGCATGAACTGACCACGGGACCGCCCGCGGCCCGCGGGGCCAGATAGCACGGCGATCACCGAACTGGCAGGACGAGGACGGTGCTCATCGCTCCGATCCACGGGAGGCCGGAGTGACTGTCGCGGATCACCACGATCCTGCGGCCGTCCGGTGCCAACGCCGGGTCGATGAGCCGCTCGGCGGCAATCCTTCGCACTGGCCGACCCGGGTCGGCAAGCCAGAGGCCCTCCTGCCCGTTGCGTTCTCCGCTGATCACGAATCGCCCGGAAGAGTGCGTAGCGAAGCTGTGAATGGTCGTAAAGCCCTCCACGACCGGCACGGACGTGCTCGTCGACCGATCCCAGCGGCAGATCGCCTGGCCTGACGTGACCTGGGTGCTTGGCGAGCATGACGCGGCGACGAAGTGCAGAACGTCCTCGGGCCGGGCGGCTGGAAGGCGGCTGCGTTACAGGAAGCGGCGGGCGCTGGCGGCCTTTGCCACGGCGTCCGACAGGGCCGCGGCGACCTCGTCGATCGTCGTGGCGGTCACGCGCGTCCGAGGGATCGACAGGCTGATCGCGTCCGCGGCCGGGTCGCGCGTCGGGACCGTCCGGGCCACGCACACGATGCCCTCGGTGTTCTCCTCCCGGTCCACCGCGTAGCCGCGCTCCCGGATCGCGGCCAGTTCGGCCCGCAGCGCGGCGCGGTCGGTGATCGTGTGCGGCGTCAGGGCCGGCAGCGGGTCGGGGAGCAGGGCGTCGACCTCGGCATCGGGGCGGGCCGCGAGCAGGGCCTTGCCCAGGGCCGTCGCGTGCGCGGGCAGGCGGCGGCCGATCGCGGAGTACAGGCGCAGCGGGTGCACGGACTCGCGCTTGGCCACGTACGTGATGTCGGCGCCGTCCAGGCGGCCCAGGTGTGTCGTCTCACCGAAGCGCGCGGCCAGGTCGTCCAGGATGCCGGCGAGCAGGCCCACCGTGTCGTCGGCGTCCAGGTACGCCGCGCCGACCTGCAGCGCGCGCAGGCCCAGGCGGAAGCGGGTCTCCTCGGCCTCGATCCAGCCGCGCGCGGCCATCGTGCGCAGGATGCCGTGCAGGCTGCTCTTCGGGATGTCGAGCAGCCGGGTCAGCTCGGACAGGGTCGACGGTCCGGCGGCGGCGAGGGCCTCGAGGATGTCGAGCGTCCGGTCGGCGGACTTGACAGGGTTGGTCACGGGGCTCCCATGCACTAGGGTCACATACGTGACCGACGTTCAACATACTGAACATACCCCCATTGTCGAAGTCATCGCCGCCGGGAAGATCGTTCCGGTGGTCGTGCTCGAGGAGGCCGCCCTCGCTGGGCGGCTCGCCGACGCCCTCGTCGAGGGCGGGCTGCACTGTGCCGAGGTGACGTTCCGCACCGCCGCCGCGGCCGACGCCATCCGGGGCATGGCCGAGCGGCCCGGCATGCTCGTGGGCGCGGGCACCGTGCTCACCGCCGCGCAGGTCGACCGGGCCGTCGACGCCGGCGCCCGGTTCGCCGTCAGCCCGGGCTTCAGCGCCGCCGTCGTGGAGCGCTGCGCCGAGCACGGCGTGCCGGTGTTCCCCGGCGTCGCCTCGCCCAGCGAGATCATGCAGGCCCTGGACGCCGGCCTGGACACCGTGAAGTTCTTCCCCGCCGAGCAGCTCGGTGGCGTACCGATGGTGAAGGCCCTGTCCGCCCCCTTCCGCTCGGTGCGGTTCATCCCCACCGGCGGCGTCAACGCCGGCAACGTCGCCGACTACCTGGCCCTGCCCTCGGTCCTGGCGGTCGGCGGCACCTGGATGGTCGCGCCCGACCTGCTCGCCGCGCGCGACTGGGACGCCGTCACCAGCCGCACCAGGACCGCATTGGAGAAGATCGCATGATCACCGTCCGTCCGGCGGCCGAGTGCCGCTACGACCTGGTCTCGCTCGGGGAGGTCATGCTCCGGCTCGACCCGGGCGAGGGGCGGATCCGCACCGCCCGGCAGTTCCGCGCGTGGGAGGGCGGCGGGGAGTACAACGTCGCCCGCGGGCTGCGCCGCTGCTTCGGCCTGCGCACCGGGCTCGTCAGCGCGTTCGCGGACAACGACGTCGGCCGGCTGCTGGAGGACCTGATCCTGCAGGGCGGGGTCGACACGACGTTCGTGCGATGGGTGCGGTACGACGGGATCGGCCGCACGGTCCGCAACGGCCTGAACTTCACCGAGCGCGGCTTCGGCGTGCGCGGCGCCGTCGGCGTCTCCGACCGCGGCCACACCGCCGCCGGGCAGCTGCGCGCCGGCGACGTGGACTGGGAGCACCTCTTCGGCGAGCTCGGCGTGCGCTGGCTGCACACCGGCGGCATCTACGCGGCGCTGTCGGAGACCACCCCGGACACGATCGAGGCCTGCCTGACCGCGGCCCGCCGGCACGGCACCGTGATCTCCTACGACCTCAACTACCGGCCCAGCCTGTGGAAGGCGATCGGCGGCCAGGAGCGCGCGCGGGAGGTCAACCGCCGCCTCGCCGGCTACGTCGACGTGATGATCGGCAACGAGGAGGACTTCACCGCCTGCCTCGGCCTCGAGGTGCCGGACACGGACATCCACGCCGGGGCGATCGAAGCCGCCAACTTCCGCACGATGATCTCGGCGGCGGTCGAGGCGTACCCGAACTTCCAGGTCGTCGCGACCACCCTGCGCGGCGTGCACACGGCGACGGTCAACGACTGGGGCGCCATCGCCTGGGCCGACGGGGACTTCGCCGAGGCGACGCACCGGCCCGGCCTGGAGATCCTCGACCGGGTCGGCGGCGGCGACAGCTTCGCCTCCGGACTGATCTACGGCCTGATGACCTTCGGCGACCTCAAGACCGCGGTGGAGTACGGCGCGGCGCATGGCGCGCTCGCCATGACCACGCCGGGTGACACGTCGATGGCCAGCCTGAAGGAGGTCGAGGCGCTGGTCGCCGGGGCCGGCGCCCGTGTCCGACGCTGACCTGACAAGATCTCACAAAAATCGAACATTTACATCGTTAGAACCAACGCGTACGTTCGGGATCCATCGTGATCGCTCAGTATGCGGAGGTTGAGATGCGAGGACGACGCCCGCTCGCCGCGACGGCCACAGTCGTCGCGGCGCTGCTCGGGACGCTGTTCGTGGTGAGCGCCCCGGCGCACGCCGAGTCCAACGGCGGGGTGCGCATCCTGCCGCTCGGCGACTCGATCACCGACGGGTTCAACGTGCCGGGCGGGTACCGCATCAACCTGTGGCGCGCCCTCGCCGACGCCGGGCACCCGGTCGACTTCGTCGGCTCGCAGTTCAACGGCCCCGCCGACCTGCCCGACCACGACCACGAGGGCCATCCCGGCTGGCGCATCGACCAGGTCGACGCGAACGCGGCCGGCTGGGTCGCCACGACCGCGCCCCGCAGCGTGCTCGTCCACCTCGGCACCAACGACGTCGTGCAGAACTACGACCTGGCCGGCGCACCGGCCCGGCTGTCCGCGCTGATCGACCACGTGCGCGCCGCGGCGCCCGCCGCCGACGTCTTCGTCGCCTCGATCATCCCGCTGTCCGACCCCGCCCGCGAGGCGAACGCGAACGCCTTCAACGCCACCATCCCCGGCATCGTGGCGGGCAAGGGCGCCCGCGTGCACTTCGTCGACATGCACGCCGCGCTGGGCACCGGAGACCTCGCCGACGGCGTGCACCCGACCCGGGCCGGGTACGACAAGATGGCCGCCCGCTGGGCCGCCGCCCTCGCCGCGGTGCCCGGCTCGGCCGGCGACGACGGCGCGCCCACGACCCTGCCGAGCGGCTCGTACGTCTCGCTGCGCGCCACCACCGCCTGCTGCACCAACCGCTACGCCCGCCATCAGAACGGCCTCGGCTACACCGAGGTGGTCACCGCCGGTAGCGACCAGCTGCTCAAGCAGGACGCCACCTGGCGGGTCGGGCCCGGCTTGGCCGGCGTGGCCGGCGGCTGCTACAGCCTGCAGTCGCGCAACTATCCCGGCTACTACCTGCGCCACCAGAACGGCCGGGTGCGCATCAGCGCCGACGACGGCACCGCCCTCATGCGCGCCGACGCCACCTGGTGCGCCCGCACCGCCCCCGGCGGCGTGCGGCTGGCCTCGTGGAACTACCCCGGGGCGTACCTGCGCCACATCAACGCGGAGCTGTGGCTGGCCACGCCCGGCGGCACGGCCGCACAGGACAACGCCGCGAGCCTCGTGCCGGACATCACCTGGTCGGTCGAGGCGCCGTGGGCACCCTGAACGCCGCTTGACGGGGCCGCGCGCGGGCCGTACGGTCGCCGCGACAACCGCATATCGCGCCGCATGAACCGCGACGGGAGAGTCCCCAGCACTGGGGCGCCGAAGGAGCAACTCCTCCCCGGGAATCTCTCAGGCCCACGTACCGCCGCGGACAGGCGACTCTGAAAAGCCGGGACGCCGCGTCCCGCGCCCACGGTGCAAACCGCCGCACGCCGGCGGTGAAGCTCTCAGGCAATCGATGACAGAGCGGGGAGGTCCACCCAGTCCGCGACCAGGGAGCCTCTCGCGATGACCCTCAGCGCCTTCGACCTGTACTCGGTCGGCATCGGCCCGTCCTCCTCACACACCGTCGGCCCGATGCGCGCCGCCCGCCGGTTCGTCGACCGGCTGGCCGGCGAGGGCCTCCTGCCGCGGGTCGGCCGGATCAAGGCCGAGCTGTTCGGCTCGCTCGGCGCCACCGGCCACGGCCACGGCTCGCCCGCCGCGGTGGTCCTCGGCCTCGAGGGCGCCGAGCCGTCGACCGTGGACACCGACACGACGGCCGACCGGGTCGCGGCGGTGCGCGCCTCCGGCCGCATCGGCCTGCTCGACGGCGCCCGGACCATCCCGTTCGACCTCGACGCCGACCTCGTCCTGCACCGCCGCCGCTCGCTGCCCGAGCACCCCAACGGGATGCGCTTCCACGCCTGGACGGCCGCGGGCGAGCCCCTCGACACGCGCACGTACTTCTCCGTCGGCGGGGGCTTCGTCACCGGCCCCGACGGCGGGATCGCCGCCGACGAGACGCCGGTGAAGTTCCCGTTCGCCACCGGTGCCGAGCTGCTTGCGCACTGCGCGGCCGAGGGCCTGTCCATCAGCGACGTCATGCTCGCCAACGAACAGGCCTGGCGCAGCGAGGCGGCGATCCGCGCGGAACTGCTGCACATCTGGGCGGTCATGCGGGCCTGCGTCGACCGCGGCTGCACCCGGCCCGAGGGCGTGCTGCCGGGCGGCCTCAAGGTCCGCCGCCGGGCACCGGCGCTCTATGCCGACTTATCCGAAATTTCGGATAAGTCGGACCCGCTGCGCGTCCTCGACTGGGTCAATCTCTACGCCCTCGCCGTCAACGAGGAGAACGCGTCCGGCGGGCGGGTCGTCACCGCGCCCACCAACGGCGCGGCCGGGATCATCCCGGCGGTACTGCACTACTACACGCGGTTCGTGCCCGGCACCCCTGAGGACAAGGCCGACGGCGTGGTGCGGTTCCTGCTCGCCGCCGCGGCCGTCGGCATCATCATCAAGGGCAACGCGTCGATCTCCGGCGCCGAGGTCGGCTGCCAGGGCGAGGTCGGCTCCGCCTGTGCGATGGCCGCCGCCGGGCTGTGCGAGGTGCTCGGCGGCGACCCGCGGCAGGTCGAGAACGCCGCCGAGATCGGCCTCGAGCACAACCTCGGGCTGACCTGCGACCCCGTCGGCGGGCTGGTGCAGATCCCGTGCATCGAGCGCAACGCGATCGCGAGCGTCAAGGCGATCAGCGCGGCGCGGCTCGCCCTCAACGGCGACGGGGCGCACCATGTCACGCTCGACAAGGCCGTGCGCACCATGCGGGAGACCGGGCGGGACATGTCGGTGAAGTACAAGGAGACGGCCCGCGGCGGGCTGGCGGTGACCGTCATCGAGTGCTGACCCGGGTCGGCGCCGCCCCGCCACCGCAGGCCTGAGAAGCTGTCGTCATGGCGCAGGGCGTGGTGGCGAGGATCGGGCGGTTCTGTTTCCGGCACCGGTGGCCGGTGATCGGCGCCTGGCTGGTCGTCGTCGTGCTCGGCGGCCTCACGTTCGGGCCGGTGTTCGGCGCCATCGCGGACGCGAGCAACCCCAAGCACGTCGAGGCGATCGACGGGCTGGACGCCGTGGCGACCGGCAACGACTCCAGCGGTACCGTCATCGGGCTCGTCTCCGGCGTGGACCCGGACGCCGCCGCGGTCCGCACCACGGTCCTCGCCGCCGCGGACGACGCCGGCCGGGTCGCCGGCGTGCGCGGGGTCGCCACGCCCTACTCGGTGAACGGCCAGCAGGTCCCGGCCTCCCCGGCCTACCTTGCCAACGACGGGCGCGGGCTGCTCGTGGTCGTGACGCTGGCGAAGCTGGACCGCGGCGAGCGCGACGACACCGTCGAGCAGCTGCGCACCCGCCTGCACCGGCTCGACGACGCGCTTTCCGCCGCGGGTGTACCGCAGGCCACGGTCGAGGTCGGCGGCAACCCGGTGCTCAACGCCGAGATGCGCGCGGCCCAGAAAGCCGACCTCGGCCGCGCCGAGGCGATCTCGCTGCCACTGACCCTCGTCGTGCTCGTGTTCGTCTTCGGCGGGCTGGTCGCGGCCGGGCTGCCGGTCCTCGCCGCGTTCGTGTCCGTCGCCGCGGCGATGCCCCTGCTGTGGGTGTTCTCGCGCGTCACCGATCTGGACCAGAACGTCGTCACCGTCGTCACCCTGCTCGGGCTCGGCCTGTCGATCGACTACGGGCTGCTGCTCGTCGCGCGGTACCGCGAGGAGGTCGCCGCCGGCTTCGAGCCCCAGGAGGCGGTCGGGCGCGCCTGGGCCACGGCCGGCCGCACGATCTTCTTCAGCGCGCTGACCGTCGCCGCCGCGCTGTCCGGGCTCATGATGTTCTCGGTCCACCAGCTCGGCGCGCTCGGCGCCGGCGGCGTGTCGATCGCGGTCGTGGCCATGCTCGCCGCGCTCACCTTCACCAGCGCGCTGATCGGCGTGCTGCACAAGCGGATCCGCCCGTCCGGGCGCGCTGCCGGGCGCGGCGCCCGCACCCCGGTCCGGCCCGGCGGCGACGAGCGCGGGTTCTTCGCCGGGCTGTCCCGGGCCGTGCAGCGCCGCCCGGTCCTCATCGCGCTCGGTACCGCCGCGCTGCTGCTCGCCGCCGGCTCGCCGCTGCTGGGCGCCACGATCAAGCTGCCGCACCTGGAGGGCGTGCCGCGCAGTGTCGAGGCGGCCCGGGTCGCCGACGAGCTCGCCGCGCGGTTCGGCCGCGCCTACCAGCCGGTGGTGACCGTCGTGGCCCGCACGGACGCCGCGCACCTCGACGCGTACGCCTCGAAGTGGGCCTCCGACCCGGCCGTCGCGGGCCTGCAGCCCGCCAAGCCGGCCGGCCCCGGCGTGGCCACCGTCGACCTCGTGCTGCGCGGCGGCTCGCAGGACGACGCGGCGCAGGGCCTGGTGCACCGCCTGCGCGCCGACCGGCCGGCGGGCGTGCAGTCCTGGGTCGTCGGCGAAGCCGCCACGCTGATCGACCTGGTCGGCCTGATCACCGACGACCTCCCGGCGGCCGTGACCGTCACCCTCGTCGCGATGGTGCTGCTGCTGTTCGCGATGACCGGCTCCCTGGTGGTACCGCTGAAGGCCATCCTGGCCAACGTGGTCTCCCTCGGCGCCACGTTCGGCGTGATGGTCGCCGTCTTCGAGCACGGCTGGGGCTCCGGGGTCCTGCACACGCTCACCGTCGGCGGCCTCGACCCGTTCGTCGTCGTGATCGTGTTCGCCTTCGCGTTCGGCCTGTCCATGGACTACGAGGTGTTCCTGCTCGGCCGGATCAAAGAGTATGTCGAGCGCGGCGACGACACCGACGCCGCCGTGCGCCGCGGCCTGCAGCACACCGGCCGGATCATCACCTCGGCCGCGCTGCTCATGGTCGTCGTCTTCGGCTGCTTCGCCGCCGCCGATCTCGGCACGATCGAGCAGGTCGGCGTGGGCCTGCTCACCGCCGTGGTCATCGACGCGAGCGTGGTGCGCTGCCTGCTGGTGCCGGCGACGATGACGCTGCTCGGGCGCTGGAACTGGTGGGCGCCCGGCCCGCTGCGCCGGCTGCACGAGCGCATCGGGCTGCGCGAGCACGCCCTGCCGGAGCCCGCGCAGGAGCGCGACCGGGAGCCCGTCGCCGTCGACTAGCGCCGGGTGTGGTGCGAAGGTCGCCCCTCTTGCCACACCCGGAGGTCGTCGTGCCGGCGATACCGGATCGGGTCGCCGGCCGTGGGTCAGCGTGGCTCGTCGGCCTTCGGCAAGCGCATGCCACGCTCGGCCATGATCTGGCGGACGTGGTTCGGGTAGTTGGTGATGATGCCGTCGATGCCCATGTCCATGAGGGCCTCGATCGTGGCGGGGTCGTCGCAGGTCCACGGGATGACCTTCAGGTTCCGGGCGTGCGCCTCCGACACCATCGCCTCGTCGACGTAGAAGCGGAAGCCCGGGTTGCCGATCTTGCCGTCCTGCGGGAAGCCGTACACCGGCGAAAGCGCCGTGACACCCGGGATGGCGGCGGCGGCCTTCACGAAGTCGCCGCCGAAGTCGTCGGCGTCGAGCCCGCCCAGCCACGGCGAGGCGCCCGGCTTGCCCACCTGGAGGAAGTCGTAGTTGGTCAGCGCCACCAGCGGCCACTTCGGCGCGAGCTGGTGCATGACCTTCAGCGCGCCCCAATCGAAGGACTGGATGGTGACCTGGTCCTCTATGGTTCGCCCGTGGACGCCAAGACTGATGAGCTGCGGGCCGCGCACGATGTGCTCGCGGCGTTCTATGCCGACCGCCTGGCCGGAGCTCTGGAGAGGATGCCCATCGAGCGGGCCGTGCTCAGCCTGTTCTGCGAACTGACCCTTGCCGCGGATCTGGGTCCCAGCGTGGGAGACATTGGTTGCGGGACCGGCCGACTCGCTCCCTACTTGGCCGCGCACGGTCTGTCCCCGCGTGGGATTGATCTCTCGCCTGAGATGGTCCGCGTGGCGCGGCGGGACTATCCGGACTTCGCCTTCGACGTTGCCGACCTGCGTGACCTGCCCTTCGAAGATGGCTCGCTGGCAGGGGTGATCTGCTGGTACTCGCTGATCTTCCTCGCGCCCGCCGATCGGGCGGTCGCCTTCGGTGAGCTGGCTCGTGTTGTCAAGCCGGGGGGCTATCTGGTGACCGCGTTCAAGGCTGGTGACGGCGCGGTCCGGCGGTCTGGCCGAAGCGCCGGTCTCGGCATCGAGTTCGATGCGTACTGGCTGTCGCCGGAAGAGATGGAGCGCCGGGTTACTGAGGCCGGATTCGCGACGGTGTTCTGGGCCGGTCGGCCCGCTGAGGAGCAGGAATCCACCCCACAGGGATACCTGCTTGCTCGGCGAACGTGAGGCCGGTCCGGCATTTAACGCTCACACAAACGCATGTTCGCTCACGAGAGCGCGAACTGTTGCCAGCCCCTCCGGCAGCGTGTGTAAAAGGTGGCTGCTATAGCCGCCACTTTTTACACACAGCCGCAGAGGCTCAGCCGGCCAGCAGGGACGAGACCTGGGGCGAGAACGTCGAGTGCAGCACCAGTGCCGCCCCGCCCACCACCGCCGCGTCGTCGCCCAGCGGGGACAGCGCCACGTCCACCCGCCGGATCCGCCGCGCGATGGCCCGCTCCCCCAGCGCAGCCACCACCGCCCGCTGGAACTGCGACTCCACGTGCCGGATCCCGTGCCCGCCCAGAATGATCAGCTCGACATCGACGATGTTCACCACGTTCACGGCCACCGTCGCGAGGTGCTCCGCGGCCCGCCCGATCACCCCAGCGGCGAGCTCGTCGCCCGCCGCGGCGGCCCGGCACAGCGCCCCGTGGTCCACAGTGGACGGTTCCCTCCGGAAGGCCTTCCGGAGAGCGCTCTCACCGCCGGCGGCCAGTCGGCGGTGCGCGTCGGCGACGAGCGCGGCCGGGTTGATGTAACTCTCGAGACAGCCCCGATTGCCACAGTAGCAGGCAGGACCACTCTCCGTAACCGACGTGTGCCCGAACTCGGCGGCGTTCATCGATCCGCCGCGGTGGACCTGGTGACCGAGCACCAGGCCGCCGCCGACGCCGGTGCCGAGGAAGAAGTACGCGAAGTTGGCCACCCCGCGGCCCGCGCCCGCCCACCGCTCGCCGATCGCCGCCGCCGTGGCGTCGTTGTCCAGCGTGACCGGCAGGCCGGTGGCGTCGGCGACCATCTGCTTGAGCGGTACCCGCGTCCAGTCCGACAGCTGCGGCGGCGAGATGACCTCGCCGAGCGACTGGTCGATCGGTCCGGGGGTGGCCAGGCCCACGCCCAGCACCCGGTCCCGGCCCACGCCCGCCTCGGCGAGCACCTCGTCCACCAGCCCGGCCATCGCCGCCGTGACGTCGGCCGGGTCGATGCCGGCGGGCGTCGGCCGCCGCGCCGTGACCAGCGGCCGGCCCAGTAGGTCGACTACCACGCAGGCCAGCTCGACGGGGTCGAAGTGCAGGCCCACGGCCCGCCCGGCGTCGGCGTTGATGCGCAGTACGGTGCGCGGCTTGCCGCCGCTGGACGAGCGGGCGCCGTCCTCGCGCACGATGCCCTCATCGATCAGCCGGCGCACGATGCCGGAGACCGTCTGCGGGGTCAGGCCGGTGAGCTCTGCGATCTCCACGCGGCTCGTCCCGTCGGCGAGCTGGATCTGGTCCAGCACCACCGCCCGGTTGTATTGCCCGACCTTGGGGAGATTTGTCCCGACCTGCCGCACCCAGCCTCCCGCCTACGTACCGTTACCTCCATGATGCCTCGCGGCGTTGACTTAGTAAAGCAATTGGATTTAGAGTCCGACACGCGCACCTAACACCCCGGATACGTGAGAGCGCTTCCCCGGGGCCTGCGGCGACCCCCCAGGCGCTAGATCATTGCCAGATTGTTACCGAGACGCGACGGATCAGAACTGGGCAGGATCGCCACACTGGAATAAGTTGGTCGTCACAACAAAACTGGCTGACGGCAACGCTCCTCGGAGGCAACATGATGTCGGTGACAAGGCAGCTCGCCTCATGAGCACCGCACCGATCCTGCTCGAGATGCGGTCGATCACCAAGGAGTTCCCGGGCGTCAAGGCGCTCAGCGATGTCAACCTGGTGGTCCGCGAGGGCGAGATCCACGCGATCTGCGGCGAGAACGGCGCAGGCAAGTCGACGCTGATGAAGGTCCTCAGCGGCGTCTACCCATACGGTTCGTACAGCGGCCAGATCTTCTACGGCGGCACGGAGAGCCGCTTCGGCGACATCCGGGCCAGCGAGAAGGCCGGCATCGTGATCATCCACCAGGAGCTCGCCCTGGTGCCGCACATGTCGATCACGGAGAATCTCTTCCTGGGCAACGAGCCGACGCGCAACGGTGCCTACGACTGGAAGGGCGCCAACCGCAAGGCGATCGAGCTGCTGGCCCAGGTCGGCCTGCGCGACGATCCGGACACCCTCATCAAGGACATCGGCGTCGGCAAGCAGCAGCTGGTGGAGATCGCCAAGGCGTTCGCCAAGGACGTCAAGCTGCTCATCCTCGACGAGCCGACCGCCGCGCTCAACGTGAACGACTCCCGCCACCTGCTCGACCTGCTGCGCGAGTTCAAGCGGCAGGGCATCACCTCGATCATGATCTCGCACAAGCTCAACGAGATCGAGGACATCGCCGACTCGATCACGATCCTGCGCGACGGCAAGACGGTGGAGACCCTCCAGGTCGGCGCCGAGGGCGTCGACGAGGACCGGATCGTGCGCGGCATGGTCGGCCGCGAGCTGCACAATCGCTTCCCGGAGCACACGCCGAACATCGGCGAGGTGTTCTTCGAGGTGCACAACTGGACGGTGCGCCACCCCATCTCCGCGGACCGGCTGGTGTGCAAGAACTCCAGCTTCAACGTGCGCCGCGGCGAGATCGTGGGCTTCGCCGGCCTCATGGGCGCCGGGCGCACGGAGCTCGCGATGAGCCTGTTCGGCCGCTCCTACGGCGTGTATCTGTCCGGCCAGATCTTCAAGGACGGCCAGGAGATCCAGCTGAAGTCGGTCTCCGACGCGATCAAGAACGGCCTGGCGTACGTCAGCGAGGACCGCAAGTCGATCGGGCTCAACCTGCTCGACGACATCAAGACCTCGATGGTGGCCGCGAAGCTCTCCAAGATCACCCACCACGGCGTCATCGACCAGGTCGAGGAGCACAAGGCCGCCGAGCAGTACCGGGAGGCCCTGCGGGTCAAGGCGCCGACCGTCGACGAGGGCGTCACCAAGCTCTCCGGCGGCAACCAGCAGAAGGTCGTGCTGGCCAAGTGGATGTTCACCGATCCCGAGCTGCTGATCCTCGACGAGCCGACCCGCGGCATCGACGTCGGGGCGAAGTACGAGATCTACGGCATCATCCAGCGGCTCGCCGACCAGGGCAAGGGCGTCATCGTCATCTCCTCGGAGCTGCCCGAACTGCTGGGCCTGTGCGACCGCATCTACACCGTGTTCGAAGGCACCATCACCGGCGAGGTCCCCCGCAACGAGGCCGATCCGGAACTCCTCATGAAGCAGATGACCTCTACGAAGAAGATGCCGACGCGATGAGCCGATTCAAGGAACTCCAGAAGAACCTGTTCGGGGGCACGACCTCCAACGCCCGCCAGTTCACGATGATCTTCACGCTGGTGTTCGCCCTCGTGCTGTTCCAGATCCTGACAGACGGGCTGACGCTCAACTCCGGCAACCTGATCATCCTGACCCAGCAGTACGCATACATCTCCGTGCTGTCGATCGGCATGCTGATGGTCATCGTGGCCGGCCACATCGACCTGTCGGTCGGCTCGATCGCCGCGTTCACGGGCATCATCGTGGCCAAGGCCATCAAGGCCGGCCTGCCCTGGGAGCTGGGCATCGTGCTCGGCCTGGTCATCGGCGCGGTCATCGGCGCCTGGCAGGGCTTCTGGGTGGCCTACATCGGGGTGCCGGCGTTCATCGTCACCCTGGCCGGCATGCTGCTCTTCCGCGGCGGCAACCAGTTCATCGGCAGCGCCGAGACGATCCAGGTGCCGGAAGGCTTCAAGGTGATCGGTGCGGGCTACCTGCCGGAGTGGGGACCGAGCACCGGCTACAACAACTCCACGCTGGTCCTGGGCCTGCTGGCCGCTCTCGCGGTCATCTGGCGTGAGCTGCGGGCCCGCAAGACCCGCCGCGAGATGGAGGCCGAGCCGATCCCGGTTTGGATCACGGTCCTCCGCCTGGCCATCATGGTCGGCATCATCGTCTTCGCCACGCTGCGCTACGCGGGCGGCCGGGTCGGCACCAGCTTCCCGGTCTCGGGCTGCATCCTGGCCGCGCTCGTCATCGCGTACTCCTTCTACACCCGCAACACCCCGGGCGGCCGGCACATCTACGCGGTCGGCGGCAACGCCCGCGCCGCCGAGCTCTCCGGCGTCAAGCTGCGCCGCGTCAACTTCTTCGTCATGATGAACATGTCGGTCCTGGCGGCGCTGGCCGGCATGATCTTCGTGGCCCGCTCCGGCGCCTCCGGCCCGCAGGACGGCAACGGCTGGGAGCTCGACGCCATCGCGGCCGTCTTCGTCGGTGGCGCCGCCGTCTCCGGCGGCATCGGCACCATCAGCGGCTCGATCGTCGGCGGCCTGGTCATGGCCGTGCTGAACAACGGCCTGCAGCTGATCGGCGTCGCCACCGACCGGGTCCAGATCATCAAGGGTCTGTTCCTGCTCGCCGCCGTCGCGCTGGACGTCTACAACAAGAGCCAGGGCCGGTTCTCGATCATCGGTTCGATAATGCGGCCCTTCCGGCAGGCTCCAGCCCAGCCGGTCTCTCCACCCGAAACCAGCCAGGAATCCACCAAGACCCCGGTGGCCGGCTGAACCACCCGCCGCGACCCGCGGCAGACGCCCCTATCCCCAGTAACATCCCGAAAGAAAGGGCTTTCCTAGCCATGCGCAAGTTCCTCACCAGGAGCCTCGCGGTCAGCGCCGTCGCGCTGGTGGCGCTGTCTGCCACCGCGTGCGGCAACAGCGACCGCGAGGCCTCCAGCAACCCGTCCGGTGGTGCCGCCAAGGGCTTCGCCAAGGACGCGCTGATCGGCGTCGCCCTGCCGTCGAAGACCTCGGAGAACTGGGTCCTCGCCGGTGACCTCTTCACCAACGGTCTCAAGGAGGCCGGCTTCAAGTCCGACGTGCAGTACGCCGGCGCCTCGACCACGGTCGCGGACCAGCAGTCGCAGATCTCGTCCATGGTCACCAAGGGCGCGAAGGTCATCGTCATCGGCGCCACCGACGCCGCGCAGCTGGGCACCCAGGTCAAGCAGGCCAAGGACGCCGGCGCGGTCGTCATCGCGTACGACCGGCTCATCACCGGCACCGCGGACCTCGACTACTACGTCGCGTTCGACAACTTCAAGGTCGGCCAGCTGCAGGGCCAGGCCCTGCTGGACGGCATGAAGGCCAAGAAGCCGACCGGCCCGTGGACCATCGAGCTGTTCTCCGGCTCGCCGGACGACAACAACGCGGGCGTGTTCTTCAACGGCGCGATGGACGTGCTCAAGCCGCTCATCACGAAGGGCGACCTGATCGTCGGCTCGGGCCAGACGGACGTCAAGCAGACCGCGACGCAGGGCTGGAAGGCCGAGAACGCCCAGTCCCGCATGGACGCCATCATGACCTCGACCTACGCCAAGGGCGACAAGACGCTGGACGGCGTGCTGTCCCCGAACGACACCCTGGCCCGCGCGATCATCACCTCGGTGAAGGCCGCCGGCAAGCCGATCCCGATCGTCACCGGCCAGGACTCCGAGGTCGAGTCGGTCAAGTGGATCATGTCCGGCGAGCAGTACTCGACGATCAACAAGGACACCCGCAAGCTGGTTGCCCAGACGATCGAGATGGTCAAGAAGCTGCAGGCCGGCGAGCAGCCGGAGATCAACGACACCAACTCGTACGACAACGGCGTCAAGAAGGTCCCGTCGTACCTGCTCCCGCCGGTCATCGTGACCAAGGCGAACGCGGCCGAGGCCTACGCCAACGACCCGAAGCTCGCCCCGCTCACCAAGTAACACACCGGCACGACGTCGTGGGTCCCCGGAGTTGCTTTCCGGGGACCCACGATCGTTCTCCAGGCGAAGGGACCGCGCGTGTCCACCAGCCCACAGGAGTCGGTACGCAGGCAGAACCTGGGGGCCCTGCTCCGCTACGTCCACGTCCGCGGCGCGACGTCCCGCGCCGAGCTGACCAGCCGGCTCGGCCTCAACCGCAGTACCATCGGCGCCCTGACGGCCGATCTGGCCACCGCGGGCCTCATCGATGAGGGTGTACCGCAGGAGACCGGCCGCGCCGGCCGGCCCTCCATCGTCGTGCGCCCCCGGTCGTCGCGCGTCTACGGATACGCGCTCAGCATCGAGCTCGACCGCCTCCGCGCCGCCCGCATCGGCCTCGGCGGAAAGGTCCTCGACGTCCGCGCCGCCGACCGCCCGCCGGGCGCCGACGCCGGCCCGACCGTCGCCGGCCTGGCCGCACTCGTCGCCGACATGCGGCGCACCGCCCCCGTCGACGCCGTGTTCGTCGGCTGCGGCGTCGCCGTCTCCGGCTCCGTGCGCCACCACCTCGGCTGGGCGGATGCAACGATCGAACCGGCGCTCGCCGCCGCACTCGACGATCACCGCCTGGACCCCCGCCCCGGTGGCGGCCGCCCGCCGATCCTGGGCCGCACCGCCGACCTGGCCGCCCTGGCCGAGCACACCCGCGGCGCCGCGGCCGGCGTCGCCAACGTCATCTACCTGCACGGCGACGCCGGCGTCAGCGCGGGCATCATCGCCGGCGGCCGGCGCATCACCGGCTACGGCGGCCACGGCGGCGAGGTCGGCCACATGGTCGTCAACCCGGCCGGCCGGCTGTGCGGCTGCGGCTCGCGCGGCTGCTGGGAGACCGAGATCGGCGAGCGGGCCCTGCTGCACCTCGCCGGCCGCGCCGTACCGAACGCCGGCGCCGCCGTCTCGGCGGCCGTGCGCGCCGCCCGCGAGGGCGACCCGGACGCCCGCGCCGCGGTCGTGCACGCCGCCGACTGGCTCGGCTTCGGCGTGGCCAACCTGGTCAACATCTTCAACCCCACGGTCGTGGTCTTCGGCGGCACGCTGCGGGAGTTGTACCTCGCCGGCACCGACCACGTACACAACCGGCTCTACGCCATGGCCCTGCCGGCGTGCCGCGACCACGTGGGCCTGCGCACCCCGCAGCTCGGCGACGACGCCCCACTGGTCGGCGCGGCCGAGCTGGCGTTCGAGGCCCTGCTGTCCGACCCCCTCTCGCGGTAGCCGGCGCTTCGCCGCGGATCCGCGACCGTTTCGGTTGAGCGTGTCGTTCACGTAAGCTCGCAATTGGTGTGCCGGGAAGTCTGGTCGGCGTTTGGTGCCAACCGACCCGGAGGAGCTTCATGACCGGCAACACCGTGCGATGGGCGCAGCCTCGTCGCATCGCCGCGATCCTGCGCACCGAGACCGTCGGCGGGCTGCTGTTGCTCGTGGCTGCCGTGGTGGCGTTCGGCTGGGCGAATTCGCCGTGGGCGGCCCGCTATGCGAGCCTCGGCAACCTGCGGGTCGGACCGGCCGCCTGGCATCTGGATCTGACGCTGGCCGCGTGGGCGGCGGACGGCCTGCTGGCGGTGTTCTTCTTCGTGGCCGGGCTGGAGCTCAAACGCGAGTTCGTGGCCGGCGAGCTGCGCGATCCGCGGCGGGCGGCGCTGCCGGTGGCCGCGGCCGTCGGCGGTATGGCGGTACCGGCGCTGATCTACCTGGCGGTCAACGCGTCGGCGGCGGGTGACCTGCGCGGCTGGGCGGTGCCCACGGCGACCGACATCGCCTTCGCGCTCGCGGTGCTCGCCGTGGCCGGTTCCCGCGTGCCGCCGGCGCTGCGGACGTTCCTGTTGACCCTGGCCGTGGTCGACGACCTGCTCGCGATCCTCATCATCGCGGTGGCCTACACGGCCGGGCTGGCGGTCCTGCCGCTGTTGGCCGCGGCGGTGCCGCTGGCCGCGTTCGCCTGGCTGGTGCGCCGCGGCGGCCGGGGAACCCGGTGGTTGCTGGCACCGCTCGCCCTCGCGGTGTGGCTGCTGGTGCACGCGTCCGGCGTCCACGCCACGGTGGCGGGGGTGCTGCTGGCGTTCACGGTGCCGGTGGCACGCACCGGCGGGGACGATGCCGCGGCGCGGCTGGAGCATCGGTGGCGGCCGGTGTCGGCCGGGTTCGCGGTGCCGCTCTTCGCGTTCTTCGCCGCCGGGGTGCCCGTCGCCGGCGCCGCCTCGCTCGGCGCGGCCCTGCGCGACCCGGTCACGCTCGGGGTCCTGGCCGGGCTGACGGTCGGCAAGCCGGCCGGCGTGCTGGCCGCGACGTGGCTGACGCGTCGCGTGACCGGGGCCGCGCTGCCCGGTGGCTATGGTGGCCATGGTGGCCTTGCCCGGCGGGATCTGGTGGCGGCCGGGCTGCTGTCCGGGATCGGGTTCACCGTGTCGCTGCTCGTCGCCGAGCTCGCCTTCGGCGCCGGCGCTGACGAGCACGCCCGGCTGGCCATCCTGCTCGCCTCCTGCATCTCCGCGGCCGCGGCCACCCTGCTGCTACGCGCACGCCGCCGGCCGCCCGCGGACACGCCGGCGGCGCCCGTTCAGGCAAAGGCGATGTAGCGCAGCCACAGGTACGGGGCGCAGATGCCGACGGTGACCGCGGCGACGATCAGGCCGTACTTGGTGAACTGCCAGAAGCTGATCCGCTGCCCGGCGCGTTCGGCCAGGCCGAGGATGACGACGTTGGCCGACGCGCCGATCGCGGTGGCGTTGCCGCCCAGGTCCGCGCCCAACGCCAGGGCCCACCACAACACGTGCGGCCCGCCGGTGCTGCCGTCGGCGGCGGCGAGATCCGCGACGATCGGGCTCATCGTCGCCACGTACGGGATGTTGTCCACGATCGCCGACAGCACCGCGGACCCCCACAGCAGGGCCATCGCCGCCAGGTGCGGCTCACCGGCCACCGCGTCGGCGATGGCCCGGGACAGGGCGGTGATGGCGCCGGTGTGGACGAGCGCGCCGACCATGACGAACAGTCCGGCGAAGAAGGCGAGGGTCGGCCACTCCACGTCTTTGACGACCTCACCGGTGTCCAGGCGGGAGAAGGCCAGCAGGGCCAGGCCACCGACGATTGCGACCACCGACGGCTCCAGGTGGACCACGGAGTGCAGCACAAACGCCGCGGTGACCAGCGCGAGCACGATGAGGCTGAGCACGAGCAGCCGCGGGTCGCGGATCGCGTCGCGCTCCCGCAGCTGCATCACGGCCGCGGCCCGGTCGGGGTCGGTGCGGAACGCCGCGCGGAACAGCAGCCGGCACAGGCCGACGAACACCACCACGAGCAGGACGATGAGCGGGGCGAGATGGTTGAGGAAGTCGTTGTACGACAGCTCGGCGCGGCTGCCGATGATGATGTTCGGCGGGTCCCCGACCAGGGTCGCGGTGCCGCCGATGTTGCTGGCCATCGCCTCGGCGATCAGATACGGGGCGAGCGGCACGGCCAGGCGCTGACAGACCAGGAACGTGACCGGGGCGATGAGCAGGACGGTGGTGACGTTGTCCAGCATCGCCGACGCGACCGCGGTCACCAGGACCAGGATGACCATCACCGGGAACGGCCGGCCCCGCGCCCGCTTCACCGCCCAGATCGCCAGGTACTCGAACGCCCCGGTGCGCTTGAGGACCGCGACGATGAGCATCATGCCCAGGAGCAGGAACACGACGTTCCAGTCGATCCCGGCCTCGGCGGAGAAGAACGCGTGCTCGGCGTCGGTGGCGCCGAGCAGCAGCATGACGACCGCGCCGCCGAGCGCGGCCTTGACCCGGTGGATCTTCTCGGTGGCGATGAGCACGTAGGTGCCGGCGAACACCGCCACCGCCAGCCAGGCAGTGACGCTCACGCGGCCAGCATCCGGTCCAGCAGCGCGTCGAGGGTGATCGCGCCGAGCATGCGCCGCTCCCGGTCCACCACCGCCACGAGCGGCGTGCGGGTGCGGGCCATCAGCGCCGCGATCTCCAGCACCGTCGCCTCCGGGGACACCACGGCGAGCTCCCGGTTGTCCGGCGGCAGCGCCTGCGCCACCGTCCGGTCGCCCAGCTCGCGCAGCAGCAGGTCCGCGGCCGGCTCGTCCACGACCCGCGCCAGGGCCGGGTCGTCCTGGCAGTACGACGGGATCGCCATGCGCAGCACCTGCGTCCCGGCCAGGATCGTGAACGGGTAGCCGCGCTCGTCGAGCACGATCAGCCCCGGCAGGTTTTGTCCGGCCAGCAGCCGGGCGGCGTCCAGGGCGGGGGCGTCCAGCCGTACCGCCGGGAACTCGGCGGCCAGATCGCGAGCTCTCATGGTGTGTTCCCTTCCACCGGCGGGCCGGATCCGTCCGGTGCATCCTGTCCGGGCGCGCGGCGCAGCAGCCGCCGCCCGCGCGAGGCGAGCCGTTGCTGCCAGGCCGGCATGAGCTGTGGCTCGAACCCCCGGGCCACGATGATGTCCGTCGAGGAGTGCAGCACGATGCTCAGCACGATCGTCACCGCTACCAGCGTAAAGACCCGCTCGGCGGCGGCGATGCCGGACGCGAGTACCAGCAGCCCGTAGACCACCGAGGCGAACCCTTTGGGCCCGAACCACATCGCGGCCGCCTGCTCCCGGGTGCTGAGACCGGAGCGCAGGAACGACACCCACAGCGCCAGCGGCCGAGCCAGCACCAGGGCCAGGACCGCGAACACCCAGCCCGCCCATCCGACGCCGGCGAACAACCGGGGCGCCAGCAGCGCGCCGAACACCAGCAGGGCCACCAGCTTGAAGATCTCCGCGATCAGCTCACCGAAGTGCTCGAACGCCTCCCGCTCCCGCCGGCCCACCGTGGCCACCGTGATCCCGGCGGCGAACGCGGCCAGGAACAAGTTCGCGTGGCTCACCTTGCCCAGCGCCAGGACCAGCAGCCCGATCGCGACCGCGTTCAGGGGCAGGTACTGCTCCGACACCGCGAACAGCCGGGTCCGCTCCAGCCGGATCGCCACCCACGGCACGAGCACGCCGATCGCGATCCCGGCCACCAGCTCCACGCCGATCTCGCCCAGATGCAGCTCGTGCGAGCCCGCCGCCACCGCCAGCAGCACCACCACGAACGGCAGCGCCAATCCGTCGTTGACCCCGGACTCGACGTTGAGCAGATGCCGTAGCCGCGCCGGGACCTTGTCGTTGCCGACCAGCGCGGCGGCGAACACCGGGTCCGTCGGGGACAGGATCGCCCCGATCAGCAGCGACTCCGGCCAGCCCAGCCCGGCCACGAAATGCGCGATCACCGCCGTGACCAGCAGCGTCAACGGCAGCCCCCAGCCCAGGGCTCGGCCCGGCAGCCGCCACGCGCTGCGCAGATCGGCCCAGCCGACCCGCATCCCGTCGGTGAACAGCACCGCGAACAGCGCCAGCTCCGCCAGCGACGCCACCACCGGCGAATCCGCGGTCACATGAACCACGCCGGTCACCCCGTCACCGAGGATGAACCCGGCGGCGAGGAACAGCACTGCGGTGGACAGGACGGTCCGATGTGCCAGGGCCGACAGCAGCACCGCCAGCAACAGCACGGCAGCGAAACACAGCAGCAGCAGCGTCATACGGGTCCTGTCGGTCGGTAGGGTGAACACACACGCCGACCAGACTTCCCGGCACTCCGCCAAGCAAGCTACCCGAACACCCGCGCCACCGGAAGCAACAGCACGCCGACCGCAACGACACCGCACGCGCGGAACCGGTCGGCCAGCCCTGAGGCCGCCTCAGCGAGAACGGCGGTCCCGGGCAATGCGCTGACGGGCAGCCTCATAGAGGACCGCGGTCGCGGCGTTGGCGGCATTGAGCGAGCTGGCGCTGCCGCCCATCGGGATCCTGACCATCTGGTCGGCCAGCTCACGCCAGGAAGAACTCAGTCCCTTGGTCTCGTTGCCGATCAGGAGCAGCGTGGGACCGGTCAGGTCGAAGTCGAAGATGTCGACCTCGCCGTGCTCATCCGTGCCGACGACCCGCACCGGCGTTCCGGCCGCCCGGTGCGCCTCGAGCCAGACCATCACCTCTCGCGCTGCGGGAACCCGGACCGTCGGCAGTGCGAACAGCGACCCGGTACTCGCCCGCACAGCCTTGCTGTCGTAGACGTCGGCGGCATGACCGGCCACGATCACACCATCGGCCCCGAAGGCGTCCGCAGAGCGGATGACGGCGCCGATATTGCCCGGGCTCGTCGGCCGGTCGAACAGCACGCCGAGGAAGTCCCCGGAAACCTTGATGCGGCCGAGGTCGTCGTCCGGGATCTCCATGACCGCGATGACCTCAGGCGCGTCTTCGTCCTTCTCCCCCAGCTCGGCGAGAAGGTCGGGGGCCATGGCCACCTGCTCGACACGAGTCGTACGGAGCAGATCCAGGGCCCAGCCCGACAGTTGGTGCCGCACGTCGAAGATCAGGGTCCGGATCGGCCAGCCCCGCTCGATGGCAATGTTGATCGGCCGCACACCCTGCACGAGGAACTCGCGGGAACGCTGCCGCTTGTTCCGGTTGGTGAGCAGCGCCTGCCATTGCTGGAAGCGGGCATTCTTCGTGGTGATCCGCTGCGTCGGCGCCACCCGTTCCTCCAGATCGCGATCACTGAAGCATCCGGGTAGCTACGGCCGCTGTCCCCGCGCGTCCTAACGTTACCGGTACTACCCGGCAGCTGTTGCGCGACCGGGACTGAGGCGAACCGCCAGCTCGCGAGATCTCTGCCTCGCCGACCGGAGCCCGGCCCGGCGGGTGCGGCGCAGGCAGGGTACAAACGTTGTTGTGACCGCGACGAACGCCTGGCGGATCCTGCTGGCCGACGACCACCTCGTGGTGCGGGCCGGGCTGCGGGCCCTGCTCGCCGCCGACCCGCGGTGCCGGGTCGAGGGCGAGGCGGCCGGGCTCGACGAGCTGCGCACGGTCGCGCACCGGCTGCGCCCCGACCTCATCGTGCTCGACCTGAGCTTCGGGCCCGACAGCGCGCTGCCGGTCCTGCCGGAGCTGCTCGCGGCCGACCCGCCGCCGCGGATCGTGGTGCTGACGATGCACGACGACGTGTCGTTCGCGCGGGAGGCGTTCGCCGGGGGTGTGCACGGGTACGTGCTCAAGGAGGCCGCCGCCGACGAACTGCTGCGGGCGGTGGAGACGGTGATGGCCGGTTCGGTGTACGTCGACGCCGAGCTCGGGGCGCGGCTGGCCCGCAGCCGGCCGGCGGCCTCGGATGCGCTCAGCCCGCGCGAGCGGGAGGTGCTGACGCTGCTGGCCTCGGGGCACACCAACGCCGAGGTCGCCCGGCGGCTGTCGATCAGCCTGCGCACCGTGGAGACGCACCGGGCGAACCTGCGCACCCGGCTGGGCACGACGAGCCGCGCCGAGCTGGTCGCGGCCGCGCGCCGGATCGGGCTGCTGCCATGAGCGTGGCCACCAACGCGGCGAGGACCGGCACGAGGCGAACGCCATGAGCCGGGGCGAGCGGGTGCCCAAGGTCGCCGCGACCGTGCTCGCCGTGGCGGGGGCGATCCTGCTCGCCGTCGGCATCGTGCTGGAGCTCGGCAACATCGATCCGCGTGAGGAGCTGTGGGCCGGCGTCGGCGCGGGCGCGACGTTCCTGTTGGCCCTCGCGTGCGTGCCGGCGGGGGGCCCGCACCGCTTCGCCGTGCGGGCCCGGCTGCTCGCCGCCGCGGGCATCTCCGCGCTCATCGCGGTCGCCGGGCTCTGGCAGGGCAGGACGCGGCCGGCGCCCGAGGTACTGCTGCTGCTGATCCCGGTGGCCCTGCTGTTCGCCACCTCGGGCCTGACGCTGCGGGAGGCGGCCGTCGAGCGGCGCCGGGCCCGGCTCAGCGCGACCCGGTCCCGCCTCGACGGCGCGGAGGCCGAGCGCCGCCGGTGGGCCCGCGAGCTGCACGACGACACGCTGCAGGAGCTCGCGGCCGCGCATGTGCTGCTCGGCGCGGCGGCCGCGGGGCACGACCCGGCGGCGCAGGCGGCCGGCATCGCCGGCGCGCGGGAGATCGTAGGCCGGCAGATCCAGTCGCTGCGCCGGATCGTCGCGCAGATGCGTCCGCTCGCCCTGGACGCGCTCGGGCTGGCCGCGGCGCTGGAGGACCTCGCCCGGCACGCGCGCGACCGCGACGGGCTCGACGTGGAGGCGTCCGTCGACGGGCTGCCGCGGCTGCCGGCGGCGGCGGAGACGGCGGTGTACCGCATCGTGCAGGAGGCGCTCACCAACGCGGTCCGCCACTCGGGCGCCGGGCGGGTGCGGATCGAGGCCGGGCCGCACGGGCCGGGCCTGCGCGTGCTCGTGCGCGACGACGGCACCGGCCCGCCGCCGGACGGGTTCGTCGCCGGGCACGGGCTGCACGGCATGCGGGAGCGGGCGGAGCTGCTCGGCGCCGCGCTGGCGGTGGGCGCGGCCGATCCGTGCGGTACCGAGGTGCGGCTGGACCTGCCGCCTCAGGCGATGTAGTCCTCCAGCCGCGCCGGGGTGAGCCCGGCCTGCGAGATGGCCTGCAGCACGGCCAGGAAGTCGTCGACGAAGGCCGGGCGGAAGTGCATCAGCACGATGTCGCCGGGCTTGACGGCCTGGCCCGCCTGATACCGCACGATGCCCTTGTCCGTCGTCTCCCTCCAGAAGAACGCCGCCTTCATCCCGCAGTCGTGCACGACCTTGAGCGTGGTCGTGTCCTTGTCACCGAACGGCGGCCGGAACAGCACGGGCCGGCGCCCGTAGAGATTCGCGAGTTCGTCCGCCCCGCCGCAGATCTCGTGCCGCTGCACGTCGTAGGACTTGCCCTTGAGGTCGGGGTGGCTGATCGTGTGCGCCTCGATGACGGCGCCGTCCTGCTCGAGTTGCGTGAAGTACC
Source organism: Dactylosporangium sp. NPDC048998 (assembly GCF_043197855.1). NCBI lineage: Bacteria > Bacillati > Actinomycetota > Actinomycetes > Micromonosporales > Micromonosporaceae > Dactylosporangium > Dactylosporangium sp. NPDC048998. Next base: position 53,232 of record NZ_JBICTV010000040.1, read on the forward strand.
CGGGATCGGACTTGATGGCGTTGATCTCCAGGAACAGCGTGACGGGCACGTGCGCGGCCTTGAGCAGCGCCTCCGCCTCGGGCACCTTCGTCCAGCCGTCGTCGATGGTGATGAACGCGATCGGCTGGTCGGTCGGGATGGCGCTGTACCAGCCCGCCGACGGCCCGGCCGGCACGGTGACCGGCTTCGGCGCCGGCGGCGCCGGGAAGTGCGGAATCCGGGCCAGCTGCGCTGCGCTGAGCCCGGATCCGCCCGCCGCCCCCGACCCGGAGGCCATCGCCGGCGCACCGGGTGTACCCGCCGCGCTCGACGCCGCCGGACCCGTTGCCGTCGCGCTGCACCCGGTGAGCAGCGCGCAGACGACCAGCAGCGCACCGAGCGGCGCGCGGTGACATGACCACATGTGCTTTCCGGCTCCGGTCAAAAGGGTTCGGTACCGCGATGACGTCAGCCTGCCGCCCCCGCCCGCTCCCCGGTTCGGTACCGGCCCGCAGCGTGGCTACGGGTTTCCCGCAGCCACAAAAGCCAGTCACAAAAGCCGGCTACCAGAGCCGGCTACCAGAGCCGGCTACCAGAGCCGATCGATGGGCCCGGGATACAGATCGACCCGCGCGCCGAGCAGCACGCCGGCGCGGGCGTCGAAGAGCTCGCCCATCGTCACCTTGTCGAACCCGGGCGCGTCGCTGGCCAGCGGGGCCTCGACGGTGCCCCCGACCAGCACGGTGCCCGGCAGCACCCGCCACCCGGCCGCCTCGTAGAACCCCCGCAGCGGCCGGTCGCAGGTGAAGATCCCGGCGTCGAGCCCGAGCGCGCGCATCTCGTCCCGGGCGGCGGCGACGAGCCGGCGGCCGTACCCGCGCCGCCGCGCCCGCACCGCGGTCACCACGGCGCTGAGCCCGCCGGCCGCGAGGCGCTCGCCGCCGTGCGCGATCTCCTTGCGCAGGATGTCGAGCGCGGCCACGACCGCGCCGCCGTCCTCGAGCAGCATCGCCACCGGCCGCAGCGCCGGGTCGTGCCCGCCGCCGCCCGGCCAGGCCTCCTCGCGCAGCCGGTCGGCCTGTGCCCGCAGCCCGGCGGGTTCGTCGCCGGCGGCGAAAACGTGGATGCGCACGTCAGTGATGATGGGCGTAGTCGGGCTGGGCCGGGTCGCCGGGGTGCTCGAAGCCCGGGGACAACCGGACCAGCGCCGCGCACCGCTCGTCGAGCCAGCGCCCGAAGGCCCGCTCGCGGGCGGCCTCAACCAGTATCTGGGCGATCTCGTCGCGGGCCGCGTCGAACGGGCCCGGGTGCCGGTCGCGGTTGCGCTCGTAGTAGTCGCGCGTCTCCGCCTCGCCGACCGTCACGTCCGCGGTCACCGCCGCGCGCAGGGCCTCGGCGTGCGGGTGCAGGGCCAGGACGGTGGCCGCGACGCCGCCCAGGCGCAGGGCCTCAGCCAGGGTCGGGTGCACCGGCCGCGCGGGCCGGCCGGCCCCGGTGAGCCCGCGCCGCCCGGCCTCGTGGTCGAGCACCGCCTCGGTGGCGAGCACCTGGACCAGCCACCGCCGCAGGTTGCGTCCCTCGGCGGTGGCGGGGTGCGGCAGCCGCGCGGCGTAGGGGCCGGCGCGCATCGCCGCCAGCCGCGCCTCGACCTCGGCGACGGTCACCGCCCGCGCGCCGACGTACGCGGCGACGGGGCCGGTCGGTGGGTTGGTCAGGGGGTCGCTCACGGCAGCACCGTCACCGGGACGGGCTCGGTGTAGTGCAGCTGGCCGGCGTGCGCGAGCCGGGCCAGCACCCACCACTGTCCCGGGGGATGCCCGGCCGGCACGCGCACCGGGAACTCCACCGTGGACGATCCGCGCAGCGTGAGGGACCGCCGGGCGACCGGCAGCAGCTCCCAGGTGTGCCAGGGCCCGATGAGGTGTACGTCCACGAGCACCTCCCCCACGGCGTCGGTCCCCAGCCTCAGGGTCAGCGACGCGGACTCGCCGCGGCGCAGGCGCAGGGCGGCGGGGGCGAGCGCCGCGGTGACCGTCTCGGGTCCGGACACGCCGACGAGCAGCCGGGTCACGTCGTACGGGCCCTGCGGGATCGACGCGCGCAGCCAGTGCGCGCCGGGCTCCGGCTCCGGCGGCGGGGTCACGAGCAGCGGCACCACCACGTGCCCGCCGGGCTCCAGGTCGAAGGGCACCGACGGCGGCTCGACCGTCCAGCCCGGCGGCGCGGCGAACGACAGCGTGCCCGCGGCCCGCGCCGCCGTCAGGTCGCAGGCCACGGTCGCGGTCAGCGCCACCGGGCCGCAGACCGCGGCGTGCGGCGGATCCAGGTGTACCGAGACGGGCATGTTCCCCAGTGGCGCCGGCCCGGCGTTGTGCAGCCAGTAGCGCGAGTACACCGGCGCGGCGGGCAGGAACGCGGCGGGCAGCGGGCGCGCGACGCCGAGCACGCACTGCCCGATTCCCGCGGCCGGCAGGGCGCCGTCCGGCACGGGCCGCTCGAGCAGGTCGACCGGCTGCCGGGACACCACCGGTACCGGCAGTCCGATGTGGACGTTCGCGGGGCGCCCGGCGGACTCGTAGTAGCGGGCGGTGACGGCGGAAACCGGCTCGGGCACCTCGCCCGAGGCGATCGGGTCCCCGGCGGGCTTGAGCGCGGTGAGCACGACGGTGGGCGGTTCGACCTGCACGAGCCGCGCGGAGGCCGGCGGCCCGGCCGGGACGGCGCGGGCGTGCAGCGGGTGGTTGACCGCGTGGCCGGCGGCGACGAGCCCGGCGGCGCGCCAGTCGCCGTCGCCGGCGACGATGCTGTAGTCGAACTCGTGGGTCCAGTGCTGCTGCTGGAAGTTGGACCCGTCCGGCGCCGTCCGCCGGGGCGGGTCGATCCACACCCCGGAGGGCCAGCCGGTGCAGGAGCGCACCAGCGACAGGTGCAGCGCGCCGCCGCGGTCCACGGCGAAGCCGGGCAGGCCGCGGTTGACGATGCCGACGGTGTAGTCGTCCAGATCGGGGTCTGGGTCTGGGTCGGGGTCGTCGAGCGGCGGCGCCACGCGCACGTCGCCGGCGTCGACGTCGGCGCACAGGCGCGCGACCGCGTCCTCGGCGACGACGAGCACCGGCAGGGCGCGTACGCCGGTGAGGTCGGCGTTGGGCGTCCAGACCTCGGCCAGGGGGCGCTCGGCCGGTATCCAGACCCGGCCGTCCTCGCGCAGCCGCCGCTGCGCGTGCGCGCCGGCGGCGGCGAGCACGGCCGCGGTGAAGGGGTTCGCCGCTGGGCCGCCGATCGCGATCCGCACGTCGGGCAGGTTGGAGTCGACGGCGAGCGAGCCGTACCGGGGGCCGTCGCCGACCGAGCAGGTCGCGGTGACGCCCTGCCGGACGAGGGCGAGGGCGAGGTCGCGCGCCCCCGTGGGCAGGGTGTCGCCGACGACGATCTCGGCGACGCCGATCGCGCGGGTGTGCGCGCCGGCGTGGACGCGGGCCGTCGAGGACAGCGCGAACCAGTGCTGGGCCGGGTTGTCCAGCGTCCACGGCGCCGTCTCGGTGTCGGCGTCGAGGATGCCGAACCCGCGCCCGACGACGGCGTTGCCGACCTCGCTGACCGGCAGCGCGCCCGGCACGTGGCACGGCCAGCGGACCCGGACGAGGTGGTCGGCGCCGGTGAACTCCGCCAGCCGGGTGCGCGCGTCGACGCGGGCCACGCCGTGCCAGAGGGTGAGGGTCTGGGTGTAGCGGGCGGGGCCGACGGCGCCGGCGACGGTGACGCGCTCGCCGAGCGGGCCCGTCTCGACGGTCACCGAGTGCGCGGGCCCGGCGGTCGAGCCGGCCGTGGCCGGTCCCTTGGGCAGCAGGTGCCACGGCCCCTCGTGCGCCCGCGGGTGGGCCGGGTACTCGTCGTAGACGAGCAGCTCGTTGCCGTGCCGCCCGGCGGCCAGCAGCTCGCGGCCGGTGCGCCGGTCCACCAGCGACGCGACGGCGCCGCCGTGCGCCGGGTCGACGGTGAGCCGGAAGGTCTCGTTCTCGATGGCGGTCGCGCCCGGGCGGGGCCGCCAGCCGTCGCCGTCCGCGGCGGACAGCGCGAAGGTGCGGTACCCGACGCCGGGCACGTCCCGGGCGAGGAACACCAGGTGGCCGTCCTCGACCAGGGCCGGCTCCCCGTCGACGAGGGCCCCGTCCAGCCCGTCCGGCAGCGGCGTGCGCACGACGTCGGTGCGGGTCCACGACGACGGGTTGAACACGGCGATGCGCGCCGGTCCGTCGCCGCCGGGCAGCCGGGCGCTCAGCGCGCCGAGGGCACCGTCGAGCACGCCGGCGGCCAGGTCGTGCGCCTGGCGCCAGCCGGTGAGCAGATCGAGGTACACCTGATCGGACTCCGACCCGGTGATGCCGTCGTGATGCGCGCCGAAGACGAGCTGGCGCCAGGCCAGGTCGGTCTCCTCGTGCGGGAAGGGCGCCCCGCCGAGCGCGGCGAGCGTCGCGAACGTCTCGGCGTCGGTCAGCAGCGCCTCGGCGTGCCGCTGGGCCTGCTTGGTGTCGATGAACGACACGTCCTTGCCGGTGTAGATCGGGTTCATGTCCCGGGTCTGCGGCGAGAACCCGTCGGCCTGCTCGCGTACGGCGGCGAAGAACTCGCGCGGCAGCCCGCACACGAACCGCGGCCAGGTGTAGCGGGCGTTCCAGTCGCGGTGGATGTCGACGACCCACTTCGCCGGCGGGCTGTAGTCGGTGCCCACGGGCAGCAGCACGTTGCGCGTGCGGGCGACCTTCTTGAGCAGCAGGAACAGGCGGTACACGCTCGCTTGCGCGGCGGCGAGGGTCGGCTGCGCGTCGATGTGCCAGCCGGAGGAGTAGTGGGCCGGCATGTAGTGGGTGAGCACGCCGCGGCCGCTGGGCGAGAGCCACTCGAACTCGGCGGTGAACTGCATCGAGGACGGGTCGCCCCAGCCGCGCTCGCCGGGCGTGTACGTGCTCAGCATCGGGCCCCACTGGTGGAACGGCCCGCGCGCCCACGACGAGGAGTCCAGGCCGGCCGCGGCGGCCAGGCCCGGGAAGTTCGGGTCGTGGCCGAACGCGTCGAGCTGCCAGGCGGTGCGCGGGTCGCCGCCGACGACGTCGCGCTGGAAGCCGATGCCGTACCGGAAGTTGCGGATCGTGGTCTCGGCCAGGGTGAGGTTGGTGTTGGGCTCGTTGTAGGTGCCGCCGACGAGCTCGAGCCGGCCCTCGCGCAGCAGCCGGCGCAGGTATGCGCGGTCCTGCGGGCACGCGTCCCAGTAGGGCTTGAGGTAGTCGAGCTCGGCGAGGACGAACTTGTACTCCGGGTGCAGCCGCGCGGTCTCCAGGTGCAGCCGCACCAGCTCGAACCCGGTGCGCTGGAAGTCCGCGCGGAACTCGGTGCCGGTCTGCTCCGGCCGGCCCCACGTGGCGGTGTAGGCGGCCTGCGTGTTCCACCACACCGGGTCGTAGTGGAAGTGCGAGACCATCCACACCGTCCAGCCGGGCTCGGCGACGACGAGCTCGGCGTGCCCGGTCGCGCCCCCGGCGGTGACGCTGACCGGCACGACCGTCCCCGGCGCGGCGTCGATAGCGACCGGTACCTCGACCACGCCGTCGCCGTCCGCCCGGCCCGCCACGCCGTCGCCGCGCACCTGCACGGGGCCGCGGACGCCGGACACCCGCACGATCTGCCGGTCGCCGACGAACAGCTCGGTGCCCTCGATCCGCATATGACCAGTGTCCGCCCCGGCGAGGGTGAATAAATTGTAGATCTTCTATATCGAACTGTACGATTCCCAAGCGTTCAACTACGGCCGCCTCGGCGGGCGGCCGTCCTTCCGGCCCCAGCCGGCCTCACCCCGCGCCCGGCGCGCCACAGAGCGGTGGCCGCGCCACGCCCCGGCCCGGGCCGCCGTCCGAAGGGAACATCGTGGCAATGAGCGAAGAAGCGGCGCAACCGCAGGCGTGGTGCGCCCATCGGCGGGTTCTCCTGGCGGGCCTCGGCGGCATCGGCGCCGCCACCCTGCTCGCCGCATGCGGCGGCGACGCCACCGCGAACGCCCCGGCCCAGACGCAGAACCAGGACCAGCCCCCGGCGGCCTCCGCCACGCAAGCGGCGGCGCTGGCCGACACCGCAGACGTCCCCGTCGGCGGGGGCATCGTCACCGGCGGGCTGCTGATCGTGCAGCCGGTGAGTGGAACTTTCAAGGCGTACGACGCCGCCTGCCCGCACAAGGGCATCCTGGTGAGCGCGCCGCAGAACGGCGTGGCCACCTGCCCGGCGCACGCCTCGACGTTCAGCATCACCGACGGCGCCAAGATCAGCGGCCCGACCCCGACCGGGCTGAAGGAGATCGCGGTCCGGGTCGACGGCACGAAGATCCTCCGCAACGACTGACGCGGGACCGGCGGCCGGACCCGACCGGCCGCCGGTCGTTGACGACTGTCCCGGCGACGCTCACCGAGCGGACCCGACGCCCTGCTCGGGGCGCAGCGCGGTGAGCTCCTCGGCGGGGACCGGGCGGCCGTAGAGGTAGCCCTGGGCGTAGCGGTAGCCGAGCCGCCGCAGCGCCTCGGCCTGTTGCTGGGTCTCCACGCCCTCGGCGACGGCGCGCAGCCGCAGCCCGTCGCTGATGCCGATGAGCGCCTCGGCGACGACCGAGTGCTCGCCGGCCTCGGTCACGTTGTCCACGAAGGACTTGTCCACCTTGAGCACGTCGACCGGGCAGGTGCGCAGCAGGCCCAGCGACGAGTGGCCGGTGCCGAAGTCGTCCAGGGCCACCTGGACGCCGTACCGCTGGATCTCTCGCAGCTCGTCCAGCGCCGAACCGCCGTCGAACACCGCGGTCTCGGTGACCTCAACCATGAGGTTCGCCGGCGCCAGGCCCGCGGCGCGCAGCTCGGCGCGCAGCCGCCGGGCGAAGCCGGCCTCGCGCAGCTGGCGCGGCGAGACGTTGACGGAGACGTACTGCAGCGCGTCCGGGCCGAGCTCCCGCCGCCACCGCGCCGCCTGCCGGCACGCCTCGGCGAGCACCCACTGCCCGATCGGGACGATGAGGCCGGTGCGCTCCGCCGCCGGGACGAACAGGTCCGGCCGCACCATCCCGCGCTGCGGGTGCTGCCAGCGCACGAGCGCCTCCACGCCGACGGTGTGCCCGTCGGCCAGCCGCACGATCGGCTGGTAGAACACCCGCAGCTGCCCGTCGTCGAGGGCGGTGCGCAGCTCGGCGGCGATGCGGGCCCGCTCGGCGCCGCGCTGGTCCATCGCCGGGTCGTAGGCGACCTGCCGCCCCTTGCCCCGCTCCTTCGCCGCGTACATGGCCACGTCGGCGCGGCGCAGCAGTTCGTCGGCGTCGGTACCGGCCCCGCCGACGGCCACGCCGGCGCTGGCCTCGACGACGAGGGCGTGCCCGGCGGCGTCGAGCGGACGGCGCAGCCCGGCCGCGATCCCGCCGAGGGTCCGCAGCGCCGCCGGCTCGTCGGCGGCCGGGAACACCAGCGCGTACTCGTCGCCGCCGAGCCGCGCGACAAGCCCCTCCGGCGGGCGCAGCTCGGACAGCCGCGCCGCGATCGCGGTCAGCAGGGCGTCGCCGGTGCCGTGGCCCAGGTCGTCGTTGATCGCCTTGAAGTCGTCGATGTCCACGAGCGCGACCGCCACCCGGCCGCCGTCGTCGTCGAGAGCCTCCCGGGTGTACTGCGTGAGCAGCCGCCGGTTCGGCAGGTGCGTGAGCGCGTCGTGGGTGGCCTGCCAGGCGAGCGTCTCCTGGTATTCGACGACCTCGCGCAGCCGCCCGTCCAGCGTCTCGACGAGGTCGTCGTTGTCGCGCAGCGCGGTGGCCTGCCGGGCGGCCACAAGCAGCACCAGCGCGACGGCGCCGATCGCGACGCCGAGGGTGTCGTCGCCGCCCGTCCGCGCGTCGGCGAGCAGCAGCGCGCAGGTGGCGAAGACGGCGAGGTAGGGCACGAGGCCGGGCCGGGCGCGGCAGGCCGGCGGCGCCGGCTCGACCCCGGCGGCGCGGCGCTGCCGGTCGGCGGCGAAGCACAGCACGAGACAGGTCATCGGCAGCATGACCGGGGTGCCGTTGAGGTAGGGCCGGTCGGCCAGCAGCGGGGCCAGCGCCCCGCCGGTCGCGCCCGCGCCGCCGGCGAGGGCCAGCAGGTACAGCGCCTGGCGGTCCAGCGGCCCGGTGCCGGTGAACGCGACCTTCACGAAGCCGAACACGCACACCGCGCCGCAGGCCACCAGCGCGATCACCGCGCGGGCGCCGGCCGCGTTGCCGCCGGACCACTCGTTCCAGTGCCGGAGCAGGAAGTGCCAGGCGAACGTGAGCACCGCGACGATCACCGTCGCGGAGTCGAGGCCGAAGCGCAGCCACTCGCCGCGGGTGCGCCGCGCGGCCGGGATGCGCAGCAGGCCCCACAGCATGACGAAGAGGCCGGCCAGGTAGACGACCGCGGTCAGCGGGCCGACGTGCTGGGGCAGGACGATGCCGCGGTACATGTCGACGGCGTTGCTGAGCCCGCCGAGGCCGATGAACACCGTGCCGAGCCCGATGTGGCGCCAGAAGCGGGCCGCGCCGGGCGCGATCCCGGGCGCCACGGTCGTCGACCGGCACGCGGCCACGGCGAAGCCGATGGCGAACGGCACCGCGACCCAGCCGACCATCGCCGGTATCGGCCGCAGCAGCCCGACGGCGAACCACACCTCCGTCAGGACCGCCAGGAGCGAGGCCGCGACGAGCAGCCGGGTCGGACGCCAGGTCGCCACCCTCTCCACGCCGACGAGATCGGCACGCGGGTGCCGTTCATGAACCAAACGCTCATGAACCAACGTCGGCCCCGCCGTGACCTTCCCGAGGATCGCGACGGCCTCCTCCTCGATGGGCGTGGCCACCGGTCAGGAACTACGACGCACGGCGGCGCCGCCGCACACCATATACCTCCCCCACGACCTCCCCCCACGACCTCCCTCACGACCCTCCTCACGACCCCTCGCGCCCGCTCGCCGGGGCAGGTGGCCGCGCGTACCGTCGGTGGTATGACCGAGCCCCCCGAAGATCGGCCGAAGCCCGAGGCCCCCGAGCCCTCCGCGGCCGCCGAACCGCCCAGGGCGCCTACGCCCCCGCCGCACGCGGCTCCTCCCCCACCTCCCCCGCCTCCCCCGCCGCCGTTGGCCCCGCCGCCGCCCGGCTCCGGATGGGGCGACGCCCGCGGCTGGGTGGGCACGCCCGGCCGGGCCGCCCTCGTCGCGGTGATCGCAACGCTCGTCCTCGCCGTCGTCCCCTGCTCGATCGGCGCCTTCCTCGCCGGCATCGCGATCGGCTCCGTCTCGACCGGCGACCACCATCACTGGGACGAGCGCCGTCACGGCCCCTACGACGGCCCCTACCCAGGGCCCGGGCCGCGCATCGAGAAGCCCCGGCCCGGCGAGCCCGCACCGACGAAGCCCCTGCCGAGCAAGGTCGCCCCGGCCCCGTCCGCGACCTGATCCGTGACCCGATCGCCGAACCGGCGGCCGGGACCGTTCGGTCCCGGCCGAACGGTCCCGTGGCTACGGTCGGCGGCATGGAGTTTCCGATCGTCACCGACGCCGACGTCACCACCCTCGTCGACGCGGCCGTGGCCGAGGTCCTCGGGATCGCCGACGGCTGGCTGGGCTGGGACGGGCGCCCGGTCGCGTTCGACGGCAACGCGTGGACCCCGCACAAGGCGCTGCGCCGCGTCACCGACCACCTGATCGACCACCTTGCGGAGATCGAGTGCCGGCTCGCCGGGCTGTCGCCGTTGCCCGACGCCTGGCACGGGCGCACCGTCACCACCCACGCCGACTTCGCCCGGTTCACCGAGAGCGACCTCGACGAGGCGACCAGCCGGCTGACCCGGCTCGCGGCCTGCTACCGGGCCCGGCTCGGCGGGCTCGGCCCGGACGCGCTCGACGGGCGGCCGGCCCCGGACACCTGGACCCTCCGGGAGGTCGTGCACCACGTCGCCGGGGTCACCTACTACGCACGGGCGATGTCCGGGGCATGAACGGCGGTGAATCCCGGCCGCGTGTATCAGGCGGACGGCGGCGCGCTCATACATGATGTGAGGCACAGCCGACCGGTGGGAGGACCCCATGGGCTACCTGGACCCGCAGACCGAGGCGCCGCGGCGGCCGACCCCGGCGCAGCTGAGCAAGCCCGACGCCGGGGTGCTGTACCTGCGCTCCTACCTGCTGATGCGGGCGGTGATCGGCTGCATCGGGCTGGCCCTGCCGTTGCTGCTCGTGCTCGGCGACCTGGCGCTGGAGGGCGGCGGGATCCGGGGCTCGCTCAGCGCGTACTTCTACACCGGCATGCGCGACGTCTTCGTCGGCGCCCTGTGCGTCACCGGCCTGTTCCTGATGACGTACAAGGTGTTCGAGCACAACCTGGACAACCTGCTCAGCATGGTGGCCGGCGTCGCCGCGCTCGGCGTGGCGCTGTTCTGCACGGGCCGGCCGAAGGGCTCCACGGTGGCGCTCACCCCGCTGCAGGAGCGCCTCGGCGAGACCCCGGTGGCGGTGGTGCACTACGTCAGCGCCGCGGTCTTCATCGTCTCGCTGGGCGTCATCAGCCTGTACTTCGGCATCCGCGAGGGTAAGCGCACCGAGCTGACCGGCCGGCTCTCGCCGGCGTTCTGGCGCCGCTTCCACTGGGCGTGCGCGGCCGGGATCGGCGTGGCCGTGGTCTTCATCGCCGTCACCGAGCTCACCGGCTGGTTCGACCACTACTCCCTCATCGTCGGCGAGACCCTGGCCATCCTCAGCTTCGGCGCGTCGTGGCTGATGAAGGGCCTGGAGCTGCGTGTGCTGCTCGGCTCGAAGCCGAACGCGGAGCCGCTGCGGTCGCAGGAGGCGGCGACGGCCGGTTGATCGCCACGCCGCCGCGGCTGTGGCAAGGTTGGGGCATGGTGACGGCGAGACCGGCCGCCGGGGGCGGGCGTTGGGTGGAGATCTCGCCGGAGCGGCTGCGGGGGTGGCTCGACGGCTTCTACGGGCGCCACCAGGGCGCCGACGAGCACGGGCTTGTCCTCACCGGGGCGAACAACGGCGACAAGGCGACGCTGCACCCGCCGCCCGGCCTCGACGGGGTCGCGGACGTCGACGCCCTGCTCGCCGGGCTCGCCGTGCCGCCGCGAATCGGGCTGCTGCTGGCCCGCAAGGGCGCGGTCGCGGCCGGCGTCGCCGACGGCACGACGATCACCTCGTCCAAGGTGGAGCGCTTCCATGTCCATGGGCGCACCGCGGCCGGCGGGTGGTCCCAGCAGCGGTACGCCCGCCGCCGCGACAACCAGGCCGACGCGGTGGCCGGCAAGTCCGCCGACATCGCGGCGCGGGTCCTGCTGCCCGAGGTCGACTCGCTCGCCGCGCTGGTGTGCGGCGGCGACCGGGGCATGATCGACGCGATCCTCGCCGACCGGCGCCTGGCGGCCCTCGAGGGGCTGCGCCACCCCCGGCTGTTGGAGGTCGCCGAGCCGCGGCTGGCCGTCCTGGAGGAGGCCGCCGTCGCCGCGCGGAAGGTCCGCATCCACCTGGTGCCGTAAAGGGGCGGGCCGACCGGCTTTCGCCGATCGGCCCGCTTGTCAGAGGTACACGGTGGAATCGGGTTTAGGGGTAGTTGACCACGTTGGACGGAGTGACGCTGGAGGCCTGCGCCGCCGCCCCGGTGTCGTTGATGACGTGCGTGATCGAGCCCTTGCCCAGCGACACCGTCAGGATGTCGTGGAACTTGACGTTGGCGTTGTTGGGCACCTCGTATGAGTGGTACGCCGCGATCGACGGGTCCGTGGTGAACACGCAGTAGCTGCCCATGCCCCACGCCTCGTGCGAGGTGACGGTGTTGGCCACCTTGTACGCGGCGTAGCCGGTGATGCCGTCGTGCGACCAGGCGGCCGCGCTCGGCGGGTCGTAGGGCAGCTCGTTCTGGAAGAAGATCGTCTTGCCGCCGTTGCCGTTCCAGATCACGTTGTACTTCTCGAAGTGCTCGACGAACAGGCCGTAGGCGGTCACGTTCTGGCCGTTGACGATGAGGCCCGTGTCGGACGGGTTGGAGGTCCAGCCCGCGCCGTCGCCGTGGTCCGCCCGCCACGACCAGATGTGGTCGATGATCGTGTTGTTGTTGTTCAC